>CAYSFD010000017.1:0-3031 GCA_964430565.1 uncultured Enterobacteriaceae bacterium
GTCGGCCTTTTGTGCATCGGAGTATTTGAGGTACTTCTGGGCGGAATTCGTACCTACGTGTTTTCGCATACAACAAGCCGCATCGACGCGCAGCTGGGCGGAAAGCTCTTTCAGCATCTGTTGGCACTTCCGGTCGCCTACTTCGAAGCCCGTCCCACTGGTCAGACCGTCGCTCGCGTTCGCGAGCTTGAGAACATCCGTGTAAAAGCCGGAGCAATAATCCCTCACAGAAGCGGCCGATTTGTACGGTCGCGCCGGAGCAAAACTGCGGCAGTTAGAGTCCTTTGCCTGATTCGGCAGGGGGCGGGGGATGAAGACAGTGGAGCTATACGCGCGGGTTCGGCACGCCGTTATGATCGAGGGGATCAGCGAGCGTGCTGCGGCGGATCGGTTCGGCATCAATGCCCGAACGGTCTCCAAGATGCTGAAGTTCTCTGTGCCGCCTGGATACGTGCGCAGGAAGCCGCCATTCCGGCCGAAGCTCGACGGGTTCACTGGCATTATTGAAGCAATTCTGTCGGCTGACAGGGATCGCCCGAAAAAGCAGCGGCACACGAGCAGGCGGGTATTCGAGCGACTACGTGACGAGCACGGCTTTACCGGCAAGATAACCATTGTGAAGGACTACGTTGCGGGCTGGCGCCAGCGAACGCAGGAGATGTTCGTGCCGCTGTCGCATCCGCCGGGGCATGCCCAGGCGGACTTCGGTGAAGCCATTGGCGTGATCGACGGTGTCGAGTGCAAGATCCACTTTTTTGCGATGGATCTGCCGCACTCCGACGCGATCTTCGTGGCAGG
Source organism: uncultured Enterobacteriaceae bacterium (assembly GCA_964430565.1). Taxonomy (GTDB): domain Bacteria; phylum Pseudomonadota; class Gammaproteobacteria; order Burkholderiales; family SG8-39; genus VBDM01. Next base: position 799 of record CAYSFD010000017.1, read on the forward strand.
CTACCCGGCCGAGACGACGGAGGCGTTTTGCGACGGGCACGTGAAGGCGTTCACATTCTTCGACGGCGTGCCGAAGTCGATTTTGTATGACAACACCAGGATCGCGGTGGTGCGCATCCTCGGTGACGGCAGGCGGCGGCGGACGCGGGTGTTCAGCGAGCTGCAATCGCATTACCTGTTCACGGATCGGTTCGGTCGCCCCGGCAAGGGTAACGACAAGGGGAAGGTCGAGGGCCTCGTCGGTTATGCGCGGCGGAACTTCCTCGTGCCGGTCCCGGTGCTCGAGAGCTTCGAAGCGTTGAACGCGCATCTTCTGGAGAGTTGCCGGAAGCGTCTGGACGACCGGCTACGCGGTCATGATGGCACGATCGGCGAGCGGCTGGAGCGTGATCTTGCCGCTTTCCAGACGCCACTGCCTGCACCTTACGACGCCTGCGAGAAGGTGACCACGCGGGTCTCCTCGCTGGCACTGGCGCGCTATCGGTTGAACGACTACTCGGTGCCGACGGCCTACGGGCACCAGAAGGTGCTGGTCCGGGGCTACGTGCATGAGGTCGTCATCACCTGCGGGGCGGAGATCATCGCACGTCACCCACGTTCCTACGAGCGCGAGGACTTCGTGTTCAATCCGCTGCACTACCTGGCGCTGCTGGAGCAAAAGACCAACGCACTCGACCAGGCGGCGCCACTGGCCGGCTGGAAGCTGCCCGAGGAGTTCGTGACGTTGCGGCGTCTTCTGGAAGCCCGCATGGGCAAGAAGGGCAAGCGCGAGTTCGTGCAGGTGTTGCGACTGATGGAGGTGTTCAAGATCGACGACGTGGCCGCCGGTGTTCGTGATGCGATTGCACGCGGCGCGGTCGGCTTCGATGCTGTGAAGCATCTGGTGCTGTGTCGCATCGAGCGGCGTCCGCCACGCCTCGACATGACGATCTATCCCTATCTGCCCAAGGCAACTGTGGCCGCGACGTTGGCGCGGTCGTACATGGATCTGTTGGCCGGAGTGGCGGCATGACCGACACCCCCCAGATCCTTCTCGCACACCATCTGAAAGCGCTGAAGCTGCCGACCTTCTTGCGCGAGTACGACAAGGTCGCTCGCCAGTGCGCCAGCGAAGGTGTCGATCATCCGCGTTACCTGATGCGGCTGGCCGAGATGGAGATGATCGATCGCGAGCGGCGCATGGTCGAGCGCCGGATCAAAGCAGCCAAGTTCCCGACGGTGAAGAGCCTCGACAGCTTCGACTTCCTGGCGCTGCCGTCGCTGAACAAGATGCTGGTGCTGGAGCTGGCACGCTCGGAGTACGTCGAGCGGCGCGAGAACATCATCGCCGTCGGCAACAGCGGCACGGGCAAGAGCCACATTGCGCTCGGGCTTGGTCTGGCGGCCTGCCAAAAGGGTCTTTCGGTTGGCTTCATCACGGCCTCGGCTCTCGTCCACGAGCTGCTCGAAGCCCGTGACGAGAAGCGGTTGCTGCGCCTCCAGCGTCAGCTTGCAGGCTACAAACTGCTGATCATTGACGAGTTGGGCTATGTGCCACTGTCGGCGACCGGAGCCGAGCTGCTGTTCGAGGTCTTCAGCCAGCGCTACGAGCGCGGCAGCACGTTGGTCACGAGCAATCTGCCGTTCGACGAGTGGACGTCCGTGTTCGGCTCCGAGCGACTGACCGGCGCACTCCTCGACCGGCTCACGCATCACGTCCACATCCTCGAGATGAACGGCGACAGCTTCAGGCTCGCTCACTCCAAGCGCCGGTCACGCCGTGCGAAGTCAGAACCGCCGCCGGACGCTGTCCCCCAGGAATGAAACGCGACAAGCAACAAGGCCCCCGATATCGGGGGCCTTGTTGCTCACATCACTGCTGCACTTTTACTCCGGAACGCCGCTGCAGATTCACTCCGGCGTTGACATGTAAATCAATATGATATGAAGCGTGTTAGAATCCTAGTCCCGCCCTTGACCCGAAGCAGCCCTCGCCTTCGCTCGCTCTATCGAGTTTCTTCGACTCTTCTGCTGGGGCTGGTTACGGTATCTCTTGGGGCTGGACAATAGCGACGTGGAGACGACTATGATTGTCGCCCAGGTCCCCGCACATGGTCCGTCTGGAAACGTAGCACGTATCGCGAGGAGGAACGTGTCATGGAAACGCCGACTCTTGTCGACTTGGAGGATGGGCGGAAGATTGAGGTACGCGCAGCTGGGCCCGAAGATGGTGAAATTCTCCTCTTTCATCATG
>CAYSFD010000018.1:0-248215 GCA_964430565.1 uncultured Enterobacteriaceae bacterium
CGACGAGCTGCACCTGAAACATCCGTTCATGGGAGCGCGCATGCTGCGCGACCAACTGGCCCGGCAAGGCATCCATGCCGGGCGGCGTCACATCAGGACGCTCATGCTTCGCATGGGCATCGCGGCTCTGGCGCCGCAGCCGGGCACCAGCCAAGCCGCGCCCGGCCACAAGATCTACCCGTACCTGCTGCGCAAGCTCGCGATCACGCGCTCCAATCAGGTCTGGGCGCTGGACACGACCTACATCCCCATGGCGCGCGGTTTCGTCTACCTCACCGCCGTCGTGGACGTGACCTCGCGCCGCGTGTTGGCGCACAAGGTGGCGATTACGCTGGAAGCCGTTCACGCCAAGGAGGTGATCGAGCAAGCCTTTGCCCGGTACGGGGTGCCGGAGATCGTCAATACGGACCAGGGCAGCCAGTTCACAGCCGAGGAGTTCACCCGCATCGTGCTGGCCAAGGGCTGCAAGCTGTCCATGGACGGGCGCGGCGCCTGGCGTGACAACGTGTTCGTCGAGCGCATCTGGCGAAGCGTGAAGTACGAACGGGTGTACCTGAAAGCCTACGATAGTGTGAGCGCGGCCAGAGAGGATATCGCCGACTACCTGGACTGGTACAACACGCATCGTCCGCACTCCAGTCTGGAGCGGCTTACGCCGCAGGAAATGTACCTGGCCACCTTGCCGCAATTGAGGCTGGCCGCTTAAGATGAAATCCTCGGTGCGCCCCGAGTTGCCCACTGCGGCTTTGCGTTCGTCGCAAGCGACGCACGCCGCCGTGGACAACTCTGCACCTTTGCCAATCCGCCCGGAGTCCACTTATAAATCGGGGAAAGTTGTTCAAACAAACGGAGCCACTTCTAACTCTACACGAAGTGATTTCATGAATCTTCTTGGCCAGACTTCGATATGCAGGGTCTGGCACTTGACTCCATCGGCTCGGACTCCCAAACATGAGCCCGTACTTGAATAACGTCTCGAAATCATATCTTTGAAGAGCGATGAGTTCTTCGGCCTGTATTGAACCACATCTTGCCGCTAGCCATTCATCAATGGCAGGCGAGTTATGTGCCGCCGATAGGCCGTGGAGAGGCGATTCAAGGTCGTTCTTAATGGATTCCCATGGAATCAGCACTTCCCAAGATGGCGTCTTCATCAATTGCTCGTAATATACTTGGGGAACATTCATGTCCTTAAGATACTGCCCCAGATCCTGGATCGCTCGTTCGTAAACTCTCTCAGCTTCTCGCGGTGGCATATCTCCGAAGTACTCTGTCTCAAATGTCGGTCGATGAATTCCTAGGTAATTTCCACTTCTATGAGACCCTGCCACCCAAATTACGAAACAAGTAGATGCACAGACGCAGTCCCGATTTGCACATGGATTGGGCCTCATGCTCAACCCACCCACCATGAAAACCTCGCCAGCCTTCGAAAGCTTCGCGGGTGCACTGGTGGATAACAAACCCTTTCTTATTAGCTGCCCAATACGCATTCCCTCATTCAGGTTTCCGCCATGCGAAACGAGCGATACATTGCCCAACCAGCCTTTTGATGCGCGATAGACCTTGGTCAACGCATCAAAGTCACCTGTTTTAATTACTCCTACTATCGCCACGGTCGTACAAACGGCCTGATCGGGCAGCGACACCCCTAACAATTTCTGATATTCGCGTGCAATCGTTTTTTTTGACTCCTCTGTAACCAAAGCTCTCGCTACAAACTCTCTTGGCACTAGCTCGTCTACGCACAGAATCTCTGCAGCAAATCCAGTGCTCTGCAAGCATGTATTCAATGCCAAAAAAAGCTGAACTGGAATTCTCACTTGAACCTCTTTCCGGAAATTCGTGGTTCAGGTCTTAGAGATCTAGCAGGAGTCGAGCCGGATCTTCCAGAGCTTCCTTGATCGCCACCAGCGACAGCACCGCCTCGCGGCCGTCGATGATGCGGTGATCGTAGGAGAGTGCGAGGTAGTTGATTGGCCGGATCACGACCTGGCCGTTCTCGGCCACCGGCCGCTCGCGCGTGGCGTGCACGCCCAGGATCGCTGATTGCGGCGGGTTGATGATGGGCGTGGAGAGCATCGAACCGAACACGCCGCCGTTCGAGATCGAGAACGTGCCGCCGGTCAGATCTTCGATCGCGAGCTTGCCGTCCTGCGCGCGCTTGCCGAAATCGGCGATTTTCTTTTCGATGTCGGCAAACGTCATCTGGTCGGCGTCGCGCAGGATCGGCACGACCAGTCCTCGCGGGCTGCTCACGGCGATCCCGACATCGAAATAGCCGTGGTAGACGATGTCGTTGCCGTCGACCGAGGCGTTGACGATCGGGTATTTCTTCAACGCATGCACCGCCGCCTTGACGAAGAACGACATGAAGCCCAGGCGCACGCCGTGCTCCTTCTCGAAGCGCTCCTGGTATTTCTTGCGCAGGTCCATCACCGGCTGCATGTTGACTTCGTTGAAGGTGGTGAGGATCGCCGCGGTCGATTGCGACTGAACCAGGCGCTCGGCGATGCGCAACCGCAGCCGCGACATGGGAACGCGCTGCTCGGACCGGCCGGCGAGAACCAGGGCGACGTCCACAGATGCCGGAACAGGTTCCGCGGGAATGGATGTTCTCGGCGCCGGCGCGAGGACATCCGCCTTGGTCACGCGGCCGCCGCGACCGCTTCCAGTAATCGTTCCGGTGTCGATGCCTTTTTCTTCGGCGATCTTTCTTGCCGAAGGCATCGCTGGCACGGGACCAGCGGTTTTCGCCGCGACCGCGGGTACCTGAGCGGGTGCCTGGGTCCCCGCTTTCGCGGGGACGACAGAAGCCGCAGCTTCGGTATCGATGGTGGCGATGACTTCGCCCGCTTTAACCGTGCCGCCATCGGTCTTGATGATCTTCGCAAGCACGCCGTCCGCCGGAGCAGGAAGCTCGAGCACCACCTTGTCGGTCTCGATGTCGATGAGGTTCTCGTCGCGCTTGACGGCCTCGCCGACCTTCTTGTGCCACGCGAGCAGCGTCGCCTCGGCAACCGATTCCGAGAGCTGCGGCACTTTGACTTCGATAAGCATGCCTTTTCTTCCTGTCGCTCGTGGATTTCGCTAATTGCGCGGCGCCCTGCCGGTACCCTGCATCGGGCGAACCAGATTGTCGATCACCGGCCTGAACGCCGCATCAACCAGTTCCTTCTGCTGTTCGTTGTGCAGCGACGAGTAGCCCACCGCGGGTGAAGCCGAGGACGCCCGCATCGCGTAGGCGATGATCTGGTCCTCGCGCATATGGCGCAGCAGATAGTGCTGAATGTGGTGCCAGGCGCCCTGGTTGCCCGGTTCCTCCTGGCACCACACGACCTCCCCTGCATTACGATAGAGATCGATCTGCTCCTGGAACGCTTGGTGCGGGAAAGGATACAACTGGGCGATGCGAACGATGGCCGCATCCTTGACGCCCCGCTCCTTGCGCGCCGCCATCAGGTCGAAGAAGACCTTGCCGCTGCAGACGATCACGCGCTTCACCTCCTGCGGCTTGATGCTCGGGTCCCAATCGGCATTGACCGGCTTGAACTTGCTCTCGGCGAATTCCGCGAGCGGCGACGCCGATTCCTTATGGCGCAGCAGGCTCTTGGGTGTGAAAATGACGAGCGGTTTGCGGTAGGGCCTGATCATCTGCCGCCGCAGCAGGAAGAACATCTGCACCGGCGTGGCGGGCACGCACACCTGGATGTTGTGGTCCGCGCAAAGCTGCAGATAGCGCTCGATGCGCCCGGAAGAGTGCTCAGGGCCCATACCTTCGTAGCCGTGCGGCAGCATCATAACCAGGCCGCAAACACGGCCCCATTTCACCTCGCCCGAGGCGATAAACTGGTCGATCACGACCTGCGCGCCGTTCGCAAAATCGCCGAACTGGGCTTCCCACACCACCAGCTCGTTCGGCTCCGAGGTCGAATAGCCGTACTCGAAGCCAAGCACCGCTTCCTCGGAGAGCACAGAGTCGATGACGACGAAATCACCCTGGTTCGGAGCGATGTGATTGAGCGGGGTGTAGCTGCCGGAATCCCATTTCTCGCGGTTCTGGTCGTGCAGTACTGCGTGGCGGTGAAAGAACGTTCCCCGTCCGCTGTCCTGCCCGGAAATGCGCACCGCAAACCCGTCCTTGAGCAAGGATGCATAGGCGAGGTTCTCCGCCATGCCCCAATCGACCGGCATCTTGCCCTGCCCCATCAGCCGGCGGTCCGCGATGATCTTCTCGACGCGCGGATGCAATTTGAAGTTGGGTGGGATCGTGGTGAGTGTTTCCGCGAGTGCCTGCAGGTCGGCAAGCGGCAGCGTGGTGTCGTCGTTCTCGTTCCACTTGGTGTTCCTGTACTTCGACCAGTCCACCGCGAACGGCGGCTTGAAATTCGACAGGATCGTCTTGTTGGTGTGCGTGCCCGCATCGAGCGCCTGACGGCAGGCGGCGACCATCTTTTCGGCGTCTTCGGCGCCGATCACGCCCTGTGCAAGCAGTTTCTCGGCGTAGAGCTTGCGCGTTCCGGGGTGCTGGTTGACGATCTTGTACATCAGGGGCTGCGTGACCATCGGCTCGTCCTGCTCGTTATGGCCGAGCTTGCGAAAGCACACGATGTCCACCACCACGTCCTTCTTGAACTTGGCGCGGTAGTCCAGCGCGATCTCGATCGCCATGACCGCGGCTTCCGGATCGTCGCCGTTGACGTGAAAGATCGGCGCCTCGACCATCTTCATGACGTCGGTGCAGTACAGCGTCGAGCGGCTGTCGCGCGGGTCGGACGTGGTGAAGCCGATCTGGTTGTTCACGACGATGTGCACCGTCCCCCCGGTGCCGTAGCCGCGCGTGTTCGAGAGGTTGAGCGTCTCCATAACCACACCCTGCCCGGCCACCGCCGCGTCGCCGTGGATCAGCACCGGCAGCACCTGGTCGCCGCCGCGGTCCTTGCGGCGGTGCTGGCGCGCCCGCACCGAGCCTTCGACCACCGGATTCACGATCTCCAGGTGCGAGGGATTGAAAGCCAGGGTCAGGTGCATCGGCCCGCCCGACGTGTTGATATCGGATGAGAATCCCTGGTGATACTTGACGTCACCGGCGAGCAGCGCGTCGTCGTGCTTACCTTCGAATTCGGAAAACAAGTCCTTGGGCATCTTGCCCAGTGTATTGACCAGCACGTTGAGCCGCCCGCGATGCGCCATCCCGATCACCAGCTCCTGCACGCCGGCCGCACCCGCGCGCTGCAGCAGGTTATCGAGGACCGGAATCAGCGTCTCGCTGCCTTCGAGTGAAAAGCGCTTCTGCCCGACGTAGCGGGTGTGAAGAAATCGCTCCAGGCCTTCGGCCGCGGTGAGGCGCTCGAGAAAGTGGCGCTGGGTGTCGGCCGAATAGTTCGGCTTGGACCGGATCGGCTCGAGGCGCTCCTGGATCCAGCGCTTTTCCGCGCGGCTGGTGATGTACATGTATTCGACGCCGAGCGCGCCGCAGTAGGTCTCCTGAAGCGCCTTGATGATCTCGCGCAGGCTGGCCTGCTCGGGACCGATGAACGACCCGGTATTGAACATGGTGTCCATGTCTGACTCGGTCAAGTCGTAGTAGGCGGGGTCCAGCTCGGCGATACGGGGCCTCTCCTGCCGCTTGAGCGGGTCGATGTCCGCGAGGAACACGCCGCGGACCCGGTATTCCGCAACGAGCTGGATCACCGAGACCTGCTTGCGGTCCAGGCCCGCCGCAGTGGGCGCCGGGCGCGCAGCTCCGGTGCGGGCGCGCCGCGCGAACGCTTCGATGACCGGCGCATGCGCCACATCGCGGCCGGCGCTTCCGTCCCGGGATGGCAGCAGCTGCATCTTGTCGAAGTAATCGCGCCACTGCCCGGGGACCGAGCGGGGATCGTCGAGGTAGGTCTCGTAGAGCTCCTCGATGAAGGGCGCGTTGGCGCCGAAAAGATGCGAATTCGAGAGAAACTGCTTCATCATGAGATCCCCTCACCCCGGCCCTCTCCCCGCCCGGGGAGAGGGAGCCTAGGTTCTCTTCACCTCTTTTCAACCGGCACGAACTCCCGCCGCGCGGCGCCGTTATAGAGCTGCCGCGGGCGGCCGATCTTGTATTCGGGGTCGGCGATCATTTCCTGCCACTGAGCGATCCAGCCCACGGTACGCGCCAGCGAGAAGATGCAGGTGAACATCGACACCGGGATCCCGAGCGCGCGCTGCACGATGCCCGAGTAGAAATCGACGTTCGGATAAAGCTTGCGCTGGACGAAATAATCGTCCTCGAGCGCGATTTTTTCCAGCGCGACGGCGAGCTTGAACAGGCGGTCGTCGTGCAGGCCGAGTTCTTCGAGTACCTCGTGGCAGGTCTCGCGCATGAGCTTCGCCCGGGGATCGTAGTTCTTGTACACGCGGTGTCCGAAACCCATCAGGCGCACGCCCGAGTTCTTGTCCTTCGCCTTCTTGATGAATTCGCCGACCTTGGACGCGTCGCCGATCTCCTCCAGCATCTGGAGACAAGCCTCGTTGGCCCCGCCGTGCGCGGGTCCCCACAGGCAGGCGATGCCCGCGGCGATGCAGGCAAACGGGTTGGCGCCCGATGACCCGGCGAGCCGGACAGTCGAAGTGGAGGCGTTCTGCTCGTGGTCGGCGTGCAGGATGAAGATCCGGTCGAGGGCGCGCACCAGCACCGGGCTCACCTTGTACTCCTCGGTAGGCACCGCGAACATCATGCGCATGAAGTTCTCGGTGTAGGAGAGGTCGTTCTTCGGGTAGATGAAGGGCTGGCCGACCGAGTACTTGTAGGCCATCGCTACGATCGTCGGCAGCTTCGCGATCAGACGGAACGCCGAAATCTCGCGATGCGCGGGATTGTTGATATCGAGTGAGTCGTGATAGAACGCCGAGAGCGCGCCCACCACCCCGACCATCACCGCCATCGGGTGCGAGTCGCGGCGGAACCCGGTATAGAGCCGCGCAAGCTGCTCGTGCACCATGGTGTGATGCGTGACTATATTGACGAACTCCCCCTTCTGCTTCTTGTCGGGCAGCTCGCCGTTCAAGAGCAGGTAGCACACCTCCAGGAAATCGCACTGCGTGGCAAGCTGCTCGATCGGGTAGCCGCGGTAGAGCAGCACGCCCTGGTCGCCGTCGATATAAGTAATCCTGGAACTGCAACTCGCCGTGGACAGGAACCCAGGGTCGTAGGTGAACATCCCCGTCTTCGCGTAGAGCGTGCGGATGTCGACCACCTCGGGTCCGATGCTGCCCGAGAGGACCGGGAATTCGATCGACATACCGTCGCCGTAGGAAAGCGTGGCCTTTTTCGTCGTATTCATCGGGTTCTCCGAATCTTTGAAATACAGCCTCAACAACGCCGTAGCATCTGAACCACTTCACCGAGCGCCGGGTCGCCGCATTCGGCGCGCCCGCTCACCAGGCCCCAAAGCTCATCGTCACTGTAGTCGAGCAAGACCTTGAAGGCGGCGAGCCGCTCGCCCTCCAGCGTCGCTGCGTGCACGCCGAGAAAGCGCTCGAGCACCAGATCGTTCTCGAGCAAACCGCGGCGACAGCTCCAGCGCAAACGGTTTATTTCGGTGGAGGTCATGTTCTCTCTACACCGATCGTTTCACCATCAGTTCCTTGATCTTGCCTATCGCCCGGGTCGGATTGAGGTTTTTCGGGCAGACATCGACGCAGTTCATGATGCTGTGACAGCGGAATAGCCTGTAAGGATCCTCGAGATTGTCGAGCCGTTCGGCGGTCGCCTGGTCGCGGCTGTCGGCGATGAAACGGTAGGCCTGCAGCAGCCCCGCCGGGCCGACAAATTTGTCCGGGTTCCACCAGAACGACGGGCAGGCAGTCGAGCAGCAGGCGCACAGGATGCACTCGTACAACCCGTCGAGCTGCTCCCTCTCCTCGGGAGATTGCAGCCGCTCCTTCTCCGGCGGGGGATCGTCGTTGATCAGATAGGGCTTGATCGAATGGTACTGCTTGAAAAACTGGCTCATATCGACGATCAAGTCTCGGATCACCGGCAGCCCGGGGAGCGGCCGCAGCTCCACGGGCTCCTTCAGCTCGCTCAACTTGGTGATGCAGGCAAGCCCGTTCTTGCCGTTGATGTTCATCGCGTCCGAGCCGCACACGCCTTCGCGACAGGAGCGCCGCAAGCTCAAGCTGTCGTCCTGCTCTTTGATACGCAGGAGCGCATCGAGCAGCATGCGATCGTGCGGATCCAGCCCGACATCGTAGTCCCGCATGTAAGGCTTGTCGTCCTTGTCCGGGTCGTACCGGAATATCCTGAAGCGCATTCTATTTCACCTTGCCTATCTGGATTGAGGCGCTCAATATGTTCTCACCTTCGGTTCGATCGAGCGCGCGGTGAGCGGCTTCATGTGCACGGGCTTATAGTCGAGCCGGTCGCCGTCCTTGTACCACAGCGAATGTTTCAGCCAGCTCGCGTCGTCGCGACTGGGGTAGTCGGCGCGGTCATGCGCGCCGCGGGATTCCTTGCGAGCCTCCGCCGAGACCATCGAGGCGCGCGCCGCCTCGATCAGGTTATCGAGCTCGAGAGCTTCGATGCGCGCCGTGTTGAATACCCTGCTCTTGTCGCGAATCTCGGTGCGGGTCGCACGATCGGCGAGCTCGCGGATCTTCTTCACGCCTGCGGCGAGCATGTCCGGAAAACGGAACACTCCGCAATGCGCCTGCATGGCGCGGCGCATCTCCGTCCCCACCTCGGCAACGGACTCGCCGTTCTTCTGGATGTCGAGCCGCACAAGGCGCGCTTGAGTCCGTTCAGCGGCGTCCTTGGGCAGATCCTTGCGGCCCGGATTCTCCGCGAGAAACTTGATGACCGAATCGGCGGCTGATTTGCCAAAAACCAGCAAGTCGGTGAGCGAATTGGTGCCGAGCCGGTTGGCGCCGTGGACCGAAGCGCAGGCGCATTCTCCGGCTGCGTAGAAACCCGGCACTGCCGCCTCGGGACTGACTCGCCCGGATGAGGCCTCGGGCACAACGACTTCGCCCAGATAGTTCGTCGGAATCCCGCCCATTTGATAGTGCACCGTCGGCACGACCGGAATCGGCTCCTTCACCGGATCGGTGTTGGCGAACTTTATGGAAATCTCGCGGATCCCCGGCAAGCGCTTGTCGATCACCTCGGGCCCGAGATGGTCGAGCTTGAGCAGCAGATAGTCGCCCTGGGGACCGGCGCCGCGTCCTTCCTTGATTTCGGTGGCCATCGCACGCGATACGACGTCGCGCGAAGCGAGGTCCTTCAGGTTCGGCGCGTAGCGCTCCATGAAGCGCTCGCCGCCCTTGTTGAGCAAGTATCCCCCTTCGCCCCGCACGCCTTCGGTGATCAGCACCCCGGCGCCGGCCACGCCGGTCGGATGGAACTGCCAGAATTCCATGTCCTCCAGCGGGATGCCCGCGCGCGCCGCCATGCCCAAGCCGTCGCCGGTGCAGATAAACGCGTTAGTGCTGGAAGCGAAGATCCGCCCTGCGCCCCCCGTGGCGAAAAGCGTGGCGCGCGCGTGCAGGACCATCACTTCGCCGGTTTCCATTTCAAGCGCCGTGACGCCCAGCACTTGGCCGCTTGCGTCGCGGACGAGGTCGAGCGCCATCCACTCGACGAAAAAGAGCGTGTGCGCCCGCACGTTCCTCTGGTACAGCGTGTGGAGCATCGCGTGCCCGGTGCGATCGGCGGCGCAGCAGGAGCGCTGCACCGGGCGCTCGCCGAAATTCTGCGAATGGCCGCCGAACGGGCGCTGGTACACGGTGCCGTTCTCGTTGCGGTCGAAAGGCATGCCGAAATGCTCAAGCTCGTATACAGCCTTGGGGGCTTCGCGGCACAAGAACTCGATGCTGTCCTGATCGCCGAGCCAGTCCGAGCCTTTCACGGTGTCGTACATGTGCCACAGCCAGGAGTCCTCGCCCATGTTGCCGAGCGCCGCGCCGATTCCGCCTTGCGCCGCGACCGTGTGCGAGCGAGTCGGAAAGACTTTCGACAACACCGCCACCTTCAGGCCGGACTCGGAGAGTTGCAGAGCGGCGCGCAGCCCGGCACCGCCTGCTCCCACGACGACGACATCAAAGCTTCGCGTTGCCAGCCCCAACTCAGATTCTCCAGAGAATCTGCATCGCCCATACCGTGTAGTAGACGAGCGCCAGAAGGAACAGAACTTCGAGGGTGAGCCGGATTGCGGTCGGCTTGATGTAGTCCATCAGAATATCGCGTACGCCCACCCAGGCGTGCAGCATTACGCTCAGCAAAAACAAACTGAGCGACAGCCACATCCACCATTTCGCGAATAGACTTTTCCAGATCGCGTAAGTCAGGGGCAACGCACTCCAAATGCCGCACACTATGACGAGCGTGGCGAGCGCCATCACTACCGCCGTGATGCGCTGCGCGAGCCAGCCCTGCAACCCGTAATGCGCGCCAACGATGGTGCGATTCACCACAGCTTCGCCCCCAGAAGCACCGTCAGTATCACGCTCACCGCGAGCACCGCATAGCTGGATGCGCGCGCGGCGGGCAGATCGACGCCTTTGTCAATGTCCAAGAACAGATACCGGATGCCGGCGCAAAAGTGGTGCAGATAAGCCCACAGGAACACGAGCATCGAAACCTTCACCACCGGGTGCGCGACGTAGGCCCGGAAATGCGCGAATCCCGCCTCTGAGGCAAGACTCATGTCGAGGAGAAAAAGAAACCAGACGAGTCCGAGGAAAAGCAGCACGCCGCTGACGCGGTGGAAAATCGAGACCAGACCCGGGACCGGAAGATTGAGAGGACTGAGGTTATACCAGAGGGGACGCTTCTTTTTCTCCGCCAGATCAGGCATGTAAAGCAGTCCTTCGGGAACTCGCAGGCTGAGTTTAAATCTTGACGGGAGTCAAGATTATAGCAGGCTTCGTTTTCCGTTTGTGCTGCGCAAAATCACCAAGCCGGATATATTCAGCGCTTCTTCGGGGAGTTCTTCCATGTCCAATAAACCCATCCGCGTTGCCGTCACCGGCGCCGCCGGCCAGATCGGCTACAGCCTGCTTTTCCGTATCGCGAACGGCGAAATGCTGGGAAAGGACCAGCCGGTGATCCTGCAGATGCTCGAAATCCCGGACGAAAAGGCGCAGAACGCGCTCAAGGGCGTGATGATGGAGCTGGATGACTGCGCCTTTCCGCTGCTGCACGGCATGGTTCCGAGTTCCGATCCGATGGTGGCGTTCAAGGATGCCGAGATCGCGCTGCTTGTCGGAGCGCGGCCGCGCGGCCCGGGCATGGAACGCAAGGACCTGCTCGAGGCGAACGGCAGGATCTTCGCGCCGCAGGGCAAGGCGCTCGACGCGGTGGCGAACCGCAAGGTCAGGGTGCTCGTCGTAGGAAATCCGGCCAATACCAACTGCCTCATAGCCATGAAAAACGCGCCGAGCCTGAAGCCGGCGCAGTTTACGGCCATGATGCGGCTCGACCACAACCGCGCGGTCAGCCAGATCGCGCAGAAAATCGGAAAACCGCTCGCTCTGGTGCGCAAGGTGACGATCTGGGGCAATCACTCGGCGACGCAGTACCCCGACGTGTTCCAAGCTGAAATCGGCGGCGAGAAAATATGGCCGATGATCGACGACACGAACTGGCTGGAAAAGGAATTCATCCCGAAGGTGCAAAAGCGCGGTGCGGCGATCATCGAGGCGCGAGGGCTGTCTTCGGCAGCGAGCGCGGGGAATGCCGCCATGGACCATATACGCAACTGGGTCGACGGCACGCCCTCAGGCGACTGGGTCAGCATGGGCATTCCCTCCGATGGCAGCTACGGGATTCCGGAAGGCGTGGTCTACGGCCATCCGGTGACCTGCACAGGCGGCAAGTACGAAATCGTCAAGGGGATCGAAATCAGCGATTTCAGCCGGGCGCGCATGAACGCCACGCTGGCCGAACTGCACGAGGAGCGCGACGGCATCGGGCAGTTGCTGGGGTAAGGGCCGACATGACCAAGCCGGTCCACCCCGGCGAAGCGCTCTTCAAGGGAGAAAAGCCCTTCCCCGTCATTCCCGCCTGCGAGCATATCGCCGGCAGCGAAAAACTCATTCTCAAGTCGCTCGCACTCCAGGACGAGCTCGGACCGATCTTCGACATTACTTGCGACTGCGAGGACGGCGCTCGGCCGGGCCAGGAAGCCGGGCACGCCGAGATGATCGTGCGCGTGCTCAACGGTCCGGCGAACAAATGCAGGCAGGCCGGGGTGCGCATCCACGACTTCACGCACCCGCACTGGAAAAGAGACCTCGAGATCCTCGTCTCCGGCGCCGGCGCGACGCTCGCGCATATCACCCTCCCCAAATCGACCTCAGCCGCGCAGGTCGCGCAGATGATCATCACCATCCAGCAAGTCGCGGCGCATCATCGAATCGGCCGGCAGATCCCTATCCATGTGTTGATCGAGACCCACGGTGCGTTAAAGGAAGCCTTCGAGATCGCCGCCCTGCCCTGGATGCAGACGCTCGATTTCGGCCTGATGGATTTCGTGTCGGGCCACCATGGCGCGGTCCCCGCCTCGGCGATGCGCTCGCCGGGTCAGTTCGAACACAAGCTGATCGCCCGGGCCAAGACCGAGATCGTCGCTGCGGCGCTCGCCAACGGCATCATCCCGGCGCACAACATCACCCAGGATCTGAAGAACGCCGAGATTGTTTTCGAGGACGCGCGGCGCGCCAGGCGCGAGTTCGGATTCCTGCGCATGTGGTCGATCCATCCGGCGCAGATCCGCCCTATCGTCGATGCGATGAAGCCCGATCACTCCGAGGTGCAGCAAGGCGCCGCCATCCTGCTCGCCGCGCAAGCCGCCGGCTGGGGCCCGATCCAGCATGCAGGCGAGCTGCACGACCGCGCTACCTATCGCTACTATTGGGAAGTCCTGCAAAAAGCGCGCGTAACCGGCGTGCCGGTTCCAGAAGAAGCCGTCCGGGCATTTTTCCCGTTGTGAGAATCCCGAGCGAACACAGAGCGGCCAAAACTCAATAGAATCGCAATGTGATCTCTGTGGTTCAGGATTCTTGGAGCCGACCGTGGCCGCGATGACACCCGGCGCAAAGTTCCGCGCGGCCATGAAGGCCGAGAAGCCGCTGCAATGCGTGGGCACGATCAACGCCTACCACGCCCGGCTGGCCGAGCGCGTCGGCTATAAATCGATTTATCTATCCGGCGGCGGCGTCGCCGCGGGTTCGCTCGGGCTTCCGGATCTGGGCATCAGCAACCTCGATGACGTCCTCACCGATATCCGCCGCATCACCGACGTCTGCGCCCTGCCGCTCCTGGTCGACGTGGATACCGGTTTCGGCGCGAGCGCCTTCAACATCGCGCGAACCGTGAAATCGCTGATCAAATCCGGCGCCGCGGCGATGCACATCGAGGACCAGGTCGGCGCGAAGCGCTGCGGCCATCGGCCGGGCAAGGAACTCGTAACCAAGGAGGAAATGGTCGATAGGATCAAGGCCGCGGTGGATGCAAAGACCGATGCCGAATTTGTCGTCATGGCGCGCACCGACGCGCTCGCCGTGGAAGGCCTCGATCGCGCCATCGAGCGCGCCCTCGCCTGCGTCGAGGCGGGCGCCGACGCCGTTTTCCCCGAAGCGATGACCGAGATTTCCATGTACAAGAAATTCGCCGACGCGGTGAAGATTCCGGTCCTCGCCAACATCACCGAGTTCGGCGCGACGCCGCTTTTCTCACTCGACGAGCTGCGCTCGGCCAAGGTCGCAATCGCGCTCTACCCCCTTTCGGCATTCCGCGCGATGAATGCAGCGGCGCTCAAGATCTACGATGCGATCCGCAAGGAAGGAACCCAGAAGAGCGTTGTGGACCTGATGCAGACGCGCGATGAACTTTACGACCATCTCGACTACCACGCCTACGAACGCAAGCTCGATCAGTTGTTTGCCAGGGAGAAAGCCAAATGAGCGAGCCTTCCGCGGGCCCGAAGCCCAAGAAATCGGTCGCCCTCTCAGGCGTCCCGGCGGGGAACACGGCACTATGCACGGTCGGCCGCAGCGGCAACGACCTTCATTACCGCGGCTACGACATTCTCGATTTTGCCGACGAGGCCGAATTCGAGGAGGTGGCCTATCTCCTCGTGCATGAGAGGCTGCCCAATCGCGCTGAACTCTCCGCCTACAAGGCAAAACTCCAGCGATTGCGCGGATTACCCTCGGCGTTGAAGACGGCGCTCGAGGCCCTGCCGGCTTCGGCGCACCCGATGGACGTGATGCGCACCGGCGTGTCGGTGCTCGGCGCGGTCGAACCCGAAAAGGAGGATCACGGCATCCCCGGCGCGCGCGATATCGCCGACCGGCTGATGGCTTCGCTCGGCTCAATGCTGGTTTACTGGCATCACTTCAGTCGCAGCGGACGGCGAATCGAAGTCGAGACCGACGACGACTCGATCGGCGGACATTTCCTGCACCTGCTGCACGGCAAGCGCCCGTCCAGCGAATGGGTGCGCGCGATGCACACCTCGCTCATCCTTTACGCCGAGCACGAATTCAACGCCTCGACCTTCACCTGCAGGGTCGTTGCCGGGACGGGCTCGGACATCTACTCGGCAATCTGCGGAGGGATAGGCGCGCTGCGCGGGCCCAAGCACGGCGGCGCGAACGAGGTTGCGTTCGAAGTCCAGTCGCGCTACCAGAATCCCGACGAAGCGGAGGCCGATATCCTGCGTCGCCTGCGCAACAAGGAAATCGTGATCGGGTTCGGCCATCCGGTCTATACCACGGGCGATCCGCGCAACAAGGTGATCATGGACGTGGCCCATCGGCTCTCGAAGACCCGAAACGACATGAAGCTCTTCGATATCGCAGAGCGGATCGAGCAGGTGATGTGGCGCGAAAAAAAGATGTTCGCGAACCTCGATTGGTACAGCGCCGTTTCCTATCACATGATGGGCGTGCCCACCGCGATGTTCACGCCGATTTTCGTGATCTCGCGGACCTCGGGTTGGTCCGCGCATATCATCGAGCAGAGGATCGACGGCAAGATCATCCGCCCGGGCGCCAACTACACCGGCCCTGAAAATCGTAAGTGGGTATCATTGAAGGAACGTGGGTAGATCGCCTGCCCACAAGGAGACCGCCATGAGAATAGCGACCCACGCCACGCTCGCCGCGATTTTGTTCGCCACGTTCCTGTTCGCCGCGACCGCCGTCGCCCAACCCACCGACAACATGGTCGGAACCTGGGAATGTCGGCAGCCGGGCGTCCAATACGGCAACAAACCGCCGATCCTCTACGTTGAAGGGAGCATAGCCAAGGATTCGAGCAGGGCGACCTTCTCGCTGGACGTAGACGGATTCGTGAGGGAGGTGTACGGGCTTTCCGAGGTCACCGCGGACGCGGACGGCTGGTGGAGGATCACGCCGAAGCAGGGAGAGGCATTCACTATCCGCCCCGAAGGGGTGACGAAATCCAGGACGGCATCGATGACGCTGAGACGGGCGGGCGCCACCTATCGCTGCCTGCGCCTTCCGCTCTCGCCCCAGCAAGGGGTTCGGGCGCCGAGTCCGCCTCAGCCGACGGGCACACTGAACATTCCGGCGACGGGCGAGCAAAGCCCTCCGACGTCGGGCGAGCGGGGCGAAGAACCCGAGAAAAAAGAGTAGTTGATGTCGGCGCAGGTTTCCAATGTCCGGCCCAAACCGGACAAGGTCCTTGTCGACATCGCCGACTATGTCGGCAAGTACGAGATCAAGAGCGCGGAGGCCTACAACACCGCGCGGCTTTGCCTCATGGATACGCTGGGCTGCGGCCTGGAGGCGCTGGAGTATCCCGCCTGCACCAAGCTTCTGGGACCGCTCGTACCCGGCACGGTCGTCACTCACGGCGCGCGGGTCCCCGGCACGCGCTTCGAGCTCGACCCGGTGCAAGCAGCCTTCAACATCGGCGCCCTGATCCGCTGGCTCGATTTCAACGACACCTGGCTCGCCGCCGAATGGGGGCATCCCTCGGACAACCTCGGCGCGATTCTCGCGGTAGCCGATTGGCTCTCGCGCAACGGCAAGCCGCTTGCGATCCGCGACGTGCTCACTGCAATGATCAAGGCCCACGAGATCCAGGGCGTGATCGCGCTCGAAAACAGCTTCAACCGCGTCGGCCTCGATCACGTGGTCCTCGTCAAGGTCGCCTCTACCGCAGTCGTGGCACACATGCTTGGGCTCTCGCGCGAAGGAATCATCAACGCGGTCTCGCACGCCTGGGTCGACGGCCAGAGCCTGAGGACCTACCGCCACGCTCCAAACACCGGCTCGCGCAAGTCCTGGGCGGCGGGCGATGCGGCCTCGCGCGCGGTGCGCCTCGCGCTCATCGCGAAAACCGGCGAGATGGGCTATCCCTCCGTGCTCACCGCGAAAACCTGGGGTTTCTACGACGTGCTCTTCCGCGGAAAACCGTTCCGCTTCGCGCGGCGCTACGGCTCCTACGTGATGGAAAACGTGCTCTTCAAGATTTCGTTTCCAGCAGAATTCCATGCCCAAACCGCGGTCGAGGCGGCGCTCCTGCTGCACCCGGAGGTGAAGGACCGGCTCTCCGAAGTCAAAAAGATTGAGATTCTCACGCACGAGTCGGCGATCCGCATCATCGATAAAAAAGGCCCTCTGAACAACCCGGCCGACCGCGACCACTGCATCCAGTACATGACCGCCGTCGGCCTCATAAAAGGCAATCTGACGGCCGCCGACTACGAGGACGACGTCGCGCTGGACCCGCGCGTCGATGCGCTGCGCGCCAAGATGACGTGCATCGAAAGCAAACAGTATTCACGCGACTATCTCGATCCGAAAAAGCGCTCGATCGCGAACCAGCTGCAGATTTTTTTCAAGGACGGAACCCGAACCCGCAAGGTGGCGGTAGAATATCCCATCGGTCACCGTCGCCGCCGCAACGAAGGCATTCCCTTGCTCGAAGCGAAATTCCGCAGGAACCTCGATCGCCGCTTTCCCAAGGAAAAGCGCGAGGCCATCATGGAGCTGTGCCTCGATCAGAAGCGCCTGGAGGCGACGCCGGTCAACGAATTCGTGGATATGTTCGTGGTCTAGATCAACGTGACGTCATGCCCGCGAAAGCGGGCATCCAGAACGTCGTCGACACCTGGATTCCCGCTTGCGCGGGAATGACAACAACCCGCAGGAGATCGTCGTGTCACACAGCCTCTTCAACACGCTGCAGGAATTCAAGATGGCTTCCGGGAAAAGCGGAAAATTCTATTCGCTACCCACGCTGGGAAGAACCCTGGGGGTTAACACTTCGCGCCTGCCGGTGTCGCTGCGCATCGTGCTGGAATCGGTGCTGCGCAATTGCGACGGCAAGAAAGTTACCGAGACGCACGTGCGCCAGCTCGCCAACTGGAAGCCCAACGCGCCGCGCACCGAGGAAATCCCGTTCGTGCTGGCGAGGATCCTGCTGCAGGACCTCACCGGCATCCCGGCGCTCGCCGATCTCGCCGCGATGAGAAGCGTGGCGCAGCGGCTCGGCAAAGACCCCAAGGTCGTGGAGCCGCTCGTGCCGGTCGACCTGGTGGTGGACCACTCCATCCAGATCGACCACTACGGGGTCAAGAACGCGCTCGATCTCAACATGAAGCTCGAGTTCAAGCGCAACCAGGAACGCTACACCTTCATGAAGTGGGCGATGCAGGCCTTCGATACGTTCAGGGTGATTCCACCCGGTATCGGCATCGTGCATCAGGTGAATCTCGAATACCTGGCGCGCGGCGTGCACCACAAGGACGGAATCTATTACCCCGACACCCTGGTCGGCACCGACAGCCACACACCCATGGTCAACGCCATCGGCGCGGTCGCCTGGGGCGTGGGCGGCATCGAGGCCGAAGCCGGCATGCTCGGCCAGCCGACCTACATCCTCACCCCCGACGTAGTCGGCGTGCACCTGAAAGGCAGGCTGCGCGGCGGCGTCACCGCCACGGATCTCGTGCTCACGGTCACCGAGCTGATGCGCAAGACCAATGTGGTCAACAAGTTCGTCGAGTTCTTCGGCGAGGGCGCCGCCAGCCTCACCGTGCCCGACCGCGCGACCATCGCCAACATGGCCCCCGACTACGGCGCGACCATGGGCTTCTTCCCGGTCGATGACGCGACCCTCGCCTACTTCGAAGGTACCGGCCGCACGAAGGAGGAGATCGATGCGCTCGGTTCCTACTACAAAGCGCAGGGCATGTACGGCACCGTGAAAAAAGGCGAGATCGACTATAGCCAAGTGGTCGAGCTCGACCTCGTCACGGTGGCGCCTTCGCTTGCCGGACCCAAGCGCCCGCAGGACCGGATCGAAATCGGGAAAGTGAAATCGAAATTCACCGAGCTCTTCTCCAAGTCGGCCGCCGAGAACGGCTTCTCCAAGAAGCCGGAGGACCTCAGGAAACGCATCAAGACCCGCGACGGCATCGAGATCGGCCCGGGCGATGTGATGATCGCCGCGATCACTTCGTGCACCAATACTTCGAACCCCGGCGTGCTGCTCGCCGCGGGGCTGCTCGCCAAGAAGGCGGTCGAGCGCGGCCTCACCGTCAAGCCGCACGTCAAGACTTCGCTCGCGCCGGGCTCCCGCGTGGTGACCGAATACCTGAAAAGGGCGGGGCTGACGCCCTACCTCGAGAAGCTCGGCTTCAACCTCGCCGCCTACGGCTGCACCACCTGCATCGGCAACTCCGGGCCGCTCCGGCCGACCTTCGAGGAAACGATCGCCCAGAACGATCTGGTGTGCGCCGCGGTGCTCTCTGGCAACCGCAATTTCGAGGCGCGCATTCACGCGAGCCTGCGCGCGAACTTCCTCGCCTCGCCGCCGCTGGTGGTCGCCTACGCCCTCGCCGGCACCGTGCTCAAGGATCTCATGACCGAGCCGATCGGCAAGGGGAAGAAAGGCGAAGACGTGTGGATCGGCGACATCTGGCCCTCGGCGCAGGAAATCCAGGACTGCATGAAGTACGCGATGGACCCGAAGACCTTCCGGAGGCTCTACAGCAACCTGGCCGACGCCAACCCGATGTGGAACAGCGTGCCTGCGGCGACCGGGCAGGCGTACAACTGGCCGAAATCGACCTATATCGCCGAGCCGCCGTTCTTCAAGGATTTCTCGATGCAGCCGCGTTCGAGCGGCGCGATCCGCGGTGCGCGCGTCCTCGGGATTTTCGGCGACTCGCTCACCACCGACCACATCAGCCCGGCGGGCTCGATCAAGCCTACTTCGCCCGCCGGAACGTACCTTCTCGAACACGACGTCGCGGTGTCCGACTTCAACAGCTTCGGCGCGCGCCGCGGCAACCATGAAATCATGATGCGCGGGACTTTCGGCAATGTGCGCATCAAGAACCTGATGATCCCCGTGAAGCCGGACGGCTCGCGCCTGGAAGGCGGCATCACCTTTCACCAACCTTCGGGCGAGCAGATGCCGATCTACGAGGCCGCGATGAAGTACATCGCCGATGGCGTGCCCACCGTGGTGTTCGGCGGCGAGGAATACGGCACCGGCAGCTCGCGCGACTGGGCGGCAAAAGGCACGCTGCTCCTCGGCGTGCGCGCCGTGATCGTAAAGAGTTTCGAGCGCATCCACCGTTCCAACCTTGTGGGAATGGGCGTGCTGCCCCTCCAGTTCAAGGGCAGCGATACGGTGGCGTCGCTCGGCATCAAGGGCGACGAAACCATAGACATCCGCGGCGTCGAGGGAGAGTTGAAGCCGCAGCAGGACGCGACGCTGGTGATCCGGAGTGCGGATGGCAGCGTCAAGGAAGTGCCGCTGTTGCTTCGCATCGACACGCCGATCGAGGTAGACTACTACCAGCACGGCGGAATCCTGCCGTTCGTGCTGCGCGAGCTCCTCGGAAAGGCCGGAACCTCGGCTCGCGCAGCAGCCTGATGGCGGACTGGGATGTGATCGTTGTCGGTGGCGGCAACGCCGCGCTGTGCGCCGCGCTGGCGGCGCGGGAAACCGCGAAGCGGGTGCTGGTGCTGGAGCGCGCGCCGGAGGACGAATCGGGCGGCAATTCGCGCTTCACTGCGGGGCTCCTGCGCATCGTCTACAACGGCGCCGAGGACCTCGCGCAACTGATCGAGCTGTCGAAGGAAGAACTGGAGCGCACGGATTTCGGTACGTATACAGCCGACCAGTTCCTCGACGACATGGCCCGGGTCACCGAGTACCGGTGCGACCCGGACTTGACCGAGATCCTGGTCAAACAGAGTTTTCCCACCGCACTATGGATGAGGGGGAAGGGCCTGCGCTTCACCGCGGCCTGGGGACGGCAGGCGTTCAAGATCGAGGGCCGGTTCAAGTTCTGGGGCGGCTTGACGCTCGAGGCGGTCGGCGGCGGGCCGGGACTGGTCGATTCGCTCACGGCGAGCGCGAAGAAGAACGGGGTCGAGATCTGGTACCAGGCGCGCGCGACCGAGCTGATCGCGGACGACGCAGGCGTCCACGGCGTGACAGTCAGGCACAACGGCAAGACCACCGAAGTGAAAGCCAAGGCGGTAGTCCTTGCCGCCGGCGGCTTCCAGGCGAACACCGAAATGCGCGCGCGCTACCTCGGGCCGGGCTGGGAGCTCGCCAAAGTGCGCGGCACGCGCTTTAACACCGGCGACGCGATCCGCATGGCGCTCGACATCGGCGCCGCGCCGGTGGGCAACTGGTCGGGCTGCCACGCCGTGGCGTGGGAGCGCAACGCCCCCGAGTTCGGCGATCTCGCGGTCGGCGACCAGTTCCAGAAACATTCGTATCCCTGGGGGATCTACATCAACGCCGAGGGCAAGCGCTTCGTCGACGAAGGCGCGGATTTCCGGAACTACACCTATGCCAAGTACGGCCGCGTCATCCTCAACCAGCCGGGGCAGTTCGCCTGGCAGGTGTTCGACGCCAAGGTGAAGGGACAACTGCGCGACGAGTACCGCATCAAGCAAGTCACCAAGGTCACGGCGAACACCCTCGAAGAACTGGTGAAGAAACTCGACGACGTCAACGCCGACGCCGCGTTGAAAGAGATCAAGGCCTACAACGCAGCGGTGAGAACCGACATCCCCTTCAACCCAAACATCAAGGACGGCCGCCGCACCGAGGGCCTCGCGATCAACAAGTCGAACTGGGCCAACACCCTCGACACCCCGCCGTTCGAAGCCTACGCCGTCACCTGCGGCATCACCTTCAGCTTTGGCGGATTGCGCATCAACACCGACGCGCAAGTCATCTCCACGGACGGCGAGCCGATCCCTGGGCTATACGCGGCGGGCGAACTGGTCGGCGGGATCTTCTACTTCAACTACCCTGGCGGCACCGGGCTGACCAACGGCGCGGTGTTCGGAAAGATTGCGGGAGCGAGCGCGGCGAAGAGCACGGTCGCAACCACCGCGTGACTTGAATGAGCGAGACGCTCAAGGCGGTGAAGCAGCTCGTCGCCGCTGGCGATGTTCGGATTTCTGAGCACGGATACGACGAGCTGTCGGAGGACGATATTCCGATCCGCGATCTGCTGAGCGGGATCCAAACCGCTACCGTCATCGAGGATTATCCCGCGTTTCCGAAGGGACCCGCATTGCTGGTGCTACAATTTGACGGCACCAATCGACCGGTACACGTCGTGTGGGGGATTCCGAAAGGATTCACATCGCCGGCGGTCCTCGTGACCGCATATCGCCCCAATCCGGCGCGATGGAAAGACAATTTTACCGAGAGGCGGTAATGAGCACTCGAAAGAGAACCAAATACATCCACGAGGGCAGGTACGTTGCCGAAGTCAACGTAGAGCTTGTCGAAGACAAGACGGGATGGTCGCCCTACTTGACCGTCGAAGACGCATGTCGCCTGGATGATGTGCGAGATGCACTGCGCCGAAGCGACATCTCCACCGCTTCGAAGCTCGCGCGAGTGTTCCGACTGGAACCTGTGGGTTCAAACTAACTCTGGAAGACCATGGCGGAAGATGAGCTGCACGATGCGGCGATCGATTGGAGCCTGACGACCTGGCAAGGCGCACGCCGCGAGCAACTCCGGCGCTGGTCGGAGCTGCCGCTGGAGCGGATCGTGTCGGCGTTGGAGGAAATGGAAGACCTGGCGAACCGGCTAAATCCGGCGCACGGTGCGTCGCCAGTCGGCGGACGCGGCGAGCCCTAGTTGGGTCGGTCGAACGGAGCGGGATAAGGGATAGGCGAATCAATTCGGCCGCGAAGTCTGAAGGGCCCGCCGGCGCGCCGCAATCCGGTGCTTAAAGCTGTCTGGAACCACGCACGATCTGTCTTATGTTAATTTCGCCCCCCTGTGCACCCCCGGCGGGGGCGATCGGAGCGAGTTTAGTGGTAAAGCAAATTCAGGAGAGAAGGTGAAGCGCCTGCTGCTCCTTGTTCTTGCCTCGCTGCTCTGGGCGTGCGCCACGCCCTCAGCAGTGGTACTTATCGATCCGGTCGATGGCAAGACGATCATCCGGCAACCCCCCGTCGACGCTAGGAGCAGCCTGATCGAACCGATCCATATGGTCGGCTTCGAGTGGTACGAGAAGTTCCCCGAAAAGATCTTCATCACCGTTGAAGTGGCGCTCGTTACTCAATCCATCCAGATGGCCTCCTTCAATGCCGACGGCAGGATCGTCGAAAACTTGAAGCTCGCCAGCACGGGCATGCAATTCGGTGGGTCGAGCTCTCGGCGCTTCGAAATACGGTTCGAGGAGTTCCTCGCCATCGCGAACGCAAGGGTCGTGAGGCTTCGCGTTGAGGGCTTTAAGACCTACACCGTATCGAGCTTTGGACCGGATGCCGGGCGCGCCGATGTCAACCACACGTTTGCGCCATTCCTTGAAAAAGTCGCCGCGGCCCGCTCTCGGACCATGGCGCCAGTGCGCGCCCCTTAGACCTTTCCGCGAGAAGGCGAATAAATTCGGCCACGAAGTCTGAAGAGCCCGCCGGCGCGCCGCAATCCGATGCTTGAAGCTGTCTGGAACCACGCACATCTCTTCGTGCTCGATGCGCTCGAGCAGCACCTGCGACAAGCCCTGCACGACGCCGCCGTGGATCTGGCCTTTCAGGGTGAGGCGGGTTGATGACGGTGCCGACGTCTTCGACGACCGCATAACGCACGACGTCGACCACGCCCGTGTCCGGTTCAATCTCGATTTCGCACACGTGGCAGCCGTTCGGGAAGGTGTGGTTCTCTGGCGAAAACATCCCGCTCTCGTTCAAGCCCGGCTCCAGGCCCTTGGGCTGCTTCCCCGGCGGCAGCGTTCGGTGGCGAGTTTGATTTTCGTATCGCTTCCGCCCTACACTGCCCATTCGCAGGAAAAGTGAGGGAGGACAACATGCGAACCCGGTTGCTTGCTTCGATCCTGTCGGCCGTTGCACTGTCCATCGCCTTCGTCGGGCTGGCGGCGGCGCAAAGCTATCCCGCCAGACCCATAAAGGTCATCGTGCCGGTCGCGGCCGGTAGCGGGCTGGATGTGGTCGCGCGATTCGCGACCGAAAAGATGTCGCAGAACATGGGCGCCACGCTGTACATCGAGAACTTGCCGGGCGCCAACAGCAATGTCGGCGCGGCCGCCGCGGCCCGGGCTGCGCCCGACGGCTATACGCTCCTCATCGCCACCGAAGCGCTCGTCTTGTCGAGGCTGACCTACAGCAAGCTGACCTACGACCTCATGCGCGACCTCGAGCTGTTCGGGACCCTTGCGAAGGGAGTGTTCATCCTGTGCGTGCACCCGTCGGTGCCGGCGCAGACGGTGGAAGAGTTCGTGCATCTCGCGCGCGCCAAGCCGGGCAGTATCGCGTACGGGAGCTCCGGCTCGGGCAGTCCGCATCACGTCGTCATGGAAATGTTCGCGCAGGCAAACGGCCTCGCCATGCTGCACGTCCCGTACAAGGGCTCCGGCGATACCGTCACGGCGCTGCTCGGCGGAACGCTGCAGGCCGCGATGGGCCTGCCTTCGTCTTTTGCGCCGCACGTGAGGTCGGGAAAGTTCCGGGCGCTTGCGGTCTCCTCGGCGAAACGCATGCCTGCGTTTCCCGAGATTCCGACTCTGATGGAACGCGCGGTCAACGGCGTGGAGTACGAGTCCTGGTACGGGATGTTCGCCCCCGCCGGGATGCCGAGGCCGGTGATCGAGCGCCTGCACGCCGAACTCAGCAAGGTCGTTCGCGACAAGGCCTACGTCGAGGAGAGACTCGGCAAGATCGGATTGGAGGCATTCGACACCTCCACGCCGGCGGCCGCGTCGGCGTTCCTGCGCAGCTTCTCGGACAAGATCGCTCCAGTGGTGAAAAAGGCGGGGATAAAGGTCGACTGACAGCCTGCCCGCGGCGTACGCCGGGGCTCCGCCCGGCGACGGCCATATATAGCCACACTCGATCCGCGGTTGATGACGGTGTCGGGGTCGTCCACCACCGCATACCCAACGACGTCGAGGACGCCCGTGTCCGGATCGATCCCAAGCTTGCGTCCGAACGCTATCAATAACTATAATTACCTCAATCATATCAATTGAGGTGATGACCATGATCCGCGAAGCTCCCGCCATGACGGTCCGCCAGAACCTGGGCGATTTGCTCAATGAAGTTCAATACCGCAAGGGAAAAGTGATCATCACCAAGGCCGGCAAGCCAGTGGCCGCTCTCGTAGACATCGCCCTGTTCGAGCGCATCCGCAAGCTGGATGAGGAGTTCGACCGGATGCGGGAAGAACTCGCCCGGGCCTTCGCCGACGTTCCCGAAAAGCAGGTTGAAGCGCTGGTTGATGAGGCTGTGAAGGAAGCGCGCGCCCGCCGCCGCAAGAAGTGAAGGTTGTTCTCGATACGAACGTGCTGCTCTCGGGCCTGATGGCTCCCGAAGGCACGCCGGGCCGCATTCTGGCCGCGTGGTTCGAGGCCCGCTTCGATGTCGCGACGTCAATCGAGCAACTGGCGGAAATCGGCCGCGTGCTCGGCTATCCGAAGATCCGCAGCAAGTTGAAATGGGACGAGCAGCGGATCGAGCAGTTCATACGCCAGCTCTACATCCGGGCCGAAGTCGTCGATTTGCGCTCGACCCCGGTCGAGATCCCACGCGACCCCCAGGACGCACCGATCCTCGCAACACTCATCGCCTCCGGTGCTGATGTGCTCGTAAGCGGAGATCGCGACCTGCTCGAGTTGCGCGGGAAACACCCGATCCAGACGCCGGCTGAATTTGTCCGCCGGTTGTAGAGCCTCTCTAACCGCGCGCCGCCTGTATCGCCCGCCACACCCGATCCCCCGTCGCCGGCATGTCGAACTCCTTCACGCCGAGCGGCGCCAGGGCGTCCATGATGGCGTTCATCACCGCCGGCAAGGCGCCGACGGTGCCGGCCTCCCCCGCCCCCTTCACTCCTAACGGATTCAACTTCGTTGGAACGGGATTGCTGCCGACTTCCATCGAGCACACGTCGTCCGCGCGCGGCATGCAGTAGTCCATGAACGATCCGGTCAGCAATTGCCCCGACTCCGGGTCGTACTCGATGCGCTCGAACAGGATCTGCGACAGGCCCTGCACGACGCCGCCGTGGATCTGGCCTTTCAATGTGAGCGGGTTGATGACGGTGCCGACGTCGTCGACGACCGCATAACGAACGACGTCGACGACGCCCGTGTCCGGGTCGATCTCGACTTCACACACGTGGCAGCCGTTCGGGAAGGTGTGGTTCTCGGGCGAAAACATCCCGCTCTCGTTCAAGCCCGGCTCCAGGCCCTTCGGCAGCTTCGCCGGGTCGTAGGCGGCCTTGACGACTTCCTTCAACGTGACCGAGCGGTCGGTGCCGGCGACCTTGAACTTGCCGGCGCCGAACTCGACGTCGGGCTCGGCGGCTTCCATCAGGTGCGCCGCGATCCGCTTCCCTTTGGCGATGATCTTGTCGGACGCGATGACGAGCGCCGTCCCCGCGATCGCCATCGAGCGCGAGCCCATGGTGCCGACGCCGAACGCGACTTTCTCGGTGTCGCCGTCCACGTAGGCAACATCCTTTGGATCGAGCCCGAGCCGGTCGTTTACGATCTGGCGGAAGCTCGTCTCGTGCCCCTGCCCCTGGTTCTTGCTCCCCATCGCGAGCGTCGCCGAGCCGCCCGGGTGGAAACGGATCTCCGCGTATTCCAGTCCCGGTGAAGAAGCGCGCTCGATCGCATTGATCACGCCGATGCCGCGCAGTTTGCCGCGCTGCTTCGATTCCTCGCGCCGCTTGGCGAAGCCGGCGTAGTCTGCCAGCTCGAGCGCCTTGTCCATCCCCATCGCGAACTCGCCGCAGTCGTAGGTAAACGCGAGCGGGGTCTTCCACGGCATCGCGCCCGGCGGGATCAGGTTCTTCCTTCTCAGCTCGATACGGTCGAGCTTGAGCTCGCGCGCGGCGTCGTCGATCACACGCTCGATCAGGTAGCTCGCCTCGGGCCTACCGGCCCCGCGGTAGGGCGCGGTCGAATTGGTGTTGGTCATAACGCCCGTGATGCGCACGTGCGCGGCGGCGATCGCGTACACGCCGACCACCGCACTCACGCTCTGGAAAGTCGCGATGAGATTGCGGTCCGACTGCACGTACGCCCCCAGGCCCGCGAGCGTGTGGACGCGCAAGGCGAGGAACTTGCCGCCGGTATCCAGCGCGAGCTCGATCTCGCTCACGTTATCGCGCGCGTGCTCGTCCGCGAGCAGCGCTTCGCTCCGCTCGCACACCCACTTCACCGGACGGCGCAGCTTCTTCGCCGCCCAGAGGACGAGGCGGTGTTCGGGGTACTGCGGCCCCTTCGCGCCGAACGCACCGCCGATGTCCCCGGCGACGATACGGAGCTTCGTCTCGGGGATGCGGAAGGTTCCCGCGAGGATCGAGCGCATGCGGTGCGGATACTGGACGTCCGTATACAGCGTGTACTTGTCCTCGGCCGCCTCCCAGACCGCCACCGCCCCGCGCGCCTCCATGTACTGGGCGTGCACGCGGGTGATGACATAGCGGCGATTCACCACGTGCGCGGCGCCCGCGAACGCGGCCTCGGTCGCGGAGCGGTTCCCCAGCTCGAACACGTTCGAGACGTTGTCCGGGCATTCGTCCCAGACTGCGGCCGCGCCCGGCTTCGCCGCTTCCTCTACGGAAGTCACCGAAGGGAGCGCCTCGTACTCGACCTCGACCAGCTCGGCCGCGTCCTTCGCCTCTCCGAGCGTCTCCGCGACCACCATCGCGACCGGATCGCCGACATGGCGCACTCGCTCGCGGACAAGAACGGGATGCGCGCGCCAGAACATGGGCGAGCCGTCGGGACGCGTGCGCTTCAAGGTCGGCGAGGGTCCCCCGAAGCCCTCGCGCGCATAGTCCTCTCCGGTGAACACCGCGACGACGCCGGCAGCAGCGGCCGCGGCCCTGGTGTCGATCGAGGCGATGCGCGCGTGCGCGTGCGGCGAGCGCACCAGCACCGCGTGGAGCTGCCCCGGGAGATTCAGGTCGTGCACGAAGCGCCCTTCGCCCCGCAGGAGGCGCGGATCCTCGAAGCGCGCGACCGGCTGCCCTATGCCGAATTCACCCACCCTGAACGCGCTTCGGCGGCAGGCTCAGATATAGCGCAAGAGGCCGCCGCACACCTCGACAGTGGTCCCGGTCATGTAGCTGTTCTTCGCAGAGACGAGAAAGGCGGCGACACTGCCGATCTCTTCGGGCTCGGCCCAGCGTCCGAGCAAGGTCTGCCCGGCGATTCCGGCGCGCACCTGATCGGCGGTGGTCCCGCGCACCTTCGCCATCGCTTCCGCCCGGGGGCCCCATGACTTGACGTTGGTGAAGCCCGGGCAGATGTTGTTGACCGTAACGCCCGCGGCGGCGAGGTCGGCCGCCATGAGCTTGGAGAAGCCGATGATCGCGGTATTGGGTAGCGTCGTCGTCAAAGCACCCGGCAACAACTGCCTGCCGGTGACGCCCGAAACGTTGAGGATGCGTGCGCCGCGGGCTTTCTTGAGGTACGGCACGGCGTGCTTCGTCGTGTAGACGTACGACATCAGGTTCACGCTCAAGGCCTTGTCCCACTGCTCGGGAGTCAGGCTGTCGAGCGTCCCTGGGATCATTCCGCCGACATTGTTGACCAGGATATCCATGCCGCCGAGCTGCTCGGCAGCCTGCTTTGCGAAGTTTTGACAACCGGCTTCTGTGGAGAAATCGGCGATGATTCCGACGGCCTTGACGCCGAGCGCCTGCATGTCCTTGACCGCCGCGGAGAGGCCTTCCTGCCCGCGGGCCGACAGCGCGACATTGCAGCCCTCCTTGGCGAGCGCCGTCGCGATGGCATAACCGATGCCTTGGCTCGACCCGGTGATCGCCGCATTCTTTCCCTTGAGACCCAAATCCATGAAGTCGTCTCCTATTCTCGATTGTCGATGCGTTACGCAAAGGCGCGCACGCCACAATCTACCCGGTTAGCCGGGGATTTCCAAGTGCGTGACCAACCCGTACCCGCCGCCGAGCGACTCCGCGCGGTGCGAGACATCGAAAGTCGCGGGAATAGCCAACCGCCCCGGAGTGTTCGCCGCACAGCAGACGTTCGTCTTTGCTGCGGGCGCCGCTGCCGTCCGGTCCACGATCGGAGACCTTCCAACACCATCTTTGCAGGGGTACACCATGAGAACGCTCCCAACACGATCGGTCGCGGCGACGCTCCTCGCCTTGTCGCTAGGCTTTTCCATATCAACGGCCCTCGCTGGTGATGACGACCACCGCGAAAAGGGCAACTTCGCCGCGCGGCTCTCGGGCTACAACGAGGTTCATTTCATCGCGGGAAATCCGCTGGCAAACCCCGTAGTCCCACCGGCGCTCCGCGGCGCCGTCTCTACCGGAGCAAGCGGGAGGTTCAAGGCAACGATCGACGAACACAACCCCGTGATCCAGTACGAGTTGAGCTACGAGGGTCTCGAGAGCGACGTCACTCAGGCCCACATCCACTTCGGCCAGCGTCACACGGTCGGCGGCATCACGGTCTGGCTCTGCCAGACCGCCGGCACCCCAGCCCCGGCAGCCGTCGCGGCCCTGACACCGCTCTGCCTCGGTCCCCGGGCAGCCACCGTGACCGGCACCATCACGCCCGCGCAGGTGCTCGCCGTCGCGGGACAGGGCATCGATGCCGGGCAGTTCGACGAGCTCGTGCGGGCGATCCGCGCCGGCGCGGCTTACGCGAACGTGCACTCGGTGACGTTCGCGCCGGGAGAAATCCGCGGCCAGCTCCGTGGTGGAGATCACCGTCACCACTGATCCCCGGTGCCAGGACGGCGACCGCTGACTGGCGGCCGCCGCACAGCCCAACGGAGCGGCGCGCCTCAATCCGCGCTGATACCGGCCGCCCTGATGATCTTCCCCCAGCGCTCGAGCTCCTCGGACAGGAAATTCGCAAGGTACTCGGGGCTGCGGCGTTCCGGCGGGACGATCTCGAGGCCCAGATCTTCCAGGCGCTTGCGCACGGAGGCGTTTTCGAGCATCTCGCCCATCGCCTTGTTCATCCGGCGCACGATGGCATCGGGTGTTCCCTTCGGAAAGAAAAAGGCGTTCCAGACGCTCGCTTCGACCCCGGGCAGGCCCTGCTCGCCTGTCGTCGCGAGGTCCGCGATGATCGGCACGCGCTTCATCGACATCACGGCAATGCCTCTCACCGTGTGCGCCTTGGCCTGCGCCGCCCCCGTCTGGATGGTGTCGCACATGTAGTCGACGCGCCCTGCAATCAGGTCCTGCATGGCCGGACCGGCGCCGCGGTAGGGAATGTGAGTGATCTCCACCCCGATCGCCCGGTTGAGCAAGGCGCAGGGCAGATGCGTCCCCGAGCCCACACCCGCCGATGCGAACTGCATCTTGCTCTGGTTCGCCCTCGCATAGGCGACGAATTCTCGCAAGTCTTTCACCGGAAGGTCCTTGCGTGCGATCAGGATCCTCGGCGATTCCGAAACGAGCCCTATCGGGGCGAAATCGGTTGCGGGGTTGTAAAGCGGCTTCTTGTAGAGGGACTGGTTGTAGGCGTGCGTTCCGGTATTGCCGATAAGGAAAGTGTAGCCGTCCGGCACCGCCCTGGCGACGCGCTGGCTGCCGACCATTCCAGCCGCCGCACCCATGTTCTCCGAGACGATCGTCTGCCCGAGCAGCTCGCCCAGGTGCTGCGCCTGAATACGCGCGCTCGCATCGATCCCGCCGCCGGGGGCAAAGGGGATGATGAGCGTTATGGTTCGGGTGGGCCAGCCCTGCGCAGCCGCAGCGCCGGTCAGGGTGACCCAAACGCTCAAGATGGACGTCATCTTCCCGAACATGCTGCCTCCATGGAAGCGATAGGAACCAATCTTACCTCGGGATGGGCTCTGGTCAGGGCGAATGCCGCACCCACGGTTCAACCTCGTGATCGAGGCCGACGATCCAAGGGCGGTACGGAGGACTGTCTTCGTTGGCTCGGTTCTTCCTTCGTGTGAGCACGCTTTCGTGGACCACGGGCTTATCGGCGCGACCGGAAGGCCAGCTGCGCGCCTCGCGGCGGTAGAGCTTGGTGATCGTGCTTCCCCGTGAATCGTGCATTTCGCCGTCGGCGTCTTCGCGAATCTCGACCTTGTGGCACGGATAGAGGAGCAGGCCGTGGGCGACCGCCTTCTGCGTCATCCACTCCAAGGGAATATCCGACAGGTTCTGTTCTTCATAGCCGCCGCCGACATCGGTGTGCATCCCCGCGAACCAGACTTGCCGGATTTTCTGATAGTCCTTGGCCCGAGCATCCCACAGAATCGGGTGGAAGGTCTTGCGCTCGTCGTCGATAGCGAGGGCTTGATAGGCATTCTCGACGCTCTCGCTCAAGGTGAAGTTGTGAAACTTGTGCCCGAGTCCCGGAATACTGTTGAGGAGAGCGCTCATGGTCCTGAACGGAGAACCCAGCGCAGCCACGGTGTCGTAGCACCCGAGGAACTTGATGCGCGTCCACATGTTATGGTGTCGATCGACGAATTCCTTGGCCTTTGTCTTTCGCTCGTCCGGGTCGTCGATCTTGTAGATCTTGTAGGCCCGCTCGATCAGCTCCGGCCGGGATTTCGGGAGAATGCCGAAGTAGTGTATGAGGCTCGATAAGCTGCGTACGGTGGCGGCACCGCGGCTGAATCCCATCAGGAATATCTGATCGCCGGATTCGAAGTGTTCGAATACGAACTCGTAGCACTGAAGGATATTGGTCGAGATCCCGGCGCCGGCGACATTACCGGTAAGCTTGCGCCATCCGGTGCCGAGCCCGGGATCGTAGAACGCCACCTGCCCAGATGATCGGTCGTCGATCATGTTGAAGAGCTTATAGACGTTGGTGTTATTCCCTTCGCCCCCTTCCTGACCGGTCCCGTCCGAGAAGACGACAATATTCTTCGGCATCGAATTCCTTCTAGTTGAACCAAGCCGGTCCGCTAGAGCGCCGGCTATTTGAGAAACTTGGCGAGAAACTCCATGGTCCGCTGCCAAGCGAGCTTGGCTGCGTCGGGATTGTATTCGGCGTACGGCAGCGCGTTCTTGCCGACGCGGGTTTCGTTGGCAAACGCGTGCTTCGCCTTGTAACGATGAACCTCGAAGCGCACCTTGGCATCGCGCAGCTTCTTCTCCAGCTCCTCGACCTTGGCGATCGGGAAAGGCACGTCGTCGATCGCGAAATGCGCGAGCATCGGCGCCTTGATTTTCGAAGCGTCGACGTACTCAAGCGGCGGATACCCGTACCAGCAGACGGCGGCGTCCGCTTCGGGCACATTGACCGCGGAGAGGATCGTCAGCGCGCCGCCCATGCAAAAGCCGGTGACGCCGACCTTCGCGCTCTTGCCCTTCAGGTACTGGACAGCGCCGCGCACGTCCTGTCCCGCCGCGTCGGCGAAATTGAGCCCGGTCATCAGGTGCTCGGCTTCCTTCGCGTCCACCGTGACCGTGCCGCGGTAGAGATCGGGCACCAAGGCACGGTATCCGGCGGCCGCGAGCTTCTCTGCCACGCCCTTTATCTGCTCGTTGAGCCCCCACCATTCCTGGATCACCACCATGCCCGGGGCGCCGGCGCCCGCCTTGGGCTCGGCGAGGTAGCCCGAAACGCTTTTTCCGTCCGGCCGTTTGTAGGTAATTGTCTGACCCATGAATCCTCCTCGATGAATGTCTGACGCCGGCTCAGTCAAACAGCGCCGCGGGCACATAGACGTGCCCCTCGAAAATGCGCCGCGCCGTACGCACGAACGAGGCGCGCTCGACTACCGGCGCGGCGCCCGAGCAATCGGTTACTAGGTCCACGTCGATTCTCCCGGCGGGATGCTCGATGCCCAGCACTCCACCCGAAAACCCGCGGGGTTCGACGTAACGATTCGCCACCGTGCCGGGGAGCACGGCGGCCGTGCCGAGGGCGAGCGCGCCTGTCACCGCGTGCGTGTGGTGACAGGCGTGCGGGGTGAAATAACGCGAGGCGATACCTCCGCCCCGCTTGGGTCTCGATACGAGCACCGGCTTCGGAACCACCAGGCGCGACACGTCGCCCATGCCCATGCGCCTCCCCGCCTCCAGCCGGATCGATTCGATTCGTTCCATGAGGGCGCGGTCGGCGTCCAGTTCCTGCGGACTTTCCTGTCCTGTTTTTCCCAAAGCCTCCGCCGCCATGATCACCACCGGCATGGCCATGTCGACGCAGCTTGTTTCGACATCCTGTATGCGATCGAGCAGGTTCCCGGTAGGAAGCAGCTTTCCGGTCACCGCCCCGGGCGCGTCGAGGAAAGTCAGCTTGATCGGCGCCGCCGGGTCCGTCACGCCGTCGATGCGTGTGTCGCCCGAGTATTGGACTTCGCCTCCCGGAGTCTGAACGATGGCCTCGACCAAGGTTTCCGTGTTCACGTTGAAAATGCGCACCAGGGTGGTCGGATTTCCTGCTCGAACCAGGCCGGCTTCAATCGCGAACGGACCGACCCCGGCGAGCATGTTGCCGCAGTTCGGCTTGGTGTCGACAAATGCCTCGGTCACCGACACCTGCGCGAACAGATAGTCCACGTCGGCGCTGTCTTGCTTGGAGCGGCTGACGATTGCGACCTTGCTGGTGAGCGTGTTCGACCCGCCGATCCCGTCCACCTGAAGCGCGTGCGGAGAACCCATGACGTTGAGCAGGACGGCGTCGCGCCGCTGCGGATCGGCCGGAAGGTCGGATGCGAGGAAATACGGCCCGCGTGAGGTTCCGCCGCGCATCAGCACACAAGGGACCCTGCGTTGCATGTCAGTCATTCCACGTCGTTGTTCCCTGTATCCTTCGGCCTGGGAATACTGGGCTCACGCGGGTGTTTACCCTAGGCGCTCGCCCGTTATCGGGAATCGTACCGCACTATCCGGTCCAAAAACATGACTATGCCCCGCCCTCGAATCCTGGCCTTGATCGGAATCGCCCTGCTTGCCGGGGCGTGCGCGAACTTTTCCGCAATTTCGCCCGGCACGCCGGCGCGGGAGGTTCAATCGAGGTTCGGCGCGCCGGGCACGGTCTGGAAGAACCCGGACGGATCCGAGGTCTGGGAATATCCGCTGGGTCCCCTCGGCGTGCAAACCTACATGATCGCGATGGGGTCGAACCAGGCAGTGCGCGAAGTCCGCCAGGTTCTGAGCGAGGAGTATCTCGACAAGGTCCGGGCCGGCATGTCCCGCGACGAGGTGCGCCGGCTGATCGGCAAACCCATGGAGACGCTGTACTACCCTGCGCGCGATGAGGAGGTGTGGACCTGGCGGATCCAGGAATTCAATTTCCGTTACAGACGATTCCATGCGCTCTTCGACCGGACCACCGGTATTCTCAGAAGCACGATGACCATCGACGAAGAACGTTCCGGCAACGACAAGCGCAGCGCAATCAAGGGCATCAGGAGCGCTTCCCGGCCTCTTGCTCAGCCATCGCCTCGCGCGCAAGCCTGAAGGCTTCGACTCCCGCGGGCATCCCGCAGTACACCGCCACCTGAAGCAGGACCTCGCGGATCTCCTCGCGGGTGCAGCCGTTGGTGAGCGCGCCCTTGACATGAACCTTGAACTCATGCGGCCGGTTGAGCGCCGACAGCAGACCGAGATTGATGAGGCTGCGCATCTTTCGCGGCAGCTGCGGTCGCCCCCACAGCCAGCCCCAGCAGGATTGCGTCACCAGTTCCTGCATCGGCATGGTGAAATCGTCCGCGGCCTTGAGGTTGCGCTCAACGTATTCGGCGCCGAGCACTTCCTTGCGCACGGCGAGTCCCTTGTCCCAGAGTTCTTTTGACATTTGCGCGTTCCTTTCGGTTGATTGATCGAGAACTATAGCCGCCAGCTGCCCGGCAAAGCAATTCCGTAGGCCGATCGGCCGCCCCGCCGTCAAGAAACAAGCCGCCGGAAATGCGCATCCATCCGCGCCGCGTCCGGCTCGCGCCCCGTGAAGAGTTTGAAGCCGCGGAGCGCCTGTCCGACGTTCATGTGGCCGCCGTCGGCGGTTTCGCAGCCGATGCGCCGCGCCGCCTTCAATAAGGCCGTCTCCAGCGGAAAATAGACGATGTCCGAAACCCACATCGTGCGGCGAAGCCATTCCTCCGGCAGCGGCATGCCGGGCATCTTCGCCATCCCCGTCGGGGTCGCATGGATGAGGCCGCTTGCGCCGTTTAGGGCCGCACGCAAGTCTGCGCTCGCGCTCGCGCGGCCACCCTCAAGGCGCTCATTCAAACGCTTTGCCAGCGCGGCCGCACGCGGCGCGTCCCGGTCGAAGATAACGAGCTGCCCCGCACCGAGGCGCAGCACCGCATCGGCGCAGGCCGAACCCGCTCCGCCCGCGCCGAGCAGAACGACGCGAGAGAGATCTGCCCGCGGCAGGGCGCGCCGGAATCCCCAGCTCCAGCCCGACCCGTCGGTGTTGTGCCCGATCAGCCGATCGCCTTCGCGAACCACGGTGTTGACCGCCCCGATGGTTTGCGCCTCCTCCGAGAGTGAATCGAGAAGCGGGATCACCGACTGCTTGCACGGATAGGTGATGTTCAGTCCCGCGTAGCCCATGATGCGAGCCGCCTCGATAAGCCCGGGCAAAGCCTCGGCCCCGCGGCTCGAGTTGTCGAGATCGATGAGCTGGTAGTGCAGGCGAATCCCATGGTGCCGGGCCTCCTCCTCCTGCAACGCCGGCGACAGTGACTGCTGAATGCCGGCTCCGATAAGGCCGCAGAGGATCGAACGCGCCGTGGTTGACTCACTGGCGTCGAGCATCTTCAAGTTCACGAAGCCCTTGAGGCACTCGCCCCCAGCAAACGCACCATCGCCGCCACCGCCGTCGGATACCCATCAGCTCCCAGGCCCATGATGACCGCCGTCGCAATCCTGGAAACCAGCGAGTCATGGTAGATCGCCTCGCGGCGATGGACGTTGGTGATGTGCAACTCGAAGATCGGGCCGGGGAACATCTTTAGCGCGTCAAGGATAGGGATCGATCTGAAGGTGAGCCCGGCCGGATTGATGACAATGCCTGCACCCCGGTCGATCGCTTCATGGATCCAGTCGACGATCTGGTGTTCGGCATTCGACTGCCGAAACTCGAGTGGATGGCCGCCGGCGGCTTCGCGGCACATCGCCTCGACTTCGGCGAGCGTCGTCGTGCCGTAGATCTCCGGTTCTCTCTTGCCCAGCCGGTTCAGGTTGGGTCCGTTGAGCACGTAAATTGGCTTGGTCATTCAATTCCTCGGTTGATTGTGGGTCTCAACCCTTGTAGCCCATGAGCCGCGGCAGAAAGAGCACGAGATCCGATATGAGGGTAATCAGCGCAAGTGCGCCGATCATGACGGCGAGAAATGGTATCACCTCGCGCACCAAGTCCTTGAGCGGTACCTCCGCGATCTTGACCATCATGAAAAGCAGGAGGCCGTAAGGTGGGGTCACGAGACCGATCATGATGTTCACGACCGCGACTACCCCGAAATGCACCGGATCGATGCCCAACGCCTGCGCGGTGGGCAGGAGCACCGGGACGATGATCAGCAGGATCGTGGTTCCCTCCAGGAAACAGCCGAGGACGAGCAGCACGAGGTTCGCGAACAGGAGGAAGGCGAGCGGCGAGAGCTCATAAGCCTTCAGCATGGCAGCGAGCGTCTTGGGGATGTTCTCTACAGTAATCACGTAGTTGAAGACCAGCGCGCCGGCGATCAGCATGCCGATCGATATCGTGATGCGCGCGCTCGTCAGCAGCGAGTTGTAGAGGTCGCGCCAGCCGATGGTGCGATAGAGAAAGGCCGAAACCAGCAGCGCGTACGCGGCGGCGACGGCAGCGGCTTCCGTGGGCGTGGTCACCCCGCTGTAAAGGCAGCCGAGGAGAATCACGGGCATCATCAGCGCGGGGAAGGCTTCCCAGGTGATGCGCGGCAGCTCGCGCAACGGGACGGGTTTCTCGACCGGGAAATTCCGCCTCCGGGCGGTGACCGCGATCAGCAGCATCTGCACCATGCCGATGAGCAGGCCCGGGATGACGCCGCCGAGGAACAGGTAGCCGATGGAGGTGTCGGAGATCAGGGCGTACAGCACCAGCGGGATCGAGGGCGGGATGATGGGACCGATGACCGAAGACGCGGCCGTCAGGGCCGCCGCAAAGCTCGCCGGGTATTTGCCGTCCTTCGTCATCAGCGTCTGCATCAGCTTGCCGGAGCCCGCGGCATCCGCGAGGGCGGAGCCCGACATGCTGGCGAAGATGATGCTTTGCACAACGTTGACCTGGGCGAGGCCGCCGCGGAAGCGCCCGACGAGCGCGTTGCAGAAGCGCAGCAGCCGATCCATGATGCTGCCGGTATTCATGAATTCGGCGGCCAGGATGAAGAGCGGTATCGCGAGCAGCACGAAGCTCGTATACATGCCGTTGAGCAGCTGCTCGGCAGCGGTCCCCATATCGAGGCCGGCCAACAAGAGATAGAGAACCGATCCGCCGATCATCGCATGCCCGATCGGCAGTCCGAGCAGGCTCAAGGCGACGATCGCCATAACGGCGAGCGAGAAAGGGCTGGTGGGATTCACAGGCCGGAGCTCGCCGTGCTCGAATCGAGGGCTTCGGGCTCTTTGCCGCGCAGCAGGTGCGACAGGATCCAGAGGTAACGGCCAATGACCGCGACGGCGAAGATCACGTAGATCGAGTACAGATAGTCGATGCGGATCTTGAGATAGGAGCTGTGTTCGACTTTCATGAAACTGACGTAGGCGAACGTTGCCGGGAGCGAGACCGCGTACAGGGCCACGATCGAGACCCCGGTGATGATTCCCATGACGAGCCGTGTGCGGCGACCCGCCGCCCCATAGATGAGGTCGAAGCGGATCTCCTCGCCTTCTTTCACGACGAAGGCGGCACCCCAGAGCACCAGCCACAGCCAGGTGATGACGCTCAGCTCGGAGGTCCAGCCGATCGGGAAGTTGAAGAAATACCGGAAAACGATCTGCACGATGAAAGCGACGAACATGGCTGCGAGCAGGCCGGCGGCGATATTCTCGGCGCGGCGGCGCAGCCACGGCGCAGCTTTCCGGATGAACGGCTTCATTGTCGTCCCTGACTCCCCAATGACCAACAAGCTCCATGCATGCCGCCGGTCGCGGGCGCGACCGGCGGACACGCAAGCATTACAAACTTTTTACTTCAGCGCGTTGATCTTCTCGAGCATCCCTTTCGGCCAGTCCTTCGCCTGGTCCGAGCCCAGGTATATCTTCTGCGCATACTCGCGGAAGGCCCTCACGTCCGGGGTGTAGATTTCCAGCCCCTGTTTCTTGAAGCCCTCGGCCAGCTCCGCTTCACGCTTCAGATGCTCCGCCGTGCTCCAGGCGATCGCCTTGTCCACCGAGGCCTGGAAGGCCTTCTGCTTGGCGGGCGACATGCCTTGCCAGGTTTTCATGTTCACCGTGAGCAGGTCGTAGCCGACAAGGTGCGAGGTCAGCACGATCTGGGACATCACCTCGTAGAACTTCATGGCCTGGACGTTAGGCAGCGGGTTGTCCTGGCCGTCCACCGCGCCGGTCTGCAGGCCCGTGTAGGTCTCGGCGAAGGCCATCGGCGTGGGATTCGCGCCGAGCGAGCGGCCGAGGAGCTGCCACGCGTCGCCGGGGGGCATGCGCAGCTTGATGCCGGCCATGTCGGCGGGGGTGTTGATCTTCTTCTTCGGCTTCAGGCCGACCTGCCGCGTGCCGAAGAAGGTCGGCCCCAGGATCTTGACCTTCATCTCGTCCTCGGCCTGCTTCTTGAACTGCGCGCCCAGACTGCTCGACCAGAAGGCGCTCAGGTGATTGGCGTCGCGGAAGAGATACGCCGAAGTCAGGATCGACCACGCCTGGATCTGCTTGGAAATATCCTGCGCTGCGATATTGCCCATCTCCAGGTTGTCGCGCTGCAAGGCGACCAGTTCCGTGCCTTGCTTGAACAAGGTCCCGCCGTAGAACGGCTCCAGCTTGAAGTCGCCTTCGATGTCCTTGGCGAGCATGCGGATCATGTCCGCGCGAATGTCCTTTTCGGAAAATACCGCCGCAAAGCGGATGGTGGGCTTGGCTTGCGCTCCCGCAGGTAATACGTACGCAGCGGCAAGAGCAGCGCCTGCCTTGAGCGCTGAACGACGGTCGATTTTGAATTTCATGCTGGTCCTCCTTCTATGAGAATGTGTCACTAAGAAAACTTGCCTTTACTTCTGCTTCATGCCCGGTCCGTCGGTGTTCCTCAAATAGCCGAGAATCACTTCAGTAACCATTTCGCGTCGCCGGCGGACATCTCCCTTGGCGCCCATGTCGCGCTGAAATATCGCGCCGAAGGTGTATTGGTTCGCGACGTTGAACATGCCCAGCGCGGCGATTGCCATATGGACTTCCACGGGATCCACGTTGCCGCGGAAGACTCCGTCCGCCTGCCCGCGCGCGATGACCCGCGCCAGCGTATCGATGATCGGGCGATTCAGGGTGCGCATCGCCTTGGACTTCCTGAAGTGGCGTCCTTTTGCCTGGTTCTCGGCTACCACCAGCCGCACGAACCCCTCGTGCTCCACGTAGTAGTGGAAGGTGAACTCGACGATGCGGCGGACGGCATCAAGCGGCGCGAGGTGGTCTAGGTCGAGGAGGCTTTCGGCGTGGCGGATCTCCGAATAGACCTGCTCGAGCACAGCCAGGTAGATCTTCTCCTTGCTGCCGAAGTAGTAGTTGATCATCGCCCGAGTCGTGTGGGTCCGCGCCGCGATGGCGTCCATGCTCGCCCCCTTGAAACCGCGCGAGGCGAACTCGTCCATGGCCGCCTGGATGATCCGGGCGCGATTGGCTTCGGGCGCCTTGGGCTTGCACATGGCAGCCGTTCGCAGGGACGCGGCCATCTTTGGCAACCGGGTTCCCGTGGCCGCCGGCATGCGAGTCCGGCTGCGCGCAAGAAGCGCTGCAGCACCAATCGTCTTCATCGTGCCAAGGTTGAAATTAACAGGGTTGTTAGTATATCCTGACCGTCTCGCCAATTCACAGCCCCTGCCGCACCGCAGCAATCCCATGAAAGAAAGGCGACACGATCCGCGCCGATTTCGGCCCGGTTGGGGGTATCGCCGTTCAGTTCGTGTAGCATTTGTGGCATGACGATCGCCGAACGCAACCCCGAGCCATCGAATCCCCTGGGCATCGACGGCATCGAGTTCATCGAATTTGCGACCTCGCAGCCGCAGGCGCTGGGCACCGTGCTGCAGCACATGGGCTTCGCGCCGGTCGCGCGGCACCGCTCGCGCGAGGTGATGCTCTATCGCCAAGGGACGATGAACCTGATCGTCAACGCCCACCCCGACGCGCTGCCGGGGATGGCCGCGCCCGGGGCCACGCCGGAGCTGAAGGCGATCGCCCTGCGCGTGGGCGACGCCGCCTATGCCTGGAAACACGCGATCGATCTGGGCGCCTGGGAGATGCCGACGCGCGCCTCGGCGATGGAGCTCAATATCCCGGGCATCCACGGGGTCGGCGACAGCCTGCTCTACTTCGTCGAACGCTACAAGGATTTCTCGATCTACGACGTCGACTTCGTCCCGCTGCCCGGCGCGCCGAAGAATCCGCCAGCCGTCGCCGGCCTGCATTACTTCGGCGTGGTGCAAAGCATTTATGGCGACCGCACGCGCGACTGGGTGGACTTCTACTGCAACCTGTTCGGCTTCTCGGTGCTGCCGCAGGGACAGTTTTTCGGCGTCCTGCCCAAGGGCACACTGCTCGAGAGCCCCTGCCATAAGTTCTACCTGCAGTTGATCGAGCCGCCGCCGGGCTCGGAAGACATCCACTGGGACGAGGCGCTGGTGCGCATCGGTTTCGGCGCGCCCGACGTGCCGGGGGCGACCCGGGCGCTCAAGGAACGCGGCGTGGTGTTCATCGACCGCGGTCCGGTACAGCCGAGCGAAAAGGGAGCCCTGACCCAGGTCTACCTTGGCGGCGTGACTTTTGAGCTGGTGGTCAGCCATCTGAAACCATGAATCTCGATCACTTCGGCATGGACACCATCACCCTTGCGGGGCCGCTCGAGGCGAAATTGCGCGCGGTGCGCGAGGCGGGCTTCACGCAGATCATGCTCAATGCCGGCGACATCGCCGGCCACCCTGGGGGCGCGGCCGCCGCTACCGACGCCGTGCGCAAGAGCACCCTGCGCGTTACCGGCTTTCAGGTGCTGCGCGACTTCGAAGGCCTGTCGGGCCACCTGCATGCCTACAAGATCGATATCGCCAAGGCGATGCTCGAGATGTGCCACGCGCTCGGCTCGAAGGTGCTCCTGGTCTGCTCCTCGACCTCGGCCCACGGCAGCGGCGATGCCGGCGTGCTGGCGCGCGACCTGCGCAAGCTCGCGACGCTGGCGGTGCCCTACGGCATCCGCATCGCCTACGAGGCGCTGTCCTGGGGCCGGCACGTCAACGAATATACCCAGGCCTGGGACATCGTCGCCGAGGCCGACCGCGCCAACCTCGGGCTGGTGATCGATTCCTTCCACATCCTGGCCACCGAAACGGGCGTGGAACGGCTGCAGGAAATCGTCTCCGACAAGATTTTCCTGGTGCAGCTCGCCGACTTCATGTGGCAGGAGATCCACTCGCGCGAAGAGCGCATCAATACCGCGCGCCACTTTCGCGTCTTTCCCGGCGAAGGCGTGCACAGCGAGAAAGTCGCGCGCCTGGTGCGCGATCTCGACCAGCTCGGATATCGCGGCGATTACAGCTTCGAGGTATTCAACGACGACTATACGCAACTGCCACCGGCGGTGGTCGCCGAACGCGCCCGGCGTTCGGTAAAATGGCTCACCGACCAGGTCTCGCGCCGCAGCCTGCCGCTGCGCAGCGCCGCGGCGGCGCGCTAGGTTCGGGTTGATCCACGAGACGGCTCAGGCCAGCGTATGGCTGAATTCGCCGACTTCTTCGACCCACAGCCTGACCGTATCGCCGGCTTTTAGAAACCGCCCTCTTCCCATACCCACTCCGGCCGGGGTTCCGGTGAGAATCAGGTCACCGGGCCTCAGGGTCACGCGCGAGGAGAGCATCGCGATCTGCTCGGCGGTGTTGAAGATCAATTTGCTGGTGTGCGAG
This sequence comes from uncultured Enterobacteriaceae bacterium, assembly GCA_964430565.1. Taxonomy (GTDB): domain Bacteria; phylum Pseudomonadota; class Gammaproteobacteria; order Burkholderiales; family SG8-39; genus VBDM01. Next base: position 41,518 of record CAYSFD010000018.1, read on the forward strand.
TCCTGCATCAGCTCGCCGTTCACCCAGAGCCTGATGCCCAGATTGTGAGGATCGCGCAAATCGCCCGCCGGGACGATCCAGGGCCCGAGCGGGCAGGAACCGTCGAAGCACTTCTGGCTGACCCAATCGTAGTGAAAGGGCGAGGCGACCGGGTTCTTGTCGCGCTTCATCGCATCACGCGCGGAAAGATCGTTGGCGATGGTGTAGCCGGCGACGCAGGCTAGCGCCTTTTCCACCGGCACGTCTTTCGCCGTTTTCCCGATCACCGCCACGAGCTCGACTTCCCAGTCCACCTTCTGCGAGTATGTGGGCAGCTTGACTGACGAGTCCGGCCCGACCACCGAGCTCCGGGAGGTCTTGACGAAGTGCCAGGGCTGCTCGCCCAGATCCTTCATCGTCGGGCCCGGCTCCTTGCCCTGCGCCCGCGCCATCTCGGCCATGTGGTCGGTGTAGTTCGCTCCCGCGCAGTAGATATTGCCCGGGTACAGCACCGGCGCGAGGAGTTTTGCGCGCTTGAGCGGCACGCCCTTCGCTTTGCTCTTGCCCGAAGTGATGCGCTTCGCCGCGGCGGCGAAAGCGCGGTTCGCCTTCGGCCATTCCTGCAGCGCACAGAGCACCGAGGACCACGCCGGCTTCCCGCTAAGGCGGGCTGCGTCGTAGATCATGTCCCCCACGAGAATCCCGGCGCGCGCCTCGCGGCCAGACTGGTAACTCAGCAATCTATAGCTCATCGCATTCTCCGTAGCGTGCGCTGTGCGCACGCCCTTAGTTTTCGTGCGCACGGCGCACGCTACGTTCTACCTCTCAGGCGAATGCACGCTTCATGCGCCGGATCCAGTCCTCGAACGCGATCATCTGGTCGGTGAGAAACTTGCGCGTCGTCTCGTCAGTGAGCTTCCCGTCGGGCGCGAATTTGGTCCGCGCCATGCCGATAAACACTTCGGGCCTTGCCAGCCACTGCACGCCAAGCCCCGAAAGGATGCGGCGCAGGTCGTATTGCGCTCTCGCGCCGCCCACCGGTCCCCCGGTGGCGCTGAACACCGCGGCGGGCTTGTTTTGAAAGGGCTGCGGTTCGAAACGTGACATCCAGTCGATCGCGTTCTTGAGGCAGGCCGCGACCGTCCAGTTGTTCTCCGGCGAGGCGAACAGCAGCGCATCCGCCTGGAGAATTTCGTCGCGCAGCTTCGTTACGGATACGGGAAATCCCTTCTCCTGAACGTCGAAGTTGTACATAGGAAGATCGGCGATGCTCGTAATCCGGAGCTTGAGGCCCGAGGGCATCAGCTCACCTGCCGTCTTGAGCGCGGCCATGTTAAGGGACTTCTGCCTGAGACTTCCGCAAATGCCGAGTACTTGAAAGCTTGCTTGTGTGTTCACGTCTTCTCGCTGTAAGTTGAAAAAAATGGAATCTCTATTCCGGATCGCCCGCGGTCAGATAGTCCCACATGCGCTCGGCGATGCGGCCCTGCCAGGTGGCGCGATTCTTCGCTTGCTCCTCGGTCATTCTCGGCGCCTTGTCCGCGAGCCCGGCGCTCAGGGCCGCGAGCTCGACTCGCGCCGCGTCCTCCAGAAACCATGCCAGCGTCACCGCCTGCGCCGGCGTCTCCCCCGCCGTCACGGCGCCATTGACGCTCACCACCACCGCGGGCGCCTTGCCCATGATCTCGGCAACGCCCACCGCCGCGGGGTCATTCCGGATCAGCGCCGGATCGGGCCAGAAGGGAACTTGCGGATAGAAGTGCGCTCCCTGACCGTGGCGCGCCTTTGGAGTAAGGCCAAGCGCGGCAAGCGCAACCACGTTGGGAGAGATGAACCGGCAGATTGCCTGTGCGTCCTTGCGCCGCTTGTAGATCTGCTGGTGCATGCGGACTTCGCCGAGCACTCCTTCGGGCAGCGTGCCTTCGGTCGAAACCACCGTTCCCGGCTCACCGGGCTTGATCGTCCCCATCGGTTTCGCCGCGCAGACAAGGAACGACTTGTCATCAAGCCGGACGCTGCAATGCCCGAAGGCGTTGACCAAGCCGCCGCGGGCGAGCGCCCGCGCCATCTTGCGCACGACTGTTTGCTGCTGCTCCATGGATTCCCGCAGTCACGCCACCGTTTTCAGAGGCGTCTTCGTCTTGCCGTCATCTTTCTTTTCCGCGCGGAACTCCGGAATGTCCGGCCGCGAGCCCCACATGCAGAACGACTCGGGCGCGAACGGGAACTGCCGCGGGCGATAGCTCGCCTCCTCCTCCGGCATGATGTGCTTCACCCCCACCGAGTATTCGTAAACCATCTTGTCGGGTCCCTCAAAGTAGAGAAAACACGCCGACGATGACGGGTGGCGGCCGGGGCCGAACACGATCCTGACGCCCTTCTCGCGCAGAAAATAGTACGAGCGCATCACGTCGTCGAAATCCTCGACCTGGTGGTTGATGTGCTGCACGCCGGGGTGCGGCGAGGGAAACAGCGCGAGCGTATGGTGGATGGTGTTCACGCGGAGAAGCGGCGCATCGCCGATCCAGTCCGACACGCGCGCGTTGAGCAATCGCGTCCAGAAGGCTTCGTCGCGCGGCGCGTTCGAGGTGCGCAACCCGATGTGGCTGAAATGGGTAATTCCGGCGTCGCGCGCCGGGAAGTAGCGCACGCCGCTGTGGAACGGTCGCACCGCGATCTCTATCTTGTTGCCGGTCGGGTCCTTGAAGGCGAGGAACTGCTGGACGCGGCGCAGCTCGCACTCTTCCTTCGTGCCGTGGCGGACCGGATGGCCGGCTTTCTCGATTTCGGCGCCCGCCTTGTCGAAATCGTCGCGATTCTTCAAATCGAAGCCGATCGTGTGGTCGGATGGACCGCCTTCGAAATACACCAGCGTATGGTCGCGCGTGTCGCCGCGCACCGAGACCTTGTCGCTGCGGAAGTAGGCGGCCTTGCCTTCGCGGCCCAGGAACTGGAGCCCAACGATCCTGGTCGCGAACTCGATAGCGGATTCAAGGTTGGGCGTGCCGATTCGCAGATAACGGATGTCGTGGAGATTGATCAAGGCAAGCTCTGTCGTTCTGAGCGAAGCGAAGAATCTGCTTTTCCGCCAGAAGCAGATCCTTCGTCGCGGTAAAACCGTTCCCCAGGATAACGAAAATGCGTACGCATTTTCGTCATTTCATCAACGGCATGCCAAAGTTGGCGCCGGGGTTCACGCCCTCGCGCCAGCGCGCGGTCACGGTCTTGATGCGGGTGTAGAAGCGCACGCCCTCCGGTCCGTGCTGATTCATGTCGCCGAATATTGAATTCTTCCAGCCGCCGAAGCTGTGAAACGACAGCGGCACCGGGATCGGCACGTTGATTCCGACCATGCCGCAGTTCACCTTGTGCGCGAAGTTGCGCGCGACATCGCCGTTGCGGGTGAAGATCGCCACACCGTTGCCGTATTCGTGGTCGGACGGCAGCGCGAGCGCCTCGTCGAAATTCTTCGCGCGCACCACCGAAAGCACCGGGCCGAAGATCTCCTCCTTGTAGATGCGCATGTCCTTCCTGACCTTGTCGAAGAGGCTGCCTCCGAGGAAGAACCCGTCGGGCTGCCCGGCCAGCTTGAAATCGCGCCCGTCCACGACGAGGCTCGCGCCCTCTTTCACGCCGAGATCTACATAGCCTTTGACCTTGTCGCGATGCTCGCGCGTCACCAGCGGCCCCATCTCGGATGAATTGTCCGTAGAAGGCCCGATCTTCAACTTCCTGATTTTCGGAGTCATCGCCTCGATAAGCTGGTCGGCCGTGCGGTCGGTCACCGGAACGGCTACGGAGATCGCCATGCAGCGCTCGCCGGCCGATCCGTAGGCAGCCCCCATTAACGCTTCCGCCGCGACTTCGATATCCGCGTCGGGCATCACTACCATGTGGTTCTTCGCTCCGCCCAGCGCCTGCACCCGCTTGCCGTTCACCGAGCCGGTGGCGAACACGTATTTAGCAATCGGCGTCGAGCCGACGAAGCTCACCGCCGCGACGCGCGGATCGGTGAGCAGCGTATCCACCGCCTCCTTGTCGCCGTTCACCACATTCAGCACGCCCGGAGGCGCGCCCGCCTCGAGCATCAACTCGCCGAGGCGCAAGGGGCACGAGGGGGCCTTCTCCGAAGGCTTCAGGATGAAAGTATTGCCGCAGGCGATCGCGACCGGAAACATCCACATCGGCACCATCGCCGGGAAATTGAACGGGGTGATCCCGGCGCACACGCCGAGCGGCTGGCGCATCGAGTACAAATCCATGCCCGCTGAAACGCCGTCGGAGTACTCGCCTTTCATGAGATGCGGAATGCCACAGGCGAATTCCACTACTTCCAGGCCGCGCTGGATCGAGCCCTTGGCATCCGAGAGCACCTTGCCGTGCTCGGACGCGATGAGAAGCGCAAGCTCGTCCATGTGCCGCTCGATCAGCTCCTTGTAGCGGAACATCACCCGCGCCCGCGTCAGCGGCGAAGTCTCCGACCAGCCGGCAAAGGCTTCCCTGCTGTTGTCGATCGCGCGCTCGACTTCGGACTTCGACGCCAGCGGCACGCGTGCGGCGAGCGCGCCGCTGGTGGGGTTGAACACGTCGCCGAAGCGGCTGCTTTCACCCAAGACATGCTTGCCGCCGATGAAGTGGGCAAGTTCACGGACCTTGGCAAGCGTGGCGTCGCGGGTGTTCATGGAAATTCGTCCGGACCGAACGGGGTAAGGGCTCGAATTATAGCGGGATTCAGGGCGCACGCATCCGCCGCGACCACAGGGCGCGACACGTTTCTAGCGGCCTTTAGGTGATCCTCCCGGATCGAGTGATTCGGATTGCATGCGGATGTAAGTAATCCATGCGTTCCTCCGGTTCGCCTCATCGAACACCGGCAGGTGCGCGAAGCGCGACCAGTCCGTGCGTTTGTAGACAACGTCGAAGTCCTCGAGCTCCGCGGCCGCAGCGCCCATTTTCTCTCTCAGGAAAACGAGATAGTCGCGCGTCATGCGCAGGTCCACCGCGGCATCGCGCGAGGCGTCGCCGTGGCCACCGATCAGGACTTTCGGATTGAACTTCACGATGCGATCGATGGCGGCAATCCAGGCGTTGCTGTCCGCTTCACCCACGAAAGGTATGCGTCCCGCGAACATCAGGTCGCCGACGAACAGCACGTTCTCCTCTTCGACTACCATCGCGAGGTCCTCGGGCGTGTGCGCCGGGCCGACCGGAAAGACGCGGAACGTGAGGCCGCCGAGCTTGAATGACGCTTCGCCATCGAGCCAGCGGTCGGCGCTCACCAGGCGCGTGTCCGCGCCGACCCAAGGCGCGAGCGACGCTCGCCGCTCGGCGAGGCGCAGTTTGGCGGCCTCGGAATCGAGATAGCCTCGCGCCGCGCGGTGCGCCCAGATCTCCGCGCCCGCGTCCTTGAACGGCTGCAGGCCGTAGAAATGGTCGGCGTGGTAATGGCTGACGATGACGCGCCGGATCGGCGCCGGAGTGATTTTGCGGATTGCCTCGATCAGCTCCCTGCCGAGCACCGGCGTGCCCAGGGCGTCGAAGACCACCACGCCGTCTTTCGTAACGACGAAGCCGGCGTTCGACGTATGGCCGCGGTTCGCTGCCGAGGGCACCGCGGTCTCGCCCCGAATGAAGTAGACGTTGTTCGCGACCCGGATCGGTTCCAGCGCGAGAGCGGGCAGCGCGATGCACAACGCCACAGCGACGAGGAATCTCATGCAAGCCCCGGATTCGCGTCCATGTTCATGTGCCTCCTTTCGGGTTTTCGATCGCTCATACTTTAACGCACACCGCTAAAAATCCATCACTCCGGGGACGTTTGCTTCGCGGCTGACATGTCCCGGAGCGCCCCTAGAGCTTGTTCAGGTTCCTTCTCATCCACAAACCCAGAGCGAGATAACCCGCACCGAACGCGATGATCGCCGACGCATAGTCGACGAGCCCCACCGCGAGCCCCATCACGGCCGTCCCGATCGCCTGCCCCAGCGCCCAGGCCGAGGAGTACATGGCGACCGCAGTCCCGCGAGCCTGCGGCGCCATTTCGGTCGCCTTGGTCTGCAGGGTGTTGTGCAGCATGTAGAAGGAGAAGCCCAGACCGATAGTGCAGGCCATCATCGCCGGCCAGGCCGGAACGAGCGCGGTCAGCGTGAAGAATACGCAGCAGGCGATCCCGCCGCGAAGCACGAGGCCGCGCTGCCCGTACTCCATCAGCAGCCTTCTCACCATCAGCGTGTAGAGGAGCCCGCCGATGCCGAAACCCGCGAGCAGCACACCGGCGAGCGTAAGGCTCACGCCGAAGCGCAGATTGAAATAGGCGCCGAGGAACGAAAAGGCGCCGAAGAAGAAAAACGTCTCGATCAGCCCCACCGAGAGGACCGCCCGCACGCGAGGAACGCCCAGCAGGCGCAGGTGCGTGGCGAACGGGTTGCCCTGGAACTTCGCTCCCGTGTCTTCGCCCCACTGGGCGCGCGTGCGCACGGTGAGCACCGTCGCCACGATCATGAACACCGCGCCAATGAGGACGAAGGTGCCGCGCCATCCGAGCAGATCGGTGACTGCGCCGCCGATGACCGGCCCCAGCGCCTGTCCGGTGATCGTGCCCATGATGAAGCGCGCGATCACCGGCTGTCGATCGGCGATCGGGACGCGGTCGCCGATGTAGGCCATGCCGAGTATGACCGGCGTGGAGGCGAACAACCCGGTAAGGAGGCGCATCGCGGCGAGCGAGGAGATGTCCTGCGCGAACGCGCAGCCGAACGAGCCCGCCGCGGCGCCGAAGAGCGTGAGCGTCACCACGCGCAGCTTGCCAAAACGGTCGCCCAAGGGCCCGTGCACCAGTTGCGCGGCGCCGTAGGCGAGCGCGTAGGCGGTGATGATTACGGCGGTCGCCGACACGCTCGCGCCGAAGTCGCTCGCGAGCTGCGGCAGCATCGGCTCGACGACGCGCAGCGCGACGCCCGAATTGGCGCTGGCGAGCGCCAGAAGAAAAATGATTTCGCGCACGTGTTATGCGCAGACCGCGGGCCGCGCCTCAGCCGCGGCGCAAGGCATCGTGCGCATGGCGCACGCTACCCTCTTGTCGCGGCTGTAGCGTGCGCCGCGCGCACGCGCTAGTTAACCGTCGCGCCGGAGTCGCGCACGACCTTGCCCCACTTGTCATAATCGGCTTTGATGTACGCGGCGAACTGCTCGGACGTGTCCGGGGCGGGCTCCATGCCGGTCGTGGCGAGCAGCTTCTTCACTTCGTCGGTGCGCAGCAGCTTGCCGATCTCGCCGTTCAGCTTGGCGGTGATTTCCTGCGGCGTTCCGGCCGGCGCAAGCAGGCCGATCCACACGATCGCCTCATAGCCGGGAACGCCCGCCTCGGCGATAGTAGGCACCTCGGACATCTCGGGCGAGCGCTGGGCCGTGCTGACGCCGAGCGCTTTGAGCCTTCCCGATTTCATGTGCGGAATCGCGATCGGCGTGCCGACGAAGCTCACCTTGACGATGCCGGCGACCAGATCCTGCTGCGCCGGGCCGCTGCCCTTGTAGGGAACGTGCGTCAGATCGATCCCCGCCATGTGTGTGAACAGCGCCGTGACCAGGTGCTGAGCGCTGCCGTTGCCCGAGCTCGCGAAATCGATCTTGCCGGGCTGCTGCTTGGCGAGCGCGATCAGCTCCTTCACCGAACCCACTCCGAGCGAGGGATGCACGACCAGGACGTAGCACCCGGAAGCGATGCGGATCACGAAAGTGAAGTCGGTGAGTGCGTTGTAAGGCAGCTTCTTGTACACGTGCGGGGTGATCACGAAAGGCGAGGCGGTGAGGAGCAGCGTATAGCCGTCCGGATTGGCCTTGGCCACGAAGTCCGAACCGATCGTGCCTCCCGCTCCGGCGCGGTTCTCTACGTAGAACTGCTGCCCGAGCGTCTCGGAGAGCTTCTGGGCGATGATGCGGCCAGGAACATCGGTCGTGCCGCCCGGCGAGAGCGGAATCACGATGCGCACCGGACGGGATGGATAGGGCTGTGCTGTCGCCGTCGCAACGAGCAGCAAGGCGAGGACGGGGATGGAAAGCATGCGCATGGAATCAACCTCTGTAGACAGGGTCCGGTTGCGAAAAGAACGAGTGCAGGATGTGATACACCATCAGGTAGTTCTTCTGATGGAAACTCGCGTGCGAGATGCCCGCCATCACCGTGAACTGCTTGTCCGGATTCGGCAGGCGCTTGAAGAATTCCATCAGATCGTCCACGGCGGCGATTCCGTCCCATTGACCGCGCATGATCATCGTGGGCGCGGCGATCTTCGCAGGGTCGACGATCGGCAGCTTCGAGCACATGTCCACATAGGTCCCGGTCGGCACCGAATCGTCGAGAGCAACGATGGCATCGGCGAAGGCATTCACCGTGGCCTCGTCCGCCGTCCCGGGGTGGTCGCGGGAAAAGATGCTGCGCACGAAAGCGCGGTCGATCGGCCGGCGGTTCTTCGAGGAGAACTCGGGCAGCTTCTTCTTCCTTTCGGCGAGCGTCGGGCTGCCCTCGCCCGTCCATACGAAAGCGTCGAGCGCAAGGCGCGCGACGCGCTCCGGATGCGCTTGAGCGAACAGCGCTGCCCGGAGCGCCCCCGAGGAGATGCCGTATACGAGCAGCTTGCCCGCCCCGGTCTTTTTCAGAATGTAGTCGCTGCCGGCGGCGAGATCGTCGGCGCCGTTCGGGATGTCGCAGTTGATCGCGCGCGACTTGTCGGAGCGCCCATAGCCCTCGTGGTCCATGCACCAGGCGTCGAAGCCGCGCGCGGCGAACCAGTCCATCACCGATGAATCGGGGCGTCCCGGAACTTTCAGATCAAAAGTCGGTTGCGAAGCCATCGAAGAGCCGTGCACGAAAAGCACGGTGCCGCGCTTCTGCGTCCCCGCGGCGGGCGGCTTTTGCCAGAGAAAGAGCCTGATGCTCTCGTTATGTGTGCCGCCCTTGCTGGTCCAGTGTTCCTGTCCTGCAACCGCTGGGCGCGCTGCCGATGCGACCTCGTTCACGTCAACTCCCCGGAAAAGTCGAAGTCTAGCACCGAGCGCCGGCGCGACGCGCGCCGCGGAGTCTCCCGCAGTTCACGAACAATCGAACCGCACGAGTTCCTTCGCCTTGCCGGTCGATGTGCCGAATCCGATCTTGCCCCGCCCGCGCAGCAGGACCCGATCGTGGCGCAACTGTAACTCGTTGTGTCCTTCCATCGCCACGTAGGTGCCGTTGGTCGATTCGTCGATCAGGACAAACTGGAGCCCGCTGCGCTCGATGCGCGCGTGACTGCGCGACGCCGTCTTTTCGGGTACCACGACGTCGCAGGTCTTGTCGCGGCCCATCGTGAGCACCGTCTTGCCTTCCGGGAAACTCATGGTCCGCTCGCCGATCTCCAGCGTCAGCATCGCCTTCACGTTGGCGCTGGAGGCGAGCCCCGCCACCTGCGTTGCGTCTTCGGTATCGCCCCACAGCAGCTCGTAGACGCGCACGGCCTCCTGCTTGCCTTTTACGTTAATTGTGTCCAGATCGCGCAGGTATATCCGCTGGGTGGTGGACAGCGTGTTCGCGGTGGCGCCGCTGGTGAGAATCTGGCCGCTCTTGGCGAGACTGGTAAGCCGCGCCGCGGTGTTGACTCCATCCCCCAGGAAGTCCGCCTTGTCTTCCAGGACCGGGCCGAAATGAAAACCGATGCGTATGGCGAACTTCACGCCGGCTACCGGCGGCAGGGCGCTCACCCGCAGCTGCATGTCCCGCGCCGCCGCGCTCGCGACCTCGGGCCTGGCGAACACCACCATGATCTCATCGCCGATGGTCTTGACCACCTGGCCCTCGCGCCTCGCCACGATCTCGCGAAGCTCGCCAAGGCAAGCCTCTATGGCCTTGGCGGCGGGTTTGTCGCCGAGCTTCTCGTAGAGAGCCGTGCTGCCGCTCACGTCGGCAAACAGGATCGCACGTTCCTTGGAGACGAGGGTCATCGCGGGTTGCTTCGCACCGCAAACGCTCGTGTATGAGCGCAACGCATTTTGGTAAAGTATCACCTATTTTCCGGGGCCTGCCTATGGCGGGTTCCTGCGGCGGAGATCCCATGAACGCCAACACCAAGGTTGCCGAGCGCAAGTGCTACATCAACGGCCGATTCGTCGCCAGCGGCAAGCAGTTCCCCAAGATCAACCCGGTGGACGGCACCGTGGTCGCGCAGGTGCACGAGGCCGATCGTGCCATGGTGGACGAGGCGGTGCGCGGAGCGAAGGCCGCGTTGAAGGGCCCCTGGGGGAAGATGGCCTTGCAGGCGCGCGTCGATCTGCTGCGCAAGGTTGCGGAGGGCATCGAGCGCCGCTTCGAAGATTTTCTCACCGCCGAGGTCGCCGACACCGGGAAACCCGTGTCGCTCGCGAGCCACCTCGACATCCCGCGCGGCGCGGCGAACTTCCGAGTCTTTGCCGACATCGTGCGCACCTACGGCACCGAGTCCTACTTTCTCGATACGCCCGACGGCAAAGGCGCGGTCAACTACGCGATGCGCAAGCCCCTCGGTGTGGTCGGCGTGATCGCGCCCTGGAATCTGCCGCTTTTGCTTCTCACCTGGAAGCTCGCGCCCGCGCTCGCCTGCGGCAACACGATCGTGGCGAAACCCTCCGAGGAGACGCCTTCGACCGCGACGCTGCTCGCCGAAGTCATGCACGACGCGGGCGTGCCTGCGGGCGTGTACAACGTCGTGCACGGCTTCGGGCCCGATTCGGCGGGTGAATTCATCACCACCCACCCGGAGGTGAACGGGATCACCTTCACCGGCGAGACGACCACGGGCGCGGCGATCATGAAGGCGGTCGCGCCTACGGTGAAACCGATCTCCTTCGAGTTGGGCGGGAAGAACCCCGGCATCGTGTTCGCCGACTGCGATTTCGACGCCGCGGTGGCCGGCATGTCGAATGCCATCTTCTCCAACACCGGGCAGGTGTGCCTCGCACCCGAGCGCGTCTACGTCGAGCGGCCGATTTTCGAGCGCTTCGTCGCCGCGCTGAAGGCGAAAGCGGAAAGCCTCGTGCTCGGCTTCCCGCAGGACGCGAACACCAACCTGGGGCCGCTGATCTCGAAGCAGCACCGCGATAAGGTGCTAGCCTACTACGAGCTGGCGAAGCAGGAAGGCGCCAAGGTGGTCACCGGCGGCGGCGTGCCCAAGTTCGGCGACGCGCGCGATAACGGCGCCTGGATCCAGCCGACACTGTGGACCGGGCTCCCCGAAACCGCGCGCACCGTGCGCGAGGAGATCTTCGGCCCCTGCGCCCACATCGCACCTTTCGACCGCGAGGAAGAAGCCGTCGAGATGGCGAACAACACGCCCTACGGCCTCGCCTCCACGGTGTGGACGCGCGACCTTTCGCGCGGCCACCGCGTCGGCCAGGCGATGGAGGTCGGCATCTCCTGGGTCAACTGCTGGTTCCTGCGCGACCTGCGCACGCCTTTCGGCGGGACGAAGCTCTCCGGCATCGGCCGCGAGGGCGGGCTGCATTCGCTCAATTTTTACTCCGAGTCGACCAACGTCTGTATCAAACTCTAACGTCGCGCCACCGTGCTGAAAGCCCTCGACTTTCCGAATTGGATCGAAGAGCACCGGCATCTGCTCAAGCCGCCGGTCGGCAACGCTCAAGTCTGGCAGGACACCGATTTCATCGTCACCATCGTCGGCGGTCCCAACCAGCGCACCGACTTTCACGACGACCCGTACGAGGAATTCTTCTACCAGATGAAGGGCAACGCTTTCCTCAATATCATGGAGGACGGCAAACCCGGGCGAATCGAATTGAAAGAAGGCACGATCTTTCTTTTGCCGCCGCATGTGCGCCACTCGCCGCAGCGCCCCGAGGCCGGGAGCGTGTGCCTGGTGATCGAGCGCACGCGGCCCGAAGGCGTGAAGGACGGATTCGAGTGGTACTGTCTCGAATGTCACGCGCTGCTCTACCGCGCGGAGGTGCAGTTGAAAAGCATCGTTAGGGACCTTCCACCGCTTTTCGATCGGTTCTACGCGAGCCAGGCGCAGCGCACGTGCAAGAACTGCGGCGCGGTTCATCCCGGGAAAGGTTGAGGCCTTGATCTCGCCGCGGGTCGACCAGCACCGCGAGGCGGCTGCCCACGCCGGCTTGAGCTACGTCACCGACGGCCTCGCCGGAATCCGGCGAAAACGCGCGGGCAAGGGCTGGGCCTTCTACGCGCCGAACGGCGCGCGCATCACCTCGGCGGCCGAGCGCAAGCGCATCAACGCACTCGTCATCCCGCCCGCGTGGACCGACGTCTGGATCAGCCCGGATCCCGACGGCCACATCCAGGCCACCGCGCGCGACGCCCGCGGGCGAAAGCAGTACCGCTATCACCCCTTGTATCGCGAGACGCGCGACAAGTCCAAATTCCGCCGCATGCTCGAATTCAGCGAGACCCTCCCGGAGATCCGCGACCGCGTGGAGCGCGACCTGCGCGCGCGCGACCTGACGCGCCGCCAGATCCTCGCCACCGTGGTGCGGCTGCTGGACAAGACGCTGATCCGTGTCGGCAACGACGAATACGCCCGCGACAACCGCTCCTTCGGGCTCACCACCATGCGCGGGCGCCACCTCGAGATCAAGGGCGCGAAGCTGCACTTCACTTTCCGCGGCAAGAGTGGCGTGAACCATGCGATCGCGATCACCGACCGCCGCCTTGCGCGCATCATCCAGCAGTGCCAGGACCTCCCCGGGCACGAGCTGTTCCAGTACCTGGACACCTCCGGCAAGCGCCAGACGATCTCCTCGGACGACGTCAACGCCTATCTCCGTGAGATCACCGGGCGTGACATCACGGCCAAGGACTTCCGCACCTGGGCGGGCACCATGCTCGCCGCGCGAGAGCTCTTCGCGCTCGGCCCGGCGAAAAGCCAGCGCGAAGCCGAGCGCAACATGATCCGGGCGATCGACGCCGTGGCGAAGCGCCTCGGCAACACGCGCGCGACCTGCCGCAAATACTATGTCCACCCCGGCCTGGTGCGCGCCTACCTCCAGGGCCTCACCGCCCCCCTCTCCCCTACGCCGCTGCCGCAGAAGGCACGCCACGAACACCCCACCGCGGCGCTACGGCGCGACGAAATCGCGGTGCTGCAGTTCCTGCAGGAAGACGCGGCCGAAGCCTGAAGTCCGCGCTCCCGGGTTCCAGAGCAGTCGGTTTGCGTTTTGCACTGCGCTTACACTAACACCTTGATCAGCTTGAAGGATGACCAGGGATCGGAGCAGAATGGCGCTTTGCAAACCGCCCAAAGTGTCAACTATTTTGTCAACCAATTCACGTTGAGGCGCCACTGAAGGGAACGTCGATGACTGAGAACCTGTTGGGCGCGGAGGTATTACCTGGAAACGCGTGCTTTGGCTGTGGGCAAGAGAACGCGAACGGTCTGCGGGTCGCGATATTCCGAGATCCGGAGAATCCGAAACGTATCCTCGGGGAGTTCGATCCTCAGCACTACATGATTGGTTTTCCCGGGATTACTCACGGCGGTGCTATCTACACGGCCTTAGATTGCATGGCTACCTGGAGTGGGATGGTGTTGCGAACGACGAAGGCCATGTGGATCCTTCGGTCAGCAACGATGAAGTACCACCGTCCAGCTTTTCAGGGTAAACCGATTTCACTGTCAGCGGTCATTGAGAAAGAAGGTGACCAGTGGGAGGCGATAGAGGTCCGAGCCGAGGCGCGCGACTCGCAGAGGGAATTGTTGGCGGAAGGGAGTTTCAAAGTGATTCCGGTTTCGCCTGAGAAGTTCAAGGCGATGATCGGCATCGACAAGCTACCTGAAGGCTGGGCCCGCTGGCTCGGCGATGGGTGCGCCTAACTCAAGGTCGAACGGACGGGCCGCCAGCATCGCGCCAAGTCAATAGGCCGTGCTGGCCCGCCGTTCACCACGACGTTAGAGCGCAATGACATCGAAGCACAGGCAAACACTATGAGCAATCCCGATACCGACAAAGTCTTCACTGGCTCAATTCCGAAGCTTTATGAAACGTATCTGGTTCCGCTGATCTTCGAGCCCTACGCTACGGATCTGGCGAATCGGCTCGCTTCAAGAACTTTGTCTCGCGTACTCGAGATTGCAGCCGGCACAGGTGTCGTGACTCGTGTTTTGGCGTCCGTGCTACCCGAACGCGCCTCCATCGTCGCCACGGATTTGAATCAGGCGATGCTCGACCAGGCGTCCGTAGTCGGGACCAGGCGCCCTGTTGAGTGGCGTCAGGCCGACGCCATGCAACTGCCTTTCGCAGACGGAACGTTTGACGCCGTCGTATGCCAGTTCGGAATCATGTTCTTCCCCGAAAAGTCCAAAGCGTTTTCGGAGGCACGTCGAGTGCTTAGGCCAGGAGGCGTTTTCATTTTCAACGTGTGGGATCGCATCAAGGAAAACGAATTCGCTGACACGGTGACCACGGCGCTCGAATCCCTGTTCCCTAAGGACCCCCCTCGCTTCCTCGCTCGCACACCCCACGGCTATTGCGACCGCCCAACCATCGAGCGAGATCTTGCAAACGGCGGATTCACGAAGTCAGCCCAGATCGCGACGGTTGCGGCGCGCAGTCGGGCAGAATCTTCCCGTGTGCCAGCAATCGCGTACTGCCAGGGGACACCCCTACGGAACGAGATCGAGGCGCGCAACGCCTCGCGGCTCGGCGAAGCAACCGATCTTGCGGCGCAAGCTATTGCCCAGCGGTTCGGGTGGGGCGCGGTAGACGGCAAGATCCAGGCGCACATTGTTACCATCGAAAACTGACCGTCGCGAATTGTGCGTGTTGCGCTCTAACATTCCATTCGAGATGGACCTTCGCGGGCAGGCTACGCCTGCTTGCTCGGCCACTCAATGGCGACGTTAGGGCGCAAGTTGACTTCACCGTCAGTGTAAACGTACAGAGGGTGGATGATTCGATCCTAGTGAATGGACGAACGTCAATGCCTACGGTCGCAAACCGACCCGAGGCGGTCATTCATCCTCAACCGGCGGGGCGATGGAGCTCCGTACCTTCAATCGAAGTATGTTGTCGTAGGGGACGGACTGCCGCGTGAATACGATATCGACGATCATAGTTCCATTCTTCGCGCTGATTCTCTTCGGATACACGGCCGCGCGCATGAACTGGGTGCCGGCGGCGGCGGTACCGGCGTTCAACGGTTTTCTTCTTTACTTCGCGGTGCCGGCACTTCTGTTTCGTTTCGCCTCGACGGCGGCGTTCAGCGACATCATGAACGGTCGTTTTTTCGCGGCTTACACGGCAGCAGGGCTGTTGACCTTGGCGGCGGTCGTGTTGGTCGCCTGGCGCTTGCTCGGGTCGCGGCTGCGCGATGCGTCCTTCTACGGTCTTGCGTCAAGCGCAACCAATGTCGGCTATCTGGCGATACCTCTCCTGGTCGCCTTGATTGGCGAAACCGCGGCGGCCCCCGCCATGCTGGCCTCAGTGGCCGAACTGACCATTGTCGCCGCGGTTGCCGTGGGGCTCTCGCAACTGGGCTCCGTGGAAGAACGCGGGTGGATCCGTGGCGTGCGCGAGGCTTTCGCGCGAGCGGCGCTCAACCCCTTCATTGTGAGCATGGTTCTGGGAGGCGTATTTTCCGGAATGCAGTGGAAATTGCCTACGCCCGCGGAGGAAATCGTCCGACTGCTCGCAAACGCAGCCGGACCCTGCGCGCTGTTCGCAATCGGGGTATCTGTCTTTCGCCCGGATACCTCACTTCGGTCAGCCTTTGTTGCGCTTTCAATCGCGGGAAAATTGCTCCTGCACCCGCTCGCGGTATGGGCGATGATGCTGTTGTTCGGCGTTGACGACTTCACGATGACGGTGGGCGTGCTGACCGCAGCGCTCCCCACGGCGGGCTGGACTTTCATTTTTGCGCAGCGCTATGGCGCCGACGCGGGACGCGTATCCGCGGCGGTTCTCTTCAGCACCGCGCTGTCGTTCATCACTTTTTCTGCGTTGGTATGGTTTCTCGGCATGGACGTTCCGGCAAAATAGCGGAATCTCAATGATCGCTCCTGGCCGCTTGCAGCCTCTTGAGACAATTGCAATTCAAATGCGCATGCCACCGAACAACGGCTTGCAGAGCGACGCGCCGCGAGCGGCGCGCGCCTGAACCGGAACGCTCGGTGGCACGATCGCAGCACCGCCGGAACCCACAAAAGTATGACGGCTTGCGACCCTCGCCTGACGTTCACCGCCCTGAATTTGGCCGACGCTAAGAAGCCGGCTCGCGCGTCACGAGCAGCCCAATTACAGGCAGACGCAACTGCGGAACGAGTGCCGCCCGCCGCTACGTCAACTCCGGCGCTGATCACAAACGGTCAAGAAGAGAGTTCGATGCAGGAGTTGCAACGATGAAGAATGAAGCCAAGCCCCGCGTGTACGACATCCTCGCCAAGGCCTTCGCGCAGGAGGACGTGCGGACATGTTTTGCGCTCCTCGGGGACGCGAACATGAATTGGGCCGCGCGATTGTCCGAGCAGGGATGCCGCATGGTCTATGTCAGGCACGAGCATTGCGCGCTCGCCGCCGCGATGGCGTACGCGCGAAAGAGCTGGGACGTGGGCGTGGCGAGCGTCACCTGCGGGCCCGGTGTGACGCAACTGATCACGGCGCTCCCTGCGGCTGCGCGCGCCCACCTGCCGCTGGTGGTGTTTGCCGGGGAAGCACCGCTGAAAAGCGGCTGGTACAACCAGGAGATCGACCAGGCACCGCTCATCACCGCAACGGGTGCTGCCTATCACAGCTTGCACATGCCCGAGCGCATGCCTGTTGCGGTACGCGACGCATTCCTCCAGGCGCGCCGCGAACGCCAGCCCGTGGTGATCGGTGTTCCGTTCGATCTACAGAACCGGCCCTGGGACGGACCGGCGGATCTGCCCAGGCCCTCGCACAAATTGTTGCCGCGCCCTTCGCCGATTCCGCCGCATCCCGACGACGTGGCCAGCGCCGCGCAACTGGTCGCCGGCGCCGAACGGATCGTCGTGCTTGCCGGCCTGGGTGCGGTCGAAGCGAGGGCGGGGGCCGCTTGCCGGGCGTTGACCGCCAGGACGGGTGGACTACTGTCCACGACGCTTCCCGCGAGAGGACTGTTCCACGACGATCCTTTTTGCATCGGCATCTCGGGCAGCTTCACGCCCGAGGCCGGCCTCGAGTACCTGGCGCAGGCCGATCTCGTCATCGCGGTCGGCTGTTCGCTCGCCTACCACGCGGGCGGCGGCGGCCAGCTCTGGCCGAAGGCGAAGATGCTGCAGATCGATATCGACCCTGTCGCGGTCAGTCAAGGCCAGGAAGTGGCGCGTCATCACTTGCGAGCCGACGCACGTCTGGGAGTCGAAGCGTTGACGGCGGCGTTGCCTGCCCGCAACCGGAGTTGGCGAAGCGATGCGATGGCTGCGCGCATCCGCGATTCGAAACCCGACAGCCACGTGTTCGAGATCGAGCCGGGGCTGCTCGACCCGCGCCACGTGGTTGAGGCACTGGAAAAGGCCTTGCCGCACGATTGGGAGATGGTTAACTCGGGCGGCCACTGTTCATGGTTTTTCGCGCAGATGCCTTCGCGCCCGCAGGAGAAGTTCCTCACCATCCGCGAGTTCGGCGCGATCGGCAACGGCATCTCGTTCGCCATGGGCGTGGCGGCGGCGCGCCCGGATCGAACCGTCGTGCTGTTCGACGGCGACGGCAGCCTGATGATGCACGTGCAGGAGCTCGAAACCATCAAGCGCCATCGGCTGAACATCCTGATCGTGGTGATGAACGACGGCGCGTACGGCTCCGAGCTGCACAAGCTCCGCTCGGAAGGGATGCCCGAGGACGGATCGGTGTTCGGCTACTGCGATTTCGCGGGCATCGCGCGCGGATTCGGGCTCCCCGGAATGACCTTCAAGAATCTGGATGATCTGCCGAAGCGAGTGGCGGAGTTCGCGGCAGGCGGCGGCGCTGCGGTCTGGGACTTTCACGTCTCCGCTAAGGTCGTGTCTCCGACCATACGCCGCGCCCATCCTCATCCTGCCAAGGAAAAGAGCGCTGAACGATGAAGGGCAGTCACCCGCCACCGAACAGCGGCTTGCAGATCGACGCGCCGCAAGCGGCGCGGCTGAGCGCCACGTTGGGCAGCAGAACTAGGGGGAAACATGAACTGGATTGTCGCTAAGATGAAATGGATCATGCTGGTGTCTGGAGCACTGACGTGCACGATGATCTATGCCGCCATCGCGCCGCAAGCCGCGCTACGCTCCACGTTCGGAGCGACCTTGGAGGGCCCGCTCGCCGAGATCGTCGTGCGCAATTGGGGCGCACTGATCGCCCTCGTAGGGGCGATGCTGATCTATGGCGCATTCAATCCGCCGACGCGCCGGCTAGTTCTGACAGTTGCCGGCCTCAGCAAGCTGACGTTCATCGGCCTTGTTCTTGGCTACGGTACTCAATACCTCGGGCATCAGGTTGGCGTCTCAGTTGCGGTAGACCTCGTAATGGTGGTGCTGTTCATCTGCTACCTCATCGCGGTACGCCGTGATACCACTGCAATATTTGGCGGGCACAGCCGTGAGCGGCAACCCTAAAGTTCGACGAGGGAGGCGCGTTGCGCATTCACTGTGGGCGGCGGTTGCCGCCTCGGTGTCGCTTCTTCTGGTATTCGGGGGACGAGGTCACCCGCCTCCCATAATCTTCCTACCTCTAGTCATTGTCGTCTGGGTCGCGGGACACTTTGCTATCTGGGGCGCGGGGTGGCTGGCCGGAAAGGGGCAGCGACTGGCGGGCGAGAACGAAGGCCGAGGCAAATCGTGGCCAGTCGGCCTTCGGCTCGCTCTCATTGGTACCGGTGTTGCCGCGGCCATAGGACTGTTGCAGATCATTGTGACCGGCTACCAGCGCAAGATGTACCCATTTCACGATGTCACGCTGTGGATGATCATGATGGCCGTATGGCTCGTTCATGGAGCGTGCTTTGTGGGTCTGCTATTGCGTCAACCCTGGTCTAGACTCGTGAGCGTGATGCTGGCGCTTGCATGGGCTTTACTAGCGGCCGCGCAGATCGTGGAGCATCTGGTGCGAGGGTACCGCGTGGACATCGCGGAGCTACTTATCGTTTCTGCATCGATGGTGTTTCTAATCCTGTTCGGCCTCCACCTTGCCACGTCAAGCAGAATCAAGTCGTTCCTGAATAAGTAGAAATGCATAACAGCGGCATCGAGCCGACAGTCAACACGCTGCGCGCGCTGCCTCCGGCTCATACTCGTCGTTGAGTTGCATATGGGGAGACAACCATGCTGAGAAGCGTCTTCGAATGGTCGATCTGGCCTTTGTGTATTGCCGCGAACACGGCACCAGTTGTTGTCGCTGCAATTCTGGCGCCTCAACTGCTTTCACAGACCTTGACAGCCACGGCCCTCGTGCTTATCTGCGTGCTGCTGGCGATCGAGCAGATTCTTCCTTACCGCGCCGACTGGTCCGTTCGAGGCGACAGCGAGGTTTGGCGAGATGTCGGCCACACATTTGCGTATGCGCTAGCCATCAATGTCTCCCGCGTACTCTTTCTAGTGGTTCTGGCCGGCGCCATCTCCTCCCTCGGCTTAGCGGATCTCTTCGGCATCTGGAAAGATCGCCATTGGCGACGCAGGCATCCATGACGACCCAATTCCGAGGCGTTTTGTCGAAGAACTCAAATCGCCTGTCACGTACGCGGAGCTTGTTTCGCGTCGGCAGCAAGCAACCTAACCCCGGCGTGCAGCGAGAACACGGTGAATCTAAAGCACCGCAATGCACGCTGCCGGGCACGCGCATCCCTCAAGGTCGAAATAGGCCCGCGCCATTGCCCGTACTTGGGATCCAAGCCGTAAGACATGGCGGCGATATTGGCTGATGCCTGCCGGCGCGGCCGCATGCCTATTTCTTGCGAAGGCGCTCGGCGGAACAGGGGTTCGTGTTCGAGCACCGGTCGTTGAGCACGCCGATCGCCTGGATCTCGACTTCCACTCCGATGCGCGCAAAATTCACGCCGGTGATCAGCATGCTTGCCGGATAGTCGCCGCCGGGAAACTGCTCTTTTCGAATCTCCGCAAATCTCTCGGCGTGTCGCGGTTCCTTGATCATGACCGTCATCGTAACCACGTTCGCGATGCTGCCGCCGGCGCGCTTCAATGTCTCGTCGACGAGCTGAAACACGCGCTTCGCCTGCAGCTCGAAGTTACCCCGGATGTCGTTGTTGCTCGCGTCCACAGTCGCCGTCATGCCGCCCAGCCAGACGATCTTGCCTCCGTCCGACATCACCGCGGGCGAGAACGCGCGATCGTGCTGCAGCTGGTTTTTTTCGAAATACTCGGCTCCCGATGCGGCACCCGCCCATAGAGACACGGCCGCGGCAATGACGATGCTCTTCATTCCTGAATTCATTTTCCTCTCCTTGAGTTTGATTTCGGCTCGCGCGGCCCGGCGAATATCCTGCTGACGCGAAATCGCCGACCGGCAGGGCAACGCGAGGGCAAGCTTGCTCCGCCCGGCGGCAAATGTATAGCCTCGGTCGCGGTAGATTGGGGAAGTGCCCCTTGTCGTCCACGTGTCTGGTGGGCGACGCGCGAGGAGATCGCACGCTGGTATCTCGCGACCTGCGCTCCGGACTCCCGTAGGAAGCGCGGCGCCCGGTCCCGCGCGCGGGCACTGGATTACCGCTCCAGCGCCTAGTCGAGCCTGATATTGAGACGCCGCGCCACCTCTCCCATTCGGGCCGATTGGTCTCGGATGAAGCGCTCGAACTGCGCCGGGGCCATTTCCATCGGCTCGGCCCCGATCTTGTCCAACCGCCCGCGCAACTCCGGCTTCTTCATGACGGCGGCAAGGTCGCGGCGCAGGCGCTCGAGCACCTCGGGCGCGGTGCCGGCGGGGGCTGCGAGCCCCGTCCACGTCGTCACCTCGATGCCGGGATAGCCGAGCTCGGCGAGCGTCGGCAGCTCTGGCAGCAACGGGGAGCGCCTGGAAGAGGTTACGGCGATGCCGCGCGCCTTTTCGGAGCGCACGTAGTTGAGCGCGGTTGGAGTGGGATCGAGCGTCATGTGCACCTCACCGGCGGCGAGCGCCTGCCCGGCGGGCGCGGAGCCCTTGTACGGCACGCCGGTAGCCTCCATGCCCGTTGCGGCGAGAATCATCTCCATGCCGAGGTGGCCGGTAAGCCCGCGTCCGGGGGACGAGTAGTTCACCTGCCCCCGGCGCGCCGTCACGTAGTCGACGAGCTCTTTCAGGCTCGTCGCCGGCACCGAGGGATGCACGAGCAGCACGCTCGAGGTTGCGGTGAGCGGCGCGACGTACACGAAGTCTTTCTGCGGGTCGTAGGGTAGCCTCGAATACAGGTGCGGGGCCGTGGCGTTGTTGGCCGTGGTGGCGAGAAGCAACGTATAGCCATCGGGAGCCGACTTTGCGACCGCTTCGGTCCCGATCAGCCCTCCGGCGCCCGCGCGGTTTTCCACCACCATCGGCGACGGCCACAGCGCGCTGAATTCCTGGGTGAAGATCCGCGCCACGATGTCGGTCGGTCCGCCCGGCGGGAACGCGACCACCAGCCTCACCGGCCGCGCGGGGTAGGCTTGGGCGTAAACGGTCACGGTGAACAGCGAGGCGCACAACAACAGGAACCATCGCAATCCCTTCATCGTCGCATCTCCACAAGGTAATCAGGTAATCGCCGCCGCCTGCCGGAGCCCTTCGATCATCGACGTGCGCAGCAGGTGCGCGGTGCAGCGTTCGCGGTCCGCGGCAACGGCCTGCAGCTCGCGCAGCATCGCGCGGCGCTTTTCGGGATCGCGCTCCTGCATGCGGGCGCGGTTGCGGCCGGATTGCGCGAGGACGTGCTCGATCGCGATCGGCCGCCGCTGGCGCTCATAGAGGTCGAGCAGCGAGTCGGGCTCGCCGCGCATCACGCGCGCGAGCTTCTCGGAAAGGTTGAACGCGTCATGGATACCGCCGTTCATGCCCATGCCGCCCGACGGGCTGTTGACGTGCGCGGCATCGCCGGCGAGCACGGCGCGGCCTACGCGGTAACGCTCGACGACGCGCTGATGGATGCGGTAGGGGCGCTTCTGGAGCACCCGGTAGCGTTCCCGCCACGGGACGATGCGCTGCAGCTTCGCTTCGACGGCGTCGTCGGAGAGCGCGCCGTCGATCGATTCGCCTTCGTCCGGATAGAGCGATACGCGCCATTCGCCGGGAAGCCGAAGCAAGCTGAACGTGCCGAAGCCCGCCCAGCAATAGTTGACGCCGGAGAGTTGCGGCAGATGGTCGCGAAACTCGAAATCGGTGGTGGCGAGCAACGTGGTTTCCGGGAACGTCAGTCCTTCGAATTCGAGGCCGATGCACCCGCGCACCGCGCTGCGCGCGCCGTCCGCGCCGACCAGCCACGCCCCCGCCGCCTCGCTGCGCTCGCCGTCGCGCTCGACGACGACCCGCACACCGCGGTCGTCCTGGCTCACGGCGAGCGCCCGCGCGCCGAACCAGAATTCCACGCGTGGCTGCTCGCGCAGCCGCGCGAGCAGCAGGCGCGACAGCTTCCACTGCTCGCACTGCAGGCGGTACGGATGGCGGGTATGGCCCGCGATCACCCCGAGATCGAACTCGGCGTACTCGTGCGTGTCGTGCATGCGCACCTGCCACGTGGGCGTGACAAGGCCCTGGGCAATCAGCTCGCCCGTGACGCCGAATTCCTCCAGCAGGTCGAGCGTGGGCGGGTGGAAGGTCGAGGCGCGCAGTTCCTCGGGCGGCGCCGGCTCCGCTTCGATCACGAGCACCGGCATCCCGGCGCGCGCCAACCGCAAAGCGGCCACCAGGCCGACCGGTCCGGCGCCGACGATCAACACGCGGTCGTTGTCCATGTGCCGGATTATCGCTGCAATCGCGTTGGCTGCCCTGCGCGCCGGCACGCCGATCGGCCCCTCGCTCTCGACGACGCGATCGACCCTCAGAGCGCCGATGAATACCGGCGTCACCGTCTCCCTCCCCTTATTGCCGCGGCGCGAGGCGGGCGATGGCCTCGTCTGCAGCGGTTGACCGCGCGCCCCGGGTTGTGTAAACAGTGTGCGGCATGGAAGCTTCGGAATACGGCGCGGCGGGCCTGGTCGGCGTCTTGCCGCCACAGGCGAATTCCACGGTCGAGTCCGAACTGGGCGTGCTGCTCGAGCCGGGCGTCGCCTCGATCGTGTCGCGGCTCACCTGTTTCTCGAGCGATTCGCGCGAGCGGCTTGCCGGATACTTCCAGAACATCGGCGACGCGCTGCGCGCCTTCGACACCGCGAAGCCGGACGTTACGCTGTTCGCGTGCACCGGTTCGACCTACCTCGTCGGGCGCAAGAAGGAGCGCAGGGCGTTCGCGAGCCTGCGGCTGCCGGTCGTTTCGGCGGCGGAGGCGGTGAGCGCGGCGCTGGATGCGCTCGGCGCGCGCCGCCTCGCCCTCGTGTCGCCTTATCCGGCATGGCTCACCGAGCTGTGCGTCGCGTACTGGCGCGGCGAGGGCAAGGAGATCGCCGCCTGCGCCTCCCCGGCGGGCGACCGCAGCGACACGCGGCGCATCTATCTCCTGGGCACCCCTGACGCGGTCGCCGCGCTCGGAACGCTCGATCTCGCCGGGGTCGACGCGGTGCTCGTCACCGGGACGGGCATGCCTTCCCTCGGCGCCATCGCCTGGCATACAGCCCGCAGCGGCGTGCCGATCCTTTCCTCGAATTTCTGCCTCGCCTGGTACGCCGCGCGCCGCCTTGCCGGTGCGCCGCTGGACGCGGAATCATTTCGCGGCTGGCTCGATCCGCGGGCGCCCTGGCGCGCCCGGCTTGCGGCGCGCTTCCCGGCCGCCGCGGAATTTAGCCGGCCCTGAGGTCGTCGTGCGCAACGGACGCGATCCGGCGCGGTTTGCCAGACAGCCCGACGGGCGCGAGCAAGAACCGACAAATATTTTCAAAGGAATCTGCCAATGAAACTGACAAGAAACATCGGAATGCTGCTGTTGGCGGTCTGGCTCGTCCTGACCGGGCTGATACCACTCCTCAAATTCAGCTTCTCGGGTCTGGGCACAGTGATGGCGATCCTCGCCATCGCAGCCGGTGTCCTCATCATTGTGGGTCGATAGTGCGGGAACCTCACGCGCCCCGCTCGACGCGCCGATGCCGCTTTTCCCGTCCCGCCCGATCACCGCAGGCGCGATACTGATCGCCTTGTGTGCGTGCGGCTACGCCGATGAGGACGAAGTCGACGTCGAGACCGCCGCCCTGCTGGTGCATGTGCCGCTGGGCACTTCGTTCGACGACTTGCCCGCCGCGATGCGAGCACTCGGGTTTTCGTGCACCCCGGGTCGGAAGCAATTCACCGACCGCAAAGGAAACGTGCGCGACGCGGAAGCGCATCTCTCGTGCGTTCGCGAGCAGCCTTACTGGCTGGCGTGCAAGAAGCGCACGCGGGCAATCCTCCTTCAGCACAACGGCCGGCTATCGAATATCCTCGTCAACGTGGGCCGCTTTTGCGCGTAGTCGTCTCAATCCGGGGTCTCACCATGAGGTCTGCAAAATGACCGTTCGAATCGTCCGTCTCGGCGCCGATCGATCCCCAGGCGAGGGTCTTCGTGTCGGTACGGTAAGGCGCCCTCCCCGCGGCGTCGCGAAGAGCGAGTATTCGTCGAAAAACTTCTACGACGTCTGGTTACCGACCCTCGCTCCCAGCGCCGCAACGGTCAAGCTTGCGCAGAGAGCGAAGACCGAGCGCGAATGGGCCCGCTTCATGAGGAAGTACCGTACTGAGATGGCTGACCCGGACAGCCGGGCGACGCTCGATCTGCTCGCGGCGCTCTCCCATCGGACTGATTTCTCCGTCGGATGCTATTGTCCCGACGAATCACATTGTCACCGGTCGGTACTGCGCGCCTTGCTGCTCGAGCACGGTGCGAAGGTGATGTGAAGTCTCCAGTGGTAGTGTTAGCGCCCAACCCGTCTTTACTTTTGCAGTTGTACTTTCAAAACAGGAGGAATCGATGACACGAATCATTTCAGTTCTTGCAGCAACCACCCTCGCTCTCGCGATGTCTTCCGTACAGGCCGCCGACGCGCGCCAACAGGAGATCAACAAGAGAAATGTGGTGGAGTTCTATGAGAAGGCGCTCAATCAAAAAGACTTCGAGGCCGCGTCCAAGCATCTCGGCTCGCGCTATACCCAGCACAACCCCGTTGCTGCTGACGGCCCCGAAGGACTGAAGGCCTTCATCGGGTTCTTGCGCAGCAAGTTTCCCAACTCACGCAGTGAGATCAAACGAGTATTTGCGGACGGCGACTACGTCATCGTGCACGTACACGCGATTCGGGAGCCCGGAACTCGCGGGCGCGCCATCATCGATATCTTCAAGCTCGAGAATGGAAAGGTGGTCGAGCATTGGGATGTCGCGCAAGACGTACCCGAGAAGGCGGCAAACTCGAACGGCATGTTCTGACGAGGCGAACATGACGAGCCTCGCCGACGTGACGGTGTGAAGTCGCTGGATGCACCGACGATGAGCGAAGGCTACTTCGCTTCCTGCCTCGCCTTCAGATACCACTCGAGAATCTGCTCGCCGTTCCAGTGCACGACGCCTTTCGCCTTGGCGATGTGCTCGTACACACGCTCGAGGTACTTGATGCGGAAGGGCTGCCCGGTGATGTACGGATGAATGGCGATCGCCATGATCTTCGGCCGCTCGGCGCCTTCCTTGTACAGCCGGTCGAAGCAGTCGATGCACTTCTGCGTCCAGTATGCCGCTTCGTGGTGCTGCACGATCATCATCGGGATATCGTTGCACTCCACGGTGTAGGGCAGCGTGATGAGCGGCCCGTTCGCCGTCGCAATCTCCGTGGGCTCGTCGTCGTACACCCAGTCGCCGATGTATTTGACCCCGGCGGCGGTGAGGTGCTCGGGCGTGTCGTAGGTCTCGGTGAGGCCCGGCCCGAGCCAGCCTACCGGCCGTTTTCCGGTGAATTGCTCGATCGTATCAAGCGAACGCCGGATCATCGCCGGCTGGTCCTTTTCGTTATGGATCGGCCCCTGCTCGTAGCTGTGACCCATGAATTCCCAGCCCGAGTCCTTGCACGCCTGCGCGACGCGCGGGTAATCGAGACACACGCGCGCGTTGATCGCCAGCGTCGGCCGGATGCGCAGCCTCTGGTAGAGCGCGTGAAAGCGCCAGAAGCCGACGCGCATGCCGTACTCGTGCCAGCTCCAGTTGGGCACGTCGGGAATCAGCGACACGCCGGTCGGCGGCGGCAGCACCTGGCGCGCCATCGGCTTCGAGATGTCCCAGACTTCCAGATTGACGATGGTCCAGACGACGATGCGCTTGCCGGCCGGAAGTTTCAGCTTCGGCCGATCGACGATGGCGGAGTATTGAACGCGATCGCGGGGGATGGTCATATTGGAGACTCGTCAGGGGTCGTCGTCCTGAGCGTCCTATTATGAACCCTGATTACTTCCGGGCCGGCCGCGCGCGCTAGCCGGCAAATATGCTGGTGCGGTTCTTGCCCCCAGCCTTGCTCGCGTACATCGCCCGGTCAGCGCTGTCCAGGATGGCTTCGAAGTCCGCGCCGTGATCGGGGAAACAGGCGACGCCTATGCTCACGGTCGCTTCCACCTTCTGATCGCGGGATCGGATCGGGTTGGATTCCACCGCCTTGCGTATCCGTTCCGCGACGCCGAATGCCCCGTTGCAGGGTGTTTCCGGCAACAGCACCACGAACTCGTCTCCTCCATAACGCGCCACCAGGTCAGGCGAACGCGCCGGATTCCTGCGCAGGGTCTGCTCTATGCATTGTACCGTCAGCTTCAGCAGGCGGTTGCCGGCCTCGTGACCGAGGTTGTCGTTGACGCTCTTCAGGCTGTCGGAATCGAGCATCAGGATGCTGAAAGGGCGGGCATAGCGCTCGGCCTGGGCGAAGATCTGCACGGCCCCCGTCATGAAAGCGCGCATGTTCAATACGCCCGTGAGCTCGTCGGTCTCGGAGAGCACCTTGATGTGCCCGAAGGCGTGCCGGATATCGGCGGACAGCATGGTCGTGATATAGGCGACGAGCAGCATGGGCGCGAGTTGCGCCGCCAGCATGGCGCCGTACTGCAGCGTGAACACGATCTGTGTTCCGTCCCGATGGCCGAGCCATATGAAGCAAGCTGCGATCAGCGCCATTTCCAGCAAAGTGGCGACCTTGCCAAGCGTGAGCGCGCTGGTGATGATCACGAGCAGGTAGAGATCGCGCAGAGGGCTGGCCGCGCCGCCGGTGTGAATCAGTACCCATGTGATGAACAGGATCATCACCCAGGTCTCGACCGCCAGTTTCCAGTGCGTCTCGGTGCGATAGAAGTTCGCGTAGCGGAAAGCGAGTACGAAGCCCGCGTAGAAGAACATCGCCATGGACAGGGCGGTGGTGGCTTCCTCGTCCGGCACCAGGACGACCTGGTAGAGCATGACCAGGATCAGCAGCAGCCATTCGATCTCGGCGACGGTCCGGGAGAAGCCGCGCAACTCTTCCGCCGACAGCGTCGGGTCGAAGAACATCTCGGTGGTGCGCCGCAAGGAGGCCATATCCGCGGTCAACCGGGAGCGAACACGGCGACGCGGTTCCGCAGCTTCAGCTTCAGCTTCAGCTTCGGCCTGGCGACGATGGCGGAGTATTGAACGCGATCGCGGGGGATGGTCATATTGGAGACTCGTCAGGCGTTGTCGTCATTCTTCGAGCTTCGCCCTCAGAATGACAGGAGACATTCATTTCTTCTTTGCGGTTCTCCGTGCTATCCGCGCCTTGGCTTTCGACGGTTCAGGCAGCTCAAGGCGCAGCATCCGGATGGCGTTGCCGAAGTAGAGCTTGCGCCGGTCGCCCTCCTTCAACTCCAGCGAGTCGATTGTCTTGATGATCTCGCGGATGAAAAGCGGCCCGCCTTCCGGGTCGAAGGGGCAGTCGGTGCCGAAGAGCACGTGGTCCGGGCCGAAGAAATCCAGTCCGCAGCGGGTCGCCGATGGCGAACCGTTTACCGAGGTGTCGGCGTAGAACATCTTGAAATAGTCCACCGGGCGCTTCGCCATGCGCTCGAGGATGACGGTGTAGTCTTCATCCGAGGTGCGGGTTCCGAGCTGATCCATCCCGTAGCCGATGCGCGCATCGAAAAACGGCGCCATCGCGCCCAGGTGATGCGTAATGATCTTCAGGTTGGGCAGCTTCTCCATCATTCCCGAAAACACCATGCGCGCCATGAAGGCGCTGGTCTCGTAGGGCCAGCCGAACAGCCAGTAGATTTCGTACTTCGATTTGCTCTCGTTGACGTAATCGGCGAACTTCGCGGTGCGCGTCGGGTGCACCCAGATCGGCAGGTCGTACTTGTTCACCATGCGCTCGAAGATCGGGTAGAACTCAGGCTCGTCGAGCGGCCGGCCGTTAACGTTCGTGAAAATCTGGATGCCCTTCGCGCCGAGCGTGCCGATCGCCCGGTCCATCTCGCGCAGCGCCTCGGGCACGTTGTTCATCGGCAGCGACGCCACAAACGCGGGAAAATAGTCGGGATGTTTCGCGACGATCTCGGCCATGCCGTCGTTCGCGAGCCTCGCGAGCTCCGGCGACTTGTCGTGCGGCGCGAGGAATTCGATCGCCGGCAGCGACAGCGTCAGGATCTGCTTGTAGCCTTTAAAACGATCCATCATGCGCAGGCGCGCGTCCAGATCCCACAGCACCGGGATGTGCAGCCAGCGTTTTATTTGCGCGGCGAGCGAGGGATTCTGCTCCGCCAATGCCTTGACGCGCTCGAAGAACGCCTGCGGGAAAATGTGAGGAAAGATGTCGAGCTTCATGTCGGGATTAAGGATCCAGGATCGAGGACGCAAGGATACTGTCATTTGTGTTTTGCTCCAAGATTTGCCCTTCACCCTCGTCATGCCCGCGCAAGCGGGCATCCAGCAGATGAGTCCCTGGATTCCCGCTTGCGCGGGAATGACCTGAATCGGAGCTCTTCCAGTCCCTAATCCTGCTCTCCGAGCCGCTCGATGAATCGCGACATCGCTTCGAGCACCACGGCCGGCTGGTCGCGGTGCGGAGAGTGGCGGCAATCGGAAAGGCGCAGCAGCTCGATCGGGCCGCCGGTCTGCCTCGCGATCGCGTCGAGCTGCGCCATGGTCCCATATTCGTCGTCAAAGCCCTGGATCGTGAGCACGGGGCAAACCACCCGCGGCAGAACCTCCTCGATGTTCCAGCTGCGGAAGTCCGGATGCAGCCAGATATCGTTCCAGCCCCAAAATGTTTTCGCCGCGTCGGCATGGTAGCGACCGAGCTTTTGCGGCAGGTCGGTGCTCTCGAACGCCGCCTTCGCCCCGGCGATGCTCTTCACGCTGATGTCCTCGACGAAGACGTGCGGCGCCATGACGATGAGGCCCTTCGCGCCGCGAGCAGCCGCGTAGATAAGTGCGATCGATCCGCCGTCGGAATGCCCGACCAGAAGCGGATCGCGAATTGAAAGCTTGTCGAGCAGCTCCGGCAGCACCTCGAGCGCCTCGACGTGCATGTAGTCCACGCCGCGCGGCTCGCCCAGGACGTCGGACTCGCCGTAGCCGTAGCGCGAATAGACCAGTGCAGCGCAGCTGGTGGCCGCCGCGGCCTTGTCCGGAAAATCGCGCCACATCGACACCGAGCCCAGCCCCTCGTGCAGGAACACGAGCGTGGTCGCGTCATGCCTGGCGCCGGAGATTGTGCGGACTTCGAGCTTGCGGCCCTGGACGGTGACGAAGGAGGAATCGAGCAGCGCGGGCAAACGAATCGGCTTTCTTGACGGAGCTTGCTGCCCGCAAGTGTACCTAAAGTGCGCAGCCGCAAGCTTGGCGTTTGCAGCCGTCATTCCCGCGGACGCGGGAATCCGGAGACTTTGACGACGCTGGACTCCCGCTTAAGCAGGAGCGGCGTGCGAGCCGACGCTACAGCCGCAGCGGTCTCCAATACCCCGTCAACTCTAGATAACCCCGCCCAACCGTCTTCTCACCTTGCTTGGCCCGCACAGCCCCTTCCCAATATACGGTTCCGGTGCTCGCGCGCGCGTCGAGTTCCTGGTCGTCCATCAGCGGCTCGATTTCCAGCGTCAAACCGCCGGCCCCGACGCGCACCGAAACCGGATACTCGGCGCCGGTCCGGGGCGAGCGCCAGCGCTTGAGCGTCGCGAACTGTACTTCTGCCGGCCTGAGGATGCGCACGCGCCCTTGGGCATCGCGCGCCGCGCCGCCCGCCCACAAACTGCCCCCGTCTTTCGCGCGCAGGCGAAACGCCATCAGCGCCCCGCCGTCGGCAAGGTTGATGCCGATCCAATCCCAGCCGACCGCTCCTTCCGCCAACGGCTCGCTCGACCATTCGTGATCGAGCCAGGCCTCGCCCGAGACTTCAAGCTCACGGCCCTGGACAACAACTTTGCCGTTGACCACGAGGTGCGGCCGGCTGTAGTAGTAGCTCGCCTGCGTCGGGTTCGGGCCTTTGCGGCTGAAGCCGCTCTCGCCCTGGAGCAGCACGGGTTGCTTCGCCTCGAAGCGCAGCGCGTAGCGGAAATCGCGCGCCGCGACTTGCGCCGTATAGCCGCCGTCGGTCTGCCTGAGCGACCAGTCTTCGATCGCCACGTCGGTGCGTCCCTCGGCCGCCTCTGCGAGCCCGAATCCCGAACGGGCGGCACGCTGATCGTGCAGCAGCCGCCCTGCGCCGGGCTCGGAAAGCGCCGCGTGGGCGAACAGCAGCTGACGCGCTGCGAACCGGCTTGAGACTTCCTCGGCGACGCGCGGCCGGTTGCGAAAAAACGTGATCTGCATGCCGAGCTCGGCGCCGCTTTGTGTCTTGAGCCAACCGGTGATGTACCACCACTCGTTGCGGAACTGCGGGTGGCTGCCGTGATCTCGCGGGAACTGCAGCGCCACCCCCGGGCGCACTTTCGGATAGTCATCCGCGGCGAGCGCGCCGAGGCAGATCATCCACAGCGCGGCCGCCAAGTGCGCGTAGCGCGCGGCCCGCGCACGACGATTGTCGGCAGCCCCGGACGTGCGCATGGCGCACGCTACCGATCCGCCTGCGCTCACCAGTCCTCCTTCACCGCCCTGACCGCGTCTGCGCTCATCGCCTGCCGAGCGCTCGCGATCGCGGTGAGCGTCGCAAGCGCGAGCATCACCGCTGCGAACTCCGCAAGAAGCCGCCAGGGTATGTGCAGGTCCATGCCCCAGTGGAACGATTGCCGGTTGACGACGTGGATGAGGATGAGACTGATCAGCCAGCCGAGAGCGAGGCCCACGGCAAGACCGAGGCCGCTCACGAGCAAGCCTTCGGCGGCGAGCATGGCGCCGATCTGTTTGCGCGTCATTCCGATGTGGCGCAGCATGCCGAATTCGCGCCGGCGCGCAAGCACGAGCGCGCCGAAGCCCGAGGAAAGCCCGAAGAGGCCGATGATCACCGCGACCGCTTCCAGCGCATAGGTCACCGCGAAGGTGCGGTCGAAGATACGCAGCGACGCCTCGCGGATCTCTCCCGGTCCGCTGACCTCGATATTTGCGCCGCCCGCGACGCGCGTTTCGATTTCGCGCGAAACGCTTGCCGGACCCGCACCCGGCGCGAGCCACAGCGCCGCGTCGTTCGCGTTCGCATCGCCCGTGGTGCGCAGGTATTCGTAGCGCTCGATCAGGACTGCGCCTTGTTGACGCGCGTAATCGCGCCACACGCCGACGACTTTGAAGCGCACTTGCCGCCCCCCAAGGGGAATTTCGATCTCCTCGCCAGGCCGCCACCCGTATACGTCGGAGGCGATTTCGCTCACCCACGCCGCGGGCGGGTCGCCGGGCTCGCGGGCATGCGCGGCTCCCACGAGAGGCGGCGCCCTGCCCTCGGCCTCGACCGCGCGGGCGAGCAGCGTGATCGGCGGCTTGTCCGCGGATACGATCAGCCGCTGGCTGCGCAGGAATTCGACCCGGCTCACCCCGGGGAGCGCTGCGATCTCCCGCTGATCGGCTGGCGAAAGGAATGCCGTGCCGGCTCCCGGACCGCTGCGCAAATACAGGTCAGCCGGCAGCATGCGCTCCAGCCACTCGTCCAGCGACACTCGGAACGAGGCGACCATGATCGCCATCGACACCATCAGGCTCACGCTCGCGACGATCGCGGCGAGACTCACGCCGGACTGACCCGGGGCGCCGCGAAGCTGCGCGAGAGCGATCCGCGCCGGTACCGGCCCGGCGAGCGGCGCCGCGCGAAAAACAAGCCCCGCGATGCGCGGCATCAGCATCACCGTACCGATCAACAGGAGCGCGATGGCGCCGTAGCCGAAGAACGGCAGGTCGCGAACCGGCCCCGCCTGGGTAAGCGCGGCGCCGGCGAGAAGCACCACGAGGCCCGGCCACGCCGGCTGCAGCCGATCGAGGGCCCGCTCCTCGTCTCCCGCCTTCAAGGCCCGCGCCGGCTCGGCGCGCGCGGCCTCCAGCGCCGGCACGAGGCTGCCGAGCACCGCCGCAAGCACCCCAAGTGCAAGGAAGATCCCCAGCGCAAGCACATCGAGCGCGAGCGTCGGCTCTATTCCGCGAAAATATCCCGCGCCGAGCTCTGCGCCGAAACGCCGCAGCACGGCCGCAGCGGCAGCATGCCCGAGCGCCATCCCGGCAAGCGCGCCCGCCGCGCCAATGACGGCGGCCTCGGCGAGGAGCATCGCGACCAGCGCGCGGCGCGTCATGCCCAGCACCCGGAGCAGCGCGAGCTGCGAGCGCCGGCGCACGACCGCGAGCGCCTGCGCCGAAAAAACAAGCAATCCTCCGGTAAACAGCGCCACCAGGGCGAGCACGTTGAGGTTGACGCGGTAAGCGCGCGACAGCGCTCCGGTTCGTTCGACATCGGCCTGCGGCCGTTCGATCAGCGTGCCCGGCGGCAATGCGAAGCGCAGACTTTCGGCGAAACGATCCGGATCGACCCCCGAACGCAGCCGCAGATCGATGCGGTTCAACACGCCGGACCGCGCGAACATTGCCTGAGCCGCGCCGATGTCCACGATCGCGAAGCGCTGCCTGCGCCCGTCCCCGAGGATCCCGGCAATCTGCAGCGAAAGCACGCGCAGGCCCACCTGGACGGAAAGGGCGTCGCCCTGGGTCAGGCCAAGCGATTCGGCCGCCGCGGCGGAAAGGAAAATCCGGTCCGGGCGCAGGAAATCCAGGCCCGAATCGGACATGCGCGCCGACTCGGCGCCCGCGAGGAAAGACTGGACTTGGCCCGCGCGAAAGATATCCAGTCCCAGCACATTCAGCGAATCGCGCCGACCGGGCAGCCTGGCTTCGACTTCGAGCACCGGGCTCGCCACCGCCACCTGCGGCAACTTCGCCAGGCGCGGATAAAGCGATTCATCGAAACCGGCGCGCGGGCCTCGCACTATGAGATCGGCTTCTCCGGAGAGCGTCTGCACGGCGGCGGCGAACTCGTTGATCGCCGCCTGGTTGACGAGCTGCACCGCGTAGCCCAGCGCCACGCCGAGCGCGATGGCGAACACCGACAGCGCAAGCCGGCTCTTGTGCTGGGCGAGCGGGGCGAGCAGCAGGGTGCGGCCGATCGCAGGGTAGCGCATTGCGCCATATTAACGGCGGCGCGTCCGTCGCGCGACCTCTCCCCCGATTCGCCAGCGCACGCTGCATTCGTTCGCTTCAGTGAGGCGAAACCCGCACGGTCCCAGTTGTTCAATCAGGTAATCAGGCCGTGCCTCATGGCGAACTTGACCAGCTCGACCGTGTCGTGGACCTTGAGCTTTTTCATGATGCGAGATCGGTAGGTCTCGATGGTTTTCGGCGACAAGGACAGAGCGTGCGCGATCGCAGCGTTGGTCTCGCCCTCGACGACTCGCTGCAGCACGTCTCTTTCGCGCAGGCTCAGGCTGTCGAGCGGACTCACGTCGCCGTCGCGAAGATAGTCGTCGATCAACGTTTCCGTGATGCGGTGGCTGAGATAGCGCACGCCCGCACGCAGGGCGCGGATCGCCTCGACCACTTCTTTTCCGGCGGACTCTTTCAGCACGTAGCCTTGGGCGCCCGCCTGGAGCGCGCGATGGATGTGCTCGGCGCTCAGGTACATGGAAAGAATCAGCACCCGCGTATCGGGGCACTTCTCGACGATGCGCCGCGTCGCCTCCACTCCGTCCAGTTCCGGCATGGCGATGTCCATGATGACGATGTCGGGGTGCAGGCGCTGGGCTTCGCTAACCGCATCGCGCCCGTTCCCGGCGACGCCTACGACCTTCAGGTCGTGGCTGCCTGCCAGCAAGGCGCGCAGCCCGTCCCGTACCACCGCATGGTCGTCTGCGAGCAATACCGTGACGGGCATGTCAGGCTCGCGTTCCGACGCCGTATTCGACGAGCACCTGCACCCCCGCATCGGGTCCGGCGCGAAGCGAAAACTCCGCTCCAACGGCCTCGGCCCGTTCGCGCATGATCAGCAGCCCCCAGCCGGTGCCTGCGTCCGATGCATCCGCCCGCTGCGGGTCGAAGCCGACCCCGTTGTCGCGAACGGACAAGGTCGCATGGCCGTTGATGCGCCGGATCGCCATCTCCACGCGATCGGCATTCGAATGCTTGGCGACGTTGTTAAGCGCCTCCTGGGCGATCCGGAACATGGCGAGGTCGACGGTCTTCGGCAGATCGCCTCCCGGGAGATCTCCCTCGAAAGCGACCTGGATGCCCGTTCTCTTCGAAAAACCCGCTGCGAGCGAGCGCAGCGCCGCGGGCAAGCCATAGTCGTCGAGCGTATGAGGCCGCAGCTCCGCCATGACGTCACGCATCGCATCGACGGTCCCCTGAACGAGCAGGCTAGAATCCTCAAGACGTTCCGCAAGCTCCGGGTACGCCTCCGCCGGCAGGCCGCTTGCGACGATACTCAAGTTGAGCCCGAGCGCGGTGAGGTTCTGCCCGACCCGGTCGTGCAGTTCGCGCGCGAGGAGCCGGCGCTCCAATTCCTGAATCTCGACAAGGCGGCGCGAGGTCACCCTCAACCGGTCGGCGTAGTTTTGCAGAACCTCTTCGGCGAGCTTGCGGTCGGTGATGTCGGTGTTGGTGCCGCTCATGCGCAGTGACCGGCCGATGCTATCGCGCTCGGTGACCCGCCCGCAGCTCAGGATCCACCTCCATTCGCCATTCTCGGATTTCACCCGGTGATCGACGGCGTAGCGGGAAACCTCACCCTTCATGGCCTGGACCGCGGCCGCGGTGACGCGCTTGCGATCCTCCGGATGGACCACGGTCAGCAATTCAGCGGCCGTGGTACGCATTTCCGCCGCCGGATTGCCAAGAAACGTCGCCCAGGCCGCATCCAGCCAAACTTCGTTGGTGCGCAGATCCGCTTCCCACACGCTGATCTGCGAGCCTTCAAGCGCAATCTGGAGTCGCTGTCCCGCCTGGCGTACTGCCGCCTCCGCCTGCATGCGCTCGGTGATGTCGTGGCAGGTGCCAAGCACCCGCACCGCCCGGCCCGATGCATCCCGGTCGACGCGCGCCCTGCTGTGGATTTCGCGCACGTCCCCGTCGGGCCGCACGATGCGGAATTGACTCTCGTAGGAATGGCCGCTGCTCAGGAACTTCTCTTCCTCCTTCGATGTGCGATCCTTATCTTCGGGATGGACGAGCGGATAGAATCTCCTGGACTTCGCCGAGAGCTGAATGTGAGTGAGGCCAAAAATCTCAAACAACTGCTCGGACCACTTGCGCGAGTTGGTGCGCAGATCCCACTCCCAGCTGCCGAGATTCGCGAGCGCCTGCGCCTCCTGCAACTGCACATCACGCGCACGCAGGGCCTCGTCCTTTTGACGCCGCTCCGTGACGTCCCGCGAAACCTTGATGACCCGCGCCACGTTTCCTTGCGAATCGGAGACGGAGCTGACCTGACTTTCCATGTACCGTGCTTCTCCGCTTGGCAGCAGAAAACGAAACTCCGCTCGCCGCGCGACTCCGTCGTGGACGGTGTCGAAGAACGTTTTTCTGACCCGTTCCCGGTCTTCCGGATGCACGCTCTCGAATGCGTCCGTGCCCACCAGGGCCTTGTAGTCTTCGATCAGTCCACCGTACGCCGGATTGAGGTAGACGAGGCGGCCCTCCGGGCTCAGCAAGGCAATCATGTCATTCGCATTCTCGGCGATCAGGCGGAAACGTTCTTCGGTTTCGCGCAGATCTTTGGTCATCTGAGCGGCGAGCTTCAAGGCCCGACTGCGCGATGACGACAAGGAATAAAACACCCCAAACAGAAGCAGACTCGATAGCAGCCCCCCCGCCAGGACCATTAATGGCAAAGCCCTGTCGAGCGGCTCAACTATCGAGTCTTTCGGGGCGCTGAAACGAATTTCCCATATGCGACCGGCAATTTCCATAGGTACCGCGCGAGTGAAGGTGGAACCCGGGGCACCCAGTGGAGACTCTGTGGACGCTCCCTCTATCAATTGGTTGCTGTCGAACAGCACCCGCTCACTGCCTCCAGAACTCGGGACAAGGTTATCAATGAGTGGCCCGTAGACCTTGAACCGAATGTGTCGAATTGTCTTTTCATCGATTACACCGGTCATCAGGTTTCTTACATTAAAACCCGCGCCAATCGAGCCAAGATAAGCGGCCCGCCGCTGTTCCACCGTGTCGAGCGGCATGCCGTTCCGGTACACGGGTAAGCGCATCGCCAATCCCACGTACTCCTTGGCCGCCTTAACCCGGATCGGTAGACCCGAAGCAGTGAGACTTCCCGTATCCCGGGCAGAATGCTGGAGGGTTGCCATGGCCGCGGGGTCGCTCGCGATCACCGCAGGATTGGCGCCGATGTCGAGGCCGAAAGCGAACTCAAATCCGGTCATAGGCTCGACATAAACCAGCACAAAGTATTCGGGGCGATCCCCCGGGGGCTTGATCGCAAATCGGGGGTAGCCCCGCGGGTCAAGACTGGCGTCACGGCGCACTGCATCGACGAACCGTTGCTTGTCTCCGGCACGGACATAGATCGCGTAGTTCATTACATCAAAGCCGGGAAACCGGCTCTTTAAGTTAAGAGCCTCGACAAAGCGGTGGAACTCGATGCGGCTGACCGAGCTGCCAGTAGCAAACAATGCCCTTGCACCGTATAGGACCTCCGCGTAAGACAAAATGCGCCTCTCGACAACTTGCTTCGTTTCCGTCACCTGGCGGTCGAACCGCTCCTCGGCTGCGCTCTCGACGTTGTCGCGGATGGCCATGTAAAGAACAAGCGAAACGAGAATTCCCATCCCCAGCAGTACCCAAGGCAGGACGCTGCTGCTGCGCACAAGCTTAGTCACCCGGTTGATTGCTGTAGCCACGATCCGATTCGCGCGAACACCACCTCTGCATACATTATGCGCCATCAGCAAGACCTGAACCCTGCGACCGTCACGCACCCAGCCGATAGCGAGATTGGAAAGGCCGGATTTCTCCGGCCTTTTGGGTGGGATGTGTTGATCAGGGAAGACGACCTATGTCCCTATAGTCGCGCCGCAATACGCCGCGTCTTGAGCCTTCACGCTCGCGCCGCAGTACGCCGCCTCTTGAGCCTTCACGCTCGCGCCGCAATACGCCGCCTCTTGGGCCTTCACGCTCGCACCGCAGTACGCCGCCTCTTGAGCCTTCACGCTCGCACCGCAATACGCCGCGTCCTGAGCCTTCACGCTCGCGCCGCAGTACGCCGCCTCTTGAGCCTTCACGCTCGCGCCGCAGTACGCCGCGTCTTGAGCCTTCACGCTCGCGCCGCAATACGCCGCCTCTTGGGCCTTTACGCTCGCGCCGCAATACGCCGCCTCTTGGGCCTTCACGCTCGCGCCGCAGTACGCCGCCTCTTGAGCCTTCACGCTCGCGCCGCAGTACGCCGCCTCTTGGGCCTTCACGCTCGCGCCGCAGTACGCCGCCTCTTGAGCCTTTACGCTCGCGCCGCAGTACGCCGCGTCTTGAGCCTTCACGCTCGCGCCGCAATACGCGGCCTTCTCGCGTTGCACGCCTCCAAACTCCTCGAGATATAAGCGCCGGGTTTTCTCGGCCAAGGCGGCCTTTCTTTCGATGTCCGCCTGCGTGCGTACGCCGACATGCGGGTTGTGGTGCAGATACGCGCCAAACACCTTCTCGCAGTCCTCGGTGTATTTCATCGTGTGCAGAATGTGGGCATGCCAGAACTCATCCACACTTTTGCTCACGACGATATCTTCCGCATCCTCCGGGTGTTTCACCAGCATCGTGAGATAGTTCCGGTACGCGAGCTCGATACTCTCGGCGCCCGCGCGTGACCAACCTTCTCCGAGTTCGGCATCCATAACTCTGAGTCGGATAGCCTCGAGGTCGAGGGCCTGTATCGCAGCAATAGCCTGGTCAATGGGTCGGGTTGTCAGCTTCGTTTGCATTGGATTCTCCAGTCAGGTTGGACGGGCGGAGCAGGGTCTTATCGGACTGTCACCGCCAAAGTTGTTACAGATTTGGTTCTTGCAGAGCGATATCTAGGAGCGCAATCACCTCCTTTCACGGTGGCGGCTTGCCGCAAAGATGTGCCCGGAACTCGGCGCCCGCTCATAACCTGGGCCACGCCTCGCGTCGGGCCACCACAAAAGCGCAAGGCCCCCAAAGGACTTCGTGCCCGAGGCATATCTAATCTTGAGATGTCAGGAAAAGCTGTCAGGCAAAGCTGACAAACCTTGTCAGGGTTTACCTGACAAGGAAGTCACCCGATCGGGCGACCGGGAAAGGGAAACCGACCCGCCTTTTAGAAACAGCGGCTTGCGATACGCCCGAAGGCGCTTACGAACCGGCGACGATTACCAGCTGGTTGTTGACCGACTTGACACCCGGCACGCTTGACGCGATCTGCGCGGCTTTTTCGCGGTGAGCGCGGGTATCGGCGGTCCCGTAGAGCGTCACGACGCCGCCCGCGACCCCGGTGTCGATCGCGAGCAACCTGAGGGCGGGATCGGCGCCGAGCGCGGACTTGACCTTGGCGGCAAGCACCGAGTCTTCGTCGATCTCCCGGGATTCAACGACGCTTCGGGTGTCGGCGGATTTCGTCGCCGCGATCGGTGCTTCGGTGGGCTTGAGCGCCTGTTGCGTGAGCGTTCCCGTGGCAGGATTGGCGCTTTCCTCGCTTTTCCAAAGCGATTGGATCTGATCGCACGCGGCAACGCTCAATACCAATGCGCCCGCCGCCGCGGCAGCCAAGGCGCCGCGCCCCTTCTCATTCCATTTCATGACTCGCTCCGTCTTTGAAAGATTCCGTTCAGACACGCGA
The DNA here is from genome assembly GCA_964430565.1 of uncultured Enterobacteriaceae bacterium. Classification (GTDB taxonomy): domain Bacteria; phylum Pseudomonadota; class Gammaproteobacteria; order Burkholderiales; family SG8-39; genus VBDM01. Next base: position 80,775 of record CAYSFD010000018.1, read on the forward strand.
TGATTTCGTTAGTTTCAATCAGCGAAGAAAATGTGCGTGCCGATTGCGCTGTCGCCCTTGCACGACAGTCGTGCGCGCATCGACCCGCACGCGCTACACTTGCGCTCCCGATGACCCACCCGCTGAACCTCGATTCAAGACTCGCTGCGATCCACGCCGCCGAGTACCCGCGCTTCTCCGACGCGGAAATGGCACGCCGCCGCGCGGTCCTGGCGCGGGTGATGGAAGCGGCCGGCGTCGACCATCTGCTCATGTGCGGCGAGCAGCGCGCCGGAACCGGGGTCGCCTGGCTTACCTCGTGGCCGGCGACGGTCGAGGCCTACGCGATCGTCGCCCCGGGAGAGCCGCAGGTCATGTATGTAGAGTGGTACAACCACTGGCCGCTCGCCCGGAAACTCGCGCGCGACACCGAGGTGCGCTGGGGCGAGCACCGGGGCATCGAGAAGCTGATCGCCGATCTGAAGTCGCGTGGAGCGAAGCGTATCGGCTTGATGGGCGCTCTGGGCCTTGCCAAGTGCAGGAAGCTTGAGGCCGTCTTCGGTCCGCTGGTCGATCTCAACCGCGAATACGTGCGCCTGCGGCTGGTGAAATCTCAGGAGGAAATCGACTGGATGCGGATCGGAGCGGCGCTCACCGACCTCGCGATCGAAGGCTTGAGGCGCGAAGCAAGGCCCGGCATGACCGAACGCGAGTTGGGCGCCATCTGCGAAGCGGCCTATCACCCGCACGGCGGGGTGACGTATATCCACTACTTTCTCGCCACACCCATGGCCAATCCGGAATACTGCGTGCCGCGGCAGTTCGAGTCGAACCGCAAAGTGCAGCCGGGCGACGCGATCGCCACCGAGATCACCGCCCAGTTCTTCGAATATCCCGGGCAGATCCTGCGCACCTTCACCGTCGCCGCCGAGCCGACGCCGCTGTTCCGAAAGCTCCACGAGACCGCGGAAGCCGCCTTCGACGCCGTGACGGGCGTCATCCGCCACGGCACCACGATGCAGCGGATCATCGATGCGGCGGCCCTCATCGAGGACGCCGGGTTCACTGTATACGATGACCTCATGCACGGGTTCGGCGGAGGCTATTTTCCGCCAGTGCTCGGCTCGAGAAGCCGTCCGGCGGGACAGCTTCCCGAGATGACGCTCCAATCCGGAATGACCTGCGTGGTGCAGCCGAACGTGATCACTCCGGACCAGAAAGCCGGTGTACAGGTCGGAGAGCTGGTACTCGTGACCGACACGGGCTTCGAGCGCCTGCACCGGGCCGAGCGCGGCCTGTTCCGGCTCGACTGATCCGCGTTGTCGTCCCCGCGCAAGCGGGGACCCAGTGGCTTTCGTAGCACGACGCTGGATTCCCGCTTGCGCGGGAATGACGAATTGCGACCTACGCGGGCCGCAGCTCGCTCTGGGTAAGCAGGTAGGTGCGGTCGGCAGTCTTCGCGGCGGCCGTAGAGTGCGTGACGAGGATTCCACCGGCGCCTTCGGCCTTGACGCATCCGCGCAGCAACGCGAGCACGTCTTTTGCGCTTTCAGGATCGAGATTCCCGGTCGGCTCGTCGGCGAACACCAGACGCGGCTTATGCACGAGCGCGCGCGCGATCGCGACACGCTGCATCTCGCCGCCCGAAAGCTCGCGCGGCAGGCTGTCGCCGTAATCGGCCAGTTTCACCGCTTCCAGCATGGCCGCAACGCGCGAGGACGCGTTTGGGGCGCTGTTCAATGCGAGCGGCAGGGCGACGTTTTGCGCTACCGTCAGGTAGGGCAGGATGTGGAACGCCTGGAAGACAAATCCCATGTACTTGCGGCGGATGAGAGTGAGAGCATCGTCATCAAGAGCGCAGAGATCGACTCCGTCGAAGAGCACCTGTCCCGAATCGGGTCGCTCGAGTCCGGCGATGAGGTTCAGCAAGGTGGATTTTCCGATTCCCGATTCGCCCATCACCGCGACGAAGTCGCCCGCGACTAGATCGAGGCTGATGTCCCGCAGCACCGTCTTCGCGCGCGCTCCGGAGAATGACTTGCAGAGTTTCCTGACCGAAAGCACCTGGGCGAATCTACTTGCGCTACGGCTTCAAGGCCGGATCGGAGTCCGCATCCGGCGCTTCGTCTCGAGCGTCGCTCGTCTTGCCGTCGCGCGCGAAAAGGTCTTGAGTTCGTCCACGAAGACCCGATGACCTTCAATGTCGTTGACGATCTGCCACCCCCGCCTGTAAATCGGGTTTTCCGCGGCGCTGTCCAACGCAACGATTTCCTGGAGCTGCTCGCGTCGGCGGAGTTTCAGATAGACGTCCTTCATCACCGCCATCAGGTGAAGATGGGTCAGCACCATCGTTGGTTCGTCCTTGTATTTTCCCATCAGCCTGGACCCGGGCAGAGGGTACGGGATGTAGGTGTGGAGCAGCTCGTGAAACACCAGGGCGGAGAACAGATGCATCGGCTGCGGCTTTCCCTGCGTCGGCCCGTCGAGGAATCGCCGCACGTTGATCAGCAGAGGAGTGCTCATCGAGGAAATGGGGCAAAGAGTGAGCGCAGCCACCATTTCCCTGCGCCTGAATGGTTTTCCGATCTGCGAGACCGTCGTCCCCAGCAGGGACGGCGCCTTCTTGTCCCAGAACGTCTGGAAGGACGCAAGCTTCGCTTCGATCTCCCGCATCCAGCTCTCTTCGACCTTGGTGTTGAGCCACTGCTCGCAGAATCGGTCGAAAGGAAGATACTGATACACCAGCTCGACGCGCGGCCACCCTGCAGCGGGCGCCGCTGCGGCGCCTGAAGAGATCCGTACCGCCGTCGCCGGCGTCCTTCGCATTGCGCCTCCGGTTGAGTAAAAGTTCGGCATTATCACAGAGAGCAGTTCGCCTCGCCGGTCGATGCGTCGATGCGTCAGACACCCAGGTAGCGTTGCTGCACGTCGCGATTGGCCGCCAGCTCGGGCGAAATGCCGCTCCAGACCACGCGGCCTTTTTCCAGAACGTAGTGCCGGTCGGCGATGCGCGTCAGGGCCCTCAGATCCTTGTCGATGATGAGGATAGCCAGGCCCGAGGTCTTCAGACTCTCGATAGCGCGATAGATCTCGACGCAGACGAACGGCGCCAGGCCCTCGGTGGCCTCGTCGAGGATCAGCATGCGCGGATTGGTCATGAGGGCACGCCCGATGGCGAGCATCTGCTGCTCGCCGCCCGAGAGCTGGCTGCCGAAATGCCTGCGCCTCTCTGCGAGCTGCGGGAAAAGCGCGAATATTCTGTCGAGCGTCCAGGGGTCGGCGCGCCTGGAGCGGTTGGCTGCCGTCGCCACCAGGTTCTCGCGCACGGTGAGGTTGGGAAAGACCTGCCGCCCCTCGGGCACCAGGCCCAGCCCCGCCTGCGCCACCCGGTACGAGGGCAGACCATGCAATGGCTTGCCCTCGAACGTAATCGCGCCTCCACGCAGGCGCACCATGCCCATGATCGAGCGCACCGTCGTGGTCTTTCCCATGCCGTTGCGGCCGAGCAAAGTCACCACTTCGCCGGCGCGCACGCCCAATGAGACACCGAACAGCACCTGGCTCTGCCCGTAGGCAGTCTCGAGCGCTTCGACTGCGAGCATCAGGCCTGGACCTCCTCGCCCAGGTAGGCGCGCCGCACCTCCGGGTTGGCGCGGATCTCCGCAGGCGTGCCGGTCGCGATGATACGGCCGTAGACCAGCACCGAGATCCGGTCGGCGAGCGAAAACACGGCGTCCATGTCGTGCTCGACGAGGATGATGGTCTTGCGCCCTTTGAGGGTGGAAAGGAAAGCGATCATGCGCCGCGTCTCCTCCGCGCCCATGCCCGCCACCGGCTCGTCGAGCAGCATCAAACGCGGGCGCGTGGCGAGCGCAGTCGCAATCTCGAGCGCTCGCTGCTCGCCGTGCGCAAGGTTCGCGGCGAGCACCTCGGAGCGCTCGCCCAATCCGACCTCCTCGAGAATCGCGCGCGCGGGCGCGCGCAGCGCCGTCTCCTCGCGCGCCGGCCGCCAGAAGCGAAAGCTCGAGCCCGCGTGCGCCTGGACCGCGAGCATCACGTTCTCGAGCGCGGTGAAATCGGAATAGATGGTGGTGATCTGGAACGAGCGCGCGAAACCCCTGCGCGAGCGCGCCGGCGCCGACAGTGCCGTTACGTCCTCTCCCGCGAAGCGCACGCGGCCCCTGTCGGGACGCAGGTTGCCCGCAAGCTGGGCGATCAGCGTCGTCTTGCCGGCACCGTTCGGCCCGATGACCGCGAGCGTCTCGCCTTCCCGGACCTCGAGATCGACGCTGTCGCTCGCGAGCAGCGCGCCGAAGCTCTTGGTGAGGCCGCGGACCTCGAGCAGGGGTTTGTTCATCGGCTCTATTCGTCTTTGCCGAAGAGCAAGCCTGCGAGCCCGCGCCTGAAGAAGAGCACACACAGTATCAGCAGCGGCCCGAGGATGATCTGCCAGTGCTGTGTCCAGCCCGAGAGCACGTCCTCGACCAGCAGCAGCGCGAACGCGCCGAGCACCGGTCCGGCGGCGGTCGCCATGCCGCCGAGGATCACCATGAACATGAGCTCGCCGGAGCGCGTCCAGTTCATGAAATCGGGCGTCATATACGCTGTGTGGTTGACGAGCAGCGCGCCCGCGAGCCCGCACACGCCGCCCGCGATCACGAACGCCGCGAGGCGGTACGGGTACGGCGAAAAGCCGATCGCCCGGGTGCGCGCCTCGTTCGACTTCGCGGCGCGGATCACCATGCCGAAACGCGAGTTGACCAGCCGATGGCCGAGGTAGAGGACGAGGACGAGGATCGCAAGCACCAAGTAGTAGAAGGCATCGCCGTTGTTGAGGTCGATGAGCCCGGGAAACTGGCTCTTCACCGCGAGGCGCATGCCGTCATCGCCGCCGAACTCCTCGATGGAGATGCCGAGGTAGTACAGCATCTGAGTGAACGCGAGCGTGATCATGATGAAGTAGATGCCGCTGGTGCGGATCGATACTGCCCCGATCACCAGCGCCACCGCGGCCGACGCGCCGATCGCAAGCGCCCATTGCAGGTAGCCGTTGTGCACCCCGTAGTGCGCGAGCACGCCCACGGCGTAGGCGCCGACGCCGAGGTAGGCGGCGTGACCGAAGGACACCATCCCGCCGTAGCCGAGGATGAGGTTGAGGCTGAGCGCGGCGATGGCAAAGATCATCACCCGCCTGAGCAGGTCCACGTAGAAAGGCTGCCCGAGGAGCGCCGCAAGCGGCGGTACGCCCGCGAGGAGCAGGAATCCGGCCAACAGGATCGCGGTTCGCCGGTTCATGCCGAATCTAGCCGCGAGCGGGGAACAGACCCGCGGGCCGCACCGCGAGCACCGCCGCCATGAGCAGATAGATCAGCATTGAGGCGAGCGCCGGCCCGGCGGTGGCGGCCGCTACCGGCGAAACGACCGTTGCGAGCATCGGCTTGAGAAAGGCGCGGCCGAGCGTGTCCACCATGCCGACTATCAGGGCGCCCACGAGCGCGCCGCGGATCGAACCGATGCCGCCAATCACGATGACGACGAAAACCTCGATCAGGATCAGCTCGCCCATGCCCGGCTGTACGACATGGATGGGGCCTGACATAAGACCGGCAAGACCGGCAAGAGCCGCACCGAAACCAAACACCAGGGTGTACAGGAGACGAATATTGATGCCGAGCGCCGCGACCATCGCGCGGTTGGACGCCCCGGCGCGGATCAGCATGCCCAGGCGCGTGCGCGTCACGACGAACCAGAGCAGGCCCGCGACGGCAAGGCCAACGCCGATGATCACCAGGCGGTAAAGCGGATAGCGCAGGCCAGCGAAAAACTCCACGTGCCCCGACAGGTATGCGGGAAGGGTCGTATAGATCGCGGCCCGGCCCCAGACGATCGCCATCAGCTCGTTGAAGAAAAGGATCAGGCCGAATGTCGCGAGCACCTGGTCGAGGTGGCCGCGCTCATAGAGCGTGCGCAGCGCCACCAGCTCGACGACGATCCCCACCACCAGAGTGCCCGCAAGCCCGAGCCCCACGCCGAGCACGTACGATCCGGTGAGTTGGTAGAAGTACGTCGCGAGATAAGCCCCGACCATGTAGAGCGAGCCGTGCGCGAGGTTCACAAGGTTCATGATGCCGAAGACGAGCGTAAGGCCCGCCGCCATCAGGAACAGCATCACCCCGAGCTGCAGTCCGTTGAGGGTCTGCTCGAGGATGAGAATGAAGTTCATGAGGGAAGAGACAGGGCGCGTATCGTTCCGCGCCCCGCATCAGCGCGCCAGGCTTCGCGATGAACGGAGCGGAGCGTCCGTTCCATCGCGAAGAGGTAAACCGGCGCCGCCGTCCGGCGTCCGGTTTACCACTACTTCATTCGGCATTCCTTGGCGTAGGAATCCTTGTGGTTGGTGAAGACGGTTTTCTGGATCTCCATCACCGGATCCTGGCCCGCCGGCCCCGTGACTGCCTTCAACAGATAGAAGTTTTGGATCGGGAAATGGTTCGTGTTGTAGCTGAACTTGCCCCGCGTGGACCCGAAGTCGGCCTTGCGCATCGCGGCGATCATCCCTTTCTTGTCCGCGAGATTGCCCTTCACGGCGCGCACCGCCGAATCGATCAGCAGGATGCCGTCGTAGCTCTGCGCCCCGTAGAAGACCGGCATCTTGCCGTATTTCTTGCGGTAGTCCGAGACGTACTTCTGGTTCGCCGGATTCTTCAGGTCCGGGCTCCAGTAGCGGGTCTCGTACTGGCCGAGCGCTGCGTGCTTCACCGCCGGGATCGAGATCTCGTCCACCGTGTACACCGAGTACAGCGGAAACTGCCCGCGAAGCCCCGCTTCCGAGTACTGCCGAAGGAACGAGATACCCATGCCGCCCGGGTAGAAGACGAATACCGCTTTCGGATTCTTGGAACGCAACTGGGAGAGCTCCGCCTGGTAGTCCGTCTGCCCGAGCCGGGTATAGACCTCGTCGACGATGCGGCCCTTGTAGGAGCGCTTGAACCCGTTCACCATGTCCTTGCCGGCGGCGTAGTTCGGGGCCATCACGTACACGTCCTTGATCCCCTGGTCCTGCATCACCTTTCCCATCGCCTCGGGCGTATCGTCGTTCTGCCAGGACGTGGTGAAAAACATCTCGCTGCACATCTTCCCGGCAAGCTCGTGCGGGCCGGCGTTGGTGCCTATCATGAACGTGCCCGCGGCGGTAACGGTAGGCGCGACCGCAAGCATGACGTTCGACCAGATGATCCCGGAGACGAAATGCACCTGGTGCTTTTTCAGCATCTCTTCGGCGACCTGCTTGCCGACGTCGGGCTTGACCTGGTCGTCGCCGTAGATCACCTCAACGTCGAGCCCCCCGACCTTGCGCCCGAGGTGATCGAGCGCCAGCTCCACCGAATTCCTCATGTATTCGCCGATGACCCCCTGGGGACCGGACAGCGTGGTGATGAAGCCGATCTTCACTTTCTGTTGCGCGATCGCCGGCGCGGCGGCGAGGAGCGTTGTGGCGAAGCCGAAAGTCAGCGCGCGTAGCGTGTTTTGCCTCATGGTGGGTTTCCTCCGTTTTTCCTTGAGCAAAGCCAGTCTAACAAGGGGGTTTCAGGGTGTCTAGGATGCCACCGACTACCCCACGAGAATCGGCCCTTGATATGCCGTCGCGGCTTCCAGCGCGAGCCCCACCGAAAGGACCCGCTCGTCGTCGCCCGAAAACCCGACCACCATCATCCCGACGGGGGCATCGCCTGGAGCGTGGATCGGCAGCGTGAGCGCGCAGCCGTCCAGGAAATTGATCGGGTTCGTGTTGCGCAGCATGAGCCCGTTCACCTGGCGAAAAATCTCCGCGTCGCGCTCCAGGTCCTCGATCCGCGGGGCAATGCGCGGCACCGTGGGCATTACCAGGACATCGATGATGTCGTAATTCGCCCGCGTGAAGCTTCGCATGAGGCGGGTCCGGATCCCTAGCAGCTCGATGTAGTCGGCCGCGAGTACCGACCCGCCTTTCAGGATCCGTTCGCGCACGCGCGGGTCGAACTCGCGCTCGCGATCGATCCAGCCGCGGTGCACGGCGTAGGCCTCCGGCGGGGAAATGCCGCCGCTGGAGTTCGCTTTCGCGACCTCGCCGAACTCCGGCACTTCGATCTCCAGGATTTTCGCCCCGCGACGCGAAAACCGCTGCAGCGTCGCTTCGAGAGCCTGCATGACTTCAACGTCCAGATCCTCCAGCATGGTGTTCTTCGGCACGCCGAGGCGCAGCCCGGAGAGCTCCGCCGGCGCAAGCGCGTGCGGCGGCTCGCCCGCCAGGACCTGGAAAACCGTTGCGCAGCACGCGACCGTGGGCGCAAGCGGCCCGATCGAGTCGAGCGTGGTGGAAAGCGGAAATGTCCCTTCGCGTGAAATGCGCGCCAGAGTCGGCTTGAACCCCGCGATGCCGCACAGCGCCGCCGGAATGCGCACCGAGCCGCCGGTGTCGGTGCCGAGCGCGAATGCGGCCATGCCGTCGGCGACGGACACCGCGGCGCCCGAGGAAGAACCTCCGGGAATCCTGCGCGCGCGGCGGTCATAGGGATTGGCGGGGGTGCCATGGTGCGGATTGATCCCGATCCCGGAGAACGCAAATTCGGTCATGTTGCTGCGACCGATGATCACCGCGCCCGCGGCGCGCAGCCGCGCCACCGCGACTGCGTCCGCGGTGGCCGGCGCCGCGTCGCGCAGGATCTTCGAGCCGGCGGTGGTCACATCGCCCGCGATGTCGAAAAGATCCTTGATCGAGACGGGCAGCCCCGCGAGGGGAGACGGCACGATGCCGTCCTTTCTCATCCGGTCGGAAGCGTCGGCGGCAAGGAGGGCGGCTTGCGCGTGCACCTTGGTGAACGCGCGGCCGCCCTCGCCGCCCGCGTCGGCGATGCGCACGAGCGCCGCCTCGATGAGCTTGCGGCTGGTGGTCTTGCCCTCGGCGAGCTCCCGCGCGAGCGCCGAAATCGGACGGACGACGGCTTCAGCCATGCTTCGTGCTAGCGTTGGATGCTCTCGTCGTAATAGTGCAGCTCGAGCAGCAGGCAGCCCTTCTCCGACCTGAACGGCCCGTGCGGCGTTCCCGGGGGTCGGCAGGCGTAGGTGTTGGGACCGAAGCGCGTGCCGCCTTTGCCGTGCCTGTCGTTGCCGACGATCAGATCTCCCGAGACGAGATAGACCTCCTCCCAATAATCGTGCACGAAGGGCTCGCTCGTATGTACGCCGGGAGCGAAGCGCAGGTGGCGCGTGCGGAAGCCGCGCTTCCCTTTCTCGTCGAGGAAGCCAGCGAGAACCTGTTGCTCGATTCCGTCCGGATAGTCGGGCAGTTTTTCCCAGCCCTTGTCGAGATCGACTTTGTAGAATTCCTTGTGCTCTTTCCGTATCGTCATCTGCTTTTCTCCTAATCCGCGACCGCGAGGCTGCGCGTCGTGTACTCATGCTTCAGCGTGCGGTTCGTCGTCGCATCGTGCAGCTCGATCTCGAAGCGTTCCCCGCCGCCGATTTCGCCCTGCACCCCGAGCGTCCCGCAGAACATCGCCGTGCCGATCGGAATGCTGCCAGCCGAATCAGGAAAGCGCGCAAGCAGTTCGCCCGGGGCGAGCATCCTGCTCACGGGACCCTCCTGGTAAAGCCGCCGCCTTCCCCCGCGCGTTACGTGCGAGCGCAGCACCAGCCGATCCCAATGTCCCTCGACATCGGCGAAAGACCAAAGCTCGCGGCCGAGCGGCTTGGGACACATCTGCTTGGACACGGTGACGCCGTAGGCCTCGACCTTTCGGTCAGTGTGATCGGAGCCGACACCGACATACATCGCGTCCGGCGCGGAGATCAGAACGAATTCGACTTCGCCGCTCGAGTCCTCGCCCACGACTTCCATCTCGCCCGCCGTCGTGAGCAGGTTCGCGCCCAGGCGGTAGAAGCAGGGTACGCTGCGCGGGCGCTTTACGCCGATCGCCACCAGCTCGGCGATGTGGTGCTCGACCGCGGCTTTGTCCCGCCCGGTCCAGCCGGCAACGACGAGGCTGGTGATTTCGATGCGGCGCGGCGCGCCGTTGACCAGAAATTCCATGCTGTGTACCGTCGCGCGTGTGAGCCTAACCGCTATTTTACAGGTGGGACGCAGCCCAGCTCGATATGGTTTACAGTTGACGCGCATCCGGAGTAGATTCTTTCCCGGTCCGCATTTGAAGGAGGACGCGATGGCCAGATTCGTGATATCGCCGCATTTCAGGCTTCAGGAATGGGTCGCCGAGGAAAAGGGCTATTTCAAGGCCGAGGGCCTCGACTACGAATTCCGCGACAACTACGGGCCCGGCGATGTGGCGAAAAAGCACGCCACGGCGAACAAGATCGGCGCCTACCAGAGCATCGAACAGGGCCGAGCCTGCGACGTGAGCGGCGCCTGCCATTGGACGGTGAACGTCGCCGCCTCGACGGGCCACGGCAAGCTCTACGCCGACGCATACTCGGTGGCCCCCTGCGGCGTGTTCGTCCCTCCCGAGTCGGAAATCAAGCATCCGAACGACTTGAAGGGCGTTCCGATCTCGGTGGGGTATCAGTCAGGCAGCCACTACTCCACCATCCAGGGGCTGGAGCAATACATGACCTTGGACGACATCAAGCTTTCCTTCGCCGACGGCCTCTTGTTCAGCCGTCTTGAGAAACTGATCGACCGCAAGGTCCCGGCGGCATCGCTCTTCAGCGGACCTTTCTACTTCCTCGAGCAGCTCGGTTTTCGAAAAATCATCGACACGACGTTCATGATGGCCACATCGATCACGGGCGACGCAAACCCCGAAGACCTGCGCAAGTACTTCAATGCGCTGCGGCGCGCGCAGCGCGACATCGATCTTCGTCCGGAACTCTACACGCACTACTACAAGAAAGAATTTCCCAAGCGCTTCATCGACCAGATGGACACCCGCCGCTGGGGCCCCGGCGAGCGCATCGTCTTCGAACCCTATACCAAGGAAGTGTTCGAAGAGTCCTTCAAGTGGATCGCCGAGCGCCGCATCTTCGCCCAGGGCGACATGGGCGCTGGCCGCTACGAGGATTCGGTCATTTCGCTGGCGGCGTAGAGCGAGCTCGGCGGACAGAGCCTGCTCGCACTGCTGCTACTCGCGGCCGTGGTGAGCATCATCCTCGGCATGTGGCTGCCGACCCTCGGCGTCTACGTGCTCTCGCGATCCTGATCGCACCCGCGCTGGTGAAGGTCGGCGTGCCATGGCTAGCCGTGCTTGGCGAGGGCGCGCTTTTTTCCTCTGACTCCGGAGGCCGCGATCACCTCGGCGAGGGCCGCGTGGTTTTGCGGCGCCATGACGTGCACGCCGGCGATCCCGGGCGTCTCGGCGAGCTCGCGCATGAGCTCGATGCAGATTTTCTTTCCTTCGGATTTCGGGTCGGCGGCCTGCTCGAGCCGGGTGACGATGCCCTCCGGGATCAGCGCCCCGTACAGCTTCTCTTTCATCCACCGGGCCGAGCGCACCGAGGCAATCGGAGCGACGCCGATCAGGATCGGCAGGCGCTGGGCGATACCCATGTCGAGCAGCCGCGCCGCATATCGGCGCACGACACCACTATCCATGCAGAACTGGGTCTGAATAAAATCGGCGCCCGCCTCCATCTTCGCCTTCAGTCCATTGGGGCGCCAATCGGCGGGCGGGTCGACCGGGAGTTCCGCGGCGCCAAGGACAAGTTCTACCCGGCCTTTGATCTGCGTGCCGGTAGGCAGCCGGCCCTCGGTGCGCATCCGATGCGCCATTGCCAGCAAACCGACGGTATCCAGATCGAATACGGCCTTCGTGTCCGGCTGATCTCCGGTCTTGGGATCGTCCCCGCGCAGCACGAGGACGTTGCGGATTCCGAGCGCTGCGGCGCCGAGCAGCTCGCCTTGCAGCGCGATCCGGTTGCGGTCGCGGCAAGTCAACTGCAGGATCGGCTCGATGCCGTTCTTCACAAGGAAGTGGGCGGCAGCAAGGCTGGACATGTGCGACCGGGAGCCCGCGCCGTCGGTGACGTTGATCGCGGTGATGAGTCCGCGAAGAGCCAGCGCCCGGTCGATGAACTCGGTCGGGTCACTTGAAACCGGAGGAGTCAACTCGGCGGTGACGACGAAACTGCCGCTGCGCAGTTGCCTCTGCAGCTCGCTTGCGGATGCCTCCGTGGCCAGATCCATTTTTCCCGGCTCCGATTATCAGCCGCGAGTCTAGCACGGCGAATCTTACGCTCCGGCGCGCCCGGCCTCTCTCGCCGCCTCGACTTTCGCCATGAACTTCGGCGCCATCTGCTTCAGACGCTCGTCGGGCATGCGGCCGCTCCTCGTCATGTAGTCGTAGGCGAGCCGCCACGGCTCGAACGCCATCTTTTCCGAGAACTGCTCGTACCAGTACGAGCTGGCCTTGGCTGCGGCGAGCAGCTTCTCCACCACCGGCCTGCGCTCGCGCTCGAAAGCGGCAAGCGCGAGCGGGACGTCATCGCCGCATTCCGCGAACGCGCGCTCGAGCGCGATCGCGTCCTCAAAAGCCAGGCGGGTCCCCGAGCCGATGGAGAAGTGCACGGTCCGCAGCGCGTCGCCCAGCAGCACTGCGTACCCCGAGGGCGAGCGCCGCGCGGTCCAGTGTTCGTTTCTCAGCAACGGAAACTGCCGCCAAACCGATTTGTTCGACACGAGCGCATGTCCGCCCAGGTCGGCCGCGAACACGCGCTCGCAATACGCCTGCGACTCCGCGTCGCTCGCGCGGTCGAGTCCGGCGCGCTTCCAGGTCGCCTCGCCGCATTCGACGACGAAGGTGCTCATCGAAGGAGAATGGCGGTAATGGTGCGCGACAAAGGCGCCGTGTGCGCTGTTGCGGAAAGTCAACGTCAGACAGTCGAACGGCTGCGCCGTCCCGTACCATGCGAAGCGGTTGGTCAGGAGCTCGATGCTCGGCTGGAACTGTGCCTCGAGCGTCTTGCGCACCAGCGAATTCGATCCGTCGGCGCCGACGACGAGATCCGCCCCGGCAAACTCGTCGAGCGAAGCGACCGCGCGGCCGTATTCGATCTTCACGCCCGCCTCGCGGCAGAGCCTCTGCAGGACTTCCCGGAGCGCGAGGCGTCCGATCGCCGAAAACCCGTTGCCGTCCACGTCAACGCGCTCGCTGCGGTGAACGATACGCTGCAGCGGCCAGCGCTCCATCGTCGCTTCGATAGTGCGCGACAGCTCCGGTTCGTCGCGCCCCAGGAATTCGAGCGCCCTTTCGGAGAACACCACGCCAAAACCGTAGGTCGCATCCGCGGGATTCTGCTCGATGACTTCGACCTGCCACTCCGGGCGACGCCGTTTGGCAAGCAACGAGAAAAGCAAGCCCGCCGGACCGGCGCCGAGCACCACGCATCGGATGCATTTAGCTTTTCGCATGAGCGTAGTGTAAAGGTCCGCGGCGCCGATGGTCGGTTGCCGCCGCGACGGGATCGAAGTGCGTGGGTCTTGCGCATCCGGGCTTCAGATGCTTGCATCGGAAAGCCAATGCCCCTAGCATTTGGTCGGATTGACTTCAAAGGGAGGCTTTATGCAACCTGTAATGCAGCTGAACTTCTGGGCGGTTCTCGCGGCGATGGCGGCCGCCATCGCGATCGGTTTTCTCTGGTACGGCCCGATCCTCGGCAAGGCCTGGATGAAGGAGATGGGGATGTCGCCCGGTCAAAAGCCCGGCCCCGGGGTCATGCAGCGCGCGATGATCCTCATGGTGATCGGTTCCTTACTGACTGCGGCGATGCTGGCGCTCGGCGTGGAGGTGTGGCGGCTATCGGACTGGAGACTGGGGCCCAGCGCCCCCAATGCGACCTACGGTTTTTTTGCGGCATTTTTTGCCTGGATCGGCTTTTGCGTGCCGCTGCTCTTCGGATCGGTCGCCTGGGAAAACAAGTCCTGGACCCTTTTCGGCATCAACGCCGGTTATCAATTCGTCAGCCTGCAGGCCATGGGCGTAATCCTCGCGCACTGGCGCTGACGTCTGCCGGAACCGCTTCGGAGCGGCCAGAACCGGCTCATGGATGGGTGAAGTCCAGCCCGGTGTCGGGGAGCACGCCGTAAGGCTTGATCGGCACGCGGCCCGGGATTTCCAACGGCGGTAATTCCACGGCATCGACCGGAACGCCCATCTCCCGGGCGAGTTCCACCAGCGTCTCCGACATCACGAACTCACCCGGCCGCGCGAGGTGCAGCAGGCGGTTGGCAATGCTCACAACGTCGCCAAAAACAAACAGCTGCTCGGGGTGCGGGCTGTTTTCGGCGAAGCCTACGACGGCGTCCCCACAGTGCAAGCCCATAGACACCGCTGCGCGGATGCCGAAATCGCGCCGCCACGTCTTCGCGAGGGCGGCGAATCCGCTCTGAATTTCCGCCGCCGCCTCGACCGCGTGCTGCGCATCGTCCTGCCCTGTGAAGGTCGCCATCACCGTGTCGCTGAGCACGTCCACCACGGCGCCCTCGCGTTCCTCGACGACCCTGCCAATGAAGGAAACGAATTCGCCGACGCGCGCAAGCACCACGCCCGGATCGAGCATGTCCGACATGCCGGTGAAACCGCGCGTCTCGGCGAACAGGATCACCATCGGAGAGCGTTCCGGCTTGTCGACTTCGGATGCTCTTGTCGCCATTTCGCAGCTCTCCTCGCGAAACACCGCCGCTCGGGCCCTTAGCGCCGAGGGTTTTCCTCGAATAGAGCATAGGGTCCAACCGCGTACACGATCCTGCCACCGACCATCGTGAGCAGGGATTCGATCCCGCCGATCTGATCGACCGGCGCCGTCATGTAATCCTTCGAGAGCACCGCAAGATCGGCGAGCTTGCCCAGCTCGATGGAGCCGCGCTTGCCCTCGTCGTGAGCAAACCACGCGCTGCCCATTGTATACATGCGCAGCGCCTCTTCGCGCGTCGGGGTCTCCTCCACTCCGCGCAGCGCCGTCCCCCCGACGGTCTTGCCGTCGAGCATCCAGCGCAGCGCGACGAACGGATTGTATGAGGCGACGCGGTGGGCGTCGGTACCGGCCCCGACCTTCACGCCGATTTTGAGCGCGGTCTTCATCGGCGGGGCGCGGCGCGCGGCCTCCATACCCTTATCCCTCTGGAAGCGCTCACCGTCGAAGTACATCGCGTCCTGCAAGGCCCAGCCCACTCCGAGCGTTTTCATGCGCTCGAGCGACGGGGCAGAAGCGTCGTTCAGGTGCGCGATGGCCCAGCGCAAGTCCTTGATCGGGGTTTCCTTGTCGACGCGCTCGAAGATATCGAGCAACTGGCCGACCGAGCGGTCGTTGTGCCAGTGCATGTTGAGCGACATTCGCCGCTCGGCCGCCCATTTGGCGATCTCGTGGAGCTGCGCCTTGTCCGCCTCGGAAGGACTGTCGTTGTTGTACACGCCCCAGGCGACGTTTTCCCCGATGCCGTTGAAGCGCAGCATGTCGTCGCCGAAGCCCATCGGCACGAGCTGAGTGAGATTGCGGTAGTCCTCCAGCTCCGAGCCGCGCTTCTGGGCGAACACCGTGTAGGCGACGCGCAGGGTCAGCGTCCTGTCCTGCCAAACTTTGAACAGCGCCTGGTAGTCGCGCGGCGCCATGCCGAATCCGCCCGGGTCGATCACGCCGGTGAGCGCGAGGCGGTTGAGCTCGCGGAAGAACCTGCGCGTGCCCTCGACCCGCTGCTCGAAGCTCGGTGACGGAAGCCGCGCGAACAGCGCCGTGATGGTCGCGGTGTCTCCGCTGATTCCGCCGGTCGGACCGCCGCTCGCGTCCCGGTCGAGCTTGCCGCGCGGAGGCACGTCGGCATCGGCTGCGATGCCAAGCGATTTGAATGCCGCCGGCGTCATCATCGCCCAGCCGTAGAAGAGTTGAACGTATACAGGATGGTCGGGCGCCGCGGCGACGAGCTCCGCCTGCGTGGGCCGCCGTTTTTCCTGGAACTGGTCGGGGGTCCAGCCTCCCGCGACGATCACCCAATCGCCCGGTTTCGCCGCGCGCGCGGCATCGCGGATGCGGGAGAGCGCCTCCGCGAGACTGGACGCGCCGATCCAATTCACCTCGATGCTGTAGGAAAGCGCCGCGCGGATCGCGTGAATATGCGAATCGATCAGGCCCGGGATCACGCTGCGGCCGCGCAGATTGACGACCCGTGTTTTGCGGCCGGCGAGTTTCATGATGTCGGCGGAACGGCCGAGCGAGGAAATCCTTCCGTCGCTTACGGCGAGCGCCTGCTGCACCGAGGAGCGCTCGTCCAGAGTCAGGATCTTGCCGTTGACCAGGATCATATCCGCGGTCTGGGCTCGCGCCGGACCGGTCAGGAAGAGCCCGAGCACGAAGAGCGCAAATAAGCCGATGAACCTTGCGATGGATTTGTTCAACTGGGTCACCCCTCTCAGATCCGAGCGTTCAAATGCCCTTAGTTTAAACCGTCGGCCAGGGTTATAATTTTTTCAGATTCGAATATTCCGAAATTTTCCTCACCCTGGCCCTCTCCCAACGGAGGAACTCATGCAGCGCATCACCAGGATTCTGGCAATTCTCGGCATCGCCTCGGCGACCGCCCTGACCGGCGGATGCAAGACCCCGCCCACGCAGTCGGAGATGAAAGCCTACGAATACGGACCAAGTCCGGAAAACCACGAAAAGCTCATCCGGGATTACCTTTCGACCAAGCTCCTGGATCCCGTCGGCGCGATCGTCGAGTTCAAGGCCGGCCCCAAGCGGCTCTACCAGCAGGACACGACGCTCCGCGCGCGCCAATACGGATGGGGCGTATGCGTGTGGATCAACGACAAGAACACCCGCGGCGCCTACGACAGCCCTTACCCGATGGTGTTTTTCATCCGCGAAGGAAAAATCGTCGGCGCGAACGGCGGCTCGGACGACAACGTTATCGGATGGCGCTACGCTCGCACCGGGTGCAACGAACTCGGCTCGCCGTTCGTCACGCGATAATCGATCGGCCGGCCCCGCCGAACCTGAGCCTCGAGTGCGGGTGGTACAATCGCCCGCACAAATTCGACCGGATTTCCACGGAGGAAAGATCTCATGTACCGCTTGGTTGCGCTCTTCATGTCCCTGCTTGCTGCCTATCCCCAGGCGGCGCTTCCGCAGGACTATCCGCGCAGGCCGATCAGGATGATCATGCCCAACGCGCCGGGAGCTTCGGTCGATGTCATCGGCCGCATCGTCGCGCTGAAGCTGGGCGAGGCTCTCGGCGAGCAAATCGTAGTCGAGAACCGCGCCGGCGCGGGCGGCGCGATCGGCATGGAGGGCCTGAAGAATGCGGCGCCCGACGGCTACACCGTGCTCGGCGCGTCGACCGCGGCCATGTCCATCATTCCCAACCTGCGCAAGAACCTCCCCTACGACCCGCTCAAAGACTTCGCCTACGTATCGCTGTATGCGATCACACCCAACGCGCTGGTCGTCAATCCAAACGTCCCGGCCGCTTCGACTCGCGAGCTGATCGACTACCTGAAAGCACGCGGGCCGCAGACCAACATGGCCTCGGCCGGACCCGGCTCGCAGAGCCACCTCGCGGGCGTGCTGTTCATGCAGATGACCGGCGCGCAGTCGGTTCACGTTCCATACAAAGGGGGCGGTCCATCTGTCGCCTCGATCGTGGCTAACGAGTCGCAGTGGTCGATCACGCCTGCGCCCGCGGTCGTCGCTTTCCTCAAGCAGAACCGACTGCGGATGCTCGCGCACTCGCTACCCGAGCGCAGTCCTCTGTTCCCGGACGTTCCGACCATCGGCGAGACCGTTCCCGGCTACACCTACAGCGGCTGGACCGGGCTGATGCTGCCCAAGGGAACGCCGCAGCCCGTCATCGAAAAACTGCGCGGCACGCTGCTGAAAGTGGCGGCGACTCCCGAGTTCAGGGAGATGATCTCGAACCAGGGTGCGGTGGTGCAGACCAGCACGCCTGAGGAGTTTGCGAAACTCGTCGCCGTCGAGATCGAGGCCATGGGCAAAGCGGTCAAGGCGGCGAATCTCACCATCGAATGAGCCGGTCCCGGTCAAGCTAGGCATCGTTCCATGGAACTCATAAAAATGTATGTGGCTCGCGGAGGAGTGAGCGTAACTTCCCTGACTCAATGGGGAAAGGACGAATTTTCGTCTTTTACGAGCGATTGGCTTCCTCACTATCTGACCTGGAGAGGCACAGATGGGCAGAGGCAGACTTTACTGGGATACAGCACAGCTTTTTTTGCCAAGATATACAGTGCGAGCCCTTCCACGGCGGATTCATCCAACGTGATTGTTTTGAACAGAGGGTACAAGGAAGACGACTTGGGGAAGCTGGTGGAGACCAAGGGTGTTGAAATCAACCGATACGATCTCAGGAAATTCTGGAGCGATACCTGGAGGCATGCGGTCCACTGGACTTACTTCGACGCCGATAGGGGAAACTATTCCATATACAGTGTTGAGATCGATGCCAAGAAATATGGGGCCTTTCGAACCAGCTCGGTGTTCCACATGCAAGGTTCAAAAAGGCCGGTAAGAAGTCCGGCGCCTTCGACAAATAGCTGATCCAAGTATCCAATGAGCCAGGTCCCGGTCGAGCTCGGCATCGTCGGCCTAGGGCGCTGGGCCAGGGTGCTCGCGCGCGCGGCGCTGCGATCGCCGAAATTGAAGATCGTCTCCGGCTACACGCGCAGCCTGGAAAAGCGCGAGGCTTTTTCCAGGGAATTCGGGATTCCCGCAGTCGCCGAGCTGCGCCAGATGCTCGCCGACCCCGAGATTCGCGGCGTCATCCTCACCGTCCCAAACGAGCAGCATTTTCCGGTTGCCGAGCAGGCGGCGCGCGCGGGCAAGCACGTTTACACGGAAAAGCCGATCGCACATACGCTCGAAGACGGCGTGCGCATCTGCGAGTTGGAAAAGCAGCATGGCATCCGCATCGTCGTCGGCCACTCGGCGCGGCTGCTCGCCGGCACGCGCGCAATAAAAGCCGCGATCGAGCGCGGCGAGTTGGGACGCATCGCCTGCATCGAGGCCAACTTCTCCAACGAGCGCGCCCTGGAGTTCACGCCGCAAGACTGGCGCTGGTATCGCGCGCAATGCCCCGGGGGGCCGCTCTCGCAGCTCGCCATCCACCAGTTCGATTCGCTCGCCTGCCTGGGCGGGGAGATCGTCGAGGTGATGTCCATGGCTTCGAAGCTTTCCCCCGTCGGCGCCGAAGTCGATGACCAGTCGATGACGCTCGCCAAGTTCGCCGACGGCAAGCTCGGCTACGTCGGCTCGTCATGGACTTCACCCGGCGTCTACTCGATCCGCTGCTTTGGCCAGAAGGGCTTGATGCACTATGAAGTCGATTTCGGCGCCTGGGACACGCCCGAGCGCCTGCACGAATCCTCCGCGCTGTACATCCAGCGCGGCAAGGACGGCTACGGCAAGCGCGAGCCGCTCGAGCTGCCGCAATCCAATATGTTCGTTGATGAACTGGAGAGCTTCGCCGACGCCATCGCCACCGGCAAACGCTCGGAACTCACCGCCGAGAACGGCCTCGCCGCGACGGCAGCGGTGAACGCCGCGCTGCTTTCGATCGAGCGCGGCGGCAAGGCGGTCGCGCTCGCCGAAGTGATCGAGGAAGCCCGCGCCCGCGTGCGACGCCAGGCGAAGGCGGCGTAACTCTCGCAAGAAGAACCTCATGCATACCCGCCAATTCATCGAACTGACCCAGCCGGAAATCGCGGCGCAGCTCAAAAAGAACCCGCTCGTCATCTTTCTCGCCGGCAGCGTCGAGCAGCACGGTCCCCATCTTCCCACCGGCACCGACATCTTCGCGAGCATCGCGATCGGGGAGGAAGTCGCCAGGCGTTTGGACGCGCTGGTCCTCCCGGCGTGTCCGTTCGGTGTTACGCCCATGCATATGCCCTTCGAAGGCACGATCACCTTCACGCCCGAGACTTACATCCGCGTGGTGAAGGAAGTCTGCGTGTCCACCGCGATGCACGGTGCGAGGTATCTCCTCATCATCAACTGGCACGAAGGCAACATCCCGTCGCTTGCGATCGCGGCGGAATCGCTGCACCGCGACCACGGCATGACCGTGCTCACTGCGCAGGCCTGCTACGTCGCCGCCGAAATGTACGGCAAGGACATGGGCGGACTCACCCACGGCGGGGAGATCGAGGCGCACGCCGTGCTCGCCTTCCGTCCGGATCTCGTGCACCTCGAACGCATCGAGCAATCCTCCGACCACGGCCACGGCCGAAAGTGGGACAAGCTGCGAAGGACGCGCAGCTTCCAGCCGGTGCTCACCGACATCCGCAGCATCGCCCCCACCGGCTGGTACGGCAGCCCCGAGCAGGCGACCGTCGAGAAAGGCCGGGCGATGCTCGAAGGCGTCGCCGATGCGATCGCGCGCGAGGCCGCCGACATCTTCAAGCAGCTCGACGAAGTCCAGGGCGGGACGGCCGAGCTGCGCCACCTGCGCAAAGTGAAGTAGATGGCACGCGTCTTTCGGCAGGCGGAAGCAAAGGCGATGGGTCTTGTCGGGCGCAAGTCACTCGAGATCGCATCCGGGGAGCGCGGTACGCAGAACGTGACGCTGCGGCTGGTGGAGATTCCCGTTGCGCACCCGACCGACAAGCCGCGCGGCCGCCACCGGCACGAGGGCTTCGAGGAATGCATCCACGTGCTCTCCGGCGAAGGTTGCACCGAGGCCGACAGCGGCAAGTTCCCGCTCAAGGCGGGCGACACGATCGTGGTCCCGCCCGGCGAGATGCACGTGACGCGCAACACCGGCACGGAGCCGCTCATGCTGCTGTGCTTCTTCCCCGTGGGCAATGTTTCTGCCCGCACGCGCGAGCCTGCGGCGTAAATGACGTTCGATGTGGTCTGCCTCCGACCGGAGGCGGATTTCCTGCGGGTCGGCATCGTGCCACCGAAAGCGCTGAAGATCGCCTACCGTGCTCCGGACGACGCCCAGCTTGCCCAGTTGCTCCGCGAAGCGCGCGCGCTCGTCATGCCCGCGATAGGACCCAAGCTCTCCGCGTCGCTCATGGAAGGAAGCGCGCTCAAGCTGATCCAGGTCACCGGCGCCGGCGTGGACCGACTCGATGAGCCGGCACTCAAGCTTCTGGGCATTCCCGTCGCCAATTCCCCCGGCGGAAGCAACGACGCGGTGGCCGAGTACGTCCTGACCGCGGCATCGATGCTCCTTCGCCGCTTTGCCTGGAGCGGCGAGGAAGTGCGCGCCGGGCGCTACAAGGAATTCCGCGCGGCGATGCTCGCTGCGAATCTCACCGGTTTGCACGGAATGACCGTCGGCATCATCGGCATGGGAACGATCGGACTTGCCGTGGCGAAAGCCCTGCGCACCTTTGGCTGCGAGATTCTCTACTACGACCCCTCGCCTCGCGATCCGAAAGCCGTGTCGCAGCTCGGTGCAACATCCGTGACGCTGGAGGTGCTGCTCGCCCGCTCGGACGTCGTGACGATCCACGTGCCGCTCATTCCAGCGACCCAAGGCATGATAGGCGCGCCGCAGCTGGGCAGGATGAAGAAGGACGCCATCCTCATCAACGCCGCGCGCGGCGGCATCGTCGACGAAGCCGCGCTTGCCGAAGCGCTGCGCTCCGGAAAGCTGGGCGGCGCTGCGGTCGACGTCTATTCTTCCGAGCCGCCGGAGGCCACGAATCCCCTCCTCTCGCTCGAAGGCGAAGCGGCCCGCCGCCTACTCCTGACCCCTCATATCGCCGGCGTCACGCGCCAGGCTCAAGCGGCGCTCTTCCGGGAAGCGTGGAAAAACGTCGCGCGCGTGCTCGTAGAGGGATTCGCGCCGCTGAATCGCGTCTATTGATTCAGCCAGGCGCTGGTACAGATACAACCGCGTGCGCCGCGCGGCACATAGCTGAGCATGATCATGCGCGCGCTCCCACATAGAGGGCCACTGGGTTGATGCGGAACGGCCACCTTAGAATCAAATCACAAGCACGGTCAAGCGCTCACGCCGCAACAGCTTCTTGAAATCCGCGTCGAAGGTCACCAGATGCTCGCCCAGTTGCATGATGGTTGCTGTGAGCCACGCGTCGGGAACACTGTTGGACTTGATTTGCTTTTCAAGGCAAAAGTGACGCAGAAGCGGCCATTCAGCCCCCACCTCCGGCATATCAACGCCGGGGACGGAAAGCAGTGCGTCTACAAAAGCGACCGCCTCCTTCACCGGCGTTGGAGTCACGAAAATTCTCGGATTCGTTACCAGCCGCAAAAAACTGGCTACGACCATGGGCGGCAGCTTGAGGCTTGCGCCGGCTGCACAGGCGTCTAATGCATCTTCCAACCAGGAACGTGCGATCTGATGTGAAGGTGATCGCCACGCGAGGCTGCGACCAGGACATTGACGTCCAGGACCATCGCAATTCAGCGAACCGAATTGTCGTCCGCGGCTTCGAGCATGTCTTTGTTGCTCAAGGGATTGATGCCAGCCACTAATCCGCTCTTGCGTTTTCCCTTGACCGAGAACACCGGTACTTTGGAAACGCCCTTCTTTGTTGCCACAATTGGCCGGTTTCCCGCACGCAGACGAAGTTCCAATCCTTCTTCGATCAGGCGCGTCAGGCTGCTGCGCTGCCGTGCCGCGAAAGACTTGGCGCTGGCGAGAAGGGTGTCGTTGAGATCGAGCGTGGTTTTCATAGGATAGACCATACAGATTTCTGTATTCCTTTCAAGTCCTGCCTGGACATCGCCTCAGGCCTTCTTCCCAAGCTCGGTCCCGGCGAGCTTCTCCCAGTAGCGCACCACCGCGGTGTGGTCGGCGCCGGCCCCGAGGCTCGCCTGCGCTTCGCTCCAGGCTTCGAGGCAGGCCTCGGCGAAGGGAGCGGGCGAACCGGTCGCGCGCGCGACTTCGACCGCCGTCTTCAGGTCCTTCACCATGAGGTCGAGCGAAAACCCCGAGTTGAAGCCGCGCGACAGGATGAACTGGTGGAACTTGTTGAGGGTCGAGTTGTTCATCCCGGTCGAGGCGTTGAGGATGTCCACCACGTTCTTCGGGTCCAGCCCGAAGCGCTGGCCCGCGAGCACTGCTTCGGTCGCCGCGGCAAGCCCGGCCGCCGAGACGTAGTTATTGAGCGCCTTCATCGCGTGCCCCGAGCCGAGCGGCCCGGTGAGAAAAATCTGCTTGCCCATCGCTTCGAGCAGCGGCCGGCAGCGCGCAATCAGCTCGGAATCGCCGCCGACCATGATGGAGAGCGTCGCGTCTGCGGCTTTCCTCACCCCGCCCGAAACCGGTGCATCGAGCATCGCGATGCCGCGCTCGGCGAGCCGCGCGCCCAGTTCGCGCGTGCCCACCGGGGACGACGAGCTCATGTCGATGAGAACGCTCCCGCGTGCCAGCCCCGCGAGCAGGCAGTCCCCGCCCGAGCCGAGCACCACCGCGTGCACGGCCTTGCCGTCAGGCAGCATCGTGATCACCGCTTCGCAGCCCCCGCCCATCGCCTTGAGCGAGCCTGAAGTCTCGGCCCCGGTCGCCTCGCGCGCGCGTTCGAGCGCGTCGCGGTTCACGTCATGCGCCTCGATCCGGTAGCCGGCACCGGAGAGGTTGCGTGCCATCGGCAGGCCCATCTTCCCCAGACCGATGAAACCGATGCGCGCCGGTGGAACGATGGAAGGAGAAGTCACGGGATTTTGGGGGAGATCGTAACTACGCGGCGAGCCGCCGGCCACAGTTACACTCTCGGCTAAAATGGTACGCTTGCAAACGCAGTCTATAAGCGCGGGCCTCTGGACGTCAATCCGGTGCGCGCACGACAAAACGGAGGAGTGAAGCATGAACCGTCTCGCCTTCACATGCACCGCCGCGGCCCTCGCCCTTGTGGCAGGGAACCCGCTTCACGCGCAGGACTACCCCAGAGGGTCGATTTCTCTGGTCGTTCCGCTTGCGCCCGGGGATGCGACCGACACCGCCGCGCGCGCCATCGCCGACGAGCTTTCGCGGGAGCTCAATGTGGCGATCATTCCGGTGAACCGGCCCGGCGCGGGCGGCGCGCTCGGCACCGAGCTCGTCGCGAAGGCGAAACCCGACGGGCAAACCATCCTCCTTACGAACAACGCGGCGCTGGTGTTCCGCTCGATCCTCGATCCCAAGACCGCGAACTACAACGCACTCACAGACCTTACGCCGCTTGCGCTGGCGATGCGCTCGCCGAGCATCCTCGCGATACGCGCCGACGCGCCTTACAAGTCCTTCAAAGAGATGGTGGAGCACGCCAGGAAGAATCCGGGAAGCGTGCGCATCGGCACCGCTGGAGCGGGATCGGTGGGCGATTTCTGCCTGCGCACCATCGGCAAGCTCACGGGCGCCGAGATCACCATGGTGCCGTTCACCGGCGCTTCGCCCGCGGTCACCGCCGTGCTCGGCGGGCACGTCGAAGGCATCATCCTCGCGCTGGGCACGATGACCGGCCACTTGAGAAGCGGCACGCTGCGCGGTGTCGTCATCTCGAGCAAGTATGCGGATTTTCCGGACATCCCGACGCTGTCGGAACTCGGCTACTCGGAACCCCTTTTCGGAATCTGGGTCGGGTTCTTCGCTCCTGCGGGCGTGCCCGCCGAAGTCACCCGGGCGCTGGTTCCGGCGCTCGAGCGCGTCATCAAATCCCCCGCCATCGGAGCGAAGCTCAAACCGCTCGGAATGCTGCTCGATTATTCGTCGCCGGAGAACATGCGCGCCGAAATGCGCGACGAGCACAGGCGAGTTCTGGAGATCGCGACGAAATCGGGGCTCATCAAGTAGCGTGAAAGTGTGAGCACGGACCGAGGACTTTCAGGCAAACCCATGAACGCCGGGGGCATGCGCACCTGGCGCGAGGGCGTGTTGCTGCTCGTCCTTTTCGCCGCTCTGGTGCTGATCCTCGCGGCGGGCCCCATTCCCCAGGACCTGCGCCTTCACGCCTACGCCGATGACCGGGCGGCGCTCGGCGTGCCTTACTTTTTCAATGTCGTCTCCAACGTCGCGTTCCTGCTGGTCGGGCTCGTCGGGCTTTTCGCCGGCCGCGGCGGGAGTATTTCCGGGGCGTCGCGCTCATGGTTCGTGCTCTTCCTGGGCATTGCGCTCGTCTGCTTCGGGTCGGCCTATTACCACTGGGCGCCCAACAACGCAACGCTGGTCTGGGACCGACTGCCGATGACTCTCGCTTTCATGGGCCTGTTTGTCGCGCTCGTGAGCGAACACCTTGGGGAACGCCTCGAGCGCGTGCTGCTCGCGCCAGCGCTCATCGTCGGGGTCGCGAGCGTCCTGTGGTGGGATCAGACTGGCGATCTGCGCTTTTACATCTGGGTACAGCTGTCGCCGTTTCTCGCCATCATCGTGCTGCTCCTCGCCTATCCGGGCAGATACACGCACCGCGCCTACCTGTGGTACGGGCTCGCGCTCTATGCGCTGGCGAAGATTGCAGAAGGATTCGACCGAGAGATCTACTCGTTCACCGGGCAGGCGCTCAGCGGACACGTGCTTAAGCACCTGCTGGCCGCGTGCGCGGTGTTTGTCATTTATCTGATGCTATTGCGCCGCCAGGAAGTTCCGGCAGTTGCTGGATTCCCGCTTGCGCGGGAATGACGACCTTGCACCCCTACGGCATCTGGATCTTGCCGGTGCCCAGAGGGCCTTGCGGAATGACGATCGATGAGGACGCCTGCCGGCGCAGATCTTGCAGTTCGCGCACGGTGCGGTCGATCGCCTCCTTGGCGAGCGCGCCGAACTTCTCCGCGGCTTCCCCGACCGATCCCGCGCCGATCTCGAACGCGATGGGGATGGACCCGGCGGGGGTCATGATCTGCGTCTCGCCGACGTACAGGATGGCTCGCGCCGCGTCCGGCTTGCCGTCTTTTGTGACCGGCGTCAGGCGGCGGATCGTGCCGATGCGCCGATCGGTGAAAACCTCCTCCAGGTAGAGCGTGTCCGGATCGAGCTTGAGCTCGGTGGACTTGAGTTCGGGTGCGGCCATGCGCGGAGTTTAACGCATTCTGTCGTCAGTCTCCGCCCGCGAACCGGTAGCAGCCCTTGCCGGCGCGTTTGGCCTCGTACATCGCCCGATCGGCTTGCATGAGCAATTCGTCGGCGATTCGGTCCCCGCCCGGAATGAGATCGCTGCAGGCGATGCCGACGCTGGCGCCGAGCCGCAGTCCACTCTGGGCGTAGGTATCGATTTCAGAGACGGCGTTCATGATCGCTTCGGCAACGGGGACGGCGTCGGACCTGTCGCGGTTTATTTCCATGAGGACCACGAACTCATCGCCGCCCAGCCGCGCGAAGGTGTCCGCCTGCCGCATCCGGCGCCCCACTCGCTGGGCGATTTCCTGAAGTGCGCGGTCACCGGCTTCATGGCCCAACGTGTCGTTGACCGCCTTGAACCCGTCGATGTCGAACAGAAGCAGCGCGACCGTGCGTCCGCTTCTTTCCGCGGCGGCAAGTACTTGGGAGAGGCGGTCATGAAAATAGAGCCGGTTGGGAAGCTTTGTGAGCTGATCCTGCCCCGCGATCTGGACGACTTCCTCAATTTTCCCTGCCAGCTCGCGGTTTCCTTGTGCGATCCTCCCCAGGAGAATCGAAGCGTTGACCGAGTTCGCGGCGAGGCCGAAGATGATCGTGACACCGAACAGAATTTCCCCCTGCCAGTACGGGCTCAATGCGAGATTGCAGGCCATGCCGAGAATCGCGACGGCCGTCGCGAGAAACAGATAGTAGCGCCCGAAGCGCAGACCCCATCCCACCGTCGTGAGGAAAAGGAACCCTGCGTACGCGGCGAACCCGCCCCCGAAATAGGCAATGTAGGCGACCGCAAGATTGTCCATCAGGACTGCGAGACCCCGCCTTGCATGAGTCGGTGCGGGGCGCATGTAAACCAGCGCCGTAAGCGCGGCCGCGTACAGGGGAAACATGATTGCCGTTGCGACGATGCCATCGGGAAGACTGGCGAAACTTCCCATAGCCGCGAAACCGCCGAGCCCTAGGAAGGTGCATATCAGACGCGTCTTGGCCTGGCCCCGCTCAATCCCTTGCGCGGCCTCCGCTCCCAGCCAATGCCCGAGCGGCAAGAGCCGATCGAGAAAGCGCCGAGCGGGGATTGCCGTCGAACCGGCGTCCATATTGATTCTCCTTGTCC
Source organism: uncultured Enterobacteriaceae bacterium (assembly GCA_964430565.1). Lineage (GTDB taxonomy): Bacteria > Pseudomonadota > Gammaproteobacteria > Burkholderiales > SG8-39 > VBDM01. The sequence continues at coordinate 107,867 of CAYSFD010000018.1, forward strand.
GGGCGCCCTGCCACGGGAGCCCGAAATGGCACGTATGATAAACGACGCGTCCGCCTATTGGCTTACACCGCTGCGCCGACGAGGCGGGGCAGCGCCTCCCCGATCGGCTCGCGGAGAACCGCGTCGGCAATCCCGTCGAATGGGGTGGATTCTGCGTTGACGATTACCACGCGCGCGCCCGCATGCTTCGCTGCGGGCACCGCGCCCGCGATCGGATAGACCTGCAGGCTCGTCCCGACCGAGATGAGGAGATCCGCCTCGGCGGCCGCCTGCATCGCGCGGTCGATCACCTCCGGCACGAGCGGCTGGCCGAAAGAGATCGTGTCGCTCTTGAGGATTCCCCCGCAGTCCTTGCAGGCCGGATCGGGTTCGCCCGAGCGAACCCGGTCGAGCGCCGCCTGCATCGGGCCCTTGCCGCCGCAGGAAAGGCACACCACGTCGTGCACCGTGCCGTGCACCTCGATCACGCGCGCGGGCGAATTGCCCGCTTGCTGGTGCAGGCCGTCGATGTTCTGCGTGATGAGCGCGTGCAGCTTGCCGCGCCGCTCGAGCGCAACGATCGCCATGTGGCCGGCGTTCGGCCGCGCGCCCCAGGCCGGGTGCGCGAGCCGCGCCTGCCAGGATTTCTTTCGCACCTCGGGATCGGCGACGTAGTGATGGATGTTGGAAAGCTTCTCCGCCTCCGGGTCCTTCGTCCACACCCCTTGCGGCCCGCGAAAGTCGGGAATCCCCGATTCGGTGGAAATTCCGGCCCCCGTAAGGACGACGATGCGCTTCGCCTCCTCAACCCAGGCGCGGATCGAAGCGGTTAACATGCGGCCGTGCTAGGCGCCCGGCCTACAGCTTCCTCAGCACGCTGACCGCGCGCACCGCATCCTCGGCCGAGTCGAGCGCAAGAAAGCCCGCGAACTTCCGCCCGACTGCGATCGCCGAGAACGCCCGAAAGCTGATGCCCGCATCCGCCAGCGCCCGCACGATCGCCGCCGTGGTGCCCCTCCGGTCGGCGCCCTCCACTCTCACCGCGTGGACGCCTTCGGTCTCGGCGAGGCCCGCCGCTTGCGCCGCCTGAAGCACCTTCGCCCCTTTGACGGGCAGGACGAACAGCAGCCCTTTGTCGAGCATCTCGGGTGCTCGACGCGCGAACGCGAACTCGAAATTCGCCCCGGCCTTGGCGAGGGGTTCCAGCACGCGGGCGGCTCCGCCCGGCTGGTCGTCGATCATCGCCGACCACATCTCGGCGCGGCTTACCTTGAGTTTCATCTTCATGACGCACCTCCGTTGATGGCCCTTCCAGTATAGGCCGGCATCTCCTTGATGGCCCCATTAACTGGATCTGGCGCGGGTCGCCGCACCGCCACCCAATGCAACAAAAAACCGCACCCACGCCCACAAGGCCAGCAGATCCGCGAGTACAGCTGCGATCCCGAACAAGACGCGGCCGAGCATGTGACCAGTCTGCAGGGGTCCACGCACCGTGCTCAAGGAAAACCCGCTCCTCAAGCTCGATTCACTCGGCCCGAACGTGAACCAAGTCACCGTCACCGCAAGCGCGGTGAGCATCAGGGCCGCAATCAGCGAGCGCGTCCTGGCGAGGCCTTGGGGCAGCGCGAGCAGCGCACCGCCGAAGGCGAAGATCATCCCTACTGGCAATGCGGCAAACTCGCCAGCCGAAAACTTGTCCGCTTTCGGCTCCAAGAGATTAAGGCCAAGCGCCACAACGCCGAGGCCCATCGCGAACACGGCGAGGCCGATCGCGACGCGCTGGCCCGGCGATAAGGGTTTCTTTGCCACACAGCTCCCTTTCGCCTTCTAACTCCGCAGTTTGAATCGCTGTATCTTCCCCGTTGCCGTCTTCGGCAGCTCGGGGAGGAACTCGATCCAGCGCGGATACTTGTAAGGCGCGAGCTTGTCCTTGACGTGCTGCTGCAGCGCCTGCTTCAGCGCATCGCTCCCTGAGTTCCCCGGCTTGAGGACGACAAAGGCCTTGGGTTTGATGAGTTTGTTCTCGTCTTCCGCGCCGACCACCGCCGCTTCGAGCACCGCTTCGTGGCCGATGAGCGCGGCCTCGACTTCCGCCGGCGAGACGTAGATGCCCGAGACCTTGAGCATGTCGTCCGACCTTCCCCCGTATACGTAGTAGCCGTCCTTGTCCACGCTGTACTTGTCGCCGCTTTTGGTCCAGCCGCCCATGAAGGTGTTGCGGCTCTTCTCGCGGTTGTTCCAGTAGTACGCGGCGTTCGTCGGCCCGCTGATCTGCAGCTCGCCCAGTTCGCCCTGCTTTACCGGATTGCCCTGCTCGTCCACCACGCGCAGCTCGTAGCCCGGTACCGCCTTGCCCGTGGTTCCGTAGCGCATGTCGTTCGGTCGGTTGGAGAGGAAAATGTGCAGCATCTCGGTCGAGCCGATGCCGTCGAGAATCTCGACGCCGGTCCTCTCCTTCCAGCCCTTCGCGATCTGGGGCGGCAGCGCCTCGCCCGCCGACACGCACAGGCGCAGCGCGAGGGATTCTCTCTTCGGAAACTCGGGGCTTGCGAGCATCGCGGCGTAGAGCGTGGGGACACCGAAGAATATCGTGGGCTTTTTTTCCACGAGCCGTTTGAAGACCGATGCCGGTGTCGGGCGCTCTGGCATCAGCACCGTGGTCGCGCCGGCAGCAAGCGGGAACGAGAGCGAGTTGCCCAAGCCGTAGGCGAAGAAGAGCTTCGCCGCTGAGAATACGACGTCGCTCTCCTTGTAGCCGAGGACGCCCTGGGCGTAGAGTTCCGCGGAGAAGATCATGCTCGAGTGAACGTGCACGGTGCCCTTGGGCATGCCGGTCGAGCCGGAGGAGTAGTTCCAGAAGCAGGGATCGTCCGAGGTCGTCGGAGCGGGCAAGAGGTCGAGCGAGGCTTTCGCAAGCACGTCCTTGAACGCGGTGTGACCCGCGGCACTTCCGCCCGAGACGATGACGTGTTTCAGGAACGGCAGCTTGGGCAGAAGCGGCGCGAACTGCGGCAGCAGTTGATCCGAAACGACGAGCGCCCGTGCCCGGCTATCGGAGAGCATGAACTCGAAGTCCTTGGGCGTAAGCAGCGTATTCACCGCGATCGGGACGATGCCCGCCTTGATGCTGCCCAGGAATGCCGTGGGGAAATCGATCGTGTCCGTGAGCGCAAGGAGCACCCGTTGCTCCATATCCAGGCCCAGCGCCAGGAGCCCCGAGCCGAAGCGGTTGACGCGCTCGGCGAGCTCACCGAACGTGTACTGCCCCGCGTCGTCTATGTAGGCGATCCTCGCCGCGCGGCCCGCGGCGAGATTGCGCTCGACCAGGTCGTACGCGGCGTTGTAGTCGCGGGGAATCTTGACTGCGGGCGGGCTGACCGTATGGTCGGCGCTGCTCAAGGACGGCACGGTGACTCTCCTCGGCTCTCAGGGTTGCACCGCATTGTTCGCTCACGCGCGCAGAGCGTCAAGGCGCCCGGATAGGGACGCAAAGCAACAATGCCGTAATCTATCCCGGTCAAGCCCGCGTCGCCACCGGCGCGTCGTCGGTGGAAGGCTCGGGCTTCGACTCGGGCCGCACTTCGTCGGCCGGCGGCTCATCGAGCGGCTCGGTCGCCGTCTCCGTCTTTACCACGTCGGGCGCCAGAAACCCGCCCGACTGGTGCCGCCACAGCCGCTCGTAGAGGCCGCGCGAGGCGAGCAACTCCTCGTGCCTGCCCTGCTCCACGATGCGGCCTGCCTCGATCACGATCAAACGGTCCATGCGCACGATAGTGGACAAACGATGCGCGATCGCGATCACCGTCTTGCCTTCCATCAGGCCGAGCAATTGCTCCTGGATGGCGAGCTCGACCTCGCTGTCGAGCGCCGAGGTCGCTTCGTCGAGCACCAGGATGGGCGCGTCCTTGAGCACCACGCGCGCGAGCGCCACGCGCTGGCGTTGTCCGCCGGAGAGCTTGACGCCGCGCTCGCCCACATGCGCCTCGTAGCCTTTGCGGCCCTTCCAATCCTGCAGGTCCATGATGAATTCGTGCGCTTGCGCCTTGCGGGCGGCGGCCTTCACCTCATCGTCGCTCGCCTCCGGGCGGCCGTAGCGGATATTGGCGGCGATCGAGCGGTGCAGGAGCGAAGTGTCCTGCGTCACCATGCCGATGGCCGTGCGCAGACTCTCTTGCGTCGCCTGGCCGATGTCCTGTCCATCGATACGGATGCTGCCGCGCTCCGGTTCGAAGAAACGCAGCAGCAAGTTGACCAGCGTGGACTTGCCGGCGCCCGAGCGGCCCACCAGGCCCACGCGCTCGCCGGGACGAATCGTAAGATCCAGGTGGTCGAGCACGGGCTGGCCGTCGCGCCTACCGTAGTTGAAGCTCACGTCCTCGAAGCGGATCTCGCCGCGCGGCACCTCGAGCTCGCGCGCGCCGGGACGGTCGCCTCCGGTGTGCGGCACGGCGATCGTCTGCATGCCCTCCTGCACCACGCCGATGTCCTCGAAGATGCCGGTCACTTCCCAGCTCACCCAGCCGGCCACATTGGCAACCTGCCAGGCGAGCGGCAACGCAGTGGCCACCACACCCGCGCTCACCGTGCCCTGCGCCCAGAGCCAGATGCCGATCGCCGCGGTGCCGGTGAGCAGCGCCGCGTTCATCACCGCAAGCGCGAACATGAACTTCGAGATCAGCCGCATATGAGCGGCGATCGCAGCCTGATGCTCGTCGATCACCTCGCGCACATAAGCGTCTTCATCGGCCAGTCGCGCGAACAGCTTCACGGTGAGAATGTTGGTATAGCTGTCCACCACGCGCGCCATCACATGCGAGCGCACTTCCGAACTGGCCCTCGCCAGATCGCGCATGCGCGGCACGAAATAGCGCAGGAACACGAGATACCCCAGGAACCACGCGAGCGTGGGCAGGCCCAAGCGCCAGTCCGAGAGTGCCATCAGCACGAACGCGCTCACGCCGTAGACGGCGATGTACCAGACCGCGCGAATGCTCGCCATCACGCTTTCGCGCAGTGCGTTGGCGGTCTGCATCACGCGGTTGGCGATGCGCCCGGCAAAATCGTTTTGGAAGAACGGCAGGCTCTGGCGCACCACGTGCCAGTGGCTCTGCCAGCGGATCAGACTGGTGGTGCCCGGGATCAGAGCGTTGTGGCGGATCGCGACGTCGAGGAGCAACACCAGCGGCCGGACGATGAGCACCAGCGCCACCATGCCAAGCAGCAGGGGCCACTGGCGCGCGAGCGCCGACTGGCGGTCGACGGCTTCCATCAGCGACACAAGACTGCCGATGAACACCGGGATCACCGTGTCGATCAGCGCCACCGCGAGGCTGGTGGCAAACATGAGCGCGTACCAGCCTTTGGCCTGGCGCGCGAAGTGCCAGTAGAAGGCGAGAAGGCCCGGCGGCGGTTCGCCCGGACCCGTGCTGGCCGTTCCGCGAATGCGTGATTCGAGATAGTCAAACATGGGTGATACCCGACATTCTTGCGGACAAGACCCGAGTCGCGCTAGTCCGGCTTGGTTCCGACGAGCCTGCGGTACTGCGCCAGGTGCCGCAGGGCTTGCTTGGGCCGGTTCGACTCCTTGCACAAGAGCGCGAGGTTGTAATGGCAGTCGGCGATGCGCGGATTGCCGCGCAGCGCTTTTTCGTAGGCCTCCATCGCTTCGTTCTTGCGATCCATGTCCTCAAGGAGAACGCCGAGGTTGTAGAGCAGCAAGGGGTCGGCGCCTTGCGTCTTGAGGGCTCTGCGGTACATGTCCTCGGCGTCTGCGAGACGCCCGGCTTCGTGCAGCAGCCTTCCGAGGTTGATATAGGCGCTCAAGTGCCCGGGGGCGGCGGCGATGGCCCGCTCATACGCTTTGCGCGCGGCACCGGGATCGTCTCTTTCCAGATCGGATCCCCGATCGAACCATTGTTCCGCGCTCGCCGCCACGTCGTTCCGCTCTATCACGCTCAATGGGCCTTCGTCTGGATCGCCGTCGAACTCGAGCAGGTACTGCCCGGAGTCTGCCTGCCAGCGGCTGCCGCCTTCCTTGACAACGACGCGATCGCCCACCGCGCCGATGGCGAGTCCCGAGAGCGGCATCGCTTTAGGGAGGTGGCGGCGCAATTCCTTGAGCGATCGATTGATCCTTTTCGGCGGCACATGGGCCGTGGCGAGCGCCTGTGCGGTGCGAAGGACGATCAGGTCCTGGAATGAGAAGAGGTAGGTCTTGCGCGGACCGCGCGCGGGCGTGACGAACCCGGCCCTGACCAGACTGTGGATGGTGCTGCGCGGCAAGCCGAGCAGCCGCTCGACGTCGCGCACGCCGTACTGGTGCATGGCGGGCTGACGGGCCAGAGCCGGCTATTTCCTCGCGGCCTTTTTTGCGGCGGGCTGGGGAGACTCGGCGGCGCGCTTGGGGGGCTTGCGCGTTTCCGCCTGCGGCTGCGGCGCGTTCACCGGCGCAGCCGCCCTCTTCTCGAGGCTAGCGCGCAGCGCCTCCATGAGATCGATGACCTGCGCGCCGCTTTCGGGCGCCTCGGTCAGCGTGATCTCCTGGCCTTCGACTTTCTTCTGCACCGCGGCTTCGATTCGATCGCGCACGTCGTCCTTGTACGCGCTCGGGTCGAATTTGTCCGACGCCTGCTGCTCGATCAACTGCCGGGCGAGGTTCAGCTCGGCGTCTTTCACTTCGATCTTCGGGATCTCGATCTCCTTGATTGACCTCACCTCGGCGGCGTAAAGCAGCTGCTGCATGACCAGGCCGTCCTCCACCGGACGGATCATCACGATGTATTGCTTACCGCGCGCAGCCCAGCGTCCGAGCGCGCAGCGGTTCGTCTCGCGCAGCGCCTTGGTCAGGAGCGCATAGGGCTTGGCGCCGCCCTTATCCGGCGCGAGGTAATAGGCCTTGTCGAAGTACACCGGGTCGATCGAGTCGATCGGGACGAATTCGGCGATGTCGGCGGTGTGCGTGCCGGTCTCCTCGAGCGCCTTCAGCTCTTCGGGCGTGAACATCACGTACTGGTCTTTTGCGAATTCATAGCCCTTCGCCATGTCCTCGCGGGCGACCGCGACCTCTTCCTTCACGCACAGATACTGCTGCTTGAGCCGCGATCCGCAACCCTTGTGCAGCAGGTTGAATGAAATCGCCCGGCTCGCCTCGGTGGCGGAAAAAAGCTTCACCGGAATGGACACCAGTCCGAACGAAACCGTCAGCGACGCAATCGATCGTGCAGCCATGCCTTGCCTCCAATCTTTGTCATCCTGAGCGCAGCGAAGGATCTGCTTTTCGATCGGCACCCGCGGAAGCAGATTCTTCTGACTCCAGCTTCAGAATGACGCTTAAGCCCTTGTTGTCAAAGGGGGTCGATTCTACGCCTTCGCGCGCCCGAGTGCACGTTCGAGGCTTTGCTTGCGCGTCAAGGCGTCGCGCCAGCGATCGCCGGTTTTGGCCAGGCGCTCCGCGACGTTCGTGATCCTGAAGTCGAGCGGGTGCGCCTTGGCCAGCTCCTCCCAGGTGAGCGGCATCGACACCGGGGCGCCGGGCGCGCCTCGGGGGGAATAAGCGACGTTCAGCGTCTTGCCGCGAACGTTCATGTTGTAATCCATGAAAATCTTGCCGGTGCGTTTCGGGACGCTCCACTCCACCGTCACCTCCTTCGGATGCAGGCGTACTAGGTGCCGGCCGACCATCTCGCTTACCTTGCGCGCGGCGTCGAAATCCAGCGTGCGTTCGATCGGCACGAAGACATGCAGGCCCGTCTTGCCCGACGTCTTGACGATCGCGTCCAGCCCCATGCTCGAAAGCAGCTCGCGCAGCCGGAACGCGACTTCCTTTCCCTTCTCGAAGGCGACGGTGTTCAGCTCGGGCTCATCGCCCGGCGCCTCCTTTCCGGAATAGATGTAAGGGTCGATGTCGAAGACGACGTAGTCTGGAAAATTGAGAACTGAGCTTTCGAGCGCAGCGAGTGAGCTCTCATAGTCGGCGCCCTTCGCCTCCGTATCCGGGCCCGGTTTCGCGCGCGAATGCCAGATGTGGAACTCGAGCGTACCCGACTGCGCGAGCCACAACAGCGTCGCGAGGTTGTTGCACAGCAGATAGTCGTGCCGCTCGTCCTTGTGTTCCGAGAAAATGGTTATGGACTCTGCGAACTCGGGGCACGCCTCGCCCCAGTGCTTCTGGAAAAAACGCTCCCCGCCTATGCCCTCGGGCATGCGGATCATGGTAAGCGGCCGATCGGCGAGATGCGGCAGGATGAAGGACGAGACCCGAGCAAAGTAACGCAGCAGCTCGCGCTTGGTCACCGCGGGTTGCTTCAGCGCTGGATCGGCGGGCCAATACACGCGGTCGAGATGCGTGAGGCGGATCTGATGCGAACCGACCGCGATCGGAAAAGCCGTTTTTTTGTTCTCCAGTTGCCGTAGGACGTCGTCCACCAGCGTATCGGTCGAGCGGGTCGCGGCCGCTTGAACGGTCGGGCGCGGCTCCGTGCGCTTCACGGACTTCGGATCGATGTCGTCCCGGAGCCTCAGGAACACTCCCGCGCGCAGCATGCCGTCGGGCGTCCAGTTCTGGAACTGCACTTCGACGACGAGCTCGGGTCTGACCCAGTATGTCGGGCTGTGAAGCTCCGGTGTCTCGGCGAAAGGGCAGGCGTCGGTCTTGAGCGCCTCGCAGCGCGCCTTGACCTCTCCGAGCGTGTGCTCGTCGAACCCGGAACCCACGTGGCCGGCGTACTGAAGTTTCCCGCCGCTCCAGTGGCCGAGAAGGAGCGCCCCGAGCGGCTCGCGCGAGCCCTTGCCCTTCGTATAGCCACCGACGACGAACTCGCCGCTGTGCGTGGACTTGATCTTGAGCCACGAGCCCGAGCGCCGGCCTGCCTCATACTTGCTGTCTTTGCGTTTGGCGATGACGCCCTCGAAGCCGCTGGCGAGCGCCGCGCGGTACAGCTCCTCCCCGTCCTCTCCTGCGTGAACGAGCTGCACGTGCGCCGTGGGCAGCAGGCATTGCGCGAGCCAGCGCCGCCGGTCGGCGTAAGGCGCCGCGCGCAGATCGAGGCCGGCGAAGTGCAGGAGGTCGAAGCAGTACAGGACCACGGGTGCGGTGCGGTCGGCGGCCGCAATCTCGCGCTCGGTCTTCAGCTGCGCGCGCTCCTGGAGCGCCGCAAAAGAGGGCTTGCCGCTCGCGTCGAAGGCCGCGATCTCGCCGTCGAGCACCATCCCCTTCACCCCCTGTTGCGCGAGCTCGGCGACGAGCTTCGGGAACGAGTTCGTGAGGTCCAGCCCGCGCCGCGAGCGCAGCCTCACCTCTTTGTCCTCGATGAACACGAGCACGCGATAGCCGTCGAGCTTGGGCTCCCACGCCCAGTCGGGATGAGTGAACGGGGCATCGCGCAATTCGGCGAGCATTGGCTCGAGCTTTGCGGGCATCGCCTCCGCCTCGCCCGCGGGCGTCAGCCGCGCGGCCGGAATCCGGCGCACCGGCATAGCCTTCAGATCCGCGACCGCCATGCCGGAGAGGACTGAGCGGTTCTGAACGGTCACGTCCGTTTCCGTCGCGAATCGGTCCTTGTGCTTGATTAGGAGCCAGTTCTTCTTGTCGGACATTCGAACTAGGGCAAACGAGCCCTTCAGCTTCTCTCCGCGAAGGAGCACGCTCAACTTGCCCTTCTCCAGTTCCTCCCTCACGCGACGCTCGGCCTCGGCCCGGTCGTGGAACCAGTGCTCGCCGCCCTCGTCGGGCGTGTACACGCCGCAATCCCAGACGATCACCTCGCCCGCGCCGTACTGCTTGGGCGGAATCACGCCCTCGAACGATGCGTACTCGTAGGGGTGGTCCTCGGTCTGCGCCGCAAAGCGCTTTTGACTGCGGTCGAGCGACGGGCCTTTCGGAACGGCCCAAGACTTGAGAACTCCGTCGCATTCGAGCCGGAAGTCATAGTGAAGCTGGCGCGCCGAATGCTGCTGGACGACGAACAGCAACGGCCCCTTGCCTGGGGCTGGCGCGGGCGCCGGCTCGGGAGTCGCATCGAATACGCGCTTTTCTCGGTATTCGCGCAGGGTCGCTTCAGCCCCCGCTGCCTGAGCTCCCGCCTTGGCGGGATGGCGGGTGCGTTTGATTATCGAAGAGGGAGGAGCCAAGAAAACCTTGCCGCTATGCTTGATCGACGCAATTCTAGGAGCAAACTCCACACCGCTGTTGGCGTGCTATCGTGGAGCGGTCGAACGGTACCAAGTCTTTTCCCCATGCGCCTGCTGGCGGGAACGAGCGGCTTTTCCTACAAGGAGTGGCTGGGCAAGTTCTACCCGGAGAAGCTCCCGGGAGACGCGATGCTGCGCTACTACGCCGAGCGCCTCGTGACCGTCGAGATCAACAACACCTTCTACCGCATGCCGGCGGAAACGATGCTGTCCAACTGGACGAAGGAAGTACCCGATCATTTCACCTTCACCCTAAAAGCGCCACGACGGATCACGCACGAGAAACGCTTGCGCGAAGCCGACCAGGACGTGGCCGAGTTCCTGCGGCGAGCGCAGCTCCTCGGAGACAAGCTCGGGGCAATCCTCTTCCAGCTGCCGCCTTTTCTCAAGAAAGACCTGCCCCGGCTGAAGAACTTTCTCGCCCTGCTGCCGCCCGAAGCGCGCGTCGCCTTCGAGTTCCGCAACGAGTCATGGCAGGACAGCGAAGTGCACGAGACCCTTCGGGGCCACGGAGCGATGCTGTGCGTCACCGACACCGATGAAGGCGACACACCCTTCGTTTCTACCTCGGATCACGGCTACCTTCGCCTGCGGCGCACCCACTACGATGACTCCGACCTGCGCGCCTGGGCGGAAAAACTCGCAGCGCTGAAACTGGATCGCGCCTATGTCTATTTCATGCACGAGGACGACGCGCTGGGTACGAACTGGGCGCGGCGCCTGAACGAAATCTGGCGCGGGGTACAGCCTCAGTAGCCGACAGCGGCCCCGTCGCTCCTAGGATCCGCGCCGCCGATGCGCACCCCCGATACGGGGTCGATGGTAATGCCGTGCGCGTGGCCGGCGAGCTCGCACCAGTCCGGCCAGCGGTTCACCGCGTGCCCCCGGCGCTTGAGTTCCTTCACGGTCGCCTCCGGAAAACGCCCTTCGATGTTGAGCAGGTCGCGCGAGTCGCCGATGTTGAAACGCCCCGAAAGCCAGCGCGGCATCTCGAGAGCCTGCTGCATGTCGAAGCCGAGGTCGATGAGGCCCACGTAGCTCTGCAGGTGGATCTGCGGCTGGCCGTCCGCGCCCATGCAGCCGAGCACCTGCCAGGGCCGGCCGTCCTTGAGCGCGATCGACGCAATCAGCGTGTGCATCGGCCGCTTGCCGGGCTCGAGGTGGTTGGGATGCTGCGGATCGAGCGAGAAGTACGCCGAGCGGTTCTGCAGCACGATGCCGGTGTCCCCCGCGACCACGCCCGAACCGAACGTGAAGTAAAGGCTCTGGATCAGCGCGGCGGCGTTGCCGTCCTTGTCCACAGAGCAAACGAATACGGTGTCGCCCGCGAGCGTACCGTGCGAGGGAACCAGGTCCCAGGGAAGCGCGCGGTCGGCGCGCATCAGGCGCCTCCGCTCATCAGCGTAGGACTTCGAGATCAGGCGCTCGACCGGAACCGGCTGAAACTCGGGATCGGCGAGCAGTTTGTCGCGGTCGTGATAGGCGATCTGCTTCGCCTGCACGAGCAGGTGCGCGAGCTCGGGCCCGAGCGGATCCATCCTGCTGATCTCGTGGGGCTCGATGAGGTTGAGCATCTCGAGCACGGTGAACCCTTGAGTCGGCGGCGGCGTTTCGAAAATCTCCGCGCCGTGGTAGGTCGCCGAGAGCGGCTCGCCCCAGCTGGCGCGCTGCGCGCCAAAGTCTCCTTCGTCGAAGAATCCTCCGCCCGCGCGGGAAAAAGCCGCGAGCGCACGCGCCGTCTCTCCGGCATAGAAACCCTCGTGTCCGCCCGACGCGATCCGCTCCAGCACCAGCGCGAGCCCGCGGTTGACGAGCTTGTCGCCCGCGCGCGGCGCGGCCCCGCCGGGGGTGAAGATCGCAAGGGCTTGGGCGTTCAGGGCCTTGTCGGCGGCGTGCAGTTCGATCGCGCGCGCAAGCCGTCCGGTCACGGGAAATCCCTCGCGCGCGTACCCGATCGCCGCCGCGAGATCACGGGCAAAAGGCAGGCGGCCGTATTCCTCGTGCGCCGCGCACCAGCTCGCGACCCCGCCCGGGACGGAGAGCGTTGCGGGAAGAAAGCCGCGCAGCGGGATTTCTTTCATGCCACGCGAGCTGAACCAGTCGATGCTTCCGCCCTTCGCGGCGCGTCCCCCGCCGTTCAGGTAGCGCACGCGGCGAGCCTTGGCGTCGTAGATGAGCCAGAAGGCGTCGCCGCCGACGCTCGTCATGTGCGGATAGAGCACGGCGAGCGCAGCCCCCGCTGCGATCGCGGCATCTACCGCCGAGCCTCCGGCGCGTAGCGCGTCAACGCCCGCGGCGGAGGCGAGCGCATGCGGCGAGGCGACCATGCCCGTCGGCGCGATGGTCGGCGGCCTGCCGGTGTTTATCGGGAACATCTCGCCTGGATTTTACGCGGATGCGCCGCGGAATTGCTTGCGCTATCCTTGCCGCACACGAAAGGAACCACAGCATGAAAACCCTCCGTAGTTACCTCGACGACCGGTGGCAGGAAGGCTCGGGCAACCCACAGATGCTCGTCAATCCCGCCACCGAGGAGCCGCTTGCGCAGGTATCGAGCGAAGGCCTCGACCTCACCGCTGCACTCGAGCATGCACGCCGCAAAGGCGGGCCTGCGCTGCGCGCGCTTTCGTTCGCCGAGCGCGGGACGCTCTTGAAAGAGATGGCGAAGGCGATCCAGGCGCACCGGGACGAACTGATCGATCTTGCGGTGGCGAACGGCGGCAACACCCGCTCGGATGCGAAGTTCGACGTGGACGGCGCGATCTTCACGCTGCAGACCTACGCCGAGCTGGGCGTTTCGCTCGGCGCTGCGAGATTCCTCATCGACGGCGAGGGCGTGCAGCTCGGGCGCTCGCCGCGCTTTCACGGCCAGCACATCAACGTGCCGCGCCACGGCGTCGCGGTGCAGATCAACGCATTCAACTTCCCGGCCTGGGGCTTCGCCGAAAAAGCCGCGTCGGCGCTCCTCGCGGGAATGCCGGTGTTCTCCAAGCCCGCCACCAGCTCGGCGATGGTCGCGCACCGCGTGATGGAGATCCTGGTCGAGAAGAAAATCCTGCCGGAAGGGACGTTGTCACTGCTCGCGGGCGGCCACCGCGACCTGCCCGCCTTGCTCGGCCCTCAGGACGTGCTCGCCTTCACCGGCTCCGGCGACACCGGCGCGCGCATCCGAGCGCTGCGCAACATTCTTCTCCAATCGGTGCGCGTCAACATCGAAGCGGACAGCCTGAACGCCGCGGTGCTCGGTCCCGACGCCGAGCCCGGCGGCGACATGTACGAGACCTTCCTGAAGGACGTGCTGCGCGACATGACGCAGAAGGCAGGCCAGAAGTGCACTGCGATCCGGCGCGTGCTCGTGCCCGAAGAGGTCGCCGCCACCGTGCGCGATGACCTCGCCGAGGGCCTGAAAGCGGTGCGCGTCGGCAACCCTGCGCTTGAGGAAACTCGCATGGGCCCGCTCGCGACCGGTACGCAGCTCGCCGACGTGCGCGAAGGTATAGGCAAGCTCGGCGCCGAAGGAAAAGCGGCGTTCGGCAGCGCCGCGCCGCTCGGAGGCAAAGGCTTTTTTATCTCGCCGGTGCTGATGGAATTCGCAAAGGACGCGCCCGCCACCGCGGTCCACGCGCGCGAGGTGTTCGGCCCGGTGGCCTCGCTCCTGCCCTACTCGGGCAAGGCCGCGGACGCCGCCGCGATCGTCGCGCGCGGCAACGGAAGTCTCGTGTCGTCGGTGTATTCGGAAGACGCGGCATTTCTCGAAGAAATCGTCACGGGCATCGCGCCCTATCACGGGCGGCTTTTCCTTGGCCATCCGAAAATCGAGATGTCGCCGGGGCCGGGCACGGTGCTGCCGCAGCTCGTGCACGGCGGGCCGGGGCGCGCGGGGGGCGGCGAGGAGTTGGGCGGGGCGCGCGGGCTTGCGTTCTACATGCAGCGCGTGGCGCTGGAAGGTTCGCGGCCGGTGATTCAGAAGCTCATCGGAGTGCCGCCGGGCTGACCGCGCCGGCGCGGCTACTTCGCGAATTCGATCGCGCCCTGCGGCAGGAGATAGAGCACGAGCGCGCGCCCGTCGCTCACCGTTGGGTTGTGCGCGCTGTCCGGCCCGTACACCAGCCAGCCCGCGCCGCGCCCGTCGAATTTCGCCGCGGGAGTGAGCGGCATGATCATGTCGATCTCGCCGTGGGGGTGGCGGTGGTGCGGCCCCTTGATGTCTTTCATTTCGACCACGTCCACGCTGAAGCCCTGCGTATCCGGGCCCGGCTTGATCACGCGGCCGAACTTGATCCCGCCCGCTTCACGGTTGCACATCCAGCCGGAGGCGATCGCCTGGTTGCAGGCTTCGACGATGCTCTTGAATGCGGCTCCGCTTGCCGGATAGGCGGTGTTCAGCTCCTTTTCGAGCTTCGCATCGAGCTGTTTGTCCTGGATGAGTTCGGTGACCGGAGTGATCAACGCGTGGAACTGTTCAGGGGTCATTGGATCTCCTTCAAATCGTGCCGCGCGATGCGCACCCGCGTCGCGCTCATGTCGTCGCCGCGGATTTCGCGCAGCGCGTAGCCGACAAACTCGGACACGACGTCCTTGCGCCAATAGAGGTTGAGATCGGTGTTGTCCATGGGCTTGGCGACCGAGGCGACCTTCCGGCCGACTTCGGCGATCGCTTCGTCGGTCAGCTTCCTGCCCACGAGCAGTTCGCCCGCTTTCGTGAGGAGCGGCCGCGAGGAGACTGCGCCGAGCGCGATGCGCGCCTCATCCACCGTGCCGTCGCGCGTTGTCTTCACCGCCGCGGCGACGCCGAGCACCGGGAAGTCGAACGAGCCGCGGCGGCGCAGCTTCCAGTAGCTGCTCTTCCAGCCTTCGGCGGCGGGCAGCTTCACTTCGGTGAGGATCTCGTCGGGGCGACGCGTGAGGTAGTCGATGCCGTCGTTTCTGTAGAGATCGGCGAGCGCCACGTCGCGTTCGCCTTGCACGGAGACGAGGTGCACGCTTGCGCCGAGCGCAATCAACGCGGGCGCGCAGTCGGTCGAGGAGGCCGCGACGCAGCGTTTGCTCGCGGTGGCGACCCAGCAGATCTCGCCGTCTTTTTTCAGGCAGAAGTCGATCGCCTTGCGCCACTCGTAGTTCTGGTTGTAGTAGTTGCAGCGCGTGTCCAGGCACAGGTTTCCGCCGAGCGTGCCCATGTTGCGCAGGTGCACCGTCGCAACCTGCGCCGCCGCCTGCCACAGTCCGGCATATTTTTCGCGCATCGCGGAATTGGCGATGACTTCGTTTAGCGTGAGGCCCGCGCCCAACGCGGCGCCCGAGCCATTGCTGGTTTTCTTCAGCGCTTCGATCTGGCGCAACGATACGAGCATCGCCGGGGTCTGGTGGCGCCGCTTCATATTGGGAAGGAGATCGGTGCCACCTGCGATCAGCATCGCCTGCGGGCCTTCCGCGGCGAGGATCTTCGCCGCCTCGCTGATGGTTTTCGGCGAATGAAAGCCAAACCAGGGCAGCCGCATCATGCGACGGCTTCCTTCTTCACCGACATGCGCCGCGGCTTGTTGACGGAATTGCCGTCACCGCCTTCCCAGGGCGGCGGCACGAGCATCGGCTCGGGGTAGGGCACATCAGGAAAACTCTCCGGCCCGACTCGCGGCGTTTCGCCTTTGGCTTTTTTCTCCAGCGCGGCGAGCACCTTGTCCGGCGTGATCGGCAGCTCGTCGATGCGCACGCCGATCGCCGCGTACACGGCGTTCGCGACTGCCGGCATCACGGGCAGGAGCGGCCCCTGCCCCACTTCCTTCGCGCCGAACGGGCAGTTGGGATCCGGGTCTTCGACGAGCTCGGTAAACACTTCAGGCATGTCCAGGGATGTCAGGCTCTTGTATTCGAGGAGCGAAGGAATTTTGTGTACCAGCGCGTTGGATAGCTTCGGCGGCAGGCGGCGAAAGACCTGCTCTTCCATGAGCGCCTCGCCCAGGCCCATGTAGACGCTGCCTTCGACCTGCCCGCGCGCGCTCACCGGGTTGATGGCGCGGCCGATGTCGTGCGCGATCCACACCTTCGGCACGGTAATCCAGCCCGTGTTGCGGTCCACTTCGGCTTCGACCACGCACGCTGTATACGAATAAGCAGGCGACGGCCCTACGCCCGCCCCTTTGAAGCGCCCGGGCGCGCGGGGTGGGGTATAGGAGCCCACCGAGCCGAGCGTGCCGAATTTCTCCTCCGCGAGGACGATCGCCTCGCGGAAGCTCATCAGCTTGCCCGGGTCGTCGGCGCGGAACACGCGCCCGCGCGCGAAGCCAACGTTGTCGGGCAGAGTCTCCATGTGCTCGGCCGCCGCACGCGCAATGAGTTCCCTCACCCGCTCGGCGGCCTGGATCGCGGCGTTCCCCATCATCACGGTGACGCGGCTGGAATACGAGCCGAGGTCCACCGGCGTCAAAGCGGTGTCGCCGGTGACGCAGCGCACATCGTAGGCGTCGATGCCGAGCACCTCCGCCACGATCGCGGCGAGCACATCGTCCGACCCCTGACCGATCTCGGTTGCGCCGCAGAACACCGTGACCTGGCCACTGCGGTCGAGCAAGAGCTGCACACCCGATTGCGGCATCTTGTTCCAGTAGATCGGCAGGCCCGCGCCGCACAAGTACGCGCCGCAGGCGAGCCCGACGCCACGGCCTTCGGGAAGCTTCTTGTACTTGTTCTTCCAATCCGAACTCGCGACCACCTTGCGGATGCACTCGGCAAGGCCGATGGTGCCTATCTTCAGCCAGTTCGCGGTGAGCGAATCGGGCTTGGCGACGATACCCAGGCGCAGATCCGCCGGATCGATCTTCAGTTTCTCCGCGATCTTGTCGAGCTGAATTTCCTGGCCGAAGCGCGGCTGCGGCGTGCCGTGCCCGCGCTTGGGGCCGCAGGGCGGCTTGTTGGTAAAGACCCGGCAGGCGTCGAACTTGTAACGCGGGATCTCGTAGGTGGTCGTCTGGAGCACGCCGGTGTAGAAGGTGCTCGCGGCGCCGTAACCGCCGTAGGCGCCGCCGTCGAGCAGCGTCTGGGTGTGCATGCCTGTGATCTTGCCGTCTTTCGTCACGCCGGTGCGCATCTTCATCAGCACCGGATGGCGGCCGCGGTGCATGTAGAAGACTTCCTCGCGGTTGAGGCAGATCTTCACCGGCCTGCCGAGCATGAGCGCCGCCTTCGACACCACGATCTCGTGGTTGTGCAAATCGCACTTGCCGCCGAAACCGCCGCCGTTCGGGCAGGCGATCACACGCACGTGCGCGGGCGGAATCTGCAGCGCGTTGGCGAGCGCTCGATGGATGTAGTGCGGCACCTGCGTCGAGGACCACAGCGTCAGCTTTCCTTCGCCGTCGACCGCGGCGACCGAGGCGTGCTGCTCGATCGGAGCATGCGTGTTGCCCTGGTAAAAGAACAAGTCCTCGAACACGTGGTCGGCCTTGGCGAGCGCCTCTTCGACGTCGCCGAATTCGAAGGCTTGAAGGCGATGGATGTTTCCCTGCTCGCCGTATTCGTGGATGCGCGGCTCCGGCGTGGCGAGCGCCTCCTCGGGATCGGAGATGGTCTTGAGCGGCCGGTATTTGACGTCGATGAGATCGAGCGCCTCGAACGCCGTCTGCTCGTCTTTCGCGATCACCGCGGCGACCGGGTCGCCGACGTAGCGCACGCGCTCGGGCGCGAGCGGGTACTCATCCTGCGTCACCGGAAGGATGCCGAAGGTAATGGGGAAGTCTTTGCCGGTGAGCACCAGGTGCACGCCGGGATGCTTCTCGGCGCGCGACACGTCGATCGATTCGATGTTCGCGTGCGGCAGCGGCGAGCGCAGCAGCTTGCAATGCACCATGCGAGACAGCATCACGTCGTCCGCGAAGCGCGTCAGACCCGTCACCTTGGCGCGGCCGTCCACACGGCGGCGCGGTTTGCCGATCACGTCGAAACGTTTCCTGGTCGTCATGTCCTTCTCCGGGGTCCTGTCATTCTGAGCGCAGCGAAGAATCTGCTTTCGAAAAACAGATCCTTCGCTTCGCTCAGGATGACTGCGTGGTCCTCATTGTTCTTGCCGCTTCCTCGATCGATTCGTAAATCTGCTGGTACCCGGTGCAGCGGCAGAGATTCCCCGAGATCGCTTCCTTGATGCGCTCGCGGCTCGGATTCGGTTCGCGCTCGAGCAGCGCCTTGGCCGTCATCAGAATTCCGGGGGTGCAATAACCGCACTGCGCGCCGCCGAGATCGGCAAAGGCGGCCTGCAGCGGATGCAGCTTTCCGCCGCTCGCCATCCCTTCGATGGTCTCGATCGAACGCCCTTCGCAGTCAAGGGCAAGCGCGAGGCACGAGAGCACCGGCACGCCGTCCAGCAGCACCGCGCAGGCGCCGCATTCGCCGAGCTCGCAGCCGTGCTTGGTGCCGGTCAGGTTCATGTCCTCGCGCAGCACTTCGAGCAGCGTCTTGTAGGGAGCGAAGGAAACCTGCTGCTCCTCGCCGTTGACGCGCAGCGTGAGGTGGACATTCTTCGGCGCGAGGGTCTTCATTTCACGGCTCCTGCTCCAGAAGCGGGCATCAGCCCGCGAACAAGGTAATCGGAGAGCGAATCGGCAATCTCGGCGACCGATAGCGAGCCCCCGGGCCGATACCAGCGCGCGGTCCAGTTGACCGCGCCCAGCATCGCGCGCGTAACGAGCGCGGGATCGGTCTCTCCGAATTCGCCGCACTTCATTCCTTTAGCGACAAGACCTCGAACAGCGCGCTCGTAGGCGTCCCGCTTCCTGATCACTCCGGCGCGCATCGCCTCGGGCAGGGCCTCGACTTCGAGGTGAGCGGTCGCGCCCTCGAGCTCGTCGAGCATGCAGTGCACGTGCGCGCTCATCAGCGAGCGCAGCCGCCCCGCGCACGAGCCGGATCCAGCGCTCGCCTCCTCCACTGCGGCAAGAAGGCGCTCGAGCGTGCGCTCCTGGCAGAAGAGCAGGATTTCGTCCTTGCCGCTGAAGTAGTAGTACAGGTTGCCGGGCGAGAGATCGGCTTCGTCGGCGATCTCGCGCATACCGGTCGCCGAGAGGCCGAGGCGCCGGAACACGCGCGCGGCCGCGCGCAGGATTTCGAGGCGCCGCGCCTCGCTCTTGCGCTGGAGGCGCTCCGAGGGGATCTCGTTCGAACTCCGATTCAAAACTTGAACCATCGTTCGAAATTCTAGGTTGCGGAAAGCTCGGGGTCAACCAAATCATGATGTTGCGATGCGGAGGGCAAGGGATAGGAAGGACCTGCCTCAAAAAGCAGGTCCTTCGCTGCGCTCAGGACGACACTAGCCGCGCAGCTTGAAACGCTGGATCTTTCCAGTCGCAGTCTTCGGTAGCTCGCTCACGAATTCGATCCAACGAGGGTACTTGTAGGGCGCGAGCCTGTCCTTGATGTGCTGCTGCATGGTCGCTTTGAGCAACTCGCTCGGGAATTGGCCCTGCTTGAGCACCACGAACGCCTTGGGCTTGATCAACCTGTTGTCAGGCTGCGAGCCTGGCTTCCTTACGGCACTGCGAAATCCAGCCTGCCGCCCAGGGCACGGCCAATTCCTCCGGCATGGTGCCCGCGCTGGCGTCGTGCAGCATCATCTCGCCAATGCGCCGCGCTCCCAGTTCGGAGAGGATCGCGTCGAAACGCTTGCCGCCGTTGCAGAAGGTATCGGCGTAGGTGCGGTCGCCGAGCGCGATCACACCGTAGCGCACGTTGGATAGGTCGGGGCGCGCGGTCTGAAGCGACTCGTAGAGATTCTTCGCGTTGTCGGGAACGTCGCCCTGCCCGTAAGTGGACGAGCAGATCAGAAACAGGCCGCCGTCTGCAAAAACGCCCGCATCGAGACAGTCCATCGGCCTGGTCTGTACGCGGGTTTCGCCATCATCGAGCGTGAGCTCGAGTTCCTGAGCGACCAGCTGCGCGGTGCCCGTCATCGTCCCCACGAGGAGTGTCAGTTCGAGCGCCATCGAGTCTCTCGTGCCCGCTTGCCTTTCGCCAAGAGGTGCATCATACTGCATGGAATGCGAATCGCAAGCATTATATTGCATCGGTGAGCATACTCACTCCCCAACTAAAGAAGTCTTCGCAGCGGCCTATCTATGCGAAGGAAAGCGAGTCGAACAGAGAGCGGGACTATCTCGCCGCCCTGGGTGACAGGGTGCGCGAAGCTCGCGCGCGGCGCGGGATGTCGCGCAAGCTGCTTGCCGCAGATTCGGGCGTGTCCGAGCGCTACCTGGCCCAGCTCGAGGCAGGGCAGGGAAACGTTTCGATCCTGCTGCTGCGCCAGATTACATCGGCCCTCAATCTTCCGATCACCGAACTGCTCTCAGAGGAGTCGGGCAATGCCGTGGAGCTGACTCTGACTATGCAGTTCCTGAAGCGGCTTCCCCGGCAGAAACTCGCCACCGTACGCTCGCAGCTAATGCGCGATTACGGCGGCGCGCAAGACGAGCGCATGAAGCGCATCGCACTCATCGGGCTGCGCGGCGCGGGCAAATCCACGCTGGGCGCCAAGCTTGCCAAAGCGCTGGGCACGCCTTTTGTCGAGCTCGACCGCGAAGTCGAACGCGAGGCCGGCACCAGCCTCTCGGAGATTTTTCTGCTCTACGGGCAGGCAGGATACCGGCGCTACGAGCGGCGCTGCCTCGAAAGAGTGCTCGAAAAAAACGACCGCGCCGTGATCGCCACGGGCGGCAGCATCGTCTCGGAACCCGGAACCTACGAGTTCCTGCTCTCGGCCTGCTTCACGGTGTGGCTGAAGGCCGAGCCCGAGGAACACATGGCGCGCGTGATCGCGCAGGGCGACACCCGTCCCATGGCGGGAAACGACCAGGCGATGGAAGATCTGCGGCGTATCCTGGAGGGCCGGGCCGTGCTCTACCGACAGGCCGATGTCACGGTGGACACCGCCGGAAAATCCGTGGAAAAGAGTCTCGCGGAGCTGCGAAAGGCAACAGAAGCGTAGCGTGCGCCGCGCGCACGGCGCACGCTACCAGGAGAAAGTCATGAGCGCTGTTCTCGAATCCAAACCCTCCCCTTCCCTCATCACTTACGACACGCACCCGGACCGCTATCTCCATTGGCGGATCTCCTTCGATGGCCCCGTGGCGACGCTCGCGATGGACGTGAACGAGGAGAAGGGCATCAAACCCGGCTACAAGCTGAAGCTCAACTCCTACGACCTCGGCGTGGACATCGAGCTTGCCGACGCGCTGAATCGCATTCGCTTCGAGCACCCCGAAGTGAAGTGCCTGGTAATCACCAGCGCGCGCGAGCGCATGTTCTGCTCGGGCGCCAATATCTACATGCTCGGCCTGTCCACGCACGCGTGGAAGGTGAATTTCTGCAAATTCACCAACGAAACCCGCAACGGGATCGAGGATTCGAGCCGCCACGAGGGATTGAAGTCCCTCGCCGCAGTCAACGGCACGGTCGCGGGCGGCGGCTACGAGCTGGCGCTTGCCTGCGACGAGATCCTGATGATCGACGACCGTTCCTCCACCGTGAGCCTGCCCGAGCTGCCGCTGCTGGGCGTCCTCCCCGGGACGGGCGGCCTCACGCGCATCACGGACAAACGCAAAGTCCGGCGCGACCTCGCCGACGTGTTCTGCACGACGAGCGAAGGCGTACGCGCCGACCGCGCCAGGCAATGGAAACTGATCGACCACATCGCCAAACCTCAAGGCTTCAAGGACGCGGTGAAGGAGCGTGTTGCGGCTCTCGCGTCGCAAAGCATCCGCGGGAGCGGCAAAGGCGTGACGCTCAACCCGCTCAAGCGCTCAATCGACGCAACCGGATATCACTATGAGAACGTGGATGTCGCCATCGACCGCAAGGCGCGCACCGCGACGCTGACGGTGTTTGCGCCGAGGACCCAGCCGCCGGCCGACCTCGAGGCGATCCATGCCGCAGGGGACAAATGGTGGCCGCTCGCGATGGCGCGGGAGCTGGATGACGCGATCCTGATGCTGCGCACCAACGATCTCGAGATTGGCACATGGCTCCTCAAGACGCGCGGCGACATCGGCCTGGCGCTCGCCGCCGACAAGGCACTCAAGGAGAAGGAAGGAGACTGGCAGGTGCGCCAGGTGATCGGTCTCCTGCGGCGCACGCTTGCGAGGCTGGACGTCTCCTCGCGCACCATGTTCGCCATCATCGACCAGGGCTCGTGCTTCGCGGGAACGCTGTTCGAGCTCGCGCTCGCCGCCGACCGGAGCTACATGCTCCAGCTGCCCGACGACGAAGCGGCCGCGCCGGTCATCGCGCTGTCCGACATGAATTTCGGCGCCTACCCGATGGTGAGCCAGGAAGCGCGCATCGCAGCTCATTACTGCGGCGAGGCGAAGCCGGTCGAGGCGGCGCGTGCGCGTACCGGCGCGAAGCTCGATGCGAAACTAGCCTCGGAACTGGGCTTGGTGACCTTCACGCCGGATGATCTCGATTGGGACGATGAGGTGCGCATCGCAATCGAGGAACGCGCGAGCCTCTCCCCTGACGCCCTCACCGGCCTGGAAGCGAATCTGCGCTTCTCAGGCAAGGAAACCATGGAGACTCGCATTTTCGGGAGACTGAGCGCATGGCAGAATTGGATTTTCAGCCGGCCCAATGCGGTCGGAGAGTCGGGTGCGCTGAAAGTGTATGGCAGCGGAGCGAAAGCCAAATTCAATTGGGAAAGAGTTTAGGCGCGAGGAATCGGACATGAGCATCAACTACAGCGAGAAAATTCCAAATAACGTCGATCTGGCGAACGACAAGACCCTGCAGCGCGCGCTCGAGCACTGGCAGCCGCGGTTTCTTGACTGGTGGCGCGAGCTGGGGCCGAACGATTTCGCCTCCTCGGATGTCTACCTGCGCACGGCGATCGGCGTCGATGCTCAAGGGTGGGCGCACTACGGCACGGTCAAGATGCCCGATTACCGTTGGGGAATTTTCCTCGCCGATGTGATTCCGGACCGCACCATCGGCTTCGGCGATTCTTTGGGTCAGCCCGTATGGCAGCAGGTGCCGGGGGAATTCCGCTCGCAGTTCCGGCGCCTGATCGTGACACAGGGCGACACCGAGCCCGCTTCGGTCGAGCAGCAGCATCGGCTCGGCCACACCTGCCCTTCCCTATACGATCTGCGCAATCTTTTCCAGATCAACGTCGAGGAGGGCCGGCATCTTTGGGCGATGGTCTATCTGCTGCACGGCTATTTCGGCCGGGACGGCCGTGAAGAAGCCGAAGAGCTGCTCGCCCGCCACTCGGGCGATGCGAACAAGCCGCGCATTCTCGGCACGTTCAACGAACCGATCGAAGATTGGCTGTCATTTTTCTGCTTCGCCTATTTCACCGACCGCGACGGCAAGTTCCAGCTCAAGAGCCTCGCGGAGTCCTCGTTCGATCCGCTCGCGCGCACCTGCCGTTTCATGCTGACCGAGGAGGCGCACCACATGTTCGTCGGCGAGACGGGCATCGGGCGCGTGGTGAAACGAACTCTCGAGGTGATGAAGGAAATCGGCGGCGACGAGCCCGAAGCGATCCGCCACGCGGGCGCAGTGGACCTGCCGCTCCTGCAGCGCTATCTCAATTTCTGGTTCAGTTCATCGCTCGACCTGTTCGGCTCGGAAGTGTCCTCGAACGCGGCAAGCTCGTTTGCAAACGGAATCAAGGGCCGGCCGGACGAGACCACGCAGTACCAGGATCATGTCTGCACCGAGACGAGTTTCGAGCTGGAGACACCCGACGGCAAGGGCGGCTTGACCAAGGAGACGGTGGGCATGCGCAACGCCATGAACGAGGTGCTGCGCAACGCCTACATCCGCGACTGCGAAATCGGCCTCAAGCGCTGGAACATTCAGATCAAGCGTGCGGGCTACGATTTCGAGCTGAAACTTCCCAGCAGCCGCTTCCGCCGCGCGATCGGCGTCTGGGCGAATATACCCACCGATACCGAGGGCAAGCCGATCTCGCGTGAAGAGTTCGAGCGGCGTCTCCCGGGCTGGCTCCCGAGCGCGCAAGACAGGGCCTTCGTGAAGAGCCTGATGCAGCGCGTGGTCGAGCCCGGCAAGATCGCGGGCTGGATCGCCCCGCCCGAGCGCGGGATTAACAACTTGCCGGTGGACTACGAGTACGTGCGACTGAGCTGACCCCCCCTGCCGGCGGGAGCCGGCGTCGGCCCCGCCCGCACCTGAGGCGCGCGGCCTGCGCGATCTCCATCTCCCCGAGCTGCCGCGGCAGTGGGAGCGCGAGCACGGGACTTTCACATTTGTGCCGGTGCTGCGTCCGGTCCAATCGTCCTCTGGCCTGGGCTCGGCGCAGCCTAACCGTCACATATCGTGCCGCTGTATCTGAGCGAGCGTCTCCGGGTCGATCGCCAGCGAGAGCGCCTCATCTGCTTGGGTCGGTTCCGCAGACTGCGCAGGCGCGAACCAGTCGAGCCTGCGGTGAAGCTTGACGACCTCGCCGACGATCAGCAGCACCGGGGAAGCGAGCCCGATCGCGGCCACCAGATCGGGCAGCGTATCGAGCGTCCCGGTCACCACGCGCTGATCCCGCGTGGTTCCGGATTGAACAGCCGCCGCGGGCGTCTCAGCCGGCAAGCCGTGGCGGACGAGTTGGGCGCAGATCTCGGCCAGTGCGGCGAAGCCCATGTAGATAACGACGGTCTGGCGCGGCCGCGCAAGCGCCACCCAGTCGAGACTTACCGTGCCGTCCTTGAGATGGCCGGTCGCAAAAACGCACGACTGAGCGTAATCGCGGTGGGTGAGCGGGATGCCGGCGTAGCTCGCGACACCGTTCGCGGCGGTGACGCCCGGCACGACCTCGAAGGGAATCGCGCGGGCCGCCAGAACCTCGAGCTCTTCCCCGCCGCGGCCGAAAAACAATGGGTCGCCGCCCTTGAGCCGCACCACGCGCTTCCCGGCGCTCGCTAGGTCGACGAGCAGCTTGTTGATCTCTTCCTGCGGTGCCGAGCGGCGGTTGCAACGCTTGCCGACGTAGATGCGCTCCGCGTCGCGCCGGGCCAGTTCGAGGATGCCTTCGCCGACGAGGTGGTCGTGGACGATGACATCGGCCTGCTGCAGCAGTCGCAGCGCGCGCAGCGTCAGCAACTCCGGATCGCCCGGGCCGGCGCCCACGAGGTAAACAACGCCGGTGCCGGGGACGCCGGCGGCAAGAGTCCGAAACGATTCCACGCTGCTTGCTGCTCCTTCGGTTGATGTGCGTCAAGAATAGGGGCGCGGGCGCGACGGAGTTTGATCTACATCAAAACCAGAACAGCCAATCCACGCCATCGTGTCGCTCGTGATCCGAGCATGCCGTTTTTCTCGACATATTCCTTCCTGGGAGTGGAGCCTATGACACGCAAGCATCCGTACTCGACCCTCGCCTTCGCGGTCCTCGCCGCCCTTTCCTTGACAACCGGGGCGGCCCTCGCGCAGGACAAGCCGGCGGCCAAGGCTCCGGCCAAGGCGGCCGGGAAAACCAAGCCACCGGTGTCCGATGCCGAGATCCGCTACCAGGCCGGCGGCTCGCCGCTGGCCAAGGAGGACATGCACCAGGACATGAATCCCAAGGCGCCGAAGATGTCCAAAGCCGAATTCGACCGCGCGCGCCAGATCTACTTCGAGCGCTGCGCAGGTTGCCACGGCGTGCTGAGAAAGGGCGCCACCGGCAAGCCGCTCACTCCCGATATCACGCTCGCGCGCGGCACCGAGTACCTCAAGGTGTTCATCAACTACGGCTCGCCGGCGGGGATGCCGAACTGGGGCACGGGCGGTGAGATGACCGTCAAGGAAGTCGACATGATGGCGCGCTACATCCAGCAGTCGCCACCGACACCGCCGGAATTCGGGATGGTCGAGATGAAGGCGACGTGGAAAGTGGTCGTGCCTGTCGACAAGCGGCCGAAGAAGAAGATGAACAATTACAATATCGAAAACATCTTCTCGACCACGCTGCGCGATACCGGCGAGGTGGCGCTGATCGATGGCGACACCAAGAAGATCATCAATATCGTCAAGACCGGCTACGCGGTGCACATCTCGCGCATGTCCGCTTCCGGCCGCTACGTGTTCGTGATCGGGCGCGATGCCAAGGTCAACATGATCGACCTGTGGATGGAGAAGCCGGACAACGTCGCCGAGATCAGGATCGGTCTCGAGGCTCGTTCCATCGATACATCCAAGGCCAAGGGCTACGAAGACAAGTTCGCGATCGCTGGCGCATACTGGCCGCCGCAGTATGTGATCATGAAGGGCGACACCCTCGAGCCGCTGAAAATCGTCTCGACTCGCGGCATGACGGTCGACACGCAGGAATACCACCCCGAGCCGCGCGTGGCCGCCATCGTGTCCGAGCACCATCGCCCGCATTTCATAGTCAACGTCAAGGAGACCGGCAAGATCCTGATGATCAACTACAAGGACGTGAACGCGCTCAAGGTGACGGAGATCGGCGCGGCGCGCTTCCTGCACGATGGAGGCTGGGATGCCACCAAGCGCTTTTTCCTGGTCGCCGCCAATCAGTCGAACAAGATCGCGGTGCTGGACACCGTGGATGACAAGCTGGCAGCGCTCATCGACGTCGGCAAGATCCCGCACCCCGGGCGTGGGGCCAACTTCAAGCATCCCAAGTACGGCCCGGTGTGGGCGACGGGGCACCTCGGCGACGATGCCGTTTCTCTGATCGGCACCGATCCGAAGGCGCACAAGGACCAGGCGTGGAAGGTGGTGCAGACCCTGAAAGGGCAAGGCGGCGGCAACCTCTTCATCAAGACCCATCCCAAGTCGAATAACCTGTGGTTGGACACGCCGCTCAATCCGGACTCGAAGATCAGCCAGTCGGTTGCGGTGTTCGACATCAGCAGCCTCGACAAGAAACCGGAAATCCTGCCGATCGCGGAGTGGGCGAAGGTCGGCGAAGGCGCCAAGCGCGTGGTGCAGCCCGAGTACAACAAGGCGGGCGACGAGGTCTGGTTCGCGGTGTGGAGTGCGAAGAATCAGGAATCGGCGCTCGTGGTGGTAGACGACAAGACGCGCAAGCTGAAGGCCGTGATCAAGGATCCGCGGATCATCACGCCGACCGGCCACTTCAACGTCTACAACACGACCCACGATATTTATTAGACAAAGGAGCAGCTATGCGCATGAGCATTCTTTTCATGGCGGCCGCGGCGGGCGTTCTCGCCGCGCCGGTGGCGCAAGCGGACGAAGCGCTGCTCAAGAAGCACAACTGTATTGCCTGCCACCAGATCGACAAGAAATTGCTCGGTCCCGCTTACAAGGATGTCGCGAAGAAATACAAGGGCCAGAAGGATATCGCCGCCAAGCTCGCCGACAAGGTGAAGAAGGGCGGCCAGGGCGCGTGGGGCCCGGTGCCGATGCCGCCCAATCCGCAGGTTCCCGACGCCGACAACAAGAAGATGGTCGAGTACATCCTGTCGCGCTAGGGTTTGTCGCAGATGCCTGCAACCCAATCCTGGCAGGCCCCGTTCCGCGGTCTTTGGTTGATCCACATCAAAACCCGGGGAAGCTTCCTCCCGCATCTTTAGCGCATGCGAACAGCGTGCGTACTGTGTGCGGGAGTGGCGATGGCGTGCGCTCTGGGGACGGCGCGTGCGGATGAGATCGCGCCAGCGCGTCAAGCCGAGCTGTCGCGCCTCGTACGGCAGGATTGCGGCTCGTGCCACGGCATGAGGCTCAATGGCGGTTTGGGCCCGCCGCTCGTCGCAGCGGCACTCGGAAACAAGCCGCAGGAGTTTCTCAAGTACACGATCCTCTACGGGCGGCCCGGCACGCCGATGCCGCCCTGGCGCGCTTTTCTCACCGAAGCGGACGCGGAATGGATTGCGGCGCGCCTGCTCGAGGGGTTCCCGGATGCGCGCTAGCGCGGCATTGATCGCGGTAGCGCTGCCGCTCTTCGCGAGCTGCGCGCAGGTTGAGCTGCGTGGTACGGGCGACCTGGGTGTGATCGTCGAGCGGGCCGCCGGTCGCCTGCAGATTGTCGATACCACCCGGCAGGCGAGCATCGGCGTGGTCGCGGGGCTCGGCGACCTCTCGCATGCCTCGGTCGTCTTTTCGCGCGACGGGCGCTACGCATACGTGTTCGGCCGCGACGGCGGCCTGACCAAGGTGGACCTGCTTGGCCGGCGAATCGAGCGGCGCATCATTCAATCCGGCAACAGCATCGGCGGGGCGATCTCGCAGGACGGGAAGCTCGTCGCAGCCGCCAATTACACACCGGGCGGCGTACGCGTATTCGACGCGGACACCCTGGAAATGATGGCCGATATTCCCGCGACCTACGGCGACGGCAGCCGGCGCGCGAAAGTCGTCGGTCTGGAGGACGCGGCAGGCAGCCGCTTCGCGTTCAGCCTGTTCGAGGCGGGCGAGATCTGGATCGCGGACTTGTCCGCCCCGCGTGCACCGAAGATCCGGAAGTTTCGCGACATCGGCCGACAACCCTATGATGCCCTCATCACTCCGGACGGGCGGTTCTACCTTGCGGGACTGTTCGGCGAGGACGGAGTGGCGATGCTCGACCTGTGGAACCCCGAGCGCGGCGTGCAACGCGTGCTGGACCGATATGGTAAGGGAGAGCAACCGCTGCCGGTCTTCAAGATGCCTCACCTGGAGGGCTGGGCAGTCGCCGGTCATTTCGCATTTTTGCCCGCCGTCGGCCGCCACGAGGTGCTGGTAGTGGACACCACCACGTGGCGCGAGGCGGGGCGCATCGCGGTCGCAGGGCAGCCCGTGTTCGTGATGGCGCAGCCCGACGGGCGTCAGGTGTGGGTCAATTTCGCCCTTCCCGATTCGGGCAAGGTGCAGGTGATCGACACTCAGACGCACCGCATCGTCACGACGCTCGCTCCGGGCCGCGCGGTGCTGCACATGGAGTTCACTGCGCGCGGAGAGATGGTGTGGATCTCAGCGCGCGACGACAACCGTGTCACGGTCTACGATACCGCGACATTCGAACAGAAGTCGGTGCTGCCCGTGGACCAGCCGAGCGGCATCTTCTTCACGGCGCGGGCCTTGCGCTTCGGGTTCTAGACAATGGACCCGCTCGCATTTGGCATCATCAACGGCTACCAGCGCGGCCTGCCGCTCACGCCCCGCCCGTACCGCGCCATCGCCGAGCATCTCGGCAGCACGGAGGAAGAAATCATCGAACGGCTGACGGCGCTCTCTCGCAACGGCGTGATCAGCCGGGTCGGCGCGGTTTTTTCGCCGGGCCGCATCGGCGCGGGAACGCTGGCCGCGTTATCGGTGCCCACCGCACGGCTCGCCGAAGTGGCGGCGCAGGTCAGCGCCCGTCCCGAGGTCAATCACAACTACGAACGCGAGCACGACTGGAACCTCTGGTTTGTCGTCACCGCACCGGACCCGGCGCGCGTGCGGCGCACGGTCGCGCAAATCGAATCGCAAGCCGGATGCGGAAAAGTGCTCTATCTGCCGATGATGGAGGGCTATCACATCGACCTGGGGTTTCCGCTCGGGGCGGTTGCGCCGCGCCCGGCGCGGCCCGTCGGCCAGAGCCGGGTGCGGCTCAGCGTCAGGGAGCGCGCGCTTGCGGCGGCGCTGCAGGAAGGCCTCGATCTCGTAGCCGAACCGTACACCGCCCTCGCCGTGCGAGCCGGCATCCCCGAGCGCGAAGTCGTCGCCACGTTGGGCCGGTGGCTGGAAGCGGGGATCGTCAAGCGCCTCGGGCTGGTGGTGCGGCACCACGAACTCGGCTACGGGGCCAACGCCATGGTCGTGTGGGACGCACCCGACGGACAGGTAGCAGAGTACGGGCGCCGTGTCGCGGCGCTGCCTTACGTCACGCTGTGCTACCGGCGCGCGCGCTGCCTGCCGGAATGGCGCTACAACCTGTACTGCATGATCCATGGAAAGAATCGCGACGAGGTGTCGCGGCAGATCGATGCCGTCAATGCGGGTTGCGGGCTCTCCAGTCTGGCGACCACCGCGCTGTTCAGCCGCCGGCGGTTCAAACAGGTCGCGGCCCGTTACATCGAGGCCGAAGCGGCGGAGGCGGTCCATGGATGACCTCGATCGCGCCATCGTCAATGGGCTCCAGGGCGGCTTCCCGGTCACCGAACGGCCGTACCGTGATGCGGCGGCGCAGCTCGGCATCGAAGAGACCGAACTGATCGAGCACCTGCGCCGAATGCTCGCGTCGCAGGTGCTCACGCGCTTCGGGCCGCTGTGGCAGATCGAGCGTATCGGCGGGGCCTATGCCCTCGCCGCCATGAAAGTGCCTCCGGCTCAGTTGGACGATGTGGCCGGAAAAATCAATGCGCTCGCCGAGGTGGCCCACAACTACGAGCGCGACCATCCGTTCAACCTGTGGTTCGTGCTGGCCACCGCAT
This sequence comes from uncultured Enterobacteriaceae bacterium, assembly GCA_964430565.1. GTDB lineage: Bacteria > Pseudomonadota > Gammaproteobacteria > Burkholderiales > SG8-39 > VBDM01. The sequence goes on from CAYSFD010000018.1 coordinate 138,388, forward strand.
CGCCGGATGCGATCAATACGATCGCCGCCCGCATCGAGCGCGAAACCGGGCACCGCGTCTACCTCATGCCCAAAGTAGAAGAGTACTTCGTCGGACTCGAGCTCTCCGCATGAACGCGCCGCGCGAGCCGTTTTTGCCGGATGATCTCGACCTTCGCATCGTTGCCGCGACTCAGGCAGGATTGCCGCTTACGCCGCGACCCTACCACGCCGTCGCCGCGCGCCTGGGCGTGGCCGCCGAGGAAGTGATGGCGCGTCTTCGGCGCATGATTGCGGCCGGGGCGATTCGTCGCATCGGCGCCGTGCCCAACCACTACGCGCTGGGCTACCGGGCGAACGGTATGAGCGTGTGGGACGTGCCGGACGAGCGCGCCGGAGAACTGGGTAGCAGAATCGGCGCGCTGCCTTTCGTCAGCCACTGTTACCAACGAGTCCGGCATCCGGGCGTATGGCCCTACAACCTCTTCGCGATGCTGCACGGAAAGACCCGCGACGAAGTCGAGGCGAAGGTGCGCGAGATTGCGGCAATCGTCGGCGACGCCGACCGGGGCCACGCGGTGCTCTACAGCACGCGCATCCTCAAGAAGACCGGCTTCCGTCTGAAGGACCGCGATGAATGACGAGCGCGGAATGCGGAGCAAGAAGCGCGGCAGTGCCGGCGCTCTGCACCCTGCGCTCCGCAGCTTGCGCTGATTCGCCATGTTCCGGCTCTCGCAATTCATGAAAGAGGTGGCTCACCCGACGCCGCTGGCGCCACCGCGGCAGCCTTCCGGCCCCGTGGTCATCTGGAACCTGATCCGGCGCTGCAATCTCGCGTGCAAGCACTGCTACTCGATCTCGGCGGATCGGGATTTCGCGGGCGAGCTCACCACCCGGGAGGTCTGCGCGGTGATGGACGACCTCAAGCGCTTCGGGGTGCCGGCGCTGATCCTCTCCGGCGGCGAGCCGCTGCTGCGGACGGACTTCTTCGATATCGCCCGCCGCGCGAAGGCGATGAGTTTCTACACGGCGCTCTCGTCGAACGGCACGCTGATCGATGAGACGATGACCGGCCGCATCGCCGAAACCGGCTTCGATTACGTCGGTATCTCGCTCGACGGGTTGCGCGCGACCCACGACCGCTTCCGCCGCTCCTCCGGCGCCTTCGACAAGTCCCTCGCCGCCATCCGGCTCTGCCGTGACGCCGGACTGAAGGTCGGCGTGCGTTTCACCATGACGCAGGACAACGCTCATGAACTGCCGGCGCTGCTCACGCTAATGGAGGAGGAAAGCATAACCCGCTTCTATTTCTCGCATCTCAATTACGCCGGTCGCGGCAATGTAAACCGCAAGGACGACGCCCGCCACCAGTTGACGCGCTGGGCGATGGATCTCCTCTTCGATACTTGCTGGAAGCAGCAGAGCCGCGGCCTGGAGAAGGAGTTCACCACCGGCAACAACGATGCCGACGGCGCGTACTTCCTGTTGTGGGTCGGGCACCGATTCCCCGAGCGCCTCGATCACATCCGGGCCCGGCTCGCGCAGTGGGGCGGGAACGCATCGGGCGTCAACGTCGCCAATATCGACAACCTAGGCAACGTGCACCCGGACACGATGTGGTGGCACTATTCGCTGGGTAACGTGCGCGACCGGCCATTCTCCGAGATCTGGAATGACACGACCGATCCCCTGATGGCAGGATTGAAGGCCCACCCGCGGGGCCTGAAGGGGCGCTGCGGCGCATGCATGCACTTCGACCTCTGCGGAGGCAACACGCGCGTGCGCGCGCAGCAGTTGACCGGCGATCCATGGCAGGAGGATCCCGGCTGCTACCTCACCAACGACGAAATCGGGGTCGCGGCAGGTCGTGAGCGGCTGCAGGTCACGCCGTACTCGCGCTGGCGCGACAGCGGTGACACCGCGGGGAAACGGGCGTGAAGCGCAGGCGGGGCGCGCTGCGTACCGGCGCCGCGAGCGCATGGGTCCTCGCCTCGATTCTGTTTGCGCCGGCAGTCGGCGCACAGCCACGCCCGGACAAGCTCTACGCCGAGCACTGCGCAGCGTGCCACGGCGCCGATCGCCTGGGTGCGATCGGGCCCGCGCTTCTGCCCGAGAACCTCGCGCGGCTGCGGCAACCGGAGGCGGCGCAGGTCATTCTCCGGGGGCGGCCAGCGACACAGATGCCGGCGTTCTCGGACAAACTCGGCGCAGAGGAGGCTCGAGCGCTCACGGAGCTTATCTACACGCCGCTCGCCGCCGTCCCCCAATGGGGCGAGGCGCAGATCCGCGCTTCGCGCATCGAGCACGCGAAAACGGCAAGCCTTCCCCGCAGGCCCGTCCACAAGGCCGATCCGCTCAACCTCTTCGTGGTGGTGGAAACCGGAGACCACCACGTCACCATCCTCGACGGGGACCGCCTCGCGCCCATACACCGGTTCCCGTCGCGCTTCGCGCTTCACGGCGGACCGAAGTTCACGCCCGACGGGCGCTACGTGTTTTTCGCCTCGCGCGACGGCTGGATCTCCAAATTCGATCTCTACAGCCTGCGGACGGTGGCCGAAATTCGGGCCGGTATCAATACCCGCAATGTCGCGGTTTCCGGAGACGGCCGTTGGGTGATGGCGGCTAATTACCTCCCGCATTCGCTCACGCTGCTCGACGCCGACCTCAACCTGGTGAAGGTGCTGGAGACGCGCGATCGCGACGGCAATAAGACCTCGCGCGTTTCCGCCGTCTACGACGCAGCGCCGCGCAAGAGCTTCGTGGCTGCATTGAAGGACATCCCCGAGGTGTGGGAGGTGAGCTACGACGAGAAAGCGGAGCCCATACCGACGGGCCTCATCCACGATTTCCGCTACAAGGAGGGGGCATTCATCCCCGGGCGCTTCAATCCCCGTCGCAGCGTGCTCGACGATTATCTCGACGACTTCTTCTTCACGCCCGATTACAGCGCGCTGATGGCGACCTCGCGGGACGGCGGCAAGGGACAGGTGGTGCACCTCGATGTGCGGCGCAAGATTGCCTCCATCGACATTCCGGGCATGCCGCACCTCGCCTCGGGCATCACCTGGCAGCGCGAGGGCCGCACGGTGATGGCGACGCCGAACTTGAGGGAAGGCGTGGTCACGGTGATCGACATCAAGGACTGGCGCACGGTGAGGGAAATCCGCACGCTCGGGCCCGGTTTTTTCATGCGCAGCCACGAGAACACGCGCTACGCGTGGGTGGACGCGATGATGAGTCCGCACCGGGACACGCTGCAGGTCATCGACAAACAGACCCTCGAAGTGGCCGGCGAATTGCGCCCCGTGCCGGGCAAGACGCTCGCCCACGTCGAGTTCACCCGCGACGGGCGCTATGCTCTGGCGAGCTTGTGGGAAATGGACGGGGCGCTGATCGTCTTCGATGCCGAGAGCTTGAAGGAGGTCAAGCGCATCCCGATGAAGAAGCCTTCGGGAAAGTACAACGTCTATAACAAAATCACCCGCTCTGAGGGCACAAGCCACTGAACCGCCCGGCGCCAAGCCAGGCTGATAAACAACGTCAAGTCGATTCCGGAAAAAATCACTATGCGCGCTATGCGCCTGCATGCGTCGGGCGAGAGTCTGCGGGAGGATGACGTCGCGATGCCCGCTCCGGCCCGCGGCGAAATCCTGCTCAAGGTGAATGCCTGCGGCGTCTGCCGGACCGATTTGCACATTCTGGACGGAGAGCTGCCGGGCGGCCGGCTGCCCATCGTCCCCGGTCACGAGATCGTCGGCAGCGTCGTGAAAAAAGGCGAAGGCGCGGAGCGCTTTTCCGAAGGTGAGCGCGTCGGCGTGCCTTGGCTTGGCTGGAGCTGCGGAGGATGCGACTACTGCCGCGCCGGACGGGAAAACCTGTGCGACCGGGCGCGCTTCACCGGCTTTCATCGCGACGGCGGTTACGCGGATTACGCGCTCGCCGACGAGCGCTTCTGTTTCGCGATACCCGATTCCTACAGCGATCCCGAAGCGGCGCCGCTCCTGTGCGCCGGGCTGATCGGTTATCGCGCGCTGACCATGGCCGGCGATGCGCGCAGGATCGGCCTTTACGGCTTCGGGGCAGCGGCGCACATCGTGGTCCAGGTCGCCGCCCACCAGAGTCGGGAGGTATTTGCTTTCACGCGACCGGGGGACGCAGCGGCTCAAGAATTCGCACGACGGATGGGCTGCCGCTGGGCGGGCGACTCGACCCAGTCCGCCCCGGAGCCGCTTGACGCGGCGCTGCTGTTCGCGCCGGTCGGCGCACTCGTTCCGGCTGCGCTCGCCGCAACCCGCAAGGGCGGCACCGTGGTGTGCGCCGGCATTCACATGAGCGACATCCCTTCGTTTCCCTACGCTCTGCTTTGGGGAGAGCGCAGCATAAGGTCGGTCGCCAACCTGACCCGCCGCGACGGCGAGGAGTTCCTCCGGCTCGCCCCCCTCGCGGGCATACGAACGGAGATATGCGGCTATCGGCTGCACGAGGCCAATTCCGCATTGAGCGATCTGCGCCGCGGTAAAGTGAACGGCGCGGCGGTCTTGCTGCCCTAACTAAGGAGGTCTTTATGGCCAATGACAGGACAAAACCCGATGCCGGCGCGAAAGTCGATCTGGACGAAGTGAAAAAGCTGGTCGATGCCTTGGAACGCGACCTGGCGGAAGTCCGCAGCGGATCGCGCGACCTGCAAACGCTGCGCGACGAGGTCGAGACGTTGAAGAACGTGCTGCAATCGCCGATCCAACGCCACCATTGGGTGCGCGAAGGCTTGCACGCCCTGCGCGAAGCTTTCGAGGAGGCGCTGGAATCGGCCGTGGCGAAAGGAGTGAAGGCGAGCGACTATATCGCCCGGATCGGCCGCATCCTCGGGATGTAGGCGTGCGCTAGGCCTCCTCCCCTCCCCGGGAACTTGAGGTCAAGCCAGGCCGGCTACTCGGTGCCTTCCTCGCGCAGCCACCACGGACCGAACTGGCGGAACTGCTTGCGCTGCTCCGGCGTGAGGATCGCGGCGATCTGGTTGCGCGCCTCCACGCGCGATTTGGTCACCTGCCTTCTCAGTTCGTCCACCTTCTTCTGCTGCTCGGTGACCGCAGTCGCGTCAATCTTGTCGGCGTAATACATCTGCCGCAGCTTGAACTGCTCGGAGCGCAACTGTCCCATCGTATCCCAGTTCTTGCGGCGGTTTTCTTCCTGGACGGCCGCGATCTTGTCGCGCTGCTCTTCGCTCAGGCCCTGCAGGGCGAGCGGGCCGCCGGGACCGAATCCCCCTCGGCCGGGGCCGTAGCCCGGCCCGCCGCCGTAGCCGCCCATCATGCCGGGGCCCGGTCCATATCCGGGTCCGTAACCCGGGCCCTGCCCGGGTCCTTGTGCAAATGCGGCGGACACCGCGCTGGCGGCGAGTCCCAGGGCGAATAGGCTTGAGATCAAAGTGCGGATCTTCATATTGCGTGCTCCGCTGTCATTGAAAAAAAAGCGTATGCCCATTCTTCTCCACGGACGACGGATGGAATTGATCTAAATCAACCGAAAGCAGGTTCGTGTTCCGTCACCGCGCATCAAGAATAATTCCCGTTCCAGTCGAGCGTCAGCGTTGCGCCCGGCCGCCGCCCGCGCGCGCCATCATGCCGCGCATCATCGCTGCCATTCCGTCGCGGACCAGTTCGTCGACCTCCGTGGCATGCTCCTGGAGCGCCGTGACCACCTTCGCGTCGCTGGAGGTCTGCGTGACGACCGACCCTTTCGCCGTCGTCTCGACGGCGGTGCTGATCTTGTCCCGGTTCTCGAACAGCACGGGGATCGTCTTGCTGAACAGGTTGAACTCTTTCCCGTCGCCCAGCCGCTGCACCATGCTCGCGACATGAGTCTGGATGGCTTGGGCCACTTGCGGGTCGTCCGACTCGGTCACCGTCCTGATGCCGTTGGGCAGATTGGTCACCGTGCGTTTAATCCGGTCGTGACTGAAGAGCATGCCGCGCACCAGCTGCATGTCCGCCGCGAATGCGTCGTCGTGCTGCATGCCGCCGGCCATGGGGCCGTGGGATCCGCCCGCGGATCCCGGACCCATGCCATGCATCATTCCCGGTCCCATCTGATGCATCATTCCGGGTCCCATGCCGCCGCCCATTTGACCCGGATGGGCAAAGACGGCAGCCGCCACACCCAGACTCAGTATGGCAACAACACCTGCTGCTACTCTATGTGAACGCTTCATGATCGCTTCCTTTTAAGGTTCGGAGTCGTAGTCTCTCCGCGGAACCGATTGAAGCAAATACTTGTAAGCGTCCGATGTCGTGAACCGCCGGTTTTGTATCCCAGTGTAACAACGCCGCCGGTGAAAGCCTGCGATACATTTTTTCGACCCAATAGGGGTCCTACTGCTCTTTCTGGAATAGTGATCCTCGCATCCCTCAGGATGCCGCGCCCGTGAAAGCGAAGCGCAGGCAACCGACACGCAGCGGACTTGAGCTAGATCAATAAGCGCCAGCCCTCGCACGCCCAAGATGGTCGTCGTGGAGTGACGGCCGAGGTATACGACAGCGGCGGACAACGCCTGAAGTAGCTCACTGTAAAGGAGACACTCATGACAACCGAACGACTGGTCCGCATCTTCGCAGGTGCATTCGTGCCGCTCTCTCTCGCGCTCGGGGTGGAAGCAAGCCCCATTTTCATGAGCAAGCATTTCCTCTGGTTCACCGCTTTCGTCGGCGCGAACCTGTTTCAAAGCGGCTTCACCCATCTGTGCCCGCTGGAATCGCTGCTGCGCACGCTCGGCGTGAAGAGCGCCGCGTCCCTCGGCTGAAGCAGCGCCGCGAATGATTCCGAATCCGATCCCGTTCGCCGAACGGCGGAACGCGAAACCGATCCTCGCATTCGCCGCAGCCATCCTGCTCGCTGCCTGCGGCCGCGAGGAAGCGCCGGGCGGCGCTGCTCCGGCGGCTGACATCAAGACCGCGACGGTAGAAATGCGCGACGTCGAGCTCAGCTATTCGGCCGAGGCCGTGATCGAGGCGGTGCGCCAGTCCACCGTATCCGCGCAGGTCTCCGGGCGCATCGTCGATCTGCGTTTCGACGTCGGCGACACCGTGAAGAAGGGCGAGGTGATCGCGCGCATCGACGAGCGCGCCGCCACCCAGGCGCTCGAGGCGAGCGAGGCGCAGGTGCGGCAGGCCGAGGCCGAGCTGCGCAATGCGCGCGCACAGTACGAGCGAGCGCGGCAGCTGGTCGCGCAGAAGTTCATGAGCCAGGCCGCGCTCGACACGGCCGAGGCCGATTTCAAGGCGGCGCAGGCGCGCGTTACCGCCCTGCTCGCCGGCGCCGGGCGCGCCGCCACCGAGCGCGGCTTCGCCACCATCGTCGCCCCCTACAGCGGCGTCGTCTCGGCGCGGCACGTCGAGTTGGGCGAAATGGCGACCCCCGGCAAGCCGCTCATGACCGGCTTCGATCCGGGCACGCTGCGCGCGGTCGCCACCGTGCCGCAGGCGCAAGTCGCCGCGATCCAGGCGCTCGCCCGCGCGCGCATCGAGGTCCCTTCGCTCGGAAAGTGGTTGGACGCGACGCGCGTCACCATCGTGCCCTCGGCCGATCCGCGCACGCACACCACCCAGGTGCGGCTCGATCTGTCCGCGGAGGCGCGTGGCGTGTACCCGGGCGTGTACGCGCGCGCGCACTTCATCACCGGCAAGGCGCCCCGATTGCTCGTTCCACGCGCCGCCGTGCTCCAGCGCAGCGAAGCGACGCTCGTCTACGTCGTCGACGAGCGCGGCGCACTGCAGTTGCGCCAGGTGCGCCTCGGCGCCGCCTCGGACGAGCGTTCGATCGAGGTGCTCTCGGGCCTGCGGCCCGGGGAGCGGGTAGCGATCGAGCCGGTCAAGGCGGGCATCGAGAACGCCCGTCCCGCCGCGCGCTGAGAGAAAACCGCGCCGATGGGCATCTCCGGCCGCATCGCGAGGTTCTTCCAGGACTCGCAGCTCACGCCGCTCGTCGCGCTGGTCGCTTTCCTGCTCGGCCTGTTCGCGGTCCTCGTGACCCCGCGCGAGGAGGAGCCGCAGATCAACGTCACCATGGCGAACGTGTTCGTGCCGTTTCCCGGCGCCTCCGCCCGCGACGTCGAGGCGCTGGTCGCGACGCCCGCCGAGCAGGTGCTCGCGCAGATGAGCGGCGTCGAGCACGTGTTCTCGGTGTCGCGGCCGGGCATGGCGGTGATCACGGTGCAGTTCAAAGTCGGGGTGCCGCGCATTGACGCGCTGGTGCGCCTGTATGACACGATCAACTCCAACCGCGACTGGGTATCGCCGGAGCTCGGCATCCTCGATCCGATCATCAAGCCCAAAGGCATCGACGACGTGCCGGTGGTCACGCTCACCTTGTGGAGCGAGGATCCGCTGCGCGGCGCCTTCGAGCTGGAGCGCGTCGCGCACGCCGCGGAGATCGAGCTGAAGCGCGTGCCCGGCACGCGCGAGGTGCAGACCCTGGGCGGCCCGGGCCGCGCCGTGCGCGTGCTGCTCGACCCCGATCGCCTGAGCGCGCACGGCGTCTCGGCCCTTGACGTGCGCAACGCGCTGCAGCTCGCGAACGTCGCCCTGCCCGCGGGCAAGCTGGTGCGCGACAACCGCGAAGTCCTGGTCGAGACCGGCAACACTCTGGAATCGGCGGCCGACGTGAGGCAGCTCGTGGTGGGCGCGGTGCAGCAACGTCCCGTGTTCCTGAGCGAGGTCGCCGAGGTCGTCGATGGACCGGACCCGCCCTCGCGCTATGCCTGGATCGGATTCGGGCCGTCCGCGCACAAGAAAGGCGTACGCGCGAGCCGCGAGCAGCCGGCGGTCACGCTGCAGATCACCAAGAAGCCCGGAGAAAACGCCGTGGAAGTCGCCGAGCGATTGATGAAGCGTGTCGAGGAGCTGCGCGGCGCGGTGATCCCGGACGACGTGCACGTCACCGTGACCCGCGACTACGGGGCGACCGCGAACGACAAAGCGATGCAGCTCATCAAGAAGCTCCTGTTCGCGACGCTCGCGGTCATAGCGCTGGTGTTCGCCGCGCTCGGCCGGCGCGAGGCCTTGATCGTGGGCGCGGCGGTGCTGCTCACGCTCGCGAGCACGCTGTTCGCCTCCTGGGCGTGGGGCTTCACGCTGAACCGCGTGTCGCTGTTCGCGCTCATCTTCTCGATCGGCATCCTGGTGGACGATGCCATCGTCGTCGTCGAGAACATCCACCGGCGCATGGCGCTCGAGCCCGGGCCGCTCACCGGTATCATCCCCGACGCCGTGGACGAGGTCGGCGGGCCCACCATCCTCGCGACCTTCACCGTCATCGCCGCGCTCCTGCCGATGGCCTTCGTGAGCGGGCTGATGGGGCCGTACATGAGCCCCATCCCGATCAACGCCAGCATGGGCATGCTCATTTCGCTTGCGATCGCGTTCACCGTCACGCCCTGGCTCGCGCTCAAGTTGCTGCACCGGGGGCAGATCCACCAGGCGAAGGGAGCTCCGGGCGGCCGGCTCGAGCCGCTGTTCCGACGTCTGCTCGGACCCTTCGTGACGGCGGCTGCGGCCGCGCGCAACCGCATGAGGCTGCTCTACGCGGTGCTCGGGCTGATCGTGCTCTCCGTTTCTCTCGCCGCGGTGAAGCTCGTCATCCTCAAGATGCTGCCCTTCGACAACAAGTCGGAGTTCCAGGTGGTGGTCGACATGCCCTCCGGCACGCCGGTCGAGGTCACGGCGGGAGCGCTGCACGACATGGGCGCCTATCTCGCCACCGTCGCCGAGGTGACCGACTACCAGGCCTACGCCGGAATGAGTTCGCCGATCAGCTTCAACGGTCTGGTGCGCCAGTACTACCTGCGCGCCGCTGCCGAAACCGGCGACATCCAGGTCAACCTCGCCGCGAAAAGCGAACGCGACCGCAAGAGCCATGAGATCGCGCAGGGCGTGCGGCCGGAGCTCGAGCGGATCGCCCGCGGCTGGAACGCCCGGGTGAAAGTCGTGGAAGTGCCGCCCGGGCCGCCGGTGCTCTCGCCCATCGTCGCCGAAGTATACGGGCCGGACGAGGCCGGCCGCATCCGCGTCGCCAAGCGCGTGCGCGAGGCGTTCGCCTCGACCGCCGACATCGTCGGCATCGACGACAGCGTCGAAGACCCCGGCCCGCGGCTGCTGCTCAGGATCGACCAGGGCAAGGCCGCGCTCGCGGGGGTGACGCGCCGCGATGTGGTGGAAACGATGCGCATGGGACTCTCGGGCGCGGACGTGACGCCGCTGCACGACGGCGTGTCCAAGTACGAGGTGCCGGTGCGGGTCGCGCTGCCCGCAGAGCGCCAGGGGGAACTGGACGAATTCCTCAAGCTCGCCGTGCGCGCGCCCTCGGGGGGGCTCGTGCCCTTGTCGGAGGTGGTGCGGCCGGTGCGCACCGACCGCGACCGGCCCATCTACCACAAGGACCTGCTGCCGGTCGTCTACGTCATCGCCGACCAGGTCGGCCGCGTCGACAGCCCGCTCTACGGCATGTTCGCCGCGCGCGGCAAGGTCGCCGGGCAGCCGCTCGAGGAGGGCGGGAAGCTCGGTGAATATTTCGTGCGCCAGCCTTCGGACCCCTACCGCGAGTACGCGCTCAAGTGGGACGGCGAATGGCAGGTGACCTACGAGACCTTCCGCGACATGGGGCTCGCCTATGCGGTGGGCCTGGTGCTGATCTACCTACTGGTGGTGGCGCAGTTCGGTTCGTACCTGACGCCGCTCGTCATCATGGCGCCGATCCCGCTGACGGTGATCGGCGTCATGCCGGGGCACGCGCTGCTGGGGGCCCATTTCACCGCGACCTCGATGATCGGGATGATCGCGCTCGCCGGCATCATCGTGCGCAACTCCATACTGCTGGTCGATTTCGTCAACCTGAAAGTCGAAGAAGGCATGCCCCTCGCCGAAGCCGTGGTGCAATCGGCCGCGGCGCGCGCCAAGCCGATCGCGCTCACCGGGCTCGCGGCGATGCTCGGCGCCGCGTTCATTCTCGACGACCCGATTTTCAACGGGCTCGCCATTTCCCTCATCTTCGGGATCTTCGTCTCGACCGTGCTGACCTTGGTGGTGATCCCGGTGCTGTACTACGTGGCGTTCCGCCGCCGCAAGGAGGCTGCCGAATGAAACGGGCTTTCGCCCCGCGGGTCAAATCGGATCGAATACCGGAACCTTCGGCGCCGGGGCCTTGTCGGCTGCCACATCCGGCGTGCCGTAGCTGATGAAGCTCTCGGGCAGCGGCGTGCCCCAGTAGACGCCGGTGCCGCGCTCCTCCTCGTTCCAGGTCACCACCTCCCAATCGGGGGCGAAGACTAGAAAAAAAATCTTCCGAATTTAAGGCTTATGTGAACCCTGCGAACGCAACGCCTGCAGACGCCCTGCCCGGCCTATCGCAGGAAGAGGCCGCTGTCCGCCTTGCGCGCGACGGCCACAACGAACTGCCCTCCTCCAAACCGCGCACTCTCTTCGCCATCGCGGCCAAGGTGGTGCTCGAGCCGATGTTCCTGCTGCTGATCGCCTGCGGCGCGATCTACCTGCTGCTTGGCGACCGTACCGAAGCGCTGATGCTGCTCGGCTTCGTTCTGGTCGTGGTTACCATCAGCTTCATCCAGGAACGCAAGACCGAGCGCGCGCTCGAGGCTTTGCGCGATCTGTCCAGCCCGAGGGCGCTGGTCCTGCGCGATGGCGAACAGAAACGCATCGCCGGCCGCGAAGTCGTGCGCGGCGACCTGCTGGTGCTCGCCGAGGGTGACCGCGTCCCGGCCGACGCGGTGCTGCTCTCGGGTGTGAACGTCTCCGCCGACGAATCGCTGCTCACAGGCGAATCGGTTCCGGTGCGCAAGGCGCCCGCGCAAAGCGCCCCCGCGGCGATGGGAAAACCGGGCGGCGACGATCTGCCGTTCCTGTATTCGGGCACACTGATAGTCCAGGGCAAAGGAATGGCGCAGACCTTGGCGACCGGGCAGCACACCGAAATCGGCCGCATCGGCAAGGCGCTCGCCGCGGTCGAGCAGGAACCGACGCGCATCCAGCAGGAAACCGCGAGGATCGTCAAGCGTCTGGCGTGGTTCGGTTTCGCCCTAAGCCTGGCGGTGGCCGTGGCCTACGCGGTGATGCGCGGCGACTGGCTCAACGGCTTCCTCGTCGGGATCACGCTGGCGATGGCGATCCTGCCGGAGGAGCTGCCGGTGGTGATGACCATCTTCCTCGGTCTGGGCGCCTGGCGCATCGCGCAGCAGCGGGTATTGACGCGCCACATTCCCGCGGTCGAGATGCTGGGATCGGCCACCGTGCTGTGCGTGGACAAGACCGGGACGCTGACAGAGAACCGCATGGCGCTGGCGCGGCTGCACGCGCAGGGCCGGGTTCTCGATCTCACCGAGGGACAGGAACTCCCCGAGGAGTTCCACGAACTGCTGGAATTCAGCATGCTCGCCAGTCACCGCGACCCCTTCGACCCGATGGAAAAGGCCATCAACGAATCGACGCAGAAGGCGCTCGCCGGCACCGAGCACATTCACGGCGACTGGGCGCTGATCGAAGAGTACGCGCTCTCGCGAGAGTTGCTGGCCGTGTCGCACGTGTGGCGCTCGCCGGACCGCGAGCACTATGTCATCGCCGCCAAGGGCGCGCCCGAAGCCATCGGCGATCTATGCCACCTCGACCAGACGAATACCGAAGCGCTGCATCGCGCAGTGACCGCGATGGCCGCGCAGGGCCTGCGGGTGCTCGGCGTCGCCAAGGCCTCTTTCACGCAGACCGCCCTGCCCACCATCCAGCACGACTTCAACTTCGAGCTGCTCGGGCTGATCGGTCTCGCCGACCCGGTGCGCGATTCCGTGCCCGCGGCGATCAAGGAGAGCCACGCCGCCGGCATGCGCGTCATCATGATCACCGGCGACTATCCGGCGACCGCCATCAACATCGCGCGCCAGATCGGGCTCAAGTCGCCCGATCGCGCCATTACCGGCGCGGAACTCGACGCGCTCGAAGACGCCGAACTCGCGCGCCGGGTCAAGGACGTCAACGTCTTCTGCCGCGCCGTACCCGAGCACAAACTGCGACTGGTGAACGCGCTCAAGGCCAACGGCGCGATCGTCGCCATGACCGGCGACGGCGTCAACGACGCGCCGGCGCTGAAAGCGGCGCACATTGGCATCGCCATGGGAGCGCGCGGCACCGACGTCGCGCGCGAATCCGCCGCGCTGGTGCTGCTCGATGACGACTTCGCCTCCATCGTGGCGGCGATCAGGCTCGGCCGGCGCATTTTCGACAACCTGAAGAAGGCCATCGCCTTCGTCATCGCCGCGCATGTGCCCATCGTCGGCATGTCGCTGCTGCCGGTGGCGCTCGGCTGGCCGCTGGTGCTGTTGCCGGTTCACATCCTGTTTCTGCAGCTGATCATCGACCCGGCCTGCTCGGTGGTGTTCGAGGCGGAGCCTGAAGAACCCGACGTCATGCGCCGGCCGCCGCGACCTCCCGGGGCCTCGCTGTTCGACCGCGGCACGGTCGCCTTCGGCCTGCTGCAGGGCAGCGGCATCCTCGCGATCGTGCTGGCCGTGTTCGCCATCGCCTTGCACCGCGGCCAGGAGGCGGAGGTGGCGCGCGCGCTCACCTTCACCGCGCTGGTAATCGCCGGCCTCGGCCTGATCTTCAGCAACCGCTCGCGCTCGCGCAACCTCATTACCACGCTGGGCGCGCGCAACCGCGCCCTGTGGTGGGTGATCGCAGGCGCGCTCTCGTTCCTCGCCCTGGTGCTGTACGTCCCGACGCTGAGCCGACTGTTCCATTTCGGCACGCTGCACGCCGACGATATCCTCATCGCCGTCGCGGCGGGAATACTCTGCATCCTCGGGGCCGAAGCGGCCAAGCGCGTGGGCGCGCTGCGCGCGCGCGCCTGAAGCCGGACCGGCGCCGCGGAGGGATTGACTCCCGCCTGAGAGCGGCGGCGGCGCATTGTCAGGCAACAGCGGAGGTATGATGAATGGCAATATGGGCCAAGGAAGGACGTCAGGCTCACGCTCCAGGCGCAAAGTCCCGTCGCTTTGATTACGCTATGTTGATGAAGAAAACAACCTCTCAGAACGCTCTATGTTCGGCGATCGCGCTCGTGGGAAGGATAAATGTAACTTGCAAAATCCGCGGTTTTTCGATTCAGGGACTTTTCGCGCAGCCTCGTTAGACATCGATGGAATCCACCGCCATATACCGCAAACCGAACAAGTGGACTGCAGCCGTACTTGGGCTGTTCATCCAGCCTGCAGGGATGTTGTACGTCGCTCGGCCTGGCTGGGCCGCAGCATATTTTTCGCTTGTGCTGATCATCGTGCTGGGCAACATGTTTGTACTTCGCGACGGGGAGGCAGCTGGCAATGCTATCGCCCTGCTCGTCGCGATAATTTGCGCGATCCATGCGTATCGCCTGGCCCGAGACTCCAGGGTGCTCAGGCGCCCTTGGTACAGCCGTTGGTATGGCTTGGTTGGAATAGTCGCTGCGTTTGCGGTGCTAGCACTTGGAACCCGCGCTTTCCTTTTCGAACCGTTCCGTTTTCCGTCCAGATCGATGGCTCCATCTATTGAGCCTCGCGCCCATCTGATTGTGAAGAAGTGGGGGTATGGTAACTACGGAACTTACGGAATTCACCTTATGAGGACTGGCATCTCATCTGAGGTGCGAAGAGGAGATATCGTCGTCTTCGAGCATCCGGAAGATCGAGCCTTGAGCTATGCCCAGCGGGTCGTCGGTCTTCCAGGTGACAAACTTTCGTACTACAACAAGCGCCTCAAGCTTAACGATCAAGAGGTACCGCGCAGGCGAATCGACGACTACGTTCACAAGGATCCCGCCATTCGCTCCCTTCAATATCTGGAGCGACTCGGCGACCGGGAGTACCCTATCCTCATCGAAGCAGAGGCGCCCGCTGCCATACCTCCTGTGAAAGCGTTTCCTTTTGACGAACGTTGTGCCTACACCGCCGAAGGCTTGTATTGCCAAGTACCCGAGGGCCACTATTTTGTCTTAGGTGATAATCGTGACAACAGCAGCGATAGCCGAATTTGGGGATTTGTCCCTGCAAGAAACATCCTCGGCAAGGTGCAGTACATACTCCAATAGCATCCAAGATGACCAAGCGTATGAACACGAAGCTTATCCTTGGAATTCATGGCCTCAAGAACAAGCCGGAGCCGGACATCCTGCGAGGCTGGTGGACAGCCGCCATCACCGAAGGCATTTCGCGCAATTGCGACGGCCAAAAGGTAGATGTCGATTTCGCGCTGGCTTACTGGGCCAACGTGATGCATTCCTCGCCGGTGGCTCCTGCTGAAGAGGCGGAACCCTATGTAGCCGCCGGGGGGAGCGGCCCGTTGCCGAAGGCCGGCAACTCCGTCAGAAGGATCGCTGCAGCTCGTGTCCAAGAGGGCGTCGGCAAGGTTCTGGAGATGATCTTTGGAACGCCGGTAACGGAGGACGTAGTCAGGGATGCTCTAGAAACCAGCGCGCCGGATCTGCATCGCTACAAGCACGACCGGGCGGCGCGGGACGCCGTGCAAGAGCGGCTGAAAGAGCAACTGCGCTCCGCGCTCGCCGGCGGCAGGCAAATCATGCTGATCGCGCACTCCATGGGTTCGATCATCGCGTACGACGTGCTCGCGGTTGCCGGTCGCACCCTGCCGGGCCTCCGAATCCCGCATTTCGTCACGGTGGGATCCCCATTGGGCCTTGCTCCGGTCAAGGAAATCGTAGCGGCCCCGTTGCGCGTTCCGGAGTGCGTCGTGCGCTGGACCAACCTTGCCGACCCCAGGGATCACGTCGCTCGCTGGGACACCCGTCTCTCCAGCGACTATCGGGAAAACAGCACCGGTACGGCAATCTCCGACCAATTGGTCATCAACGGTTACGTCAGCCCTTCCGGCAAATCCAACCCCCACAAGATCTATGGCTACCTGAGAACACCGGAGATGTCTGAACTGATCGCAAGCTTTGCTCACGGTCGTTCAACAAGCTGACGAACGCTCAAAAGTCACATCGTCGAGGTGACGCTTATGTGCAGAAACATCAAAACCCTCTTCAACTTCGAACCGCCTGTCACGGACGAAGAGATCCGCGCGGCCTCGCTGCAATTCGTGAGAAAACTGAGCGGCTTCAACAAGCCGTCGAAAGCCAACGAAGCTGCGTTCCTTGCGGCGGTTGACGAGGCAGCGGCGGTTTCCAAGAAACTTCTGAGCTCGCTCGAGACGAACGCACCGCCGAGGGACCGCGAGGTAGAGGCTGCCAAGGCACGGGCACGCGCTGCTCAGAGGTTTCCCACGTGAAGAGTTCTCTTGTCGAGCAGGCTCGCAACGGGAAGCCTCAGCGCTTCGCCTCCGAACTGCCGTGCTCCAGATAGAGCGAAATTCCGCTCGAAGCCGCGGCGAATCCCCAGAAGAGGAAGAACCCGATCGAGTAGATCGCGGTGTGCGACAGCTCCAGCGGCTGTCCGAACAGGGACAAGTCGCTGGGGTCGAACAGCGCGAAAAACACGGTCTCCGCCGCGCCCGCGACGAGAAACGACGGCCACAGGATCCACATCGCTTTTTGCCGCATGACTGTCCCTCCTATCGCACCGCCTCGAGGCTCGCCGGCTCTTCGCGCCCGCTCCAGGTCCCGGTGAGGCGCCAGGTCGAGCCGACATCCTCGAGCACGAGCCGCCGGGTTTCGCCGTAGATGCCCGCCACGGATCCCTCGTAGACCCCGAGCGAGGTCCAGCGCAGGCTCACCGACCGGTCCCGGCCGCCGCGCGTGGGGTGAACGAGCCGCAGCCGCAGTTCCGGGGCCGCCTCCTTTCTGTCGCGAAGCACGACCCGCACGCGCGCATCCGAGAAACTCACGACGGCTTTCAGGTCGAGCTCGCGCGCCCGCTCGTCCCGCCGCAGCACCCGGTTGATCGCAAGCCCCTGCTTGTAATAATCGTCCGCGACCAGCCCGTCCTCGGTCCGGAACGCCAGCGCCATAGTGAAAAATCCCGCGACGATCACGGCCGCAGGCCCGGCCATGAGGAGCCACGGCCAGGGTTCGCGGTACCAGGGCTTGCCTTGAGATCGATCCGGGAACATGCGCGTTTCCGGCGGCGCGCTAGCGCGATTCCCGGGGAATGAAAAAGCTCGACTTCTCCCTGACCGAGAAGATCTCCGGCAGCGCATGTTTCTCCTCGTCGCTCGCCTCGACGATGAAGGTGATGCGCTGCGACCCCTTTCGTGCGTGTTCGAGCCCGGCCCTCACGCGCACCGGGATGGCCCGCGAGGACACCGGGCCGATTTCCAGCGGCTGCTCTTCGGTGAGAACCTCCAGATGTTCCAGATCGTGCGACCCTGTTACCTTGATGACGAAGCGGTGGGATCTCTCCTCGGTATTCATGATCTGCAAGCGATAGACGTTTTCGATCTTCCCCCCTTCGACTTCACGCGCGAGGCCCGCGCGATCGCGGAGGACGTCCACTTTGAGAGGCACGCGCAGAGCGAGCGAAGCCGCGACGCCCAGCGTGACTGCGGAAAGCACCGCCGCATAGATGAGCACGCGCGGCCTGAGCGCGCGTTGCATCATCTTCGCGAAATCCCAGCCGTAGCGCAACGCGTTCTCCGTGGAATACCGGATCAGTCCCGGGCGGTAGCCCATCTTCTTCATCACCTGGTTGCAGCCGTCGATGCAGGCCGCGCAGCCGATGCATTCGTATTGCAAGCCTTTGCGGATGTCGATCCCGGTCGGGCAGACCTGGACGCAAATGCCGCAGTCGATGCAATCGCCGAGGCCCGCAGCCTTCGGATCGGTCGCGCGCGAGCGCGCGCCGCGAGGCTCGCCGCGGGCGTTGTCATAAGTGATGACCAGGGTGTCGGTATCGAACATCGCGCTCTGGAAGCGCGCGTACGGGCACATGTACAGGCACACCTGCTCGCGCATCCAACCGGCGTTGCCGTAGGTGGCGAACCCGTAGAACAGGATCCAGAAAGATTCCCAGGGCCCGAGGGCGCGCGTCGCGACCTCCCCCGCCAGCTCGCGTATCGGCGTGAAATACCCGACGAAGGTGAACCCGGTCCACAGGGCGAGCGCGATCCACAGCCCGTGCTTGGCCGCCTTCAGGCGCAATTTCCTGAAGCTCAACGGGCCGCCGTCGAGCTTGATGCGGTGCTGGCGGTCGCCTTCCACCTTGCGCTCGATCCACATGAAGATCTCCGTGTAGACCGTCTGCGGGCAGGCGTAGCCGCACCACAGGCGTCCCGCCACTGCGGTGAACAGGAACAGCGACAGCGCCGAGATGACGAGAAGCAAGGCCAGGTAAATGAAATCCTGGGGCCACAGCACCAGGCCGAAGACGTAGAACTTGCGCGCGGCGAGGTCGAAGAGCACCGCCTGGCGAGCGTTCCACGAGAGCCAGGGCGTACCGTAGAAGACGATCTGCGTGGCGAGCACCGCGGCGACGCGCCAGCCCGCGAACCAGCCGCCGACCGCGCGCGGGTAGATCTTCTCGCGGACTTCGTACAGCGCCTCCTCGATGAACCCGTCGGGCTTCCGCAGCTCACGGTTCTTCAAGGAGTCATTCATTACTCACTGGGCCGAAGGCACGACCGGCTGCGGGTTCGACAGGCTGTATACGTACGCCGCGAGGATGTGGGCTTTGGCTTCGCCGAGGAAGTCCTTGTGCGCCGGCATCACGTTGTTGCGCCCCTTGGCGATGGTTTCGATGAGGGTGGCTTCGCTAGCCCCGTAGAGCCAGATTGAATCGGTGAGATCGGGCGCGCCGAACTGGCGGTTGCCACGGCCGTGGGCTCCGTGGCACGCGGCGCAGACCGCAAATTTCTCCTTGCCGCGCGCCGCGCGAGCCGGGTCGGAAGCGCGCCCGGAAAGGGAGAGCACGTAATGCGCCGCGTCTTTCGTCCCTTCCTCGCCGAGCGCGGCTCCGAGCGCAGGCATGATGCCGTTGCGTCCGTTGAGGATGCTCGCCTTGATGGTTTCAGGCTCGCCTCCGTAGAGCCAGTCCCGGTCGGTGAGGTTGGGAAAACCCCTGCTGCCGCCGCCGTCGGAGGCGTGGCACTGCGCGCAGTAATTGAGGAAGAGCCGCTGTCCGATCGCCCGCGCCTTGGGATCCGCGGCCACCTGCATCAGGTCCTGGGCGGCGTACTTCTCGTAGAGCGGGCCATACTGCTCGTTCGCCTGTTTCACTTCCGCTTCGTACTGCCCGGTCGAAGTCCACCGGTAGGAGCCGGCGTAGCTGCCCAGGCCCGGATACAGCACGAGATAGATCAGGCTGAAGACGATGGTGATATAGAAAAGCCAGATCCACCAGCGCGGCAGCGGATGGTTCAGCTCGACGAGGTCTTCGTCCCAGGTGTGGCCGGTCGTGGCGCCGCCGGGAACCCGGCGCGTGCTCATGCTCCAGAGCAGGACCGCGCAAGCGATGATGCTGACGACGGTGATGATGCCGACGTAGTAATCCCAGAAGACGGCCGTGAAATCGCTCATCGTGGAATCTCTCCGCGGCTCTCCCCCGCCCCCTCGTCCTCGTCAAAGGGAAGCCGGGCGGCCTCGTCGAAAGAGCGGCGCGCCTTGCCGCTGTAGGCCCACAGCACGATGCCGATGAAGGTCGTGAATGCCACCACGGTCATGATCGAGCTTAGCGTCACGAAATCCACAGCTACCTCGCTTTGAGCGACGTGCCCAGCACCTGCAGGTAGGCGATGAGCGCGTCCTGTTCCGTTTTTCCCGCCAGCGCCTTGCGCGCCCCGGCGACGTCTTCGTCGGTGTAGGGATGACCGAGCACGCGCAGCACCTTGAGCTTCGTCTCGATGTCGCCAGTCTCCGCGGGATTTTTCGCGAGCCATGGATAGGCAGGCATGTTGGATTCGGGCACGAGGTCGCGCGGATTGTCCAGATGGATCCGGTGCCACTCGTCGCTGTAGCGCCCGCCCACGCGCGCCAGGTCCGGGCCGGTGCGCTTGCTGCCCCACTGGAACGGCCGGTCGTAGACGAACTCGCCCGCGACCGAGTAATGGCCGTAGCGCTCGGTCTCGGCGCGAAAGGGACGAATCATCTGCGAGTGGCAGTTGTAGCAGCCTTCCCTCACGTAGATGTCGCGTCCGATGAGCTGCATCGCCGTGTAGGGCTTGAGCCCCGCGACCGGCTCGGTGGTCGATCTCTGGAAATACAGCGGCACGATCTCGACCAGGCCCCCGACCGCGACGACCAGGATGACCAGCAGGACGAAGAGCGCGCTGTTCTTCTCGATGGATTCATGACCGAAGCTCATCGGCGGGCCTCCGGTTCAGGCATGAGCGACCGCCGGGATCGCGGCGTCCTGGGCTTTGCCGGCAGCGATGGTCTTCCACACGTTCCAGGCCATGATCAGCATCCCCGCGAAATAGAGCAATCCGCCGGCGAGGCGGATCGCGTAGAAGGGATAAGTCGCCTTGACGCTTTCCACGAAAGTGTAAGTCAGCGTCCCGTCCGCGCTCACGGCGCGCCACATCAGGCCCTGCATCACTCCGGCGATCCACATCGCCGCGATGTAGAGCACGATGCCGACCGTGGCCACCCAGAAATGCGTATCGATGAGCCGCACGCTGTGCATCTGCGGCTGGCCGAACAGGCGCGGAATCAGGTAGTAGATGCTGCCCATGCTCACCAGGCCCACCCAGCCGAGCGCGCCCGAGTGCACGTGGCCGACCGTCCAGTCGGTGTAGTGCGACAGCGCGTTGACCGTCTTGATCGACATCATCGGACCCTCGAAGGTCGACATGCCGTAAAAGGAGAGCGACACGACCAGGAACTTGAGGATCGGATCGGTGCGGAGTTTCTCCCACGCTCCGGAGAGCGTCATGATGCCGTTGATCATCCCACCCCAGGAGGGCGCAAGCAGGATCAGCGAAAAGACCATGCCGAGCGTCTGCGTCCAGTCGGGCAGCGCCGTGTAGTGCAGGTGGTGCGGGCCGGCCCACATGTAGGTAAAGATCAGCGCCCAGAAGTGCACCACCGACAGGCGGTAGGAATAAATCGGCCGTCCTGCCTGCTTCGGAATGAAGTAATACATTATCCCGAGAAAACCGGCGGTGAGGAAAAAGCCCACCGCATTGTGGCCGTACCACCACTGCACCATCGCGTCCTGCACCCCGGCGTAGGCCGAGTAGGATTTCCACAGCGAGACGGGGATTGCCGCCGAGTTCACGACGTGCAGCAGCGCTATAGTCAGGATGTAGGCGCCGAAGAACCAGTTGGCCACGTAGATGTGCGGCACCTTTCTCTTGGCGATAGTCCCGAAGAACACGATCGCGTAGGCGACCCAGACCAAAGTGATGAGAATGTCGATCGGCCACTCGAGCTCGGCGTATTCCTTGCCGGCGGTGAAGCCGAGCGGCAGCGTGATCGCGGCGAGAACGATCACCGCCTGCCAGCCCCAGAAGGTGAATGCGGCGAGCCCTTCCGAGAAAAGGCGCACGTGGCAGGTGCGCTGAACCACATAGTACGAAGTCGCGAACAGCGCTGATCCGCCGAAGGCGAAGATCACCGCGTTGGTGTGCAGCGGGCGCAGGCGCCCGTAGGTCAGCCAGGGCGTATTGAAATTGAGCTCGGGCCAGATCAGCTGGGCCGCGATCAGCACGCCGACCAGCATGCCGACCACGCCCCAGACCACCGTCATGACGGCGAACTGGCGCACCACCGTGTAGTTATAGGTCCCCGGTTCCGCCATGCTTCGTCCCTTGAGTTTCGGCCGAGCCTCGGACAGCCGGCGTGTCATCGTAGCGGCCTGCGAGACTCGGTTTTTGACCTAGATCAAACGGGCCGTTCGAGCCGCGCGGCCGGTCGTCGTCGGCGAGCATCCTCAGGCCCGGACCCTCGAGGTCGTCGAACTGCCCGCTCTTCAACGCGAACCAGAACACCGCGCCGACGAGGAATACCAGCACCACGCTCAAGGGCACGAGCAGATAGAGGATTTCCACGGTCAGGCCGGCGCCATCGAGCCGTTGAGGATTGTGGTCCGCGCGGCGAGGCCGCCGCGGCCCACCTGAAGCCGCAGCGCGTTGAGCACCACCAGAAGCGAACTCCCGGACATGCCGATCGCCGCCGCCCACGGGGTGAGCATTCCGGAAAGAGCGAGCGGGAGAACGAGCAGGTTGTAAGCGAACGCCCAGGCGATGTTCTGGCGCATGATCCGCAGCGCCTTGCGCGCGTATTCGACCGCGCGCGGCAATTCGCGCAGATCCTCGGAAAGGATCACGGCGTCGGAGTGCATCTGAGCAAGGCGCGTGCCGACGCCCATCGCAAGCGAAACGTCGGCTTGCGCAAGGACCGGCGCGTCGTTGATTCCGTCGCCGACCATGGCCACTGTCCGGCCCTGCCGCTGCAGATCACCGACATAGCGCCGCTTGCACTCCGGAGTGGCCTGGGCCTCCACCATGCTTATGCCGGCGCGGCGGGCGACGTCCTTGGTCGTGTGCTCGCCATCGCCGCTCAACAGATGGATTCTCAGACCGAGAGCGCGCAATGCCGCGACGACCTCCCCCGCCTCGGGGCGAAGCTCATCGCCGAATCGAAACGCAGCCAGCGGCCCGGACTTCTCGCCCAGCCAGACCATCGTGTCCTCCGAAGCTTCTGCCGCGGCGGGCGCTCCGGGAGCGAGCCCCCGAGCGAACGCGCTCGTCCCGATGCGGTAGCAGCGTCCTTCCACCCGCGCTTCGACACCCGCTCCGGGAACGTTCCGGATTTCCGCAACGTGGAGGCCCGGCATTCCGGCGCCGGCCACCGCGATCGCTTTACCGATAGGGTGTTCGGATGCCGATTCGATCGCCGCGGCGAGCGCGAGGCAGCGGTCCTTCGAGATGCGACCGAGCGCCGTCACGTCGGCGAGCTTCAGCTCGCCCCGCGTAAGCGTCCCGGTCTTGTCGAAGACGATGTCGGTCGCTCCGGCCAGCGCCTCGAGCGCCTGATGTCGCGCCACGACGATGCCGCGTCCAGCGAGTTCTGCGATCGCGACGGTGAGCGCGACGGGAGTCGCGAGCGAAAGCGCGCAAGGACAGGTGGCGACCAGGACCGCCACGACGATCGGCAGCGCGCGGTCCGTTTCCGCTGCGGTCCAGTAGATGCCGGCGATCGCGGCGAGAACCAGCACCAGCAGAATGAACCAGGAAGCCGTCCTGTCGGCGAGCTCGATCAAGCGGGGTCGTTCAGCGGCCGCGCGCTCGACCAGCCGCAGGATGGACGAAAGCACGGTGTCCTGCCCGACTTTCCCGATTCTCACGACGAACGGATTCGAAAGATTGGCCGCGCCTGCTATCACCTCGTGTCCGGGGCGCTTTACTTTCGGTTTCGCTTCGCCAGAAAGCAGCGCCTCGCTCACCGCTCCGGCGCCTTCTTCGACGGTGCCGTCGGCCGGGAACGTTTCCCCGGGCTTGACCAGCGCGTAGTCGCCGGCCTTCAGCGCGGCGGCCGCCACTCGCTGCGTTTCCAGCGAGCGCGGGAAATCGCAAAGCCGGTGGGCAAACTCCGGCACGAGCCGGCCCAGGTGCTGAAGGCTGCGCGCGGCGCGCTGCCGCGCAAGAAGCCCGAGAGTGCGCCCGAGCAGCAGCAGAAACACAAACATCGCGACCGAATCGAAATAGACTTCGCCCGTCCCCGTGAGAGTCGCCGCGACGCTTGCGCCGAAGGCGACGGCGATCCCCAGCGCAACCGGCACATCCATGCCCAAGCTCCGCAGGCCCAGGTCGCGCCAGGCGCCCTTGAAGAACGGCGCCGCTGCATAGCCCACCACCGGCAGCGTGAGCACGAGGCTCGCCCATCGCAGGAGCCGCTCGATGTCGGCGGTGATCTCCCCGTCTGCGGCGATGTAGGCCGGAACGGCGTACATCATCACCTGCATCATGCCGAAACCGGCGACGAACAGCCGCCACAGCACGTCGCGCCGCTCGCGGCGATCGAGCGCGTCGACCCGCGCCGGATCGTAGGGAAACGCGCGGTAGCCGATCTTCCGAACCGCGACGAGGATTTCGCTCAGGCGGATCCGGGACGGATCCCAGCGGACGTTCGCGCGGTGCGCGGTGAAATTGACTTCGACGCCGAGCACACCCGGGAGGCGGGAAATGACCTGCTCGTTGAGCCACGCGCAGGCGGCGCATCGAATCCCCTCTAGCAGGAGCAGGGCTTCGCTGCCGCTGCCGCTGCCGGCGCTGCGCACGAAACCGCGCTGCACTCCGGGATCGTCGTAGAGCGCAAGGTCTTCATCGCCGCCCACGCCCGACGGTCGGTCGGCGGCGTGCTCGCGCAGGCGGTAGTACTCACCGAGTCCCAGGCCGATGATCGCGGAGGCCGCAGCTTCGCAGCCGGCGCAGCACACCGCGCGGCGATCGTCTCCGGCCCGCACGCTGTAAGAGGTCCCCTCCGGCAGCGGCAGGCCGCAATGAAAACAAGCATCGGCAGGGGACACACGCTCTCCCGCCGCGCCTCCGTCGAGTCCATTCAAGGCGGCCGGCCGCAATCCCCACATCGTGGAAATCCTAGGGGTTGGAGAAAGCGGCGATTTGATCTGCGTCAAACCGCTGCGGCGCTACTTCACCAGCAACACCGGCACCTGAGAGATATGAACGACCTTGTTCGCGGTGGACCCGAGCAGCATGTTGCTCACGGCGGTCATGCCGCGCGTACCTATCATGATGAGGTCGCAGCGCGCAATCCTTGCGTGTCTCACGATGCTCTGCGCGATCGGCCCGACGAAAATGTGGGCGGCGTACTTGATCCCCCTGGCGTCGAGCAGCTTCCTCGCCTTGGAGAGGGCGGCCTTGCCTTCGCGGTCGTAGTAGCGCCGCACCTGGCTCGCGGCGACCACCACGTTCATCCGCGGGAGCTTGGGAACCGGCAGATGCACAAAAACGAGCTCGACTGCGGGGCCTTCGCGATACCAGTCGGAGTGCTCGATCAGGCATTTCACGGCATTGAGCGAAGGCTTCGACCCGTCCACCGCGAGCAAAATTCTCATCGTCGTGTTCTCCAAGCCTTCCGGTCCGATTCAACTTCCAAGCTAGAACTTACAGCACGGCGGTGAGGATCGTTTGACGTAGATCAATCTGCCGCCTGGGCAGACGGGTACGCTTAAACTGACGGTCACAAGGAGATTACGATGTACAAACACATTCTCGTCCCCACCGACGGATCCAAGCTTTCCGCAAAGGCCATCGGGACCGCGGCGCGTCTCGCCAAGCTCTGCGGGGCGAAGCTTACCGGGCTGTGCGTGACTCCACCCTATGTTGCGCCGGTCTACGCGGAGGGTGTCACTTACGGAATGGTTTCGCCACGTGCCTACAAGGAGCTCAAGGAAAAGGAGGCCAAGAAAACCCTCGCTGTGGTCGATATCGAAGGCCAGACCTCGGGCGTGGAGGTATCGAAGATTTCGCTCACCGCGGATCAACCCTGGAAAGCGATCATAGGCACGGCACGCTCGAAGAGATGCGACCTCATCGTCATGGCTTCGCATGGACGGCGCGGGCTGTCGGCGTTGCTGCTCGGCAGCGAAACCGCGAAGGTCCTCACCCACAGCAGGATACCGGTGCTGGTGTGCCGCTAGGAACCCGCTACGAGACGAGGGGACACATCCCCTCGTGCTCCCCGAAATCAGGGCCGTTTCGGCGATTCTGAAACGGCTTGGCCGTCTATCGTGCGCTACCTGACGATCGAGCAACGCGAATCGCTCCAGCGGCAATTGGGCGATCGGGCCGCGGCCTTGCGCGGCGAAATCACTGCGGCGCTGCACCGGTCGGGCAGCCCCGAAGCGATCGGCCTCGCCAACCATCTCGACGAGATCGACGACGAGGCCGTCGCCGACCTTGAATCGAGCATAGAAATCGCCGAAATCCAGCGCGACCTCCGCGAGCTGCGCCGGACGGAAGGGGCGCTTGAGCGTCTGCATACGCCCGCTTACGGAGTCTGCGCCGATTGCGGCGCGGATATCCCCTACTCGCGTCTGAGCGCAGAGCCTTCCGCGACGCGCTGCATCGCCTGCCAAACGAGGGCCGAGCGCTCGCAACCGAAAACGACTGCGCCCGGATTGTGAATCGCGGATTCGCAAGCCGCAAGGCGCCGACGCGCACCGCGTTCGAATGATGCGCGGCAGTAATGCAGGCGTTATCGACGCAACACCGATTTCGTCTATGGACCCGAATCAACGAGACCTTTTGGCGAACGCCTTGTCGTCAATTGCCAACGCGGTGTTCATCACCGACCGCGATGGCGGCATCGTCTGGACCAACGAGGCGTTCAGCCGGTTTAGCGGTTACGCCGCGCATGAAGCATTGGGGCGGTCGCCCGCCATGTTGAAATCCGGAAGACAGGATGCGGAGTTTTACTGGGAGCTATGGCAAGCCATTCTCGCCGGAAGCGTGTGGCGAGGCGAGGTGGTGGAGCGCAGAAAGGATGGGTCGCTGTGCGCGGTGGACGAAACCATCACCCCGCTGTACGACGCCGCGGGAAACCTCACGCACTTCATCGCCATCCTGCACGACATCACCTCGCGCAAAAAGGAGGAGGACCACGACCATTTCCTGGCGTACCACGACGGCCTGACCGGCCTTCCCAATCGAGCGTTGTTCCTGCGTCTTCTGGAGCAGGCGCTCGCGCATTGCGAGCGGAGCGGGCGCCCGCTGGCGATCCTGTTCATAGACCTCGACCATTTCAAGTGCGTCAATGACACGCTGGGGCATCAGTTCGGAGACCAACTGCTGTTGACGGTTGCAGAAAGATTGCGCGCCTCGGTGCGCAAGAGCGATGTCGTCGCACGCCTGTCCGGAGACGAGTTCACCGTCATCCAGACCGACCTCGTCGATTCCCGGCCCGCCGAAACCCTCGCGCGCACTCTGGTGCGGGCGCTCGGCCGTCCGTTCATGTTGAAGGGTCGCAACGTTCAAGTGGGAGCCAGTGTCGGCATCTCGATCTACCCGGATGACGGCACGAGCCCCGAGGAACTGCTGCAACGCGCGGATCTCGCGATGTACCGGGCAAAAGAACAGGGGCGGAATCGTTACTGTTTTTACGACGCCCTGCAAACGGGTGATCCCTCAGACCTTCCCCAAGCCGGTAACTGATTCATCCTCGATCTTCCAGCCATCCCGCACTCAATGCGAGCTTTTGGCCATCACGCCTTTCAGACTCGCAATATCGAGGATGCGGATATTTTTCTGATGGACGCTGACGATTCCGTCCTCCTGGAACTTGGAAAACGCCCGGCTCACGGTCTCCAGCTTGAGCCCCAGATAGCTGCCGATCTCCTCGCGCGTCATGCGCAGGTTGAATTCGGAAGCCGAGTAGCCGCGCGCGGTGAAGCGCTGCGACAGGTTGAGGAGGAACGCGGCGAGCCGCTCCTCCGCGCGCATGGTGCCGAGCAGCAGCATCACGCTGTGCTCCTGGGCGATCTCGCGGCTCATGACCTTGTGAAACTGGCGCTGCAGCCCGTGCATGTCGCGGCCGAGGCTTTCCAGCCTGGAATAGGGAATCACGCACACCTCGCTGTCTTCCAGGGCCACCGCGCTGCTGCTGTGCTTCTCCGGCCCGATCCCGTCCATTCCCATGATCTCGCCGGCCATGTGAAAGCCGGTGACCTGGTCGCGCCCGTCTTCCAGGGTCTGCACCGTCTTGAAGAAGCCGCTGCGGACCGCGTAGAGCGAGTTGAACTCATCACCCGCGCGATAGAGGCTTTCGCCGCGCCCCATCCGCTTGCGGGTGTAGACCAACTCTTCCACCCGATCGACGTCCAGCCCGGTCAGGCCGCAAGGCAGGCACAGCTCGCGCAGATTGCAGCTCGAACAGCGGGTCGGAACTTTGGCTAGGTTGGCGGGACTCGCGTCGCGCAGCGGATTCGGTGCTCTTTGGGCAGGTATGAAGGCGGGTGAGCTTGCGGCAAGCATGGAGTTCTCCTCTTGGTCCAGTTTAAAGAGTTCCGCTTTTGATGATTTCCCAAGCCCTGAAATAATTTGCCCGACCTTGGAAAATTCGGTGGTCTTGTCGAGGAAATGGCTCGCCCCCGACTCCATGCAGGCGCGGCGGTACTGCGGGCTCGGATGGTTCGTGAGGACGACAAAATCCACCTCCGGCGCCTGCGGATGCACCTTGCGCAGGACTTCGATGCCGCTCCCGCCGGTGAGGTGAATGTCGAGCACCGCCAGATTCGGGCGGGTGCGAAGAATCCCTTCGACGGCGGCTTGCGGGGTCGCCGCTTCGCCGACGACGGACACACCCTTCATGCCGGCGAGCAGGCCGGCGAGGCGCTCGCGAATCGAGGCCGAATCCTCGACGATGAAGACCTTGGTGCGGGCTTCCGGCGGCAGGTTTTCCATGCCGCAAGTATCGGGGCCGCGGCCCCTACGAACTATCGGCGGCGCCTTAAATCACTTGTAGGCGGGCGCCCGAAAGACGCTGTAGGAATAATCCGACAGTATGTACTTCAGAAAAGGGGGGCACCTCCCCTTATGCTCCCTCTGAGAACATGCAGTCTCAGGAGATGTCGGAGTCCGGATCGTCGATCAGCCGGTGTTTGATGGCGTAGCGGATCAGCTCGGCCGGGTTGCTCATGTTCATCTTCTGCATGATGCGCGCCTTGTGCGTGCTCACCGTCTTCACCGAGAGATTCAGCCCTTCGGCGATTTCCGACACGCCCCTGCCGGATACCAGAAGCTGGAACACTTGAAACTCGCGGTCGGAAAGCGCGCTGTGCGCCAGCCCCTCGGTCTGAGGCATGGCCCCGAGCGCAAGCTGCTCGGCTACAGCCTCCGTGATGAAAGCTCCGCCCGCAGCGACCTTGCGGATCGCCAGGACGAGTTGGGCGGAGGCGCTGTCCTTGGTCAAATAACCCGAAGCGCCCGCCTTGATCGCGCGCACCGCGTACTGCTGTTCCTGGTGCATGCTGAGCACGAGGATGCGCAGCTTCGGTTTTTCTCCACGCACCTGCTTGATGAGCTCGATGCCGCTCTTGCCCGGCATCGACATGTCGAGCAGCAACACGTCGAACTCAAGGTCGCGCACCCGCTGCAGCACTTCATGGCCACTCTGCGCCTCGCCGACGATGGAGAGGTCGGGTGCCGCCGAGAGCACCTGCTTCAATCCCTCGCGCACGATGGTGTGGTCGTCGGCGACGACGATACGGATCATGCCGCCTGCGCCTTTTCTTCCAGGGGAATCTGCACATGCAGGACCGTTCCGCGACCGGGCCGGCTTTCGATGTGGACTTCGCCGCCGAGCAGGGACACGCGCTCGCGCAGGCCCATGAGGCCGAAAGAGTTCGGCCTGCGCGGATCGCCCAGATTGAATCCGCGGCCGTTGTCTTGGACGTTGAGCGTCACGACACCATCGACTCGGCCGAGCGCGACCTCCACGCGCCGGGCCTCGGCGTGCCGGGCGACGTTGGTGAGCGACTCCTGCAGGATCCGAAATATCGCCGTGGCCTGCGGATCCTTCAGCTCGAGTTCCGGCGTGCGCACGACCAGCTCGCAGGGAACGCCGGTGCGCTGAGTGAATTCCTGCACCAGCCATTCCGCAGCGGGAACGAGCCCCAGATCGTCCAAGATCAAGGGGCGCAGGTCGGCCGAAATGCGCCGCGTCGCGGCGACGGTGGCGTCGATCATCGCGTGCATCGCATTGAGCTTCCCCGCGGCGGCTGTCTGCCCGGCGGGCAAGCGCTCGGCCAGCCACGCCACGTCGAGCTTCAGGGCGGTCAGCGCCTGCCCCAACTCGTCGTGGAGTTCCCGGGCGATACGGCTTTTTTCCTGTTCCCTGACCGAGTCCATTCCGGAAGCCAGCTCGCGCAGGTCCCTCTGTGAGCGGCGCAGTTCCGCTTCCGCGCGGATCCGTTCTGTGACATCGCGCAAAATCACCGTAAAAAACTTCCTTCCGCCTTCGGTGATTTGCGAGATCGAGGCGTCGATGGGGAACTCCTCGCCGTTGCGCCTCAGTCCCATCACAACACGCACGCCGCCCATGCGGCGCGAGGAAATCCCGGTGCCTCCGAAACGCGCGATGTGGCGCTCGTGTTCGGCGCGGAAGCGCTCGGGTATGAACCTCGCCAGCCGCGCGCCGATCGCTTCGGCGCGCGAGCAGCCGAACATCGCTTCGGCCGCGGCATTGAAGAGAACGATGCACTGGTTTTCATCCACCGAAATGATCGCGTCCATCGCCGCCTCGACGATGCCGGTCACGCGGGCTTCGACGTCGTGCAGCGCGCCCTCAACGGCCCGGCGCATCGTGACTTGCCGATAAACCAGCGCGAGCGCGAGCAGGACCGCCGCGCCGCCTACGCCTGCGGCGGTGACCAGCATCTCATTGGGGTGCCAGCCGAACAGCCCGGCGAGCAGGGCGAGAAGCGCCGTAAAGGCGCCCAGCGCGAGCACCGGACCGAACACGATCAGGGGGAGTTCGGTCTCGCCGCGGCCGTTACGCTCACTCTGGGTCATGCGCTCTCCGGGGACGGGTCCCGCGAATTGCGCGGAATTTGACCCACATCAACATGGCGGGCGAAAAGCTCCTCATAGTAACGGGGATGCAGCTTGCCCCGACACTGAACGCGCCCGCGCCCGCCGGCCTGGTCATCGATTCGGACTTGATCCGCAAATATGGCGGAAGCGGCCCGCGCTACACCTCGTATCCGACCGCCGATCGCTTCGTCGAGGCCTTCGACGCCGAGGCCTATCGCCAGTGGCTGCGGAACCGCAACATCGGCGGATTTGCGCGACCGCTGGGATTATACGTTCACCTGCCGTTCTGCGGCACGATTTGCTACTACTGCGCCTGCAACAAGATCATCACCAAAGACCACGGCCGATCGGCGAGATACCTGAAGTATCTTCAACGCGAAATCCGAATACTGGCCGAATGCCTCGGCAAGGACCGAACGATCGGGCAGATGCACTGGGGCGGGGGCACGCCCACCTTCCTCGCCGACGCCGAACTCGCCGAGTTGATGCACATGCTGCGCTCGGAGTTCGATTTCGCCGCGACCGGGGAATACGCAATCGAGGTCGATCCGCGGACGGCAAACCCCGACCGGGTGGCATTGCTCGCGCAGATCGGCTTCAACCGCATCAGTCTCGGCGTTCAGGATTTCGACCACGAGGTGCAGCGCGCGATCCACCGCGTGCAAGGCTTCGAAGAAACTCAAGCGATCATCCGTGCGGCGAGGCAGCACGGCTTCCGCTCGGTCAACGTCGATCTGATCTACGGCCTGCCCAGGCAGACTCTGGAAGGCTTCGCGCGCACGCTGGAGCTGGTCACCGGCTGCGACCCGGACCGCATCGCGCTTTATTCCTACGCGCATCTGCCGACGCAGTTCAAGCCCCAGCGGCGCATCGCCGAAGCCGATATGCCGACGCCGGAAACCAAGCTCAAGCTGCTCACCATGGCGATCGACCGACTGATGTCGGACGGATACGCGTACATCGGCATGGATCACTTCGCCAAGCCCGAGGATGATCTTGCGGTCGCGCAACGGCAGGGAAGGCTGACGCGCAACTTCCAGGGCTATTCGAGCACGGGAGACAGCGACATCCTGGGGCTGGGCGTGTCGGCGATCGGCACGCTCGGGCCGATCTACACTCAGAATTTCAAGACACTCGACGAATACTACGGCTGCCTCGACAGCGCTACGCTGCCTGTCATGCGAGGCTTCGAGCTCAGCGCCGACGACCTGGTGCGGCGCGCGGTGATCCAGGCCCTGGCCTGCCACTTCGAGGTATCCAAGGAGGCAATTTCGATCGCCCACCTCATCGACTTCGACCGCTATTTCGCGGAGGAGCTGGCGGAGCTGAATCAGATGGAGAGGGAGTCGCTGGTAGCCGTAAATGACGAATGGATCAGCGTGACGCCGCAAGGACGTCTGCTGGTGCGTGCCGTGTGCATGGTCTTCGATCGCTATCTGCGGGCTAACCGGGCGCGCGCCTCCTACTCGAAAGTCATATGAGCGCAGCCGCCCTGGCGGCGATCTTTCTGGTCGGGCTGCTCGGAGGCACCCACTGCGTGGGCATGTGCGGCGGAATCGTCACCGCCCTCACCGTAAAAATGCCCGGCGACCGGCCGCGCTGGAGGCTGCACCTCGCCTATCACGCCGGCAGGCTCTCAACCTACGCTCTGGCGGGGGCGCTCGCTGGTGGCGTGGGTTCTGTCGCGCTTCAGTTGAACGGGATCCTGCCGGCGCAGCTCGTGCTCTATATCGTCGCGCAATTGATGCTCGTGGCGCTCGGGCTGTATCTGCTTGGCGTGTCGCGTTATCTCGACGTTTTCGAGCGCGCCGGACGCGTGCTGTGGCGGCGCCTGCAGCCGCTGGCGGCGAGCCTTTTCCCGGTGCGATCTCTCCCCGGCGCGTATTCGGTCGGGCTGCTGTGGGGACTGCTGCCCTGCGGTCTCGTATACAGCGTGCTGGTCACCGCGCTCGTCACCGGCAGCGCCGCGAACGGGGCGCTGGTGATGCTCGCCTTTGGCGCCGGCACGCTGCCCAGTCTCCTCGCGGTGGGAGCGCTGTTGCCGACCTTGCAGCGCTTGCGGCGCCCGCAGCTCGTTAGGCGGGCAGCAGGCGGCGCCATCATCGCTTTCGGCTTGCTCGGGCTCGCCCACGCAGGGGAACTCGAGCGGCTGGCGACGAATCCATTTTTTTGCTGGACCGCGCCGCGGTGAGCGCTGCCGCCGGCAAGGTCTGGACGAGCTGGCGCTGTTCTCTGTGACCGCCCTGCGCCATCGCAATTCGCTCAGGCTACGCAGGTCAAGATCGCGGAAACCGGGGACAGACCCCGGTTTCCACAGGCGGGAGGTCGCCCCCCGGAGTTTGACGCAGATCAACAGGCGGGCCGGCGCACGGTTTATCCTGGTGGCATGGATCGTTTAGCAAATTATCAGGAGGTGCGCCGTGCTCTACAGGAGAATCCTCGTCCCCGTTGACGGGAGCCCGACCTCGATGGCCGGGCTGAAGGAGGCCTTGAGGCTCGCGAAGAACCAGCACGCCAAGCTGTGCTTGTTGCATGTCGTCGACGAAACGATCGTCTTCAGTACCCCGGAAGGCGGCATCAATATGGAGCCGATACTGGAGGACATGAAGCGCGGCGGAAAACAGCTGCTCCAAAGGGCGGAGAAGCTCGCTTTGGCGCAGGGAGTCAAACCGGAGTCCGATCTGCGGGAAAGCGTCGGTGCGCGCGTCGCGGACGCGATCACGTGGCAGGCAAAGCGCTGGCGCGCCGACCTGATCGTGATGGGAACTCATGGACGCCGCGGGGTCAACCGCATGCTCATGGGCAGCGACGCGGAACTGGTGGTGCGCAACGTCTCGGTGCCGGTGCTGCTGGTTCACACGAAAGGACGCTCCGGAAGCGCGGGCGCGCGGCGGAAGCGGAAATGACGCGCCCAAAGCGGGAGCAGTCAAAAGGGAATCCCATGGAAACGCCTCTTCAAATCGTCGTCCGCAACATTGCTCATTCGGATGCGCTCGAAGCGCGCGTCCGCGAGGATGTCGCCAAGCTGGAGGCGTTTCACCCGCGCATCATCAGCTGTCGCGTGAGGATCGAGGAGCTGCAAAAGCACCGGCGCCAAGGCCGGCATCTTCGAGTCTCAATCGACCTGCGCGTGCCCGGCAGGGAAATTGTCGCCAGCCACGACCACGACGAGGACGTCTATGTCGCGCTGCGCGAAGCGTTTCACTCGGCGAGGCGCCAGCTCGAGGACACCGTGAGGGTCATGCGCGGCGATGTCAAGGTTCACGAAACCGCTGAGGGAAACGAACCGGACCGAAAGGAGCAAGCATGAAAGGCGAACGGGGCGGCTTTCGGGGAGTGCGCCGAGAGCAACTGCTGGAGGGGCTCGGGCACGACAGCTACAAATCCAAGGTCAAGCTTCCCGACCCCACGCGCTGCCCGGGCTGCGCTGCGACATTTCGCAACGGCCGCTGGACGTGGGAGACCGCGCCCGAGGGCGCGCATGAGCAGACGTGTCCGGCGTGCAAACGCATCCATGATGAGTTTCCGGCGGGCTACGTCGCGCTCGGCGGCGAGTTTTTCCTCGAACACGGCGACGAGATCTTGCGCCTGGTGAAGCACTGCGAGGAGAAGGAAAAAACCGCGCACCCGGTGCAAAGGATCATGGCGATCGAGAAAAAGAAGGACGGCGTGGTCGTCACCACGACCGACGTGCATCTTGCGCGAACCATCGCCGAGCGCGTCCACGACGCGTTCAAGGGCAGCCTTGCCTTTCATTACAACAAGGGAGACAACCTCCTGCGCGCGACCTGGAAGCGCTGAACCGCCACGTCCAACGGATGTCGCCGTTCACACCCTCGCTTACAGGCCGAACGCGCGCACGACGCCGAGGTAGACCAGCAGACTGAGCACGTCCTGGACGATGGTGGCGAGCGGCCCGCTGCCGTAGGCCGGGTCGCGGCGCATTTTCGCGAGCGCCCAGGGAAACGCGATTCCGACGACCGCCGCGATGCTGCTGGCGACGAACAGCGCCGTCGCCACCGCGCCGGCGAGGCGCGCGTCGCGGAACACCCACAGCACGAACGGGAAGCTGATTGTCGCGAGGATCGCGCCGAGCAGCATCCCGGTGCGCAGCTCGCCGCCGATCAGGTGCGCGATCCCCGAGCGGGTGAGTGAAAGTCCGCGTACCGCGATCACCTCTGTCTGCGTGCCGATCGCATCCGCTAGGTACACGATCGCCGGGACGAAGAACGCCACCGCGATCGTCCGCTCGAGCGTTTCCTCGAACCCCGCCATCGCGGCGGTGGCGAGCGCGCTTCCGCCGAGTCCCGCGACGAGCCACGGCAGACGGTGCTGCACGCGGCGCATTGGTGGGTCGTCGATCGCGTGGCGCGCCTTGGAAGCCTCGCGCTGGATCCCGCCGAGCACGTGCAGATCCTCGATGTGCTCGCGGCGCAGCACCTGAAGCAGCGCCTGAGCGGGCATCACGCCGAGCGCGCAGCCCTCGTCGTCCACGACCGGCAGCGCATCGACGCCGTGATGCAGCGCGAGCGAGGCGGCGTGTTCCTGGTCGGTGTCCGGCCGGACGCGCGGGAAGTCACGTTCGACGGCCTTGTCGACCGGATCGTCCCCGTCCAGCGCCACCACACGCGCCAGCGGCGCGGCGCCGATGAGCCGCCCGTGCGCGTCGGCCACCAGAACGAGCTCGATGCTCGACGGCTTGTCGGTCGCGAGCCGCGCGAGCACCTCTCGCGCGCGCTCTCCCAGCTTTGCGTACGGTACCGAAGCAACGACGTGGCCGCCGACGGTTTCGGGGTGCTTCATGCGAGGCGGCGCGTCATAAAAAAGCGCCGCAGAGCTTCATGATCCATATGTCTGTCCATGGTAGGAGCGATACCGGCGGTTCCCTTGACGTGGATCAAACGCCAACCGCGGTTGCCGTGGACTACTATCTGAAAGATACTTGGCGCCGTACTTCGGGCTGGATTGAAACGGAAAACTCCAAGTGCTGATCGGAGTGCCCAGGGAAATCAAGGTGCACGAGTATCGCGTGGGCCTCACGCCGGAGAGCGTGTCCGCGCTCGTCGCCGAGGGCCACGGCGTGCTGGTGGAAACCCGCGCCGGCGCCGGGATCGGCGCCGACGACGCGCAATACGTCAAAGCCGGCGCGGCGGTTGCGGCCACGCCCGAGGAGATCTTCGCCCGGGCGGAGATGATCGTCAAAGTGAAGGAGCCGCTCGCCCCCGAGCGGGCGCGGCTGCGCCCGGGGCAGGCGCTGTTTACGTACCTGCATCTCGCGCCCGACCCGGAACAGGTCCACGATCTCGTGGCGAGCGGCGCGATCGCGATCGCCTACGAGACCGTGACCTCGGCGTCGGGCGGCCTGCCGTTGCTTACGCCCATGTCGGTCGTTGCCGGCAGGATGGCGATCCAGGTCGCTGCGCATTATCTCGAGCGGCCGCAGGGCGGGCGCGGCATCCTGATTTCCGGAACGGACGGCGTGCCGCCGGGCCGCATCCTGGTGCTCGGCGCGGGCGTCGTCGGCGCCAACGCCGCCGCGAACGCGCTCGGCATCGGCGCAGCGGTTACGGTGCTCAGCCGCTCGAGCGAGCCGCTGCGCCGCCTGCAATCCCAACTGGGGCCGCGCCTGCGCACGGGCGCCTCCACGCCGCAGCACATTGAACGGGAATTACGCGACGCGGACGCCGTCATCGGCGCGGCGCTCATTCCGGGCGGGCTCGCCCCGAAACTGGTCAGCCGCGCAATGCTCTCGGCAATGCAACCCGGCACGGTGATCGTCGACGTCTCCATCGACCAGGGTGGCTGCTTCGAAACCTCGCGCCCGACTACGCACGCGGAACCGGTGTACACGGTGGACGGCATCCTCCACTACTGCGTCGCCAACATGCCCGGCGCGGTGCCGCGCACTTCGACCTATGCGCTCAACAATGCCACCTTGCCTTTCGTGAAAGAACTCGCCAGACGCGGCGTCGTTGAAGCCTTGCGCGCCAACCCGCACTTGCGCAACGGACTCAACGTGTGCCGCGGGGGAATCACCCGCAAGGAAGTCGCCAACGCACTAGGGCATCCGTACGTGGACGCACTGCAGGCGCTCGATCATTGAGGGCGCGCCGGCCGCCGAGACGCGGTCAGTGCTCCTGCACGCGCGGCACCGATTCCTCGGCCGGATCGCCGGTCTCGGGATCGATCCACTCGGCGATGCCGATTTCCGCTTCGGCTTCCTCGAGCGTCTCTCCGGGCTCGACCGCTGAATCGTCGCGATACTGCATGTCCTGCACGGCCTCGAGCAGCGTTGCGAAGGGACCGAATTCCTCCGCTCCGGTCTTTGACTGCCAATAGAAGACTCCGCCGGGCCGCTCGATGATGCGCGTGCTGTCGAACTCGGGAGGTGTTTCCGGGATGACCTGGATCATGTAAAGCTCCTGTTTCAGAGAATTTGTCCGCGTCCTCACATGTCCATGTCGCCCATGGGGGATCTGCCGGCGGGACTTCGCTCCGGAATCTGCGCGATCATGCAGTCGGTCGTGAGTATCAGCCCGGCGATCGACGCCGCGTTCTGCAGCGCGCAGCGCGTCACCTTGCAGGGATCGAGTATGCCCATCTTCACCATGTCGCCGTATTCTCCGCTCAGCGCGTTAT
The DNA here is from genome assembly GCA_964430565.1 of uncultured Enterobacteriaceae bacterium. GTDB lineage: Bacteria > Pseudomonadota > Gammaproteobacteria > Burkholderiales > SG8-39 > VBDM01. Next base: position 175,481 of record CAYSFD010000018.1, read on the forward strand.
AGCCAAAATTGCCCTCGCCTCGCTGCACCTTGTCGATCACCACCGAGGGTTCCTGGCCCGCGTTCGAGGCAATCTGCCGCAGCGGCTCCTCGAGCGCCCGCAGCACGATCTTAATGCCCGCGTCCTGGTCTTCATTCTCGCCGCGCAGGCCGGCCAGCGGTGTGCGGACGCGCAGCAGCGCAACGCCACCGCCCGGCAGCACGCCCTCCTCGACCGCGGCGCGTGTCGCGTGCAGCGCATCCTCGACGCGCGCCTTTTTTTCCTTCATTTCCATCTCCGTCGCGGCGCCGACTTTCACCACGGCGACGCCCCCGGCGAGCTTCGCCACGCGCTCCTGGAGCTTCTCCTTGTCGTAGTCGCTGGTCGTGTCCTTGATCTGCTCGCGCAGGTCCGCGACCCGAGCGTCGATCTTCACGGGATCGCCTGCGCCGCCGATGATGGTGGTGTCGTCCTTATCGACTTCCACGCGCTTGGCGCGGCCGAGCTGCTCGAGCGTGGCTTTTTCCAGCGTCAGCCCGACTTCTTCGGCGATCACCCGACCGGCGGTGAGCACGGCAATGTCTTCGAGCATCGCCTTGCGCCGGTCGCCGAAACCCGGCGCCTTGACCGCGCAGGCCTTGATCACGCCGCGCAACATGTTGACGACGAGCGTGGCGAGCGCCTCGCCTTCGACCTCCTCCGCGATCACCAGCAGCGGCTTGCCCGCCTTCGCCACCTGCTCGAGCAGCGGCAGGAGATCCCGGATCGCGGAGATCTTTTTATCGTGGATCAGAATGTAGGGATCTTCCAGCACGCAGCGCTGCTTCTCCGCGGTGTTGATGAAATACGGCGAAAGGTAACCCCGGTCGAACTGCATGCCCTCGACGACCTCGAGCTCGCTCGCGAGCCCGGTGCCGTCCTCGACCGTGATCACGCCTTCCTTCCCCACCTTTTCCATGGCGTTGGCGACGATCTCTCCGATCACCTTGTCGGAGTTCGCAGAGATGGTCGCGACCTGGGCGATTTCGGTGCGCGCGCCGCACGGCTTGGCGAGCTTGCCCAGTTCGGCGACCACCGCGGTGACCGCAGCCTCGATGCCGCGCTTCAGATCCATGGGGTTCATGCCGGCCGAGACGTACTTCATTCCCTCGAAAACGATCCCGGCGGCAAGCAGCGTGGCGGTGGTCGTGCCGTCTCCGGCGACGTCCGAAGTCTTGCTCGCGACTTCCTTGACCATCTGCGCGCCCATGTTCTCGAAGCGGTCCTCGAGCTCGATCTCCTTGGCGACGACGACCCCGGAATTGATGATGATCGGCACGCCGTAGGCCCGCTCGATGACGACGGTGCGCGCCTTGGGTCCGAGCGTGCCTCGGACAGCGTCGGTGAGGATCCGTACTCCCGCCATGATCTTGGCGTGCGCTTCTTCATGGAAAACAATTTGCTTCGCGGCCATGTGCCGATCCTCGGAGGAGAGTAGTCAAGAATCAAGATAGCGCCGGCACGATCCTTCGGATTGATTCAAGTCAAACCCGGCCATGGACGCCCAAGAAAAAAGAAACCCGCCATCCGCGGGGATGGCGGGTGCGGCGGAGACCCCGAGTCAAGCTTTTGGCACTGGCCGGTCTGAGGCTGTCTCCATCCCTCGCGACGCCGAGAGGCGCTGCGAACTTTGGCCTGATTTCAGGCCCCTCATCTTTGCGTGTACATCTCCCTGGTGGGGAAATTTTTTACGCCATCCCAGTTTGGCCCAGCGAAATGCGGGCGTTTTGATCCAGGTCAAACAAGCCCCCGATCTGGTTGGCTCGGCTGGTGCGTTAGAACTTGTATCGAACAGACATCCAGATCACATGCACGTGATATTGCGGCGGTTGTTGGCCAAAGGTCAGAACGCTCGGAATCGTGTCAGGCGTGACCCCAGCGAGCGCCCAGGTGTCGCTGTCGTAGCGTTCGTACCAGTACCCGGCGCGCAGCGACACGTTATCCTTGATACGGTAGGTGGCATGGAGTTTCAGGGTGTCGCGCGACGTTGAAAGCTCGGGAAACGCGGGTTCATTTGCCGCCGTGTTGACGCTGATCGCGCCCTTTGACCGCGTGACCGTGTAATCCGCGCCGACCTCGAGTTTGTCCTTGATCGCGCCGTGTTTTACGCCGACTCCAAAAACATTGATCGTGTCTTCGTTCTCGCCCGACCAGTCCGGTGTCGAGTATGTCTGGCTCCCGGACTGTTCCGACTTGATTTCCTGGCGGTTCGCGAACAAGTGCAGGCTGGTCTGATCCGATAGCATCATGGTGACATCGCCGCTGAGGTTGAGCTCCTTGCCGCTGGTCAGGCCGATTGTCGAACCCGAATAGTCGTCTTTGGACGTATCAACCTGGAACCCGATACTTATGGTTTCCGTCGCGGCAACGTTGGCACGCAATTCCGCGCGATCCCGCGTGCGATCGGCCATGTTGTATTTTCTCAGCAGCGGATTCTCCGGCGGGGTAATCTCGGGGACCGGCTGGTAGCTCGAGTAGTTGCGATCGCTGTGCGCGAACCTGAGCGTCCAGTCGACCATGTCCAGGTGACGGGAAGCCAGTTTTGCCCAAATCGTATTCTCGCGGGCGGTATCGACCTCCTGGAAAGTGCGCGTGACCGAGTCGTAATCATAGCCGGCGGAAGTCGTGATGCGCTCCGCGGCCTTGTAGTCGGCCCTCAGCTGCACCTTGTCTTGCGTGAACCCATATGGCAGGTTGGTTCGCGGCGACGGGGCGAGGAACATGTCGGTCGTCACCCAGGAATAAGTCGACTGCGGCGTCTGGTTGTTGCGATCGTTGTAGATGTACGCCGCTTTCAGCCGGAGCCGATCCGTGACCGCCGAGTTGACTTCGAGGTTCGCGTTGACGGTATTCACGCGGCCATCCAGCGAAGTTCGCGGCAGCGCCGGAACGGCCAGAGTCGCATTCAACGTTGGCGCGAGGAACTGTTGATCCTGCAACATGCGGCCAACAGCGATGTCGGCCGTAGCCCGCGTCCGCTCGGCCAACTGGTATCCCAAAGTGGCAGAAAGCTGGTGAAACTGGTTATCCGGCGGCAGCGCGAGTTGGCCGGCAGCGGCGCCGGGGAATGCTGGCGCAGTGAATGGATTCTGCCAGGTCAGAGACGGATCGTTGTTGCTGAAGCTTGAGCCGTAATAGGCGAGCTTCGCCTGCAGCCGGGTGCCGGTGTACGAGGCCGAAGCATCTATCTGATCGGTAACATAATCCACCGGCCTGACCAGTTGCGAAGCAGTTACGAAGAACGCACCGGCGGTGCCTAGCGTGCCTTCGCGAGTCTGGTGACGGAAATTGACGCCGTACTCCCAGGCGCGCGCCGGAGTCCAGGATGCGCCTACCCCCAACTCTTTCCTTTTCGTTTCAAGGTCGACCTGCTGCAGCGTGCTTGCCAGCGGCATGAGCGTTGTCGTGCTCGCCGGAAAGCCGCCCGGCAGCGTCAACGACGCGCCGCCGTTTCCGGTGAAGGGCGTTTGCGCGCTGTCCGAGATGAAGTGCGGCAACTCCTCGTAATTGAGCAACAGTTTGTACTTGCCTTGTTGCCCGCCTTCCGCGTTCAGAAAGCGCGTGTCCAGCCCGAGATTCGCCGCATCGACATTCCAGTAAGCCGCGTCATCGCCGCGAAAGCGCGCGCTAAAGTCGCCGATAAGAAATCCGCCTTTCTGGTTGAGGCCGTTGTATTCGCCGAATTTGGACGACGAGTCCGATACGTAACCGCCACCCGCCTCCACCGTCCCGCTCAGACCATTCTCGAATTTGCAGAGTTTGCATTGCCACTTCAAGGTGTCGGGGGCTGCCTGGCCGGCGCCGGTGGCGCCGTCTGCCGCAGCTGCGGCGGCAGACAGCGTCGAAAGCATACCGAGCAGAGACAGTTGAATCGCGGTTTTCATGTTTCTGTCCTGTTCTCCGTTTGTCTCGCCACCCGGTATCCCATCCCCTTGCGCAGCTCGCCGGCCTTTGCGGTTGTTCAGCGGGGCGGGGCCCGCGGGCGCCGGCTATCGCATCAACTTGACACCCGACGGATGATTCGACCCGTGCACCTGCGAATGACAATTCACGCAGCCTCCGGCGAGCAGGAATGCCGCTCCGCCGCCGCCGCGTCCCGGCAAACCGCTGCTGGTATACGCGACCGAGGGATGGCCTGCCACCGTATGGCATTGCTGGCAGAGCAATGGAGGGGTCTTCGACAACAATACCGCGCGAGATGACCCGTGCGCGAAGTGGCACAAGGTGCAGTCCTCGGCCACCGGCGCATGTTCCCACAGGAACGGCCCGCGCTTGTCCGCGTGGCAGGTGTAGCAGGTCTGATTCACGGTTGGCTTCACCAGCATCGCTGTGGAGCTCGATCCATGCGTGCTGTGACACCCGCTGCAGGTCATGATGCCGAAGCGCACCGGATGCACCGATGGCTTGTTGAAGTCCGCGAGCACCTTCAAGTGGCACTTGTAACAGACCTCTGCCTGGGTGGCCTTGGCAAGCGGGGGATCGCGCTCCGCGTGAAGCTTGTGGCAACTGGTGCATGCCACGTTGTTGATCTCATGCTTGCTGCCGGTCCAGCCGATGCGGGCATTGCCCTGATGGCATTCCAGACAGAACTTGTTACGCTGCCCAACCGAAAGGTGGGAGGTCGCTTTGAAACTGTTTATCGCCTCCTTGCTGGCGGTGGCGGCGTGCTTGGCGCCCGGGCCGTGGCAGGCCTCGCACTGTAGTCCGGCAAACGGCGTGCGTTTGTCGGCGCGGTTGGCATGCTTGGTCTTGAAAATCGGAAAAATCGGATACGGCCACTGCTCGGTGTGGCACACGAGGCAGGTGTCAGCGCCGTTTTCACTGTATTCCGTCCCCTGGCCGGCGGTCGGCGCCTCAGGGGCGGCGGCTCCTTGGGCAGATGCGACAACGCTGAACGCGAGGCTCGACAGCACGAGCAGCACGGCAGACAGGGATTTCTTAATCGTCATCGTTATCGGGTGTTTACCATGATTCCTGATGATTCGCCCTGCACGCCTCACGGTATGCCGTGCACTGCCTTGACGTTCAAGACCTTGCCGTCGCCATGGCAAAAAGTACAATTTTCGGTAACGGTCGCGTTGATCGTCGCCTGTGTAGCCGAGAAGTTCCCGCCATTGAAGGAATCCTGCATGTGAGCTTTCGCCAACGCGCTGTCGTGGCACGACGAGCACACCGCTGCCGTTGGCGAGATTCTCAGGTTGTCCGCAGCATCGCTTGCCGCGGGGCCTGTGGTGGTGTTTGTCGCGGGGTCCGTGGTGGTCGTGGTCCCCAGGATTCCGTTCGCCGTCGGTGGCGCCCAGATACCCGTCAACTGGTACGACGTGCCTATATGGCAGGCGGTACAGTTGCTCAGTTTCCCGGGGAAGACGACTGTGCTGAAGTCGTTTACGCCGCCGGAGCCATAGACCGCGATGCCTTTCTCGCGGAACCCGCCCTTGCTCGCCTGGCCCGCGTGGATGCCGTGGATCATGGTCTTGAAGTCGAGCGCCTCTTCCAGCTTGCCATCGACACCGCCGGTAAGGACGCCTGCGGAGGACGGGCGCCGGCTCGCATCGGTCGCGTTCGGGTTGTGGCAGACCGCGCACGCACCGGGCTCGCCGGTGCGGTCATTGTCGTGCAGGCTCAGCACATCGTGGCACACGTTGCACTTGGCCATGTCGACGACCGACCGTCGCGGCACCGCCGGGCCAGTGATCGCGAAATCCTTGAAGACGCTCTTCGCGGATAAGCGATCGGCGAATGCGCCTGGAGGCAAAGTAATGTCATCGGATGTGGGCCCCGTGCTGCTAACATTGCCCGCGGGATGTCCGTCCATCATGACTCGCAGCGTGTCCTGCCCCGCGGGGATCGCTACCGTCGAGGCCACGGTGTAGGTGCCAGGGGTGGCTCCCGGAACGACGGCAATATTGTTCAGGAGATCGATGCTGACGGGCTGACCGTAGTTCTGGCCGCTGCCGTCGTTGCCGACATCCGCTTTTCCCGCCATCGTCCAACCCAGCTTGACGGTGAGCGAGCTGACGTTGGCCGTCGTAAACGCAGGATGCGTCTTGACGTCGTACGGCGCATTGCCATTGCTCGGATCAGTGACCGAGAAAGTAATCACTGGGAAGCTGCCCGCGGTGGTGGGCACGGCGCTAATGATGTTGAACTTGAACTTCCCTGACGCCGCCTTGAAACGCGCCGGGAAGTTATGCATTACCGCCGCATCCGCGACTCTTCCGGGTCCATGGCATAGCGCGCACGTGCTGCTGTCCGTCGCCGGGCCGCCCGGGTGCGGTTCCGTCTGGTACGGCTTCGCCGGGTCCGGCTGAACTGTGAAATAGAAATTGTCGTGGCAGGAGCCGCAGGCCGCGATGCTTGGCTGCGTCTTCCAGTTGTCGCCCTGTGCGCTGCTCGCGCCGTCGTGACACCGCGTGCAGCTGCGGGCGTCCTGCGTGAAGGCGGGACGCGAAAAATCGCGAGCCCCGATCTTGTACGGGTAACCCGCCGTCACGCTGGGTAGCGTGGGCGGCATATAGTTTGGTGCGTTGGGGTCCGATGGATTCAGGCTGTTGTAGATGTTGTAGTGGATCTTGTGGATCATCACCTTGAAATCCACGCTCGTGTTGGGCGCTCCCGCAACCCAGGAGCCCGGGTTATGGCAGGTGACGCACAGCTTGGTGTCTACGCGCGTTCCGTGTGCCGTGAGTTCGCTGTGGCATTGATTGCAGGTGGCGGTGAGCACGATGTCGCGCGCACCGGCGGCGCCCCCGGCCGGCACGAAGTCGAGCACGCCGGTCGCTTTCGGGTTGGCACTGTTGCCCTGCTGGATCGTCACCCGGTGCGTCAAGCCCGGCTGATAGCTGACGTTCAGGGCCTTGCCGTCCGCATTGGTGCATGGCGCGGGGCAGGGGTTCGCCGTGGCGCTCGTGATATCGGTGGCGAAGGTATAGATGTAGCTGCCGTCGCCCCGGTTCACCAGCGTGCCGAAGGCGAAGCCCGCGGCCGAGCGCTCCTGGATGCCTTCTACTGCTCCATTCACCGCACGGTTGAGGTAGTTCTGCCAGCTAGCCGGCTCGCCGTTCGATCCCGGCAGCAGCTTTGCGATATTGAAGCGCAGGTCCGCAGCCGCGATGCCGGGCACGCCTGCGCCGGTCTTGTCAGTGACTTTGAAGTTGACGACGGGCGGGCCGCTGGCGGTCACCGAAGTGATGTTGATGTTCAGAGCGTTTCCCGTCACGGGCGTGGCTGGTGCGGACGCGCCTCCGCCTCCGTCTCCGTCATCGCCACCACATCCGGCCAATGCGAAAAGCAGGAGGCTCGCTGCGACAAGCGCGATTGAGCGAAACGTCGATCGGTTCCTGCTCATGACGCGCGATCCTGCCACGCCTTCACTTTTGACTGGCCATGATCAGGTCCTTGATTTGCGCGTAGTGGACGCCGGATATGATGTTGCGGGTCACCAGGTGCGCCTTGCTCAAATAGGGCCGGCCAGCGATGATCTTTTCGGCTTCCGCGTTGCTGATACCGGGAATCGTCTTCAGTTGCGCCCTGCTGGCGCTGTTGATGTCCACCAGTTTGACCGGCGCGTCCGGCTTTTTTGCCTTGGCGCCTTTTTCAGCCGCTTTGGGGGTGCCGGTTGCCTCCCCCGGCGCCGCGGCTTTGCTCTCGGCGGCAACGCACACGCTGGCGGACAGCAGCAAGGCCGCGGCAATCAGCACAGTCTGGATGATGCTGCGTTTCATCGAATATCTCCGGGAGTTACCTGGCTGGCGCCGTTGCAGCAAGCAGCGCCGGCATTGTCACCCTGTCGGTATGCCGGCATGTCCTGTAATCAAAAAACAACCCGGAAGCGTTGCCGCCTCCGGGTCTTGATGCTGCCGCAGGCGTCCGGCAAACCGGGCCCCCGTTACCGTGACACAAGCTCGGTCACGCTATTTCGCATGCACGGCCTTGATACCCAACCCATAACTACTGGCCGGGTCATGGCAGAACATGCACAGCTCGGTCTTGGCGAGAGCCTGGCTGCGCGGCCTGTAGAGCGAACCGAGTTCGTTCTCCATGTGCTGCTTGGCGACGTCGCTGTCGTGGCAGGAGAAGCAGGCCGTTGCGATCGGCGAATTCACCAATGTCGTGCCGTCTGCCTCAACAGTACCCCCTGCCGGGTTGGCAACCAGGCCGCTGCCGTCGGGCCGGCAGGAGTTGGCAGTCGTAAGGCCGGCGTTGTAGCTGAAGCCGATGCCATAGTTGGTTAGCGCAGCGATGTAAGGCGACAACGAATACACGCCAAGGTCTGTTTGCGGCGTACCAAGCGTTGGAACCGTGCAACCAGTACTGGTGCTATAAGTGTTTATTGACGTACCGGCCGTAGCATTGAATATGCCGGTGCCCACTGTCTTGTGGAGACGGTTGGGCAGTGCACTCACCGAAGCGGGGGCGCTGAAGTCATAGGTGCCGGGCAGGTGGCAAGTCTCGCACTTGCTCAGGATGCCGGGGAATGCGATGTTCGCAAAGGATTTCCCGACTGCCGATGCATGCCACGTGAACGGCTTGGTGCGCTTGTCGGCTGCGTGAATCGCGTGGATGTACGAGCTGGCATCCGCCGACCAGCTGCTGCTGGTTCTGTTGGGAGTGTGGCACCACGCGCAGGTCGTGCCGTCGTTGCGCTGCCCCCCGTGGAACGCCTCCGCCGTGAACAAGCCAAGCTCTTTGTGGCAGTTGTTGCACTTGGCGTCCTCGACGATCGGGCGCCGGCCGGTATAAGGTGTCGCACCACCGGCACCGCCTATGCCAGCACCGGCGCTGGCTACCACCTGTGCATCCGGAGTGACGACAATGAGGCCGCCGATCTTGTTCTCCGTCCCTCCCACAATCGCAGAGGTGGTAACACCAAATCGAGGAGTGCCCGAGGGGAGATTGTTACTCGCAATGGGCTCGCTCACCCCGATCTGCGTCAGCGGCGGGGTGCCGTTCGCATTGGTGGTGCTGCTCAGACTGTAGCTATACCCCAATCCGCCGGAAAGCATGACGGCGCTGTCGGGAACCTTCACCCCGGTAAGCGTGGCGATGTAATAGCCGGCGTCCGCGCCGCTGCCGGCAATCAAGTTGCCGGCACTCGTTCCGGTGGTGGCCGTACCGTTCCAAAGTCTCTTGAGGTACCCGCTCGCGGAGACGTTGAAATCAGCCGGGGTAGCGATGCCGTCCTGAGGCACGGCCCAGACAAAGTACACACTGGGCGCGCCGAAGAAACCGTTCCAGATCTCTCCGGTCGGTGGCGTGTTGAACGGCGTGAAGACTGCGGTCGTGGCCGGCGGTAGAGTTTGCAGCATCCTGAACACGATCACCGGGTTCATGTTCGCATCGCGGTAGACGCGCTTGATGTCGTAGTCGACCTTGATCGCGCCTAGCGGCAGATTGTCTCGGTTCGACGCAATCCACGCCGCGTTGGTATTGGCGCTACCGCCACTGGCGATTGGTACCTGCAGTGAATTGCTCGCGTTCGGCGGGGTCACCGGAATGTGGTACACGGACTTGATGGACGCCGGATCGTGGCACAAGGCGCACTTGCTATCATCGTTTTGGATGCCGCCGACGTGGCCGGTCAACTTGCCGTTGTTGGTCTTCCCTTGGGCCGTGGCAAAGTTGATGCCATCGTGGCAGGCGCCGCACGCGAGGCGGCTGGGAACGTTCTGGAAGTTGCTGGCCTGGGGCGCGACCTTGGGCGCAGTGCTGTCGTGGCACTTGGTGCAATTCCTGAGGTCCTGAGGGAACTTGGTTTCGTTGAGCAGCACATTGGCGAAATTGTAGTTCTGCTTGATCAACTCCTCGCCCTTGTGGACCCGGTGGATCAGGACTGGGAAGTCGCCGACGGTCACGCCGTCCGCGATGTAGGTGTTAGGCGAATAGCTGACCGCACCAGTTGTGGGATTGACCGTCTTGGTCAGAGCCGGGAATGCAAAGTTGGCATCGGACACTTGGCTGTCCGTCGCATTGTTGCGCCCGTATTTGCGCTGGTCGGTGTGGCAGACCACGCAGTATTTCGGGTCATAGCGGCCGCCGCCGTGAAAGCTGGCGCTCTCGGTGCCGGGAATGCCGCCGAGCTTGCCGTGACATTCATTGCAACTCAACCTGTCGACGATCAGCCGTTGGGCGACTGCGTCCGTGGGCGCGACCGCTTGGCCGGTGGCGGGGATGAAGTCATAGACGACGTTGACCGGATTTTTCAGTGGGACGGCAGTGACGCCGGAGTTCGCGCCGGTGGGGGTGTTGGTGCCGGTGCCCGGGGCGTTGCCCGAAAACTGGATCGTGACGCGATGGAGCGCATTGGGATCAAAGGTCAGGTTGCCCAGATCCGCCTTGTTGTTGGGCGCAGCCGGGTTCATTGCATTAACATCGGCCGCGGTCTTGGTGATGTCACGATAGAAGGTGTACTGGTAAATGCCCTGGCCGAGGTACTGCAGCGTGCCGGTACTGTCGGTGCTGGGTCTCTGGGGCGCTGGCGCCGTCGATAGCGTCTCAACACTGGTCACGATGTAGCTCACCCACTTGCTGGGAGAGCCGTTCGTCCCAGGCACCAGCTTGGCGATTGAGAACGCCAAGTTGGGATAGCTGGCGAACTTGGCAGTCCCGCTTTTCGTGGTGATCTTATCGAACCCGGCGTACGCGTTGCCGTTGGCATCCCCAAGCGAAAAGGCGATCACCGGCGCGCTATTGACGGCGGCGCCACCCACGGTGATCACGGGCGTCATGACCGGAAATTGCGCCGCTCCGTTCAAGTAATCAACGGTGACAGGCGCTGCACCAGTCAGCGGGGGGGGAGTGGCTGCGGAGCCACCAGCCGGGGGCGGGCTTCCACCGCCGCCGCTATCATCACTTCCGCAGCCAGCAAGGCTACCGACGATCAGTACCGCAAAACCCAACCGAGCTAATGTAATCGTCATGTTTTCTCCCTACGTTCCAGAAATGTGATCGTCCTGACTTCAGGCCCCTCATCTTTGCGTGTACATCTCCCTGGTGGGGAAATATTTTACGCCATCCCAGTTTGGTCCAGCGAAATGCGGGCGTTTTGATCCAGGTCAAACAAGCCCCGATCTGGTTGGCGCCGACGAGGTCGTATGCCTGCATGCGCCGGCGGATTTCCACGGCGTCGGCCAATTCTATATCTCGTTTTCACAGGTGAAAAACAAGGACGTGATCGCGCTGCTCAAAGCGACGGAACAAACGCACCGATAGTCTCGAAGGCAGGACTTGACCCATATCAATACGCGACCCTTTGGGGAGGCTATCGTGGAGATTATTTGGACGCGATATGCAGACTATGGGCCATTCGATTAAGGAAGGAGCAAAGTCATGAATACTCTCTGGATCGTCGTCTTCGGCGTGCTGACCAGCTATCTTGCCTACAATTTCTACGCAAGACGCATCGACCGGAACATTATCCAGTCCGACGCCAAGCGGGCGACCCCGGCCCGGATGTATATGGACGGCGTGGCCGGTACCTGCGCGAGCACCCCACGCAGAAGTACTTGTTCTTCGGCGGCAAGGGCGGTGTGGGCAAGACCGTCTTCGCCGCTGCCGCCGCCATCGGGCTCGCCCGGCAGGGACGCCGGGTGCTGCTCGCCTCCACCAACCCCGTTCACAGCCTGACGAACCTGCTCGGCCAGGACGTGCTCGGCAAGCACGTCGCCGTCGAGGGCGTGCCGAACCTCTGGGCGTACGAGATCGAGACCAAGGAGACCATCGAGCGCAGCAAGATGCAGATCCGGGAGAAGATCCGCTGGTTCCTCAAGTTCGCCGACATCACCACCAAGGCCGACGACTTCGTCGAGTCCGCGACGATGAATCCCGCGTTCGAGGAGTCGGCGATGTTCGAGAACATGATCGACCTCATGTTCAAGAACGAGTACGACGTCTACGTCTTCGACACCGCGCCCACCGCCAACGCGCGGCGCCTGCTCGGCATGTCGAAAGTATACGCGCTGTGGGTCAACAAGATGATGAAGAGCCGCGAGGAGGCGAAGACGCTGCGCGAGATGCTCTCCTTCACCAAGAAGAAGGAAGCCGACCCGCTGATGGAGTACCTCGTCTCCTTCCGCGACCGGATGGAGAACGCGCGCGTGCTCCTCACCGATCCCAAGCTTACGGCGTTCTACTTCGTGACCCTGCCCGAGGCGCTGCCCATCGCGGTGGTCACGCGCTTCATCCAGTGGTTCAAGGACTTCGGCATCCCCGTGGGCGGCGTCTTCGTCAACATGCTCATCGACCCGGCGTCGCTCGGTCCGGACTCCGCCGATTTCGTCAAGAACCGCGTGGCCATGCAGCAGGAGCACATGCAGACCATCTGGCGGGAGTTCGACGGCGCCGTGCGCGCCATCGTGCCCCTCTTCGAGACCGAGGTGCGCGGCTTGCCGATGCTGCAGCGCCTGTGCGACGCCATCTTCGCGGACGGCGGCGCGAAGCCCGCGCCCGGTGACGGCACCGGCCGGGCGCGCGAAGTCGCAGCGCGAACGTGATCGCTGGCGGAGCGGCGACGAGCCCGCACGCTTGGCCCCACAACATCAAAGCCGACACGGCAGCGGCGCCTGGTATCAAGCGAAACCGAACCGGGAGAGAATCCCTTGAGAGCCGCAATCATCCGCAAGAACGCAGCGCAGTTTCGCGTACCGCCGAACCTGACGGATTCTGACGCGGCGCGCGCGCGCTTTTCCTGGGAAGCTGCGCGACGCGATCTGGAGGGATTGCCAGGCGGCGCGCTCAACATCGCTTACGAGGCGGTGGACCGCCATGCCGCGGGAGCGCTCGCCGATCGCACGGCGCTCCGCTTTCTGCAGCGCGGCGGCGGCGAGCGCGCCTTCACCTACGCCGCGCTCAAGCGCTTGACCAACCGCTTCGCCAACGTGCTGAGGAAGCTCGGGGTCCGCAAAGGCGACCGGCTTTTCGTCCTGAGCGGGCGCATCCCCGAGCTCTACATCGGCGTGCTGGGCGGCTTGAAGGCGGGCGTCATCGTGTGCCCGCTCTTTTCCGCCTTCGGCCCCGACCCGGTGCGCATGCGTCTGGATTTGGGACAGGGAAACGTGGTGCTCACCACGGAAACGCTCTACCGCCGCAAGCTCGAGAAAAGCGTCGCCTCGCTTCCGGCGCTGAAGCACGTGTTGCTCGCCGGCGAATCCGGCGCGCAGACTGACGTGCCGGGAACGCTCGACCTGCAGCGGCTCATGGCAGAGGCGTCGGATGAGTTCGCCGTCGAGCCGACCCTTCCCGAGGACGGCTCGTTTCTGCACTTCACCAGCGGCACCACCGGCACGCCCAAAGGCGCGATGCACGTGCATGGCGCCGTTGTCATGCATTACGCCACCGGCAGGTTCGCGCTCGATCTGCATCCCGAGGACGTGTTCTGGTGTACCGCCGACCCCGGCTGGGTGACGGGCACTTCCTACGGCATCGTCGCGCCGCTCCTGCACGGCGTGACCAGCGTCGTCGATGAGGCGGACTTCGATGCCGAGCGCTGGTATCGCATCCTGCAGGACCAGGCGGTCAGCGTATGGTATACAGCGCCCACCGCGATCCGCATGCTGATGAAGGCGGGGTTGGAATTGCCGAAGCAGTACTCCTTCCCGAATCTGCGCTTCATCGCGAGCGTGGGCGAGCCGCTCAATCCGGAAGCGGTGTGGTGGGGCGCGGAGGCGCTCGGCCTTCCCATCCACGACAACTGGTGGCAGACCGAGACCGGCGGCATCATGATCGCGAACACGCCGGCTATGGACATCAAGCCGGGCTCGATGGGAAAGCCCCTGCCCGGCATCGAAGCCTGCATCGTCGCTCGGAGTGAGGACGGCAGCGTGCGCCCGATCGAGGCGCCGGGTACAGAGGGCGAGCTTGCGCTGCGCGCCGGTTGGCCGGGAATGTTCCGCGGCTACCTCAATCAGGAGGAACGCTACCGCAAGTGTTTCGCCGGCGAGCTTTATCTGACCGGCGACCTGGCGAAGCGCGACGCCGACGGCTATTACTGGTTCGTCGGGCGCGCCGACGACGTCATCAAGTCCGCGGGTCATCTGATCGGGCCATTCGAGGTCGAGAGCGCCTTGATGGAGCATCCGGCAGTGGCCGAAGCAGGCGTAATCGGCAAGCCTGATCCGATGGTGGGCGAGATCGTGAAGGCGTTCGTATCGCTGAAGAAAGGCTACGAACCCTCCGAGTCGTTGAAGATGGAATTGCTTGGCCATGCGAGAAAGCGTCTTGGTGCAGCGGTTGCGCCGAAGGAAATAGAATTCCAGAGCGGGCTACCGAAGACGCGCAGCGGCAAGATCATGCGACGGCTGCTGAAGGCACGCGAGCTCGGATTGCCCGAGGGCGACACTTCCACGCTGGAGGTCATGTGAGCGTCGCGCCACCGCCTTCCGGGCCGGTGCCCTACGCGAAGGAGTTCGCACTCGCATTGTTGCACGACATGTTGCGCATCCGGCGTCTGGAAGAAAAATGTGCCGAACTCTACGGCGAAGGCAAGATCCGCGGCTTCCTGCATCTGTACATCGGCGAGGAGGCGGTCGCCGTGGGCGCGCTCCATACGCTCAAGCCCGAGGACAATATCGTCGCGACCTACCGCGAGCATGGCCACGCCCTCGTGCGCGGCGTTCCGATGGAAGCGATCATGGCCGAGATGTACGGCAAACGCGAAGGCTGCTCGCGCGGCCGCGGCGGCTCGATGCATCTGTTCGACGCGTCGAAGCGCCTCTTCGGCGGCAACGCCATCGTCGGCGGCGGCCTCCCGCTGGCCGTGGGCCTCGCGCTCGCCGACAAAATGCAGGGCGTGCAGCGCGTCACGGCATGCTTTTTCGGCGAAGGCGCCATGGCCGAGGGCGCATTCCACGAATCCATGAACCTCGCCGCGCTGTGGCGCCTGCCGGTGATGTTCTGCTGCGAGAACAACCTGTACGCGATGGGCACGGCGATCGAGCGCTCCGAATCGCAGATCGATCTCTGCGCCAAAGCCGCGTCCTACGGCGTGCCGACCCTCCGGGCCGACGGCCAGGACATCGTCTCCGTGCACGAAACGACCCAGCGCGCGCAACGCGAAGTGCGCAAGGGTGGAGGCCCGTTCTTCGTGGAATACCAGACATACCGCTTCCGTGCCCACTCCATGTTCGACGCCGAGCTCTACCGCGACAAGCGCGAGATCGAGGAGTGGAAGACCCGCGGACCGCTGCATACTTTCTCGGCCAGGCTCAAGGCCGAGGGCAAGCTGACCGAGGAGGAATTCCTCGCAAGCGATCGCGAAGCGCTCGCCGAAGTAGATCGCGCGGTGGCGTTCGCCGAGGCCGGGACCTGGGAGCCGGTCGAAGACCTGACGCGCGATCTGTATACGTCTACAGAGAAGGAAATGGAGAGGACCTGACATGGGCCGCTTGAGCTACCGCGAAGGCATGCGCCAGGCCCTGCGCGAGGCGCTCGCCGGCGATCCCCGGGTCTTTCTCATGGGCGAGGACGTCGGCCGCTACGGCGGGACCTACGCGGTGACCAAAGGATTGCTGGACGAGTTCGGACCTGAGCGCGTGCGCGACACCCCGCTTTCGGAACTCGCGTTCACGGGCGCCGGGATCGGCGCGGCGCTCGGCGGCATGCGCCCGATCGTGGAAGTGATGACCGTGAATTTCAGCCTGCTCGCGCTCGACCAGATCGTGAACACCGCGGCGCTCTACCGTCACATGTCGGGCGGGCAGTTCTCGGTGCCGCTCGTCATCCGCATGGCGACGGGTGCCGGCCGCCAGGTCGCCGCCCAGCATTCGCACAGCTTCGAGAACTGGTACGCCTCCATTCCCGGCATCAAGGTGCTCGCCCCCGGCACCGTGGAAGACGCACGCGACATGCTCGCGCCGGCGCTTGCCGATCCCGATCCCGTCGTCATCTTCGAGCACGCGCAGCTCTACAACGTGGAGGCGGACGTCTCCGAGACCCGGAGCACGGACATCCGTTCGGCCGCGGTGCGGCGCGAGGGAAAAATGGTGAGCCTCATCACCTATGGCGGCTCGCTTCCCAAAACGCTCCAGGCCGCAAGCGAGCTCGCCGAAGATGGCATAGACGCCGAGGTCGTGGACCTGCGCGTGCTGCGCCCGCTCGACAGCGCGACCATTCTCGCTTCGGTGCGCAAATGCCGGCGCGCCGTCGTCGTTGACGAAACCTGGCGCGCGGGCAGCCTCGCAGCGGAGATCATCGCCCGCATCGCCGAAGAAGCGTTCTACGACCTCGACGCGCCGCCCGCGCGCGTGTGCAGCGAGGAGGTTCCCATCCCTTACGCCAAGCACCTGGAGGAGGCGGCTCTGCCGCAGCCGGCGAAGATCGTAGCCGCGGCCAAGGCGACGCTCGGCCGGTGAGGACGACATGATCGAGTTCAAGCTGCCGTCGCTCGGTGCGGACATGGACCAGGGCAAACTGCTCGAATGGAAAGTGAAACCGGGCGATGCCGTCAAGCGCGGCCAGATCGTCGCCGTGGTCGACACGTCGAAGGCCGCGGTTGAAGTGGAGATCTGGCAGGATGGAACCCTGTTCGAGCAGCTCGTTGCGATCGGCGAGACCGTGCCGGTGGGCACGGTGCTCGCGACCCTGCTCGAACCCGGAGAAACGCCGGAGCAGGCCGCCTTACACAAGCGCGAAGCGCCTGCCGCCCGCCCTGCGCCTAAGCTGGCTCCAGCTACTGCCGTTGCTGCGCCTCCCGCCGTTGCCGCGCCTTCGGTCTCGCCGCTTGCCCAGCGCCGGCCGGTGTCGCCGGCCGCGCGCAAGCACGCGAGCGAGCTGAACGTCGATATCGACAAGGTGGCCGGCACCGGGCCGCACGGCGCTGTGACGATCGAGGACGTGGAAAAGGCCGCTGCGCGAGCGGCGCCGGCACCCGCTGACCGCTATGCGGAAATGCGCAAGGCGATCGCTGCGGCGATGAGCCGCTCCAAGCGCGAGATCCCGCACTACTATCTGTCCGAAATGATCCCGATGCAGCTCGCCGCCGATTGGCTGGCGCGCGAGAACGAGAAGCGCCCGGTGGCGGAGCGCGTCCTGATGGGCGCGCTGCAGCTCAAAGCCGTGGCGCTCGCGCTCGCGAAAGCGCCGGAGCTGAACGGATTCTGGCTGGACGGGAAGTTCCAGGCTGCGACGGGCGTGCACATCGGGGTCGCGATCTCGATCCGTCAGGGCGGCCTGATCGCGCCTGCGATCCACGACGTGGACAAGAAGAGCCTGGTCGAGCTCATGCGGGCCTTGAGCGATCTCGTATCCCGCGCGCGCGCGGGATCGCTGCGCAGCTCCGAGATGTCCGATCCGACGATCACGGTCACCAACCTCGGCGATCAGGGCGTCGAGGCCGTGTTCGGCGTCATCTATCCGCCGCAGGTCGCGCTGGTCGGCTTCGGACGCCTGGAGACTCGGCCATGGGCCGAGAGCGGGGAGGTGCGCGCCGTGCCGCTCGTCACGGCGAGCCTGTCCGGCGACCACCGCGCGAGCGACGGAATTCGTGGCGCGCGCTTTCTCGCGGGGCTCCGTGAGCGGCTGCAGCATCCGGAGGAATTGTGAACGAAACTGAAATCAAGACCCGCGTCATCACAATCATCAAGTCCATCGCGCCGGAGATCGAGGAAGGCGAACTTCGGTCCGACCGGCCCTTGCGCGATCAAATCGACCTCGACTCCATGGACTGGCTCAATGTCCTCGTCGCCGTGAACGAGAAGCTGCACGTGGACATTCCGGAAGCGGACTACGGCAAGCTCGTCACCCTGGACAACCTCGTCGCCTACCTTCGCGCGAAGCTTGCTTCCCGAGTCTGACCGACCATGCCCTGGACCTCGGCCTACTTGCTCAAGTTGCCGCAGGTTCGACTCGCATGAAGAAGATCTGGCTCGATTCCTATCCCAGGGGTGTGCCCTCCGAGATCGACGAGCGCGCCTACTCCTCCCTGAACGAGCTGTTCGAGCGCAGCTGCGCGCGCTTTCGCGGCGGGACTGCTTTCTCCAACATGGGCGCCTCCATCACGTACGGAGAGCTCGATCGCCTCTCGCGCGATTTCGCCGCCTACCTGCAGAAGACCCTTGGCCTGCGGCGAGCGGATCGCGTGGCGATCATGCTACCCAATCTGCTGCAGTATCCGGTCACCCTGTTCGGGGCGCTGCGCGCCGGTTTGACGGTGGTCAACGTCAACCCGCTCTATACCGCGAGCGAGCTCGAGCACCAGCTCGCCGATTCCGGCGCGACGGCGATCGTCGTGCTGGAGAACTTCGCGCGCATTGTGGAGCAGGCTCTTGCGAAGACCCGCGTGCGCCACGTCGTCACGACCCAGGTCGGGGATCTCTTCTCGCCGGTCAGGCGCGCGCTGGTGAACTTCGCCGTGAAGCATGTAAAGCGCATGGTGCCGGCATGGCGCATTCCCGGTGCGATCGCCTTTCGCGAAGCGCTGGCGCGCGGCGCGGCGCACCGGCTCGACGGCGCCGACATATCTTCCGAGGACATCGCGTTCCTGCAATACACCGGCGGCACCACCGGCGTCGCGAAAGGCGCCATCCTCACGCACGGCAACATAGTCGCGAACGTCGAGCAAGTCGCGGCCTGGGCCAGGGGGACACTCGAGGAAGGCGCGGAAACCGTGATCACCGCGCTGCCGCTCTATCACGTCTTTGCTCTCACGGCGAACCTGCTCGTTTTCGTCAAGCTTTGCGGACACAATGTGCTCATCACCAACCCCCGCGACATCGCCGGCTTCGTCGCCGAATTGCGAAAGACGCGGTTCACCGCCATCACCGGCGTAAACACGCTGTTCAACGCGCTGTTGAACGCGACCGGTTTCGAAGAAGTTGCCGCGGCTAGCCGCGGCACGCTCAAGCTGGCGGTCGCGGGCGGCATGGCCGTGCAGCGCTCGGTCGCCGAACGCTGGCAGAGGGCGACCGGAGTGCCGCTCGTCGAGGGCTACGGGCTCACCGAGGCGTCGCCGAACGTGTGCGCGAACCGCTTCGATTCCAGGGAATTCAGCGGCAAGCTCGGCCTGCCCCTCCCCTCGACCGAGGTGGCCATTCTCGACGAGCGCGGAAAGGAATCGCCTCTCGGTGAAATCGGCGAGATCGGCGTGCGCGGTCCGCAGGTGATGCGCGGCTATTGGAACGCGCCGCAGCAAAGCGCCGAAGCGTTCACGCCGGACGGCTGGCTCAGGACCGGCGACATGGGCCGCATGGACGAGCGCGGCTACGTCGAATTCCGCGAGCGCAAGAAGGACGTGATCGTGGTTTCGGGCTTCAAGGCCTATCCCGCCGAGATCGAGGACGTCGCGATGCTCCACCCCGGCGTGATGGACGCCGGCGCGGTCGGCATTCCCGACGAGCGCAGCGGCGAAGCGGTCGCGCTCTTCATAGTGCGCAAGGACCCCGCGCTCACCGCCGAGGCGCTGCTCGCGCATTGCGCGAAACACCTTACGGGATACAAGCTGCCCAGACGCATCGAGTTCCGCGAGCAGCTTCCGAAATCTCCGATCGGCAAGATCCTGCGCCGGCAACTGAAGGAAGAAGCGGCGCGTCCCCATGGCTGAGTACCCCGCGCATCTCGTGCGCGAGCACCGGCTGTTCGACGGACGCTCAGTGACGCTGCGCCCCATTCGAACGGAAGATGCACCCCTGGTGCGCGAGTTCCTGAATGAGCTGTCCGGGGAGAGCAGGTACATGCGTTTTCAGAAATGGGTGCACGCGCCTTCGGACAAGCTCATCCACTTCTTGACCGACGTCGATTACGACCGCCATATGGCGCTGGTGTGCGCGGCGCGGCATGGCGATCACGAAGAGATCGTGGGCGAGGCGCGCTACGTGATGAACGCCGACGGGAAGACCTGCGAGCTCGGCATCGTCATCGCCGACGCCTGGCACAGGAGCGGCATCGCGGGGCTGCTGATGGATGGGTTAATCCAAGCGGCGCGCGCGCGCAAATTCGCGACCATGGAAGGCTTGGTGCTCGCCGGCAATGCCGAAATGCTGCGCTTCGTTGGGGCGCTCGGATTCGAAGCGCACGCCGTTCCCGAAGACAAGAGGACCATGCGGATCGTCAAGAAGCTCTGAGGGCCGGACCTCTCTTTTGAGCGGGCGTCGCTTCAGAGTGTCACTTTCCATAGCTGCAGCTCCTTCCGATCAGCGCGATTCGGGGCCCGTTCCGTCCAGGACGAGCGTGGCGCGCTTCAAAGTCGCGTCTTCAGGATGGTCGGAGATCTTGAATCCGAGCTTGCCGCACAAAGCGAGCATCGCCTGGTTGCCGGGGAGCACGTGCCCGACCATCGCCCTGAGTCCGCGCGCGCGTGCCACCTCGATGAGCAGCCCGAGCATGCGACGCCCCAGCCCCTTGCATTGCCAGGAGTCGGCGACAACGATGGCGTATTCGCAGGTCTGCCCGTCCGGATTGGTCGCGTAGCGCGCGACGGCTATCTCGGTTTCGCGTCCGCCCTCGTCGCGCACGGCGACAAAGGCCATCTCGCGGTCGTAGTCGATCTGGGTGAAACGCGCCAGCATCGCCGGTGTGAGCTCGCGCACGGTATTCATAAAACGGAAGTAACGGCTGTCCTCCGACAGCCCCCGCACGAATTCCTGCTCCATCTGGGCGTCCTCGGGCCGTATCGGGCGCAGCCGGATGGAAGTCCCGTCGGCAAGCTCCCAGTCCGTCACCAGGTCGGCCGGATAGGGATGGATCGCCAGGTGCGCGTAGCGGCTGCGCATGGGCCGCGGGTCCCTGACCACGGCGCGCGCGTCGACCGCGACGGCGCCCGTTTCGTCCACGATCAGCGGATTGATGTCGAGCTCCTCGATACCGGGCAGTTCGCACACCATCTCCGAGACGCGCAGCAACACCGATTCCAGCGAGTGCATGTCCACGGAAGGCATGTTCCGGAACGCGCCCAGCAGCCGCGAGATGCGGGTGCCGCGGATCATTTCGGCGGCGAGGAAAGCGTTGAGCGGCGGCAGCGCCACGGCGCGGTCGCGGTGCACCTCCACCGCAGTGCCCCCCGTGCCGAAAGTGATCGCGGGGCCGAACACGGTGTCGCGCATGACGCCGACCATCAGCTCGCGAGCGTTCTTCCGCGCGACCATCGGCTCGACCGTCACGCCGTTGAGTCGCGCTTCGCGCCGCTTGTGCCCGACCTCGTCCAGCATTTCCCGATACGCGGAGCGCACCGCATCCGCGGCCGCCAGATTGAGCCTGACGCCGCCCACGTCGCTCTTGTGCGTGATGTCCGGCGAATCGATCTTCAGCACGACCGGAAACCCGAATTCCTGCGCCGCGAGGACGGCCTCCTCCACCGAGCGCGCGAGGATGGTGCGCGCAACCGGGATATGGAATGCCGCGAGCAGCGCCTTGGATTCCGTCTCGCTGAGCACGCGGCGCCCCTCCGAAAGCGCCGCGTCGATCATCGCTTGAGCCGCGCCCCGGTCCGGTGGGGCCTGATGCGCGAGCGGTCCGGGAGTCTGCAGGAGCGAGCGCTGGTTGCGGTAAAAAGCAGCGAGATGCGCAAACATCTCCACTGCGGGATCCGGTGTGCGGAACACCGGGATCGATGCTTCCTGAAGGAGCTTCCGCGCGCCGCCGACGCTCGCTTCGCCCATCCAGCAGGCGATGAGCGGCTTGGATGCGCCATGCGCCACCTGTGCCACCGTGCGCGCGGTTTCTTCGGCCTCGGTCATGGCCTGCGGCGTGAGGATCGCCAACACGCCGTCCACAGCCTCGTCGGCGAGGCAGGCCGACACGGCCGCACGGTAGCGTGCGCTGTCGGCGTCGCCGATGAGATCGATCGGGTTGCCGTGCGACCAGTTCGAAGGCAGGGCTCGGCGCAGCGCATCCACCGTGGCCGGGGACAGCTCCGCGAGGGCAAGTCCGAGATCCGCGGCGCGATCCGCCGCCATCACGCCCGGACCGCCGCCGTTGGTAATGACGGCGAGCCGATCTCCCTGTGGCCGAATCCGCGAAGCGAGCGCCTGCGCCGCGGCGACGAGCTGCCCGATGCTGCTCACTCGCACGACCCCGGCGCGTCTGACCGCGGCGTCGAAAACCTCGTCCGCCCCGACGATGGCGCCCGTATGCGACACGGCGGCCCGGGACCCGGCCGGGTGACGGCCGACTTTCATGACGATGACCGGCTTCACGCGCGCCGCCGCGCGCAGGCTCGATAGGAACCGCCGCGCATCGCGTATTCCCTCGATGTAGAGAAGGATGTGCTCGGTCTTAGCGTCGTTCGCCAGAAAATCGATGATCTCGCCGAAATCGATGTCGCCCGAGCTGCCCAGCGACACGACGCTCGAAAAACCGATCCTGTTGGGCACCGCCCAGTCGAGCATCGCGGCGCACACCGCGCCCGACTGCGAGACCAGGCCGAGCGAGCCGGCAAGAGCCGTGCCGCGCGCAAAAGTCGCGTTCAGCCCGAGTTGCGGCCGCAGTATGCCGAGGCAATTGGGGCCGATCAGACGCACGCCGTGACGGCGCGCGTTCTCGAGCAGCGCGCGCTCGAGACTCGCGCCCTCGGGTCCCGCTTCGGAGAAACCCGCGGTGATCACGACTGCCGCGCGCACGCCCGCCCGGCCGCACTCCTCGATCACTCCGGGCACCGTTTGGGCCGGTGTCGCGATGACGGCGAGATCGACCCGACCGGGGAGTTTGCCGACCGAAGCGTAGCAACGTACGCCGTGCACGCTCGCATACTTGGGATTGACGGCGAGCAGGGTTCCGCGATAGCCCGCGGCGAGCATGTTCGAAAGCAGCACCGCGCCGACCTTCCCGCTTTTTTCGCTCGCGCCGACGATGGCGACCGAGCCGGGCTCGAACAGCGGGGTAAGGTAATGGCGGTCCGGGGATTCTTTCGTGATGCCTCTCTTCATGGAATTGCCTGCTGCGGCGCGACGTCAAGGAGAATCAAGCGGACAAGGAGCGGAGGGATGAAAGGCGACCTGGCTCCGCTGCTCATGGGGCGACGCGCACCCTGCTCGACTCGATGACCGTCCCGGTGCTGATGTCGCATTGAGTAATGGAGCGGTTTCAGTTCGCGACGCGACCGCCTCGCCGCACTGCCGGCTGACCCGGCCGGGCGCAAGGGCCCGGCTTGACCGCCGCCGCGGGCCAGGACTACGTGGACGAATGGAAACGCGGCGCGCACCGCGCGCGGCATTTCTTGTGCTCAGGAAACCTTGATTTCGAGCGACTTGGATTTCGCCTTTTCGGTCTTCGGCAGCGAAAGCGTCAACATCCCGTCCTTGAATTCCGCCTTGGCCTTGCCGGAATCGACGTTTTCGGGAAGCTCGAAGCTGCGCATGAAGCTGCCATACGAGCGTTCGATGCGGTGATAGCGCTTGCCCTTCTCCTCTTTTTCCTGTTTGCGCTCGCCCTGCAGCGTCACCGACCCGTCCTCCAGCGTAACCTTGACGTCTTCCTTCTTCACTTCGGGAAGTTCGGCCTTGATGACGTACTCGCCGTCGCTTTCGCTCACGTCCACCGCCGGCGACCAATCGGCTACGCTCATCCATTCACGTCCCGGAACGAGCCCGCCGGGCGGACGCGCGAAAACCTGATTCAGCCGCTGGGACATGTCCTGTAGTTCCCTGAACGGATCCCATTTGGTGAGATTCATAGAAGCCTCCAAAGATTGTTACAAACCCATCTGCCCACGCATTGGAACCCCAATGCACTTACTACCCTAGCCCTTGCTCCGAAGAATAGTTTGACCTGCGTCAAACTGTGGGCCGGAATATGGGTTCTGATGAGAGCTGTGTCGGCAAGCTGCGACCCGGATCCGCAAACGCAGTATCGGCCAAGGCAAGGAGGGGCCCATGACGACGGCAAGGAAGGCGCCCCCCGCAAGGCGGGGGCGGAGAAAAGAACCTGCGGCCCTGACCGCGCAGCGGCATTCCGGCGCTGCCGGCCGCGCACCCATTGATTTCGAGGAACCGATCCCGGAGGGCGAATCCTCGGTGGAGGATCCGCTTCAGGATTGGCCGGAGGTCGAGGTGGAGAAGGATCGATGGCTGCTTGAGCGCAACGGGGAACGGGACGAAGCGCCGGATTCCTGAGCCGCATCGTTGCGGGCTCGCTCTTTTCTCACGCGGTGCGCGAAGGGATCCTGTCGCGGAGATAGGCGGCGAGGTCGTTCAAAGTTACGAGCTTGCCGTAGTGCTCATCCCGGCCAATTCGCGTACTGCCCTGGCCAACAGCGGCGCTGTTCCCTCGACGTGGAGGCGCGGGTCGCGCACCGCGTCGACGCTGTCCGTGGTCGCGATCTGGCGAGCGACCGCGCAAATCCGCTCGAGCGCCCCGAGCGCCATCACGGCGTGGACGAACACTGCATGAATCTCGGCGGCGCCGGCCGCGAGCAGCGCCTCGCCCGCGGCGACGATGGTGCCCCCCGTGCTCGCCATGTCGTCGACGACCACGCAGGGACGGCCGCGTACGTCGCCGAGCACCTGCCGCGCGACTGCCGCATCGTCGCCGGGACGTACTTTCGCCACGACGGCAAGCGGTGCCCCCAATGCCGAAGCGAAGCGTTGCGCACGCTTGAGGCCTCCCGCATCCGGGGAAACGATGACCGCATCGCGAAGGCCCCAGCGGCGTATCACGGGGAGCATCAACTCGTCGGCTTGCAGATGCACGACCGGCATCGGGAATGCGCTCTCCAGCGCGGCTGAATGCAGCTCAAAGGCGATCAGCCGATCGATTCCCGCGCCACCCAGTATTTGCGCGGCGAGCCGGGCGGAGCGCGGCTCCCCCGGACGGTTGCGCACATCCTGGCGGGCGTAGCCGAAATAAGGCACGACCGCAGTGATACGCGACGCGCCGGCGGCGTGCGCGGCGTCGGCCAGGAGCGCAAGCGTCAGGAGCCGCTCGTTGGTCGGCGTCGAGGTCGGCTGGACGATGTAAAGGTCGGAGTCCCGGACGTCTCCCTCGATGCGGATCCGTGTTTCGCCGTCGGCGAATGCTGAGATCGATACGCCGGTTTCAGCTGCGCCGGTCAGCTCGGCGATCTCGTGCGCGAGCTTCGGATGCGCGTCCCCCGCGATCAAGGCGATTCCCGTCATGGCGCCCTCGAGAACCGCCCCGCGCCTCAGGTGGCGAATTCGTCGCGGCTGGCCTCGGGAACCCGGTCCTTCAGATGCCGGCCGAACCAGTCGGCGGCGAGCCGCACCACTTCATCGAGCGCGCCGTACTCCTCGAAAAGGTGCGTCGCCCCGGGTACGATAGCGAGTTCTTTGACGCAATCAAGCTCGGCGCCGGCCTGCTGGTTCAGCCCGATGACCTCGTAATCGTCCCCGCCGACTATCAACAACGTGGGTGCCTTCACCCTGTTCAGCGTGTCCCCGCCCGCCAAATCCGGCCGGCCTCCGCGCGATACGACGGCGGCGATTATCTCGGGCATCTCCGCGGCGACTCTCAGCGCCGCAGCGGCCCCGGTGCTCGCGCCGAAAAGACCTACCGGCAGCTTCTCGGTGCGCGGATCGCGCGCAAGAAAACGCACTGCATCCGCAAGCCTCTTGGTCAGCAAATCGATGTCGAAGCGCGTTTGGTAGTCCCTGTCCTCCTCGTGAGTCAGAAGATCGATCAGCAGGGTACCGACTCGCGCCGCCCGCAACCGAACGGCGACGAAAGTGTTGCGCGGCGAGTGTCGGCTCGACCCGCTGCCGTGCGCGAA
Organism: uncultured Enterobacteriaceae bacterium; assembly: GCA_964430565.1. Classification (GTDB taxonomy): domain Bacteria; phylum Pseudomonadota; class Gammaproteobacteria; order Burkholderiales; family SG8-39; genus VBDM01. Next base: position 201,147 of record CAYSFD010000018.1, read on the forward strand.
AAGAACCACGCCGATGGGCGAATCAGGCAGCTCCAGCATCCCGTCGAGCCTGACGTGCCCCGACGCGACGGCAACCTGTCCGTCATGGTGAACTGATTTCATGTCTTCGCTCTTTCGGGCTCCCGCTGGGCCGCACCGAGCAGTGCCGCCACCTCCTCGTCCTCGACCTGCGGAAAGTGATCGTAGAATTGACCGACGGCGAAGAAATCGAACGGGGTTTCCAGACATACGACCTGGTCCGCGTAGGGCAAAACCTTTGCGAGGCTGTCCTCGGCGGCCACCGGAACTGCGCACACCAGTTTTGCCGGCTTCTTCGCCCGCACCGCGTGCAGCGCCGCGATCATGGTGGCGCCGGTGGCGAGGCCGTCGTCGACGACGATGGCAATGCGTCCTGCCGGATCGATCGGGGGCCGCGTGGGCGAGTATTGTGAGCGGCGCTTGCGCAAGGTTTCCATCTGCGCCGCCTTTTCCCGCTCGAGGTACGCCGCCGTGGCACCGGCGCCGGCCGCATGGTCCGCGACATACGCCCATCCGCTTTCGTCGATCGCACCGACCGCGAACTCGGCGCTGTCCGGTGAGCGCAGTTTCTTGACCAATACCACGTCGAGCTCGCCTCCGAGCGCCTCCGCAAGCACCTTGCCCATCGGCACCGCGCCGCGCGGAATCGCGAGCACGAGCGGGTTCTTGCCCCCGTATGCGGCGAGCGCTTTCGCAAGTCGCCTCGCCGCGTCGATCCGATCGTGAAATTTCATGAGGTCCCCGCTTGTTCCTTCTTAAAGTCTAGTGCGGCCACGGCGTTCGGTGTTGATCTGAATCAAAACCATCGGTTTTCATTGATGGTTTGCTTATAGATAATCATGAGCCACGTTCCGAGCGATCCGGGCGCCAGCGCCCTGCTCACGGACTTCTACCAGCTGACGATGCTGAAGTCCTATTTCGAGCGTGGCATGACGGAGGTTGCGGCATTCGAGTTCTTCGTGCGCAAGCTGCCCGCGACGCGCAATTTCCTCATCGCGGCCGGACTCGAGCAGGCGATCGAGTTTCTCCAGAATCTCCGCTTTTCCGAAGACGAGCTGGACTGGCTCTCGCGCCGCCCGGGCTTCGCCCGGGAATTCGTCGACTGGCTCGCGCAACTTCGATTCACAGGCGACATCGACGCCATGCCCGAAGGCACCGCGTTTTTTTCGGACGAGCCGATCCTGCGCGTATCCGCGCCGCTGCCCCAGGCGCAGCTTGTCGAGACGCGCCTCGTTGCGCTGCTGCACTTCGAATCGCTGATTGCCTCCAAGGCAGCGCGCTGCGTACTCTCGGCGCCCGGCAAGTTGCTGGTCGATTTCGGATTGCGGCGTGCGCACGGCGCCGAGGCCGGATTGCTCGCCGCGCGCGCGTCCTACGTCGGCGGCTTTTCCGGCACGGCGACCGTGCTCGCCGGCAAGCGCTTCGGCATCCCGCTCTACGGGACGATGGCGCATTCGTTCATCCAGGCGCACGACAGCGAGAGCGCGGCTTTCCTCGATTTTGCCCGCGGGCATCCGGCCAACACGACGCTGCTCATCGATACCTACGATACGGAGGCGGGAGCGCAAAGAGTCGTCGCGCTCGCGCCGCGGCTACGCGCCGAAGGCATCCTGGTGAAAGCGGTGAGGCTCGATTCCGGCGACCTCGGCGAGCACGCGCGCAAGGTCCGCCGCATCCTCGATGAGGGCGGATGCCGCGAGGTGGAAATATTCGCGAGCGGCGGGCTGGACGAGTACGAGCTCGCGCGGATCGCCGCTGCGCCAATCGACGGCTTCGGCGTGGGGACGAACCTCGTGACCTCTTTCGATGCCCCGGGGCTCGATTGCGCATACAAGCTGCAGGAGTACGCCGGCCGCCCGCGACGCAAGCGCTCCGAAGGCAAGGCGACCTGGCCCGGTCGCAAGCAGGTTTACCGCGTTGCCGGAGCGGACGGAAGGTTCGAGCACGACATCCTCGCAACCGCGAGCGAGCGACAGCCCGGGAACCGGCTCCTCAAGCCCGTGATGCGGGGCGGCTCGCGCGTCGCCCAAGCCCCGGAACTCGAGGCAGTCAAGAGCCATGCGCTTTCGCAGCTCGCGCTGCTTCCCGAGCGCCTGCGAAGTCTGGCGCCTGCGGAGCCCGCCTATCGCGTCGAGGTGACTCCCGCGTTGAAGTCACTTGCCGACGAGGTGGACCGCCGCCAGCGCGAGCTGGTCGACGCTGAGCCGGCGCCCTGAACCACCGGAAAATTCCGGCCGGCGGCGGTTCCAGGGTGAACAGCGTCTTGAGTGTTGTTCCACGCGCTTGATCTAAGTCAACGGGACGGAACGGCTCCCGCCTACCCTTTAACAACGATTCCCGAATGGAGCTCTCATGAAGGCGAACAGGAGAAAGGCAACAAGCAAGGTCAAGAGCAGAAGGAAGACGCGGGATGAAGTCAGGCGGGCGGTCGAAGCGGGCGGGGACATCCACGAGACCGTGCGCAATATCACTCTCCGAGCGCTCACCCGGGGCGAGCTCGACCAGGATTCGGTCCGCAAGGTGGCGGGCGAGGTGATGAAGGGAGTACAGGCCGCGGCGGCGACCTACGGGACCGGGGCCAAGAATGCCGCGGAGAAAGCGGTCGCCGGTCTGGACGACGCGCTTGCTCATGCGGCGCAGGCGCTCAAGTTGTCAGTTGAGGAAGCAGCCGGGCGTGCGGAGAAGTTCTCGCGCGACGACCTGGCGAAGGCGCGCAGAAACCTGAGGAATCTCGAGAAACTGTTCCTCGACACGCTCCGCGAGACATCCAAGGCCAGTCGGGGGGTCGTTTCCTCCATCCTGGGCGACCTCCTGCGGCACGCACGGGCGAGCGGCACCGCGGTGGGACGGGAGCTCGGGGAAGATGTCGGCGGCCTCAGCGGCCGCATGGCGCAGGCCGGGCGTGCACAGTTCCAAGCGGGTGTGAATGCGACGATTTCCTCCGGCGTCATGATGGCCCGCATTGCCTCGGGCGTGCTTGCCGGCATCGCCGACAGCCTCGCCGGAAAATCGAAGGGAAGATCCGGCTGATGCTCCGGGAGTTGTTCAGCACGGCGCGCGATCTGGGGCGCCTGCAGGATATTGCCTCCACGTTCATCCGCTACGGCTTCGGCGAGGCGGTGCGCCGCCTGGGACTGGCCGGCACGCTCGAGCGCGCCGGAAAAGTCCTCCACTGGGCGCAGGCAGCGGAGTTCGCGCGACTCAAACCTCAAGAGCGCGTGCGCCACGCGCTCCAGGACTTGGGACCGACTTTCATCAAGCTCGGACAGATCCTCGCCACGCGCGTCGATCTGTTCGCGCCTGAGTGGATCGAGGAATTCGAGAAACTCCAGGACCGCGCGCCTCCGGCCGCGCCCGGCGAGGTGCGCGAGCAGATCGTGCAGGACCTCGGAGCTGCGCCGGAGGATGTATTCCCGATGTTCGACCCACAGCCGATTGCCGCGGGTTCGATCGCGCAAGTGCACCGCGCGCGTCTCTCCGACGGCGCTGAAATCGCGGTCAAGGTGCGCCGTCCCGGCATCCGCCCGATCGTCGAAGCCGACCTGAGACTGGTGGCGCGCCTCGCCGAGATTCTCGAGGCGGAGTTTCCGGGACTTGCCCGTTTCCGCCCGCGCGAGGTCGTGAGGCAATTCACCCTGACCCTGCGCCGCGAGCTCGATCTCGCGGCCGAATGCCGCAGCGCGGAGCGCGTCGCGGCGAGCTTCCGCGAGCATCCCGACATCGTCGTCCCGAAAGTCTATTGGGAATGGACCGGCGAGCGGATGAACGTGCAGGCCTACGTCGACGGCGTCCCGAGCCGCGACCTCGCGGCAGTGGATCGCGCCGGCCTGGATCGCCGCGTGCTCGCGCACCGCGGCGCGCAGGCGGTGCTGAAGATGATGATCGAAGACGGCTTCTTTCACGCCGACCCGCACCCGGGCAACGTGTTTTACCTCCCCGAGAGCCGGATTGCGTTCATCGACTTCGGCATGGTCGGAAGATTGTCGGAGCGCCGCCGGGACGAACTGGTGCAGCTCTTGAACGGGCTGGTCGAGCGCGATTCCGAGAGCGTGGTGGAAGTGCTGCTCGACTGGTCGGGCGCGCTCCAGGTCGACCGCGAGAGGCTCGCCGACGACATCGACGGCTTCGTCGACCAGTACCACGGGGTGCCGCTCAATGAGCTCAATGTAGGTACCATGCTCCTCGACCTGACGGTTCTGCTGCGGGACCACAAGCTCGCGCTGCCGCCCGACCTTGCACTGGTTCTCAAGGCCTGCGTGACGCTGGAGGGAACAGGGCGAGAACTGGATCCCGGCTTCGACATGGTCGGAGAGGCGGCTCCTTTCCTGCGCGCCGCTATGCTCGCGCGGCGCGCGCCCGCCGCGCTGGCGCGGCGCGGCTGGCGAGCGCTCGCGACCGTCATGGGAATTCTTGCCGAGCTGCCGCAGGACCTGAGGCAGCTGTTGCGTTCGGCCAGGAGCAGCGGGCTGCAGGTGCACGTGGACGTGACGCGCCTCAACCGATTCGGCGACCAGCTGAACGGCGCCGCAAACCGCCTGACCGTGGGCGTCGTCACCGCAGCGCTCATCATCGGCTCATCCATCGTGATGACCGTCGAAGGCGGGCCAACCTTATTGGGGCTCCCCTTTCTCGGGCTGCTCGGTTTTCTCGGCGCAGTGGCGGGAGGCCTGTGGCTGCTCTTCTCGATCTGGCGCAGCGGCCGCGGCGAATAGGATGATTCTCGAAATCGGTATTGGATCTAGGTCAAACCGCGGCGCTCCTCAATGCGACATCAGCACCGGCACGGTCATGGAATCGAGAATGGTTCGCGTCACCCCGCCCAGGACGAGCTCGCGCATGCGGGAGTGTCCGTACGCTCCCATGACGATCAGGTCGGCATCGAGGTCCGCCGCGCGGGAAAGAATCTGGACGCCCACTTCATCGCTCCGGCAGTGTTGCCGCGACGTGGACGCCTTCACGCCGTGACGAGCGAGATAGAGCGCGATATCGGCCCCCGGGTTTTCGCCGTGGTCCGAGCGGCTCCCCTCCGGATCGAACGCCATGACCTGCACGCTGTCCGCCCGCGCAAGCAAGGGAAGCGCGTCGGTGACCGCGCGCATCGCTTCGGGCTTCGCGTTCCACGCGACCAGCACGTTCTTGCCGACGCGCGGGAAGTGTCCGGCGTACGGAACGAGGAGCACGGGCCGACCGGCGGACAGGACGAGCTCGTCGAGGAAACCGGGCACAGTCCCGGTGTCGGAATTCGCGTGGCGATCGCGCTGGCCCACCACGAGAAGATCGGCGTAGCGGGCGCTCGTGCGCATCGCGCCCATTGCATCGGCCTCCGACATTCTCCATTCCGCCCTGGAACCCACGTGTCTTGCGATCGCCGAGCGGAAAGCGGCTTCCGCCTCGCGCGCCGCTTCGGCTCGAGATCGCTTCTGCACCTCGATGATCTTGGCGCCGGCCTCGGCCATCGCAGCCGAGGGAAGGTGCTCCGCGCTCAGCGCGAACAGTCCGATGAGATGAGCGTCGAACTCTCCGGCAAGTGAGAATGCGAGTTCGAGCCTTTCGGCGCGCCGTGCGTCGCGATCCAGGTGAACGACGATCGTTTTGTAATTCATCATGGCTTCATCCTTCCAGGTGCGTTGGCATTCGAGTGAAGTATCCCTGTTCTCGGGGCGGACGATTTTGATCCTCGTCAAATCCGAACCCGGTTTCCGAAACGAAGCTGGCGCAGCGCGCAAAGCTCGTCGGCGTCGCCGTTGAATACGTCAATGTACCGCGTCTGCGTCCTCCGTCCGCCCCAGGCGATCGGCAACCTCGTCGATACTCCTGCGCAATTCGGCTTCGTTCGCCTCGGAATCGATCGGCACCGTGTGCATGAGTTCGTCCGGACCGAGCGGCTCCTGGGTCGCGATCTGGCGTTCGAGCACGGCGACGCCCGCTTCCGATGCATCTTTCATCGCCGCCTCGCGTTGCGCGATTCGGCGGCGCAGCACCGCTTCTGACGCCCGGCACGAGACGATCAGGAACTGTGCCTTGGCCTCGCGCGCGAGCGCACGTAATGCGTCGCGCTCCGCTCTCCATAGAAACGCTGCGTCCACGATGGCAGGATAGCCCGACTCGATGATTTCCCGGACGAGAAGCTCGAGCCTGTCGTAGGTGAGCCGCGTATTCTCCGGCGCGTATATTCCCCCGTACGGGTCCGCGTGGGTGCGCGCCTGCGCCGCGAGCCCGTGCAGGCGCTTGCGCTCCACGTCCGAGCGCACGCGAACAGCGCCGAGGCGCTCGAGCATCGCCAGTGCGATGGTCGACTTGCCCGAGCCCGACAGCCCGTGCATCAGGATGAGCGCGCGCCGGCCGGGAACCGTCAGCGATTCGGCCAATGCGAGGTAGTCTCGGTATTGCCGATCGGACGCACGTCGCTCCGCCGCGTCCGCTTCCGGCTGGTGCGCGCGGATGCACGCGATCTTTGCCCGAACCATGGCCCGATAGACGAGGTAATAGCGCAGCACGCGCAGGCCGGCATAGTCTCCGGTCGTTTCGAGATAGGCATTCAGAAAGCGCCAGGCGGCCCCTTCCAGCCCGTGTTCAAGCAAGTCCATGACGAGGAACGCCGCCTCGTTCATCACGTCGATCCAGCGCAGCTCCGGATTGAACTCGATGCAATCGAAGGGCACCGGCCGGCCGTCGAGAAACACGATGTTCCTCAGATGCAGGTCGCCGTGGCACTCGCGCACGAAACCGTCGCGCTTGCGCGCAGCGAAGGTCTCGCCCAGGCGCTCACGTTCGCGCTCAGTCCAAGCGCGCAGCCGCCCGAGCCGCGCCGACTCGTTCCGATCCGCGATCAGCTCCGCGAGCTGCTCGAAGTTTGCGAGCGCCGGGGCGGCGACATGGTCGGGCGCCCCGAACCCGGTGTTCTCGGGCGCCGCGGGAATGGTCGCGTGAAAGGCGGCGAGGGCCGCGCCGATCGCATCGATCTGGCCGGCGCCAAGCTCGCCGCGCCTCGCCGCATTGTCGGCGAGCGCTTCCTGAGGGAAGCGCTTCATCTTGAGCGCGTATTCGATCGCTTCGCCCGTTCCGCCCAGCCGTGGGGCGGAGGGCTCCCCTGTAATGGGCACGACGCCTAGATAGAGCTCGGGCGCCGTGCGGCGATTGAGACGCAACTCCTCGTTGCAATAGAAACGGCGCGCCTCCAGCGTTCCAAAGTCGAGGAAGCCGAGATTGACAGGCTTCTTGAGCTTGTAGGCGTAGTCGCCCGCGAGAAACACCCACGAGATGTGCGTTTCGATCAGATCGACCGGCCCCGCCGCATGCGGGTAACAGGCCGGATCGCGCAGAGCCGCGGCCAGACGGCCCGGGTCGACCGGGCCAGAGCTCGACGCACGCTCCGAATCTCCGCCGGGAAGTCGATGCGGATCCATTGTGAAGATTCATTCCCTTGCGGGTTGAGCCGTCGTGAGCGGGCATGTCATCGCCAATTCGCCCCCGGTCGCCGGCGAGTCGCGCACTATCAGACTTACGCCGACGTCTCGGCCTTGTGGAAATGACAAGGTAGCGATCCCCTAGTGGCTGGCCAGCCCAAGCGTAACGGCGAGCAACAGGCCGTGCAGTGACGCCGCGGCGATGGTGAGCTTGATCGTGGGCGCGAGTTCGGCCGGCCTTTGCGCAAGCCGCACGAGCGAGGCACCCGCCTTGGCCGTCAGGACCGCGCTCGCAAGCGCGATCAGGCAGAGCCGCGGCAGGTATCCCAGGGCTGCCGCCCCCGCCAGGAATCCGTAGGCTGCGAGGCCGATCGCAGAATAACCCCAACGCGCGCGGCGGGCGCCCAATCTCACGACCCAATGGCGCTTTCCGGCCGCTTCGTCGGCGCGCAAATCCGGGAACTGGTTGATGTAGAGGACGTTGGTAACCAGCAGCCCATATGAAACCCCCGCGATCACCGGCAGCGTCGCGAACGCGCCGCGTTGCACGAAGTCGGCACCCACCACGATCAGGATGAAACCGAGCGCCACGCAAAACTCTCCCAAGCCGCGGCTGTTGAGCGCGAGCGGTGGCGCCGAGTAGGTCCATCCGATGAACAGGCCCGCCGCGCCGATCCAGATAAGGCTGGGGGCCGATACGCTGGTGAGCCACAGTCCCGCCGCAATGACGACGCCGATCAGCGCGACTCCGTAGGCCAGCGTCTCACGCGCCGTGAGCACTCCATTTTGTATGAAGCGGCTGCCGCCGGTGAACGGGAACACGCGGTCGGTGTTGGCGCGATCCGTGCCGTTCAGCTCGTCGTAGTAATCGTTGAGCACGTTGATGCCGGCGTGCGCGACCAGCGCGAAGAAGAGGGTCGCAAACGCCTTGATTGCGGACGATGTCACGCCGTCGTAGTAGGCGGTCCCCAATCCAATCAGGCACGCGAACAAGGTAACGCTAAGGAAACCCGGCCGGGTCGCGAGAAAGTACCGCAGGAGGGGATTCGAAAGCACGGCAAGCGTCGGTTCACTGGGATGCATTCGGGTCTCCTATGCTGTTATCCGAGGTTCATCTCTTGCGGCGGTAACGAAGCCAAACGGCCTCATCCTGCTCGAGCTCCTCGAGGCGGGCCTCGATCTCGTAGATCGCGCGATCGGTTTCCGGCAGCAGCACGTCCTGCAGGGCGCGCACCCTGCGGACCGAGCGCCGGTACTCATGGTAAAGCCGCTCCAGATTGCCCGCTACCGCCGCGAGCCGCGCCCCGAGCGCGACGACCCGCGCATGGTGTTCGCGGCAGGCTTCGGCCTCGGGCGAGGGATTGACCGGCTCGAAGGCAGGCATGCCAGAGGAGTCGAATTCCGCCTCCTGGAGCGGCACCCCCATCAGCATGCGCCGCCGAACGGCCGGCGCGGCCCCGCCGAGATCGACCGCCGGATAGCATTGCAGGCCCTGCAACCCGTGCCGCGCGAGCGCGGCGTGCAGCGCGGCGTCGGCCTCTTTGACCGCTTTGCGCAACTCCGAAGCCGCGCGGTCGTAGCTGCGCAGCTCTTTCATCATGGCCTGGGCGAGCAGCAGGCACTTCTCGTCGAGGAAAACATAGCTGTCGTGCATCGCGCGCCGCTCTTCGGCGAGCGCGATCACGGCGCTGCGCGTCGGCGTGATCTCGCTCATCGGGCGCTCCTCATGTGCTCCTCGATCTGCGCATCCGAAAGCCGCGTCAACTCGCTGTGGGGCAGTCGGCGCAGCGCCGTCCATCCGGTCTGCATGCTTTCTTCGAAAGTGCGCGAGCCATCCTGGCAGATCAACTCGCGCTCGAAGGCGCCGCCGAAGGCGAGATAAGAACGGTCGGAGTCCGAAAGCCCCTCCTCGCCCACGACGCTCGCGAGGAGGCGCACCTGCACCGCGCGCGCATACGAGGCAAACAACTGGCTCGCAAGCGCGGGATGGTCGGGATGCGTGTAGCCTTTTCCCGTTCCGTTCTTCATCAGCCGCGACAGGCTGGCGAGCACGTTCACCGGCGGGTAGACGCCCGCGTGCTCGAGTTCCCGCGACAGCACGATCTGGCCTTCGGTGATGTAACCCGATAGATCGGGAATCGGATGACCGATGTCGTCGGAGGGCATGCTGAGGATGGGCAGTTGCGTGAGCGTCCCGCTCGCCTCGTGCATGCAGCCCGCGCGCTCGTAAATCGTCGCGAGGTCGGAGTAGAGGTAGCCGGGGTAGCCCTTGCGCCCCGGGATCTCCCCCTTCGCTCCGGCCACTTCGCGCAGCGCCTCGCAGTAGTTGGTCATGTCGGTGAGGATCACGAGCACGTGCTTGCCCTCGACGAAAGCGAGATACTCTGCCGCGGTCAGCGCGAAACGCGGCGTGAGCAGGCGCTGGCTGCTGGAGTCGCTCGCAAGGTTGAGAAACAGCGCCGCGCGCTCGAGCGCGCCGCTCGTCTCGAGGCTGCGCCGGAAATACTCGGCGCGCTCGTAGGGCAACCCGATCCCGGCGAACACGATCGCGAAATCCCCGGGGCTGGCCCCGCGCAAGCGCGCGTGGCGCGCGATCTCCACCGCGATGCGATCGTGGGGCAGACCGCCGCCGGAGAAGATCGGCAGCTTCTGGCCGCGCACGAGGCTGTTCAGCAGATCGATCGCGGTGATTCCGGTTTCGATGAAATCGCGCGGCGTGCGGCGCGCGACCGGATTGGTCGGCAGGCCGTCGATGCGCATGCGCCGGTGGGCCGCGAGCGGCGGGCCGCCGTCGATCGTCTGGCCGACCCCGTTGTATACGCGGCCCAGTATGCCCGGCCCGACCGAAAAAAGGAGAGGCTCGCCGAAAAAACGTGCGCTGATGTCCGGCAGCGCGAGGCCCGCCGTCGATTCCAGAAGCTCGACGGTCAGCATCTCCTCGTCGAGCGCCGCGATTCGTCCGAGCCTCGCGCGACCGTCTGCGCCGGTGATCTCCACCGCTTCGTTCAGGCCGACCTCCAGGGTGCGGCGCAGGAAGACGAGCGGCCCCTCGATTCGCGCCGCCGAGCGCTCCAGCGTGACCCTAGCGTACATCCCCGCCCTCGCCGGACAAGGCGTGGAATTCCCGCTCGACGCGCTCCCGCAGCACGTCGAATTGCGCGAGAGCGTCCTCGCCGATTTCCTCGCCCATGCGCTGCAGCGCTCGCAGCACGCCGAGCGCGGCGATGCGCTCGAGAGGCACGCCCTGCGCGAGCGAGCGCTCCGCGAGCGCGATGAAGCGGCCGATCAGCCGCATCATCGCGGCTTGCCGCTGCGGGCCCGCGTACCAGTCGATCTCGGAGAACGCCGACTGGCGCAGGAACGCCTCGTTCACGATCTCCGCGCAGAACAGCGCCAGTTGCTGGCGCTGCGGCAGCGCGTCCCTGCCCACGATGCGCGCCATGCGCTCGAGCCGCACCTGCTCGTCGAGCAGGGTCAGGAAGCGCCGGCGCAGCCCGATCCACTCGTTTGCCGGCCGCGCCTCGGCCGCGCTCGCGGGCAGCGCAGCGAAGGCCCGGTCCCACCATTGCGCCAGCTCCGGCGCGTCCTCGGAGTAGGACTGCAATGGGTGGATCGCCGGATAGAAGCGGGCCTGGGCGCGCTTCAGGTCGAGCGCCCAGAACGAGCGCACGTAGCGCTTCGAATGGCTTGTCACCGGCTCGGAAAAATCCCCGGAAGGCGGGCTGATCGAGGACAGCAGCGTCACCGAGCCGGTGCGGCCGTTCAACGTGCGCACCTTGGCGGCGCGCTCGTAGAAGTCCGCCAATCTGCTGCTCAGGTAAGCGGGATAACCGCCTTCGCCGGGAAGCTCTCCGAGCCGCCCCGAGACTTCGCGCAGCGCTTCCGCCCAGCGGCTGGTCGAGTCGGCCATGAGTGCGACGTTCAGCCCCTGGTCGCGAAAATACTCGGCGACCGTCACCGCGCTGTAGATGCTCGCCTCGCGCGCGGCGACGGGCATGTTGGAGGTATTGGCTATTATCACCGTGCGCTCCATGAGCGGCCGGCGAGTGCGGGGATCCTTGAGCTGCGGAAATTCCGAGAGCACGCCCGCCATCTCGTTGCCGCGCTCGCCGCAACCCAGGTACACGATCACGTCGGCATCGCAGGATTTCGCGAGCGCCTCGAGCAGCACCGTCTTGCCGGTCCCGAAGCCGCCGGGAATCGCCGCCTTGCCTCCGAGCAGCACCGGGAACAGGCTGTCCAGGATGCGCTGTCCGGTCACCAGCGGCTCGTCGCTCGGCAGGCGGGCCGCCACCGGCCGCGGCACGCGCACCGGCCAGAAGTGCGACGCCGCGACCTCGCGCACGGCGCCGTCTTGGGAGCGCAGCCGGCACAGGACCGCGTCCTCGTCGTAGGTTCCAGCCTCGACGATCTGCACGATCTCCCCCGCCAACTGCGGTGGCACGAGGCACTCCTGCGCACGGCCCTGCGCCGTCTTCGCCTGACCCAGCACCGCACCACCGCTCAGCGCATCGCCTCGTTTCGCGAGCGGCGCGAAATCGAACCGGCACGCTACTCCGGCCCCGGCGCCTGGTTCGATGTGCTCCGTGCGACTGCCCGAGAGCGGCCGCAGCAGGCCGTCGAAGATGTTGCCGAGCAAACCGGGGCCCAGCCGGATACCGAGCGGCGAGCCGCTGCCGCGCACTTCTTCTCCCGGCCGCAGGCCCGTCGGGTCCTCGTACACCTGCGCCACGATCTCCTCGCCGTTCACGGACACGACTTCGCCCAGCAGCGATTGGCGCCCGATGTACACGGCCTCGCGCATCTGGAACGGCCCGCTCGCGCGCGCCCGCAGCACCGGCCCGCTTGCCCAGAGAACGTTCGCCACGCTCATGGGCGCAGGCCTTCGAAATGGAACAGCAAGCGCGCCTCGACGGCGGCGCGATCGGCCAGGAGGCCCCCGAGCGTCGCGTCGAAAACGGCGTTGCCGCTGCTCAATCTCACGCCGGCGACGATGGTCTGATCGGGCACGAAATCGGCCGTGCCGACGCCGCGCTCGAGCAGCAGTTGCCGCAGCCGCTCGCGTTCTGCTTTCGGCCACCCGCCGGGGTGTGCGATTTCCCACCGACCCGTGGAAAGCACCGCGACGGCGCGCAGCGCCGCGCCCTCGGCCCAGCTCCAGCGCTCCGCGGGAGCTTGCCACGACCGCGCCAGCAGCTCCTTTACCTGGTGAGTGCCCTCGTCGAGCCGCGCCTTGAGGATCTGCTCGCGGGCGAGCCGTTCGCGCCTGCGCCGCTCGGCTTCGGCACGTGCACGATATTCCCTATCGCGCTTGCGCGCCTCATCGAGCGCCGCGCGGACCTGCTCGCGAGCGCCGGCGTGCGCCTGCTTGAGGATGGCGCGCGCCTCGCCTGCCGCGCGCTCGCGCAGCGCCCGGCATTTCGCGTCCCGGTTGTCGGCGATGACCTGTAGGAGCGCGGCGGCGGCCTGTTCCCGATTCATGCCTCGCCCACTCCCAATTGCAATCGAACCCGCGCGGCGACGTCGCTTGCCGGCAGCAGGTCCCTCGCGTCCGGCACCGCCAGCACGAGCGGGCTCACCGACGCGAGCGCGCGCTGCAAGTCCGGCCTGGCGATCCGCGCGGCCGTGCCGCGCGCGAGCAAAATGAACGCCGCCTGCGCACTTTCCTCGCGCAAACACGCCGACTCCTCGCCCGGGCCCGGCACGCGCGCGTAAACGCCCGCCAGCCGAAAGCCGGCCGCGGCTATTTCGTCCCCGATGAAAACGACGCGGCCCGGCATCGTCAGGCGAGCCGGTTCAGGATCAGGATCGAGACGATGAGGCCGTAGATCGCGATCCCTTCGGCCAGACCGAGGAAGATCAGCAGACGGCCGAACAGCTCGGGCTTTTCGGCGAGCGCACCGACCGCCGCGGTGCCCACCCTGCCCACCGCGATGCCGGCGCCGAGCGAAGACAGGCCGGTGGCGAGCGCCGCGCTGAACAGGCCCCACCCGGCGGCCTCTCCGGTCAGCGAAAGCCCCGCGCCTGCGGGCTGCGCTGCAGCGAGGGGTCCGACCAGCAGCAACGTTGCCGCCGCGGCAAGCGCGGCCGCGACAAGGGTCAAACCTAAAGCGATCTTAGCTTGTGGATTCACGCAGCTCTCCTGAAACGAAAACCGGCGGGGTCAAGGGACGAAATTCCCGGCCCTTGCTCACGAAAAAACGCGTAAAGAACTCGAACAGCACGAGCCGGGTGGTCTGAACGGACACGATCGTTGCCTCGATTGCGATCGCCGCGATGTTTCCTGCGACCATCATGACAGCGTACCCCATCGCACTCGTGGTCGCCTCGGCCAGCGCGACGACCGCGGCGGACAGGCCGGCGTGCGCGAGCGCGAACGCTCCGACGCGCACGAAGGAAAGCGTGTTGATCAGCAGTTGCAGGGTCCTCTCCAGCAGCGTCCCGATGGCGGCGAGCGTCGGCCGCAGCCGCCGCGTGAGCGCGAGATGGCCGATGACCGGGATCAGTGCGCCCAGCCCCGCGATCCAATATCCGGATGGGTCGAAAAATCCGCCGACGATCCCCGCATAGACCACGATCAGCCCGGCGTCGGTCACCAGCCAATGGCGCGACTTGCCGCGCCAGTACGCCTCGAGCGCGTTGATGAAAAGCCCCAGGAGCAGCAACAGCGCGCCGCCCGTGAGCGGCACGACCAGGACCGGCAGCGGATCTTCGAGCGGATGCACCCACAGCGCCGGGATGATTCCGTGCAGCCCGAAGACGCTGCCGAACAGCAAACCGAACAGGATCGCCGAGACGCCGCCCGCTATCAGCATGCCGAGGATGGGGGCGCGCTTGCGCAACAGCAGTCCGGCCGCGATGAGGACGGCGCCTTGCCCGATATCACCGAACATGTACCCGAACAGCAGCGGCACGATCACGGCGAGCAAGGCGCTCGGGTCCGCAGCGTAGCGCGCGGGCATCCCTAAGGCGCGGCTGAAGACCTCGAAGGGCTGCACCCACCACGGGTTGTGCAGGAGCAGCGGCGCCTCGAGGCCGGCCGGCGGCCGCGAAAAATGGACCAGCGCGCGGGCGCCCGACGCATCCAGCGTCGCCGCCAGCCGCCCGCGGTCGTCGGTCCAGCCGGTGATCCGGCAAAAATTCTCTCCGCACTCCACAATAGGCATGCTGTGCATCATCCACTGCGCGTGTTGCAGGCCTCCGAGCGCCTTGCCCAGGCGGCATGACGTCGAGACCTTCTCCAGTTCCGCACGCGCGGCAGTCAGGGAATCTTCCACGTTGGCCAAGCGTCGAGCCGCGAACTCGAGGCTTTCGCCCGCACTGCCCGGCAGCCAGTTCGGGATTGCGAAGCGTTTTCCCTGCGCGCTCGCCGCCGTCTGCGCGAACGCCGCCAAAGCCTGCTTCGATCCGACGGCGAGCACGCCGGATTCCTCGCCGAGGGTCATCGACAATCCGAGCAGCTCGGCGGGAACCGCAACCGCTGCTTCCGGAGGAAACACGAAGAGCGCGCCCTCCACGCTGCCGCTCGGAGCGATCGTCCGGGCGAGGTCGACTGCGCTGTTTCTGATCTGCGCGAGCACTAGACGCCATAGTACGAGTTCAGCTCGCTCGAACTCCAACGCTCGGAGCGATTCGACTACAGGCGCTGCGGCTGCAGACCAGGTCTCGACTGCGGACACCGAAGCCGAGACCATTTGCCCCATCTCAGCGGGCCGCGCAGCGGTCTCCGGCCAAGGCCAGTAAGCGGCGAAACGTTCCGACAGAGACGCGAAACGCCGCAGCAGGTGCTGCAATTCTTCCGGCGGCTCGCCCTTCGCGTCCGCTCTCGCTTCGAGCTCGACGCAGGCGGTCCGGGCAAGCGCTTCGAGCAGGAGCACCGAATCGTCCTTGGCGACCAGGATTTCAAACCATTCCGCGGGATCGGGACGGATCACACCGCCTCCCACTCCCGCTGCCACAGGGCCCGCAGAACGATCTGGGCGCGCAGTCGTTCCACATCGAGCGCAACCAAGCCGAGGTACGAAAACGCAGCTTCAGGCTGCAGCGCACATCGCCGGAACAACAAGCGCAGCGCGCGCTCAAGCGCGGCGCGCAGGTACCCGGCGTCTCGCGCACCGGCTTCCCCGAAGCGCACGAGGTTGGCCTCAATCGTCGCGATAATCCGACGCAGGCCGGCCGAGGATTCGGCGGCGCCCGCGGGCCAGCGCCGCTCCCATTCGGCGAGCCATGCTTCGCGGACGCCTCGCGGTTCCGACACGCCTCGAAGGACGCGCCTGCCGCGCCAGTCGCGACGCAGAAAGCCTGGAGTCACGATTTCCCTGCCCTCGAAGTCACCGCTCGCGGCAAGCTGTTGCAGCTCCGGTTCTCGCGACATCCAGGGAAGCGGGGCATCGCCCGCCACGAGGTGCGCGATGGCGGGCAAGACGAGCAGGTGCTGCAGCCAGAGCACGGCCGGCCGCCATTCAGGCGGCAACCAGCCGGCCACCTCGCGAATGTGGGCGCGAAAGCGTTCCCTCAATCTGATTTCGATTGGGTGCAGATCGGTGCCCGCTTCCATACCCGCAACCCAGGATCGCAACGACGTGCCGTTCGCGGCTTCGAGGTAGGTCCTCAGATCGCGCAAGCCCTCCAGCTCGCGCCAGTGCGCCGCGTCGGGCCGGGCGCCGAACCGCGCCTGCATGCGCGCCTGAGCGTATTCCATCGAGCTCATTCCTCGGCCCCGGTCAGTTCACGCGCTACCGCGACCGCAGCGCGGCTGAGCAGCTCGTCGCTCGTGAATTCCCTGGCGGTTTCCTGCAAGGGCTGCGGAACATCCCCTTCGAGTTTCCGGACTGGCTCCCCGACTGGGACATTGAATTTCTCCCGCAAAGCGGCGATGCGTCGCTCCGCCCGCGTGTGAATCCCTCTCGCCCGCTCACGCGACGCCGCAAGCAGCTCTGCGCACTCGCCCTTGCAGCGCGCAACCGCCTCGTCGGCCTCGCGCTCGGTTTGCAGGACCCGTGCGATCGCCCGTTCAACTTCGGCTTGCTGATCGGGATTCGCCCGCATCCGGGCTTCTAAGTCAGACGGGATCGAACACCGGATCGACTTCGTCGAAGTCTGGTCGGGCGCGACGTACGCACGGCCACGCCCGAAATCTCCGTCTTGCCGCGACGTCCTGGATTCTTTCGGTCATGACTCGGATTCCTCGCAAGAGCTGAGGCTCGAGCGCCTTTGGGCGGCACTCCACAGGAAATCTACTTTGTGCGGCCCTGCGGCTATTGATCTGTATCAAACACCCGTCACAACGCGACTCCAAGCCCGCCTCACACGAGCACCGTACCTCCCTGCACGGCGGCAGAGAATGTCAAGGCGTAGATCGGTCCGCCCTTGCGCCGGTACATCAAGACGGCAGAGCTGCAGTCGAGCGCCGGCGGCACGAGGAACTACTTGGCGGGGTCCGGACCCCTGAACAAATAAATGACTGCGCTGCGCAGCTCCGAATCGGTGAGATCGGCCATGCCGCCGCGGGCAGGCATGCCGCCGTGCCCCTTCATCGCAGAGCGTACCGTGTTGTCCAGTCCATCCTTCAGCCGGGGTATCCAGGCATCCCGGTCGCCGATCTTTGGCGCGCCTCGGACGCCGTCCTTATGGCACTTGATGCATTGGGCTTTCACGATTTCCTCGCCGGTCCGCGGTGCGGGCGGGGTCTTCCTGCTGATCGGCTCGATCCATTTCCCTCCGGACTGGTTGACCATGTAAGTGATCGCGCGCTTGATCTCGAGATCGGTGAGGTCGGGGCTGCCGCCATGCGCCGGCATCTGCCGGATGCCCTTGAGCGCGTGATCCGTGAGAGCCGAAAGACCCTGCGATGAGCGCTTGCTCCACGCCTGCTTGTCGCCGATCTTCGGCGCGCCTTGCGCGCCGGTGGCATGGCACTTGGAGCAGGTCGCATCGACCACGTCCTTGCCGCTGAGTTCCGTAGCTTGCGCCCGGGCCTCCCGCGAGATGGAGATCGACGCGGCGAGTGAGAGTGCGGTCGCCATGATCAACGGCTTCGAGGCGCGAAAGAGGGACGGCAGGTCGTGCGGGCACGCTGGTTTTAACATCTTGGAGCTTCCTCGGTGAATGTGCGGTGAATACGCGCGAACGTTGTCCTCATTTTAGCGTCTTCACCGGAGGTTTGCTTCTCACTCCGGCATCTTGTGCGCGATTCCCTTGTGGTGGTCGACGCAGGTTTGGCGGATACCCTTCAGCATATCCATGATATCAGCGCGCAGTCCGCTATCGACGCCATGCTACAATCGCCGCCGTTACGATCAGGCATAGCGCCACGTTACCTCCTGAAACTGGAAGCCTCGATCCGCTGCCGATTGCCCGCGGCTCCCACGCCGACCGCGTCGGGCGCGGCCAACTGCTCGACGGGATATCGATGAAACGAAGTGGGCCGACTCTTCTCCTGATCGCGCTGGTCTCTGGGGTGCCAATCGGCGCTCATTCCCAGATCGGCACGGCTTCCGGCGTTGCGATTGTTGCTGGGAGCAACGCCGACCTTCGGCCGGCCTATGCGACTCCCCAGGAAGTAGCTGAAGGCAAGCGCGTTGCGGAAGCCTCGTGCGCAGCCTGCCACGGCTTGAACGGCATTTCCACAATGAAGGGCATGCCCCATCTTGCCGGACAGCGGCCCGGCTACCTCTATGTCGAACTGCTTGCTTATCAGGCGAGCGCGCGCGGCGACAATGCCATGGCCAACGCGGTCAAGTTCATGAAAGACGACGTGCTGGTCAAGGTAGCTGCGTATTACTCCGGTCTGGAGCCCGCTCAACCGAGCGCGGCCGGCGTTGCTAAAGCGCCTCCCGCCAGACCCGATCCGGCCAGTGCCGGCAAGGCTGCGGCCGCCGGGTGCGCGGGGTGTCACGGGGAGACCGGGATCACCAAGATACCGGGAATGCCAAGTCTGGTCGGGCTTGATCCCAAGTACCTGGTCGCGGCCTTGAACGCCTACAAGAGCGGCCAGCGCAAGCACGACATGATGAAGACGCTGGTCTCGGCGCTCAGCGATGCCGACATGAACAACATTGCCCTGTTCTACGCTTTGCAGAAGCCGGGCAAGGCTCAAACCCCGTCGCCGGGTAACCAGGCCGCGGGCAAGGCCGCGGCGGCCGCCTGCGCCGGCTGCCACGGTGAAGGAGGGGTCACTGCGAATGCGGCCACGCCGAGCCTTGCCGGCCAGGATGCGCAGTACTTCGCGGACGCCATGCGTGCCTACAAAGCCGGCTCGCGCGCCGACCCGTCCATGAAGGCGCCTGCGGCATCGGTTGACGATAACACCGTCAAGAACCTGGCGGCCTATTACGCGAACCAGCAGCCGAAGCAGCCGCTGGTCAAGAAATCCCTCACGACCGCAGAGCTGGCGCAGCGCTGCGATCGTTGCCACGGCGTCAACGGCAACAGCACCGATCCGCGCTCGCCGGCGTTAGCGGCGCAGCGCGGCGATTACCTGGAACAGGCAATGCGGGCCTATCGGAAGGGCGGGCGCAAGAGCAAGGCGATGACGGCGATGCTGGACGGACTGTCCGACGCCGAGATCGAGCGCCTCGCGGCCCACTACGCGGGCCAGCGGGCGCGCAGCGTCATATACGTGTTTCTGCCGTCGAAGTGATCGAAGTAGGAAAACGAACATGAGCGAAGTTCCTCTGCACCGACTGTATTACCACTTTTCGGAACTGCCCTTCAGCATGCGGGTGCTGTTCACCTCGGCGCTTTGCGTACTCGGCCTGGGCTACCTGTTCGCTCTCGTCTACCTGTTCCATAGTGTTTCGGGGAAGGACGGCGACCCCTTCACGCTTACCTACGAGGACGTCATTATCACCTATGCGGGGAGCGGGAAAGGCTCACGCATCGAGGCGGCCCTGCGCGGTCCGATGTCCGCGATGCTGCCTGTCGAAGAGTCATCCAGGCTCGTCACCTGGGTTCAGGAGGGGGCCAGCCGTGCCACCTATGAGAGTGAAGTAAGGCCGATCCTCGACAAGCGCTGCATGACCTGCCACGACGGCAGTAACCCGCACCTCGCGAACCTGGACGGCTACGACAATCTCAAGAAGCTGACGGAACGCGACACTGGCACCGGCGTCATCACGCTGGTCCGCGTCTCGCACATCCATCTTTTCGGATTGACCTTCATTTTCTTCATCGTCGGTTTCATCTTCAGCCACGCGTATATCCGGCCGGTGTGGTTCAAGTGTTCTGTCGTCGCGTTGCCCTTCATCTGCGTCGTGATCGACGTGGGTTCCTGGTACATGGTCAAGGTGTACCACCCGTTCGCCTGGGCTACGATGGCGTCGGGCGGCGTCATGGCCATGTCCTTCGCATTCATGTGGTTGGTATCGATGTACCAGATGTGGTGGGCCAGAACGCCGCCACAGGTCATACAGCGTGCGAGCGAGGACGTGGGTTGACGCTTGGCCTGGGTCCGGCGTTCCGCGCCGGTGAGGGTCGCGTTGTTGATGAACAAGACGACGCGCGGTCATTCGCACCGCGTTGAATGAAGCGCCGGCCGCGCGCCGGTGGCCGTGATTTTCTGCTTTCGGAAGGACCCCCGGCCGCGAGATGTCGGCGATCGGGTTTCGCGCGATTGCCGGACGCCCTCAACCTTTGATTAAACGCCAGGCCGCATCAGCGCTTATCCCGCGGCTGGCTGGCGTAGAAGGACGCGATGTCGTCGATGACTGCGTTGCTGTAGACGACGCTCATCTTGTGCATCGTGGTGCTTTCGCGCTTGTCATCGCGGTACGCTCTCAGCGCCATGACGAGATAGTCCTTGTCCTGCCCCCGGAGTATCGGAACCACCATCTTGGGGCTGTCCTCGGCATCGTGGCAGCGGTCGCATTTCACGGCCAGCTCGCGCGCCGAGCTCGGCACGCTGTCGGCGGGCCTGGACTGCTGGACCACGTAGAACGCGGTGATGTTCTCCATGTCCTTGTCGCTGAGGCCGGCGACGTAGCGCTGCATGCCCCAATGCTGGCGCGATGTCCGGTACGCCTTGATGGATTTCATCAGGTACCGAGGATCCTGGCCGGCGAGGCTCGGCGTGGCGGCGTCGCTGCTCACCCCGCGCGGGCCATGGCACCCGCCGCACATGGCGGTGCGCGGCTCGCCTGCCGCGGGATTGCCAAATGACGGCGCGGCCCGCTGTGCCGGCGTCCGGGAGGCGTAATACAGCGCCAGGCTCTCCAGATCGAGCCTGCTCGCTTCGCGCAGTATCGCTTTCATCGCCGCCGTCCCGCGCTCTCCCCGGTGATATTCCTGGATGGCGGTAACGAGATAATGGGGCTGCTGGCCGGCCAGGCTGGGCGTGCCGGGCGTCTTGCTGTTGCCTTCCTCGCCATGACACTTGGCGCAGGCTGCCGCCAGCGCCTTGCCTTTTTCGAGGAGCGAAGCCTGTTGCGCGCTCGTCACCGAAGCGGGGGGGACCGGCGGCTGGCCCGCGTAGTACGCGATTACGTTGCGCAGCTCCGTTGCCGTCAGGCGTCCCGCGAGATCCCTCAAGGCGGCGTGAGTGCGCTTCACCTCCTTGTACTCAGTCAGCGCCAGGAGGAGATAACGCTCGCGCTGCGCGGCCAGGTGCGGGATACCTGGCGCGACACCCCTGCCATCCAGGCCATGACACGCCTTGCATTCCCGCTCTGCGACGGCTTTCCCGGCCGCGGCATCCCCTCCGGGCGACTTGTCAGCCGGTTTACCCACGGTTGCCGCGGTCTTTTCGGCTGATGGAGGCGTCGCGGCGGGTTCCCTGTTTTCCTTGCACCCAACCAGCAGCGCCGACAGGACAATCGCGAGCATGAGTTTGTTCATTGGGGATCTCGAAATGGGTGGTCAACCAAGGATAACGTCCTCTTCGACGAGCGTTTCGCGGCGTTTGAAACAGTCACATACTAGACTCATCGCATGGCAGCATGGATATGTTTCTTGCGGCCGATGCGCCGAGCAACCGCGCAGGAGCCGCATTCCACTTACCCGGATACGCTGCCCAGGAATCCGCCCACCACCAGGATCAGCAGTATCAGGCCAAAGGCGATCAGCGTGATGCCGAGCACCCGGGAACCGAGCGTCATGGGGCGCGACGGAGCATCGACCAGGTGCCTGGCAAGCTCGCCCGTCTTGACCAGCCGCTCGTACTCGAGCGCGTGCTCCCGCCTGAATTCCTCCAGCGCCACCGTGCCGGTGAACATCACGATGTCCGGCGGCGGCAGCTTGTCCGGCCGGAAGTGGTTGTTGAAGAAGTGCACAGTGAACAGGAACACCGCGGCGAGGATCGCCTCCTCTCCGTGCACCAGCGTTGCGATGTTGAACACCCACCCGGGCAGGACTGACGCGATCGCTTCCTTGAACACCAGCATCATGCCGCTCCCGCCGATGATGGCCATGCCCCAGAACACCGCCCAGTAGTCGAATTTCTCCCAGTACGTCCACCGGTCAAGGGCCGGCCGCGGTCCCTTGCCGAGGAACCACTTGAACATGGCCAGCATATCCCACAGATCCTTCCAGTTCGGCATCAGCGAGGTCGGCCCGAACCAATTGGACAATTTCCATTTCGGAACCACCCGGATCGCCAGGTAGACGAGGTGGACGAAGAATATTCCCAGCATGATGGCCGCGCTCACCCGGTGCAGGATGCCCGCCGCTCGCGGGCCGCCCAGCGCATTCACGACGAACTTCGCCCAGCCGGTTTCGGCGTACAGCACCGCCATGCCGGTCAGCACCAGCATCATCACGCTCAGCGCGAAGGCAAGATGGGCGATCCGCCACGCCAGCCCGAAGCGGCTGAAGTGCTTGCCTTGCAGTTGCGGCAATTCGCCGGTTACGACGTGGGGCGCGCTCCTGCCCTCCCGGCGATCCCGGTATTCCCGGTAGAACCAGAGCGCCGAGTGCGTCCAGAAGAAGGCGAATACGCCCAGCAGGAGCGCGATCATGAATTTCGAAGCGACCCACATCGACGGGTAGCGGCCGTAATCGTGGGTGTTCGCGTGCGGCTGGAACGTGATGAATCCCGGGGTGGCTTCCGTGTGGCATTTCTGGCAGGTCTGCAGCCGGTTGTTCCGGTGCACGGTGGACTGGGGGTGGCTCACCCGCTGAATGCCGTGGCTGCCGTGGCAGTCGAAGCAGCTCGCGGTATAGGCATACCCCAGGGTGGATACCTGGCCGTGATAGGTGTTCGCGTAGGACTTCAGACTCTGCGAATGGCAGGTTCCGCAGTTCCTGGTGATGACTAGCTTGATCGAATCCAGTTTGGGCCTGTCGACGTCATGCGTCGTATGGCAGTCCGAGCAGATCGGCGCCGCGGGGTTGCCGTTTCCCATGACCTGCCTGCCGTGGACGGAGTCGAGATATTCGTCACGCTGCTTGACGTGGCACTTTCCGCAAGCGTTGGGAATGCCCAGGCGCCAGTCCGCGCGGATGGGACTGTCCTTCGGGTAAACGTAGTGGGCGTCGTGGCAGTTGTAGCAGGTCGCGTTCGTGCGCGATTGGTCTTCCCGGCTGGGCCGCGCGTGAATGGATTTCATGTAGTGGTCAATTTGCTCCGCCACCACCCCGAGCCTCGGGAATTCCTGCGTCTTGTTTTCCTTCTTCGCGGTCTCCCACAAGTCCTGGTGGCATTGCACGCAGCCCACCTTGAGCGGACCGACTTTGTCGTGCGGGATCGCCGTGATGTCCTTGTGGCACTCGACGCACTGGCGCTTGCCGTGCACGCTCTTTTCGAACTTGTTCCCGACCACGTGCAGAGAGCGCATTCTTCCGTTCGCACCGGGCATCGCGAATCCCTCGTTCCCGTGACAACCCAGGCAGACCATGTTGTCGATCGAGGGCGGGGAAGTATCCTTGCTGCTGGCGGCATCTGCCGCGCGGGCGAACCCTCCGCCGAGGAGCGCCCCCGCGAGGCAGACCACGCCCGCCAGGGCGGCCGCTGCAAGCGTCAGCATCCTCATTGAAATTGACTCTCTGATTGCAAGGAATGCCATCCGCAGCCGGTTATCGCGATGAACGGATACCCGCTACTTCGCGGACAGTACTTGCCCGACTGCCGCCTTGAGCTCTTCGTCGGTGGCGATGGCTTTCGGGTGGCCTTTGCCTTCCTTGAGCTTGCCAACCAGCATGCCCGGGGCGCCTTTATCGTCCTTGTACTTGGCGGCCACGTCCTTAAATGCCGGTCCCACTTTCTTCTTGTCCATCTCGTGGCAATTCAGACATCCCTTGGCCTTCAGCACATCCGCACCCGACTGCGCAAAACCCAGCCCAGCCGCCAGCGCCCCCGCTGCGGCGACGATCACAAGCACTGTCCTCATCGCGATCCTCCATTCATCCGAGTTGAGATTATCCACTGCGGCTTCGGCTCCCGCAATTGGCGGCAAGCTTACTTCAAGAAATTACGCGGCGCTGGCGTGAGGCGAGGGCGAAGAGAGTGCGGCTGTCTGCCAGGGTGGGAGCACCCGGACCGTCGCCCACAGGAGGAGAAGCGGCGCAACGGCCACCGCGACCGCAGTCAACAACCCTTCCCGGTGGAGAAGCACGAGCTGATAGCTCAGCAGTCCCTTGCCGGTCTTGGCGATTTCCTGGCCGCCGATGACCACGTTCCAGCGCATCATCCAGACTTGGAACAGTACCAGCAACGCGCTGACGGTCACGCCCACGATCAGCGCCTTGCCGGTGGTGCCTCGCCAGATCATGTACGAGAGCACCGCGAGCGGTAATAGGGCCCCGATGCTGAATTGCAGGATGAAGAAAGGCACGAGGAGCGCGCCGGTTACGTACTCCACGATCATCTCGATCCCCTCGCGGCCTTTGTAGACGACGTTGGCGAATTCCAGTCCCTCCAGCGCCAGCGTAAACATCGCGAAACCCCAAAGCACATAAGCCAGACCCTTCAGACACTCCAGGTCAACCGCGATCTTGCGCAGCCGGCAGGACAGGACATAGAGGACGATCAGCAGCGCAACGCCGGAGATGACGGCGGAAAACAGAAACACGACCGGCATGAGATCGGAGGACCACCATTCCCGGGACTTGAGGGAGCCGAACAGGAACCCGACGTAGCCGTGCAGCCCGTGCGCGGAGGGTATGCCGATGACCGCCAACGCGAAAACCCATTTTTCGTCGTAACGCAGCGCTTTCGGGGAAAGATCGTCGGACCCGAGACTCACCACCTGCCACAGCCTCCCGATGAGCCCGCTCGTCTGCTGCGCCTGCCTCACGAAATAGGGCCGGAACACAAACCAGATTTCCAGCATCAGCAGAATGACGTAGAAGCTGGCAAATAAACCGAAGACGGCCATGGCGGAGGTCCAGTGCGGCGTGAGCATGGTATTGAACGCCCGCTGCGGATTGCCGAGGTGCAACAGCAGGGGCATGGGCACGAAGATCATGAAAGCGAGCGCCGTGAGCAAGGCGAACTGCCCCACGGGCTTGAACCGCCCCATGCCGAATACATGATAAAGGCTGGAAACGGTAAAGGCGCCGGCCACCAGCCCCGTGAGATAGGGATAAACGACGATCAGCACGGTCCACGGGATGACCGTCTCGTTGGGGTAGACGTAGCCCGTGTACGGGGCGACTTCAACAAGGCGTTCCAGCAGGCTGCCGGGTTCCATTAGCTCACCTCCTTGTCGATGCCTACATAAAAGACATTCGGGGCGTTGCCGGTCTCGGGTCGGAGCACCTGCACTCGGTTGTTGCGAATGAACAGGCTGATCGGGCTTTGCTTGTCGTTGCGATCGCCGAAAACGCGCGCGCCAACCGGGCACACCTCGACGCAGGCGGGCTGCAATCCTTTCGTGATGCGGTGATAGCACCAGGTGCACTTGTCCGAGACCCCTTCCTTTGATTTGAAGAAACGCGCTCCGTAGGGACAGGCCTGCACGCAGTACTGACAGCCGATGCAATATTTGTGGTCGATGAGCACCACGCCGTCCTGGGTCCGGTAGGTGGCGCCGGTTGGGCACACCTGCACGCAGGCTGGATGCGTGCATTGGTTGCACAGCTTGGGCACGAAGAATGCCTTTTCCACCTTCGCGTCCTGGTAGCGGTTCGCGAAACGATATTCCCGTTCCGATCCGGAGGCTTCGATATTCACGGGGTCGTGGTGGCTGTCGACGCGTGCTCTCTTGTCGCCCTCGAGATAGACGTAGCGCTCCACCCAGGTGCGGAAGTGATGGGCGTCGCCGGGGACATCATTCTCGCGTTTGCACGCCTCGACGCAGCGCAGGCAACCGATGCATTTGGTCGCGTCGACGCCAAAGGCCCAGCTGTGCTTGGTCCAGTCGTAGTCCTTCGTGGGAAACGAGCTGGGGCTGGATTCGTTCTTTGCCGCGACTTTCTGCGTGCTGCCGAGGGTCCCGGCGGCCACGATGGCGCCCGCACACGTTGCGGTGCGACCGAGTTTGCGCAGAAATCTACGCCGCGCGAGCAATGACGATATGGCTTCTCGTTTCATGGTGCTTTCCTTGCCTCCGTAGCGGGCCGGCAGCTCTGCGCAGCGTAGTAGGCCGCGAGATTTTCGATGTCCGCGTCGCTCAGGCCCCTGACCACGGCCGCCATCATCGGGTCCTTGCGCAGGCCGCCCCGGAATGCCTTGAGCACGTTCACCAGGTAACCGACCTTCTGCCCGGCGAGGTGCGGCCACGCGGGATTGCTCGCGATGCCCGTGTCACCGTGGCAGGCCGCGCAATTCTTCGCCAGCCCCTTGCCGGTCGCCGCGTCACCGATGCGCGTCGTGTTGGGAACCGTGCGGCAACTCAGGCTGGCGTAATAGGCCGCGAGGTTCCGGATATCCCCGTCGCTGAGCGGTTGCGCCAAGGGTGTCATGACTACGTCCTTCTGATCCCCGGACTTGTAGGCCGCGAGTATCCTCGCCAGGTAGGCAGCGGATTGACCGGCCAGGTTCGGCCAGGTGTCGTTCGGGCTAATGCCTTCCGCGCCATGACAGCTGGCGCAAGCCGACGCGCGCTGTCTTCCGGCTGCCACATCGCCGGCCACTTTGATCGCGGCAGCCGCAATCTTGGGCGCATGAGGGTTGTGACAAACCTTGCACTGCTGACCGCCGGAGTGCTCGGCGACCTGGATCTGCGGCTGTGTGCCCGGGCGCCCCGGCATGGCCTCATGGCACAAGGTGCAAAGCTTTACCGTGTCCGCAGGGATCGGCAGTTTGCCTTTTTCGGGGTGCCCCTGGGCCGCGCCATGACAGGTTTCGCAGGTCACCGACTTGTGGTTGTTGGCTGACCACTGGGCGTGGCGCTCGCTGTGGCAACTCTGGCAGTAGCGTGCTGTCTTGTAGACCGGTTCCTGGGCGGCGATTTCGGGGACGGAGCTGGCGCGGTAGTGGCCGTATTCATAAAATGATTCGACGGTGAAAAACCATTTCGCGATCAGCGCGACTGCGCCGGAAGCGACAAGAAGAATAATCAGCCGAACGATATGCTTAGGCATGGTGGACCGTGCCAAATCGCGATCGGAAGGCAACACTGAACCACTGTTCTGTTCTTTTCTAAGCTCGTCACGCCCCTCTCAAGGTCGCCCTAAAGAATGGCCAACCACTTATATCAACGCGCGCCTTCGTGGCTTTGATCTGTGTCAAATGTCGGGCAATCGCGCCGCGTGACAGGACGTGAAGAACTCGACGTATTGGTCATCTCCAGGGCTCAGTTGAATCCGCCCAGAAGAGGAAGCCGTCAACGCCGCCCGCGACGAACGGCGCGCCAAGAACGCAAGCCTATCGTTCACGACCGGCACGCAGTTTGATTTAGATCAAAAGCAGCTGTCCGCAGAAAAGATAATGTCGCGGCATTGCGTCGCGATTCTGACCAAGACCGCCAAGGTGGAAGCGAGCTATCTGCTTCCGGGCCGTCGTGTGTTAAATTCACGTCCCCAACCGAGAGGAAGAAACCCGATGAAGACGATACTATCAGTCGCGACCGTTGCCGGAATTCTGGCGGCGGGTTTGAGCTATGCCCAGTCCGGGGCGGACGTGGTGAAGGCCAAGGGTTGTCTCGCCTGCCACGAAATGGATAAGAAGAAGGTTGGCCCCGCCTACAAGGACGTGGCCGCGAAATACAAGGGCGACCAGGGCGCGGAAGGCAAGCTCGTCGCGAAACTGAAAGACGGCAAGGACCATCCCAAGATCGCGGCCTCCGACGCGGAACTCAAGGCGGCGGTCGGATACGTACTGTCCCTGAAATAAGCTTGCCCGGTTAGCGCCTGGCGGCCTCCGGACCGGCCCCGATGGGCGGCGGGGCGAGCAGCTTCTCGGCGAGCGGGAACACCTTCTCCTCTTCCTTGCGCATGTGGTCCCAGTAGTCCCGGCAAAACGCATCGACCGCTGCGGCGAAGGCCGGAAACTCCTTGTTTCCGCCCTCCTCGTAGCGCACCAGGTATTGCGCGGTTCAGCGCAGGCGCTGCCTGGCGCGAGGCCGGTACTGGATAGCGGGATTTACTTCCGGGACAGCACGTATTGCACCATCGCCTTGATTTCGGCGTCGGAGGCCGCGATCGGGGGATGGGGTTTGCCCTCCTTGAGCTTTGCGGACAAGGTGGCCGCAGCGCCTTTGTCGTCCTTGTACTTGGCAGCCAATTCCTTGAACGCCGGCCCCACTTTCTTCTTATCCATTTCGTGGCAGTTAAGACATCCCTTGGCCTTCACCAGATCGGCGCCCGACTGGGCGTAGCCCGCGACCGAGGCCAGGATTCCCGCAGCAGCCAGAATCCATCGTATTGTCTTCATGACGTCTCCTGTTTTGCGAAACTGCTTTCGGCCCTAAGTGCGAACCGGTTATCACACTATCTTCGTGCCCTGCAGCCGATTAATCCAATCCATCCGGCACGACGCCGCGGATCGGCTACCTTGTGTCGAAAGATATTAAATTGGCGTTCGTGGCATTTGATCTAAATCAAACTCGTACCAAACATTGCCCGGTTAGCGCCTGTCGGCCTCCGGACCGATCCCGATGGGCGGCGGGGCCAGGCTGGCGATGCGCGTGAACAGCTTCTGGAAATCCTTGGTGTCGCGCTCCTCCGCGAGCGGATCGCGGTTTTCCTCGAAGGCGCGATCGATCGCCTCCCAGTCCGCCTTCGCGAGCAGCTTCTCGGCGAGCGGGAACACCTTCTCCTCTTCCTTGCGCATGTGGTCCCAGTAGTCCCGGCAGAACGCATCGACCGCCGCGGCGAAGGCCGGAAACTCCTTGTCTCCGCCCTCCTCGTAGCGCACCAGGTATTGCTCGAGCCGGCGCATCGAGTCCTCGCCGCTCGCGTGCTCCCTTTCAAGCTCCGCGATCACCGCGTCGGCCTGGGCGCCGCGCCGGCGCATCGCCTCGAACAGGTACCGGTCCTCCTTAGGGTGGTGCACCCGCTCGGCAAACGTGTCCAGGTAATACAGCATCGCCCGGAACACACGCGTGTCGATCTTCGCCTTTCGCCCGCGAATCTCGTTAACCAGGTATTGCATGCCGTGCAATATCGCAGAAATCGAGCGATGCTCGTCGCCGATTATGGTTAACACCTTGTGCACTATGGTTTCCTTTCGACCCGAGGAAAACCGGCGAAGAGATCGACGTGACGGCGAAGAGTGCCGATCTAGCGGTACACCAACACCGGTATCTTGGAGTGGCTCAGCACCTTGTTCGTCACGCTGCCCATGATCAGCGCGCTCAAGCCGCGGCGGCCGTGCGAGGCCATGAAAATCACGTCGCATTTCTGTTTTTGGGCCGCATCGACGATGCCCTCGTAAGGCGTGGTGGCTTTCAGGACCAGCCGGTGGAAAGGCACGCCGGCTGCCTTGGCCGACCGGCCGATCCTGGCAACATGCTTCTCCCCGGCCATCTTGCCGCGCCGCTCGAATTCGGCAGCCATCTTGGGACTGATCACGTAGCCGTCGCCGTACACGCTCGGCGCGAAAGGCTCGACTGCGTAATAACCGGTTATCTTGGCGCCGGTTTCCTTTGCCAGCGCCACACCAGCCTTGACCGCTTTGAATGCGACCGACGAGCCGTCGGTGGGAATCAGAATATGCTTGAACATGGTCGCTCCTTGATGGAATCCCAAATCCAGAATAGATCCTAGGCGACACAGATGCTGCACCTTTGACCTGGATCAAAAGAGGCTCGGCAATACGGCCCGGCGCCTGATCGTCGATCTCCCGATCGACCCGGGCGCGGGACTCACGCCACTTCGGAGCGTGAACCGCGGCGCGAAGGAGCCTCCGGTGATAAGCCGCCCGCACCGAGGAACACCCCGTCGAGCTCCAGCCGGCGTTGCAGCGATTTCACTTCGACGGCGCGGGGCGGTACGCCTGCTTTGATCGCAAGGTCCGCGGCGGTGCCCGCGGCCTGCCCCATGACGAAGCACGGACCGGAGACTCGCGCCGAAGACTGGCCCCCGTGCGTCATCGAGGCGCAGCGCCCGGCGACCAGCAGGTTGTCCACCGCGAGCGGCACGATCATGCGGTAGGGCAGTTGATTGAAGCCGCGCTCCTTGCGCGCAAACACGAAGTTCACGTCCCCGCTCACGTGCGCCTCCACCGGCCATCCCTGCACGCCGATCGCGTCGGAAAAGTCCGCGCAGTCGAGAATGTCGTGCTCGTTGAGCATGTACTCGCCACGCACGCGCCGCGTCTCGCGGATACCGAGCTGCGGCGCGATCTCGACGATGTAGGCGCGCTCGAAGCCCGGCGTCACGCTCCTGATGAACTCGAAGGAATCCCAGCACTGGCGGCGCCCCTCAACCTCGCCGTAGGCGAGCTGCTCGGCGTCGATGCCGCTCACCGCCGTGCCGTCCGGATTTCTGATCTGGGTGAGGTTGGCGCGCCATTCGGTCGGATGCTTCTGCGGCCTTACGATCGGCTTCTTTCGCGGGAAGCGCCGGCCCTTTTTCTCGGCCTCCTCCATCAGCTTCGGGATCAGCTCCCATGCGCGTCCGGCTTTCTGCGGGTCCACGCCGCTGATGCGATACATGGTGGACGGATAGAGGAAGTTGCCCTTGCCGTCACCGAGCTCGTAAGGCGCACCGGCCCAGGCCGCGAGATCGCCGTCGCCCGAGCAGTCGATGAAAGTCTGCCCGAGAATCGCGCCGCGCCCCGATTTGGTCTCGACGACGACCGCTTCAATCTCATTTTTCGAGCGCATGATCGCCGCCGCCGCGAACGCGTGAAAAAGCAGCTTCGTCTTCGCCGCCAAAATCAGCTCGTCGGCCGCGATCTTGTACGCTGAGATATCGTAGGCCTGCGCCATGATGCGGTCCTGCACCGACAGGTGCGGCGCGTTCAGACCGCCCATGCGTTCGATCCGCGCCAGGATATCGTCGCAGATGCCGTGGATCACCTGACGGTGCTCCCCTGCGACATTGGCGTGCAGTCCGCAGAACGTGCTCAAGCCCGCGGCGGTGCCGGCGCCGCCGAGAAATCCGTAGCGCTCGATGAGCACCGTCGAACGGCCGGCGCGGCCGGCGGCAATCGCGGCGGCGATGCCCGCGGGCCCGCCGCCCAGCACCACCACCTCGTATTCGCCGATGACCGGCGTCTGCCGCCGTTCCTCTAAAAGCGTCTTGCGGTTCGAGGTCACGTTCGCGTCAATTCACTTTGATGTTCGCGGCCTTGGCCACCTTGGGCCACTTCTCGATCTCGCTGCGTATCATCGCGTCGAACTCCTCCGGCGTGTTGCCGACGGGCTGCAGGCCAAATTCCCCCATGCGCGTCTTCATTTCCGGCAGCTGCATCGCCTTGAGGAAATCGGCGTTGAGCCTGCAGGTCGGCGTCGCTCAAGCCGAGCGCCTTCCACTGGGCGCGGCGCGCGGCCCAGCGCGGCGTTCCGGGCTCGAAATTGCTGCGTAGCTTTCGGCGCATCCTTCGTTCTCCGAAACGTATTGTTGACAACGGCTCTCGCGGAGTCAAGAAACCGGCTCTCTGCGCGAGTAAGATAGACAATCTAAGGCCGCGACTTCAGTGAACGATACCCAGCGTCTTCGCAGAACGGCCCTCGGCTTCGCGTCGCTCGCCCTGGCCGCTGCGCTTGCCATGCCGGTTGGGGCGCAGCGCTCTGCCGGTTCTTCGGGGCACAGCTCGACTCCCAAGCGCGAAGTTGCCCCGGTTGAGCTGCTGTCCGAACTGCGCAAGGGCGGTTACATCCTCTACTTCCGCCACGCCGCGACCGACTTCAGCCAGAACGACAGCAAAATGAAGAGTTACGAGGATTGCGCCGGCCAGCGCAACCTCATCGACCAAGGTCGCGCCGACGCTCGGGCGGTCGGCGCCACGATCAGGCAGCTCGGAATCCCGGTGGGAACGGTGCTTTCCAGCCCGTTTTGCCGTACGGTGGAGACGGCGCTGCTTGTATTCGATCGCGCGGAGAAAACGCAGCAAGTGCGCGGCGGCCCGGGGGCGCCCGCCGACTCCGACCGCTACGCGCCCTTGCGAAAGATATTGGTCACGCCGGTTCCGAAGGGCGCGAACCTCGCCGTGGTCAGCCACGCCAACCCGCTTTACAGCGTCGCCGGCCCGCCCTATCTCGCCGAAGGCGAAGCCGCGGTCATCCGCCCACTCGGGGGCGGCTTCGAGATATTCGCGCGGATACGGGTGGAGGACTGGGAAGCCTTGAAGGGCGCGGCGAAGCAGTAGTCTATCTATCGATCGATCGTTCGCCAGCTAGTCGGATTTTTTGCCGCGCTTCCTAGACTCGGGGTCCGCGGCATCCTGCTTGCGCTCGCGCCGCTTCTGTTCGCGATCCGGCTTCGCCTTCCCGGCCTTCTCCTCGCGCTGCTTCTGCAGCTGCCTGCGGCGCTCTTCCTGCAGCTGCTTTTTTTGACCTTCGGTCAAGGGCGGGCGTTGTTTTTGGAACTGCTTGCGTTCTTCGGCCTGCTGCGGGCGCTGTTTTTCGGCCTTGCCGCGCTGATCCTGGAATTGCTTGCGCCCTTCCTGGCGATGCTCGATGGCCGGCTTGGGTTGATCGCGCCGCTCCAACTGTTGTTTGCGGCGCAGCTCGATGGACCGGCTGCGCTCTTCGCGGCGTATCTCGAGTTGCTGACCGACGCGACCGTGCAGGCCCTTGAAACGCCCTTCGTTGCGTGTCGGGCGAAAGAAGTCCGGGACGCGGGACAGCACGCGGGGGCTTACCGCGCCGCGGTGCGGCACGAAGCCCGCCTGGTTAGGCCTTACACTGACGGCGCCCTGCGGCGTCTCCATGACTGTCTCGCCGACGTGCACGCGATCATAGGTACCAGGCTCGCCCACCTTGCTGCCCTCGGCAATGACCAGCGGCTCGTGCTCCGTGCCACGCACGCCGATGGTCGCGGTGGGCGTGACTACGGTGTAGTTTCTTCTGCCGAGCCTGCCGATCCAGCCCGTTACCGAGCGAAACGAGCCCTCGAGCAAGCCGATCACGGAGCGGTCGTCGGTTCCGCCTTCGGCCTTGAACTCGGTGATCCGCATACGGGTGTTGGGGCGCACACCGATGTAGCCGCCGTCCTCCATATTGAAATGAACTTCGCCGTCGGCGCCCGTGATGATGCTTTCGCCCTGATGGATCGCTTCGCCGGGCCTGGGCCTGCGCATCCGGTTGTCCTTGTCGAAGAAGCGTACGTCGCCTTCAAAAAGGTCAACCTTGCCGGCCGCAACGGACGTTGACGCGGGCTCGCCGACCGCAGCGGTCGGCATCGCAGGATCAGGGCGCTGCGCGGATGCGAGGGTCGTGAAAATCGCAAGGATAGCCGCCAAGAGCCATGGCGCCACGGCGTTTCCCTCTGCTATTGCGCTTTGAACATCCCGGCATCGCGTGGGATGAACGACGCCCAAATTTCCTCAGTATCTATCACTCTGCGCGTAGTTCTCAAATCGCGTGTATTCCCCGAGGAACGTCAGCTTGACCGTGCCGATGGGGCCGTTGCGCTGCTTGAGGATGATGATTTCAGCCATGCCCTTTTCAGGCGTATCCGGCGTGTACACTTCTTCGCGGTAGATCGCGAGGATGAGGTCCGCATCCTGCTCTATCGCTCCCGATTCGCGCAGATCCGACATGATCGGGCGCTTGGGGCCGGTGCGCTGCTCGACCGCGCGCGAGAGCTGCGAGAGCGCGACCACGGGAACCTTCAATTCCTTGGCGAGTGCCTTGAGCGAGCGCGAGATCTCCGAGATCTCGGTCGCGCGGTTCTCGCCTTCGCTGGTCGCCTGCATCAGCTGCAGGTAATCGACCACGATCAGGCCGAGCGCGCCGTATTGGCGGTGCAGCCTGCGCGCGCGGGCGCGCAGCTCCAAAGCGTTCAGCGCCCCCGATTCGTCGACGAGGATGGGCGCGTCGTGGAGTTTGCCCACGGCGTTGGTCAGCCGGTTCCAGTCGTCATCGGAGAGCCGCCCTGTGCGTAGCTTGTGCTGGTCGAGCCGCCCGATCGAGCCGAGCATGCGCATCGCGAGCTGGGCGCCCGACATTTCCATGCTGAACACCGCGACGGGCAGCTTGTTTTCGACCGCGACGTGCTCGGCCATGTTGAGGGCCAGGGCGGTTTTACCCATACTGGGCCTGCCGGCGATGATGATAAGGTCGCCCGGCTGCAACCCGGAGGTCTCACGATCGAGGTCGCGATAGCCGGTCGGAATGCCGGTAATGTCCGAAGGATTGTCCTTGTGATACAGGAGGTCGATGCGCTCCATTACCTGGGTGAGCAAGGGCTGGATCTCCATGAATCCCTGCTGCGTCCTCGCCCCGGCCTCGGCGATCTGGAAGATCTTGGACTCGGCCTCATCGAGCAGCTGCCCGACCTCCCTGCCCCTGCGGTTCAAAGCGCCGTCGGCGATTTCGGTCGAGACCTCGATGAGCTTTCTCAAGATCGCGCATTCGCGCACGATCTCGGCGTAGCGCCGTACATTGTGCGCCGAGGGCGTGTTGCCGGCCAGAGCAGCGAGGTAGGTCATGCCGCCGGTCTTGTCCTTGTCCTCGCTCGTCCTGATCGCCTCGTCCACCGTGACCACGTCGGCGGGTTTGCTCTTTTCGATCAGGCGGCTGATGTGGCGGAAGATGCGGCGATGATCGTCGCGATAAAAATCGCCTTCGGTCACGACGTCGCCGACCTTGTCGAAGGCACCGTTGTCGATCAGGAGGCCCCCCAGCACCGACTGCTCCGCGTCGATCGAATGCGGCGGAACCCTCAGGTTCAGCAGTTGGGAATCGGGGGCGGCTTGGGGGGCGGGCTGAACCATCGGGCATTGACGCTTGCGAAAACTTTTATACCGCAACGAGCCTGCCGCGGCAACCGGAAACGCGCGCCACAGAGCAATTTCCGGCGCGTCAAAAACGAAGGGCCGGCGCCTTCGCCGGCCCTTCGTTTCACATCAACGGCTTGCGCTCGTCACTGCTGCGGGGTCTCCCCCAGCACGGAAATCTTGATGTGGACCAAAACGTCGGTGTGCAGCGCGATCGCGATGGAATGATCGCCGACCGTCTTGAGCGGGCCCTCCGGCAGGCGGATCATCGCGCGCTCCACCTCGAACCCCTGTCCTTTGAGCGCCTCGACGATATCGAAATTGGTGACCGAGCCGAACAGGCGGCCGTCGACGCCCGCCTTCTGGGTGATCTGGATCATGAGGCCTTCGAGCTTCGTGCCCTTTTCCTGGGCCGCAGCGAGGGTCTGAGACTGGGCGCTCTCGAGTTCCGTACGCTTCTTTTCGAACTCGGCCAGGTTCTCGGGCGTTGCGCGCCTCGCCTTGCCCTGCGGCAAGAGGAAATTCCGGGCAAAGCCGTTCTTCACCTTGACGACATCGCCCAGGCCACCAAGGTTGACGACCTTCTCGAGCAGAATCACTTGCATGACAAACTCCTAGTGAAGATCGGTATACGGCAGCAGCGCGAGAAAGCGGGCGCGCTTGACCGCAGCCGAGAGCTGGCGCTGGTAATGGGTGCGCGTGCCGGTAATGCGCGCCGGGATGATCTTGCCGTTCTCGCCGATGAAATCCTTGAGCAGATCGACGTCCTTGTAGTCCACCCACTCGATCTTCTCGGCGGTGAAGCGGCAGAACTTACGCCGCTTGAAGAGCTGCTTCGAACCCTTCTGGTCGCGCTTATTGTCGCGGCCCTTGCCTTTTCCCTTGCCTTTGCCTTTGAATCCGCCTCTACCTCTGGGTGGGGGCATACCTACTCTCCTTCTCCGAATTCGATTTCCGTCGCGTGAAGCACGAGCGATCGGCTCGTGCGACTCTTTGCGGCGAGAAATCCGTTTACCTTCACTCTACTTCCAAGTTTCGCGGCGGCAAGGAGCTTCGCTTCGCGCTCGAACGCCACCGCGGCAATCTCACAACTCACCTTGCGCTCGCCGCCCGCTTCCTTCTGCGACGAATCGTGCTGCAGCCGAAATTTGAGCACCACGATCCCTCCGGGCGTATGCCGCAGCGCGTCCAGCTCGACCAGCCTGCCAGACACGCTGACCCGGTTCGTCTGCCGCAACTCAGGTGACCGCCGGCTCGACTGGCTCGACTGGCTCGGCGGGCTTGGCCGGTTCGACGGGCTTGGCCGATTCGGCCTTCGGCGCGTCGCCCGCGAGCACCGATTTCGACTTCTCGTCCTTCATCATCGGCGAGGGCGTAATCCAGGCGCGGTCCATCTTCATCACCAGATGCCGCAGCACCGCGTCGTTGAACTTGAACGAGTGCTCGAGTTCGTCCAGCGTCTCCGAATCGCACTCGATGTTCATGAGCACGTAATGCGCCTTGTGGACCTTGGCGAGCGGGTAAGTCAGCTGGCGGCGGCCCCAGTCCTCGAGCCGGTGGATCGTGCCGTTCTTCGAGGTCACCGTGGCGCGAAGGCGCTCGATCATTGCCGGGACCTGCTCGCTCTGGTCCGGATGAACGATGAAACAGATTTCGTAATGTCGCATGCATTCTCCCTATGGATGAAGCCGCCCGTTTTGGTTCGCCGTTGCGACGCGGCGGGGCCGGTGCGGCAGGGTTGATCGAATTGTGCAAAACAAACGACCGCCGAAGCGGTCGCGAAGTGATTGAATTCTAACCGAATCGGGGGCTACTGGGCAAGGGCTGCCCTCGGCGCCCTTGCCTCGCAACTCCTCACCCTCCCGCAGAAAAGTTCAGACACTTCAATACGTTGATCCGAAATTGCCGCATGACGCTGCTGTAGAATCCGTTGAAACGATAGTCTGCTTTCCGAGGTGTTCATGCCGCGCCTGTTCCGGGGACTTTCCAGTCGCGACCTCGCGCTGATCGTCCTTCCTATCGTGGTGCTGCTGGCCCTTGCGGTCTGGGGCATCGCGCACTATGTCGAGCCCGCACCGCCCAGGATCGTGGTGATGAGCACCGGCCCGCTCGACGGTGCATATCATGCCTATGCCCTGCGCTACAAGGCTCTCCTCGCGGAGTACGGAGTCACGCTCGAACTCAAGCCCTCCGCCGGCGCGGTCGAGAACGTCGAGCGGCTCAAGACGCGTAAGGATGGCGTTTCCCTGGCGCTGGTGCAGGGCGGCATCGCGGATGCCGAGAATGCGCCCGGATTGGTGACGCTGGGAAGCGTGTTCTTTGAGCCGACCTGGCTGTTCTACCGGGGCAAGCAAGGCATCGAGATGGGCCCGCAACTGCGCGGCAAGCGCATCGCGATCGGACCTCCGGGGAGCGGCGCGCGGCCAGTGGCCTTGTCTTTTGCGCGCGCGAATGGTCTGGTGGAGCCGCCCACTGTCTTACTCGAGATCGGCGGTCTGGCGGCGGCGAAAGCCCTGGAGGACGGCGAAGTCGATGCGGTGTTCTATGTGGCGGCGCCCGATGCGCCGAGCGTTCAGCGCCTGCTGGCCGCGCCCGGAGTGCGGCTCCTCAACACCCGGCGTGCCGAGGCGTACCTGCGGCGCATACCGTTCTTTCACAAGCTCACGTTGCCCGAAGGCGCGGTCGACCTAGTGCGAAACGTCCCCCCCACGGACGTGACGATGCTTGCGGTCGCGGCAAACCTTGTCGCCGTGGAGGACATCCACCCGGTGATCGTCGATTTGCTGCTGGAGGCCGCACAGAAGGTGCACGGCGGCGCCGGGCTGTTCCAGCGGGTCGGCGAATTTCCCGCGCCGCGCGACCTCGACCTTCCCCTGTCGCCGGACGCACAGCGCTTCTATAAGGGCAGCCCGTCCGTCCTGCGGCGCTACCTGCCTTTCTGGATGGTGGTATGGGTCAATCGCTTCATCGTCGTTGGGATCCCGCTGCTGATCATCGCGATCCCGTTTATTCGCGGTATTCCGGCGCTCTATCGCTGGCGCATGCGCCACAGGATCTACCGCTGGTATCGCGAGTTGAGGGTCATAGAAAGCGCTGTGCGTAGCCACCCAGGCAATCCGGCGACACACACCGCGCGCCTGGACCAGATCGAGGAGCAGCTCGACAGGCTGCGCGTCCCGCCTGCGTACTCGGCTGAACTCTATGCTCTGCTTGTGCACATTCAATTGGTCCGAAACCTGCTGCAAGCGCCCCGGTAGGCGCCTGGCTTCTTTGAAAGAAGAACCGATGACGGTGAAGCCGGTCAATCTGTTGCGGAGCCGGTAATGACGACCGTGGGACATGTTTTGATGGGAACCGCCATCGGCGTGCTGTGCTTGCCCGAGCAGGAATCCGCACGCTGGAAAGCGGCCTACTTTGCCGCTTTCGCGCTGCTGCCGAATATCCCGGACCTGCCGTTCCCCGGCTGGGGCCATGATCGGTACGACCTCAGCCACAGCCTGCTAGTCAATCTGATACTGAGCCTTGCCGCTGCGTTCCTGCTGTGGCGGAAAGAAGTCATTCTTTCCAGCGGCAAGATCCTGTTCGCCGGGACGGCGGCATGGCTGAGCCATCTGTTGCTCGATTCACTGTACGCGGACGGGCCGGGTGTGGCGATTTTTTGGCCCTTTTCCGATGCTCACCTGCATCTGCCCATTCCGTGGTTCGCCGTGGTCTGGACCGCGCCCCAGCTGACGACGGAACTGTTCCGGGAATTCGCGATGGAATTCGCCAGCTACCTTCCGCTGGTGGCCCTGGCCGCCGGACTCAGACGAATCCGGCTCGCCCGGCGCGCGGCGCAGGAACGAGCCGAACTCGCCGGGGATCAATCCGCGCGCCGTCGCCGCGACTCGAACAGGCAAACGCCGCTCGCCACCGAAACGTTCAGGCTCGCGACGCTTCCGCGCATGGGGATACGAACCAGTAGATCGCAGCGCTCCCGCGTCAGGCGCCGCATGCCCTCGCCTTCTGCGCCCAGCACCCAGGCGATCGCCGCGGGCAGCTCCGATTCGTAGAGGGTCTTCTCGGCGCGTTCGTCCGCGCCGACGATCCAGATGTTGCGTTCCTTCAGATCATCGAGCGTACGGGCGAGGTTCGTGACCATGTAGTACGGCACGGATTCGGCCGCGCCGCTCGCCACCTTGGATACCGCAGCGCTGATGCCCGCAGCACGGTCCTTGGGCGCGATCACCGCATGCGCACCGGCGGCATCCGCCACCCGCAGGCAGGCTCCGAGGTTGTGCGGATCGGTCACGCCGTCGAGCACGAGGAGAAGCGGCGGCTCCTTCAGCGAGTCGAGCAGGTCCTCCAGACCCTCCCGCGCCGGTTTCTCGAGCACCATCGCGACCACACCCTGGTGACGGCCACCGCCGTAGAACCCGTCCAGGCGCTTAGTCGGAACACGCATTAGCGAGACTCCGGCCTTTTCGGCAACGACGACCAGGTCTTTCGCGCGCGCGTCCTTGCGGTCTTCATCCAGATAGACTTCCATGACCGAGGTGGCATCGGCGCGCAGC
The DNA here is from genome assembly GCA_964430565.1 of uncultured Enterobacteriaceae bacterium. Lineage (GTDB taxonomy): Bacteria > Pseudomonadota > Gammaproteobacteria > Burkholderiales > SG8-39 > VBDM01. The sequence goes on from CAYSFD010000018.1 coordinate 240,329, forward strand.
CGTGCCAGCACCGCGTGAAAACCGAAGATGGCGTGGGTCGGCTTCACGCCGCTTTAGCCCCTGGTACGGCGACGCAGGGAACGGGCGCGGGAGGGATGCGGACCCCCGCCCTCGCCGCCGCCCGCAAGCACGAACTCGATGCGACTCGTCTCCAGATCGACCCGAACGATTTTCACCTTCACGCGGTCGGCGAGACGATAGCTCTTGCGCGTCCGGTCGCCGAGCAGCTGGTGCTTGGTTGCGTCGAAATGGAAATAGTCCTGCCCGAGCTCGGAGATGTGTACCAGCCCCTCGACGTAGAAGTCATCCAGCGCGACGAAGATACCGAAGCTCGTCACCGCCGAGACCGATCCCTCGAACTCCTCGCCGACCCGGTCGCGCATGTAGTAGCACTTGAGCCAGGACGCCACTTCACGCGTCGCCTCGTCCGCGCGGCGCTCGGTCTGAGAGCAATGCAGGCCGAGCTCGGCCCAATTCCCCGGGCTGTAGCGCCCGCCCTCGAGCACGGTCTTGATGGCACGGTGAACGAGCAGGTCGGGATAGCGCCGGATGGGAGAGGTGAAATGCGTGTAGTGTTCGTAGGCGAGCCCGAAATGGCCGACGTTCTCCGGGCTGTACTGCGCCTGCTTCAGCGAACGCAGCAGCACCGTCTGGAGAAGCTGCACATCCGGGCGCTTGCGCACGGTTTCGAGCAGCTTCGCATAGTGCTTCGCCGTAGGCTTGTCCCCGCCCGCGAGCTGCAGACCGAATCCCTTGAGAAACTCGCGCAGGCCCTCCAGCTTCTCCGGAGTCGGACCCTCGTGCACGCGGTACAGCGCCGGATGCCGGCGCTTGGAGAGAAAATCCGAAGCGCAGACGTTGGCGGCGAGCATGCACTCCTCGATGATGCGGTGGGCGTCGTTGCGTTCGACCCGGTCGATGCGTTCGAGGCGTCCCTTGCCGTCGAAGACGAATTCGGTCTCCACCGTCTCGAAGTCGATTGCGCCGCGCTCCTCCCGCGCCTTAAGAAGGGCTTTGAAAAGCTCGTCAAGCAGCTGCAGGCGAGGCAGCAGTCCTTTGAGCTTGCGCGCAGCCTCGCCGTGCGGGTCGGCGAGCGCACTGGCGACCGCCGTATAGGTGAGCCTTGCGCGCGAGCGCATCACCGCCGGATAGAAAAGATAACTGCGAATTTCGCCCCTCGCGCCGATGGCCATGTCGCAGGCCACGCACAGCCGCTCTACCTCCGGGTTGAGCGAGCACAGACCGTTGGAGAGCGCCTCGGGCAGCATCGGAATGACGCGACGTGGGAAATACACAGAATTGCCGCGTTCCCGGGACTCTGCGTCGAGCGCATCGCCCGGGCGCACATAGTGGCTGACGTCGGCGATTGCGACCACCAGCCGGAAGCCTTCTCGGGTCTTTTCGCAATACACGGCGTCGTCGAAGTCTCTCGCCGTTTCTCCGTCGATGGTGACGAGATCGAGCGATCGAAAATCCTGCCGGCCGGAGAGATCGCTCTGCAGCGGCGTTTCTGGAAATTTCGAAGCGAGCGCCTCCGCCTGTGCAGAGAATTTGAACGGCAGAGCGTGTTTCCTGAGCGCGATCTCGATCTCGATTCCGGAATCCGCGGCGTCGCCCAGGACCTCGACGACTCGCCCGATCGGTGGCTTGTGTCCATCGGGCTGCGCGGTCAGCTCGGAGACGACGACCTGGCCGGCCCGCGCGTTCCCGGTATCCCCTTGAGCGACCAGAATGGTCTGGCTGATGCGCCGCTCTGCCGGCTGAACGAACAGGATTCCGTGCTCCTGGTGGAGCCGCCCGACGACGCGGGAGTTGACCCGCTCGATCACCTCCACGATCGCGCCTTCCCTGCGGCCGCGGCGATCGACGCTCGACTCGCGGACCATGACGCGATCCCCGTGCAGGACTTTTCTCATTTCCTGCTGGCCGAGGTACAGATCGTCTCCGTCCTCGACGATCGCGAAGCCGTAACCGTCGGGGTGCCCTTCGACGCGCGCCGCGACGAGGTCGAGCTTGGTGGCGACCAGGATCGCCCCCTTGCGATTGCGCAGGATCTGGCCGTCGCGCTCCATGGCTGCGATGCGCCGTTCGAACGCTTCACGCTCGCTCGGCCCGATCGCAAGCCTGCGCGCCAGCTCTTCGTCGGCGAGCGGGACGCCCGCTTCGGCGAGCGTCTGCAGCATGAACTCGCGGCTCGCGATCGGTCTTTCGTAGCGGGACGCTTCGCGTTCGCGGTGAGGGTCGGTGGAGCGTGGGATACGACGTTTCTTCATTGACAATTCGAAGCTTTCCTATAGAATCCGCGCTCGGGCTGAAGACCGGAACTGGCGCGGCCCTTTCGCCGAGGTGGCGGAATTGGTAGACGCACTAGGTTCAGGTCCTAGCGGTGGCAACACTGTGGGGGTTCGAGTCCCTTCCTCGGCACCAACTTCGGCACATTCTAACTTGTCCGCCCGCTAGCCCGGTCCCGGGCTGCGAATCCCGAGTTCAAAGCGCGGTCCGGTTTCCGAATCGCGAAGGCGCGCGCCCGTCAGCCTCATGTTGACTCGACTTCAGGCCTGCCTTCTTGCCGTCTGCTTCGGCGCGGGCCTCGCTCGCGCCGAGCAACTTCCGCTGTGGGAGGCGGGCGTGGGAATCGGTTTCGCTACCATCCCTCACTATCGGGGCTCGAACCAGGACAAGACCTGGGTCCTTCCCGTCCCCTATCTCCTGTACCGGGGAGAACTTGTGAAAGTCGAAGAGAGCCGGCTGCACGGTCTGTTCTTCAAGACCGACAGAGTGGAACTCGATCTCAGCTTGAACGGCTCCCCGCCCGCGCGGGACAACGATGCAAGGCGCGGGATGCCCGATCTGGAAGCGACGCTCGAAGTCGGTGCCGCTGTCGACATCTTCCTTTTCCGCTCCCCGGACAGAAAGCAAACGGTGGAGCTGCGGCTTCCTGCGCGAATGGTGATCGCTACGGATTTCTCCCATGTCGACCGAGTCGGCTGGATTTTTCAGCCCAGCCTCAACCTCGATCTCAGGGACTTCCTGGGAAATCCGGGATGGAAACTCGGCCTGCAAGGCAGCCTGATCTATGCGGATCGTAGCTACGTTCACTACTTCTACGCCGTCGACCCGATGTTCGCGACGGCCGACCGGCCCGCCTACAGTTCCGGGGGCGGCTACGCCGGCACGGCGGTGATTGCCGCAATCAGCAAGCGCTTCCCCGGCTTCTGGATAGGCGGCTTTGCGAAGTGGGACAGCGTTGTCGGCGCGGTGTTCGAGGACAGCCCGCTCGTCAAGACAAGGCACAACTTCACCACGGGCTTCGGCATCGCCTGGATTTTCGGCGCATCAACACAGATGGTCGAAGCAGCGCACTAGGGACTAAAGGGCGTCAGATCATCGCGCCGTTCACTGAGATGATCTGGCCGGAAATATAGCCGGCCCGCTCGGATGCAAGAAACCCGATGAGGTCGGCGACTTCCTCCGGAGTTCCCGCACGCTTCATAGGAACCAGCGTGTCGATTAACTCCCGGGGGAAGAGGCCCCCGGTCATGGAGGACTCGATGATCCCGGGCGCAACGGCATTCACCGTTATGCCGCGGCTTGCAAGTTCCAGCGCGAGCGCCTTGGTCGCGCCGTGCAGTCCCGCCTTGGCGGCGGCATAGTTGGTCTGGCCGCGATTGCCGGCGAGCGCAGCCACCGAGGAGACGCTGACGATCCGCCCCCATCGAGTGCCGATCATCGCCATCAACAGCGGCTGGGTCACGTTGAAGAACCCGTTGAGCGAAACATCGATCACCCGCGACCACTGCTCCGGTTTCATCCCCGGCATCACGGCGTCGTCGTGAATGCCGGCGTTGTTGACGACGATCTGAATCGGACCTTCCTCAAGCATTTCTTGCAATGCGGTTTCGGTCCGGACTCGGTCGGTCACGTCGAACGCCACCGCAGCGGCGGAGCCGCCTCCCGCCTCGATGTCTGAGGCGATCTGCTCGGCCTCCTTCAGGCGGCTGTTCGCGTGCACATACACGTGCCGACCGTCTGCCGCCAGGCGCCGGCATATCGCCGCTCCGATCGCACCGCTGCCGCCAGTGACGAGCGCGCGCTTCACGTCTTCGTCCGATCGACGTCCAGAACGACCGCAGCGCGACCGCGCAGTACATCGGTATCGCCCACTCTGACCTCGAAACTGTAGATCACGCGAGTCTCCTCGCCCATCAGCCGCTCTGCCTCGACCAACAGATCGCCATCGAGGTTGTCCAGTCGACTTGCGCGGCAGACCACTTCCCTCAAGCTCGCCATGTACCCCGCCCGCGGCGTGGCCTGGATACTTCCGGCCAGCCTGCCGTGTATCGCCATCGCCTGCGCGGCGTATTCGATGCCGCACAGCGCGGACAGTTGTCCGTCTGAACGCAGCGGATTGTGCGGGTCCCGATGAGTTTTGCTTGAGCACTTGATCCGGTTCGCGTCCCAGGAAACCACGCCGTCGAGCAGGCACATCGCTCCTGCGTGCGGGATCATCCCGGCGATGGCCTCCCGGTCGATCAGCACGGGCTCACCGCCACACGCAAACGTCTGTCGCCCGGAAAATCCATTTCGACGTTTCCCCCCGCGTTGCGCGTGAAAGCCTGAAGCAGGGGAAGCGCCCGCGCGGCCGGGGCCCCGAGCCGCATCTCCTCCAGGCCAGGATCGGACATCCGGGTCGCCCGCGCTTCGCCTTCGAGAAACTCGATTTCGATTGCGGCGAGGGCGCGGTGCGTAGCGTGCGGCGTCAAGACGAGCGCGGTGGCGAAGCTTGCCAGAAGCGGGCGCACGGAATGCAGCGGCTCCGGATAGGGGTAATCGTAGGCGATCAGGGCGACCGGCTTTCCCAAGGTCGCAATCTGCGTGACGGCCTCGATCAAGCCCGCGGCGAAGCTGGCATCGTAGCAACACAGGCTCGTCGATGCCTCGTGCGATCGGTTTGCGATGCCCCAGTAGCCCGAAGCGGCATTGTGCACCGAGTTGTGAAAGCGCGTCGGCGATACGTCCCTGTCTGCTGAGGCAAGCGTCTCGCACATCTGATGCAGCGTTTCGCCCTCGCCGGAGGAGGACGCGAACACCGTCGCGGTCATCGCAGCATCGCGGCCGGCATTCTGGAACGCCTCATGGCCCACGGCGAGAGCAAGCTTGACCGGAACCGGGGAGCGGCGCCGTTCGGCGATGGGCAGCAGCTCGCTTGCGGCTATTACGGCGGGCGCCGCGCGATATGCCTCCTCCCCCGCCAATACGGGGCGACTCGCCTGCCAGCCTGTCATACCCGGACCAAGCAGGCCCACGCCTTCGACGAAGGCCCGCATCACCTGCCGGATCCCAGTACCAGACTGCAGTTGCTTCCGCCGAATCCGAACGAGTTTGAGAGGACACGCCTGACTCGGCCTTCCCGGTTTTCGATCAAATAGCGGCTCTTCAGCTGCGGATCGACATTCCGAGTGTTCGCGCTTCCCGGCATCAGTCCGCGTTCGATCGCGAGCATGGAGATGATCGCTTCGGTGATTCCCGCGGCGCCGAGCAGATGTCCGGTCGCCCCCTTGGTCGAGCTGCACGGCGTGCTCGATCCAAAGACCTCGACTACCGCCTTGTCTTCGCTGGCGTCGTTGGTCTTGGTGGCTGTGCCGTGCAGATTGATGTAGTCGATGTCGCCGGGACGAAGCCCCGCCGATTCGAGCGCCTGCTGCATGGCGAGCCTAGCGCCCAAGCCTTCGGGATGAGGGGTGGACATGTGGTGGGCGTCCGAACTCTCGCCTACGCCCAGGAGCAGGACGCCCCCCGTTTCCGCCCGGTCGGTCTTCTCCAACAGCGCGAATCCCGCGCCTTCGCCCACGGAAATCCCGTCTCGGTCCACATCATAGGGCCGACACGGACCGGGCGAAGTCAGCCCCAGCGAGCGAAATCCATAGAGCGTCATCAAGCACAGGCTGTCGGCGCCCCCCACCACCGCCGCGTCGCAAACCCCTGCGGCGATCGTGCGCGCGGCATTGCCGAAAACCTTGGCGCTGGAGGAGCACGCCGTTGACACCACGAATCCGGGTCCGGTGAGCCCGAGATAGCGTCGCGCGAAATCGCCGAGCGAATAGGCGTTCTGCGTTTCGGCGTAGTGGTAATCGTCCGGCAAGGCGCCCGTCTTCGGGTCGCGCCGGCGGTACGCGAGCTCGGTCGAGTGCAGCCCCGAGGTGCTCGTTCCGAGATACAAGCCGATGCGTCCGGCTCCATATTTGTCGCGAGCCGCTGCAACGGCTTGGTCGAATCCATCCTGCTGGAGACACAGCTGCGCGAGGCGATTGTTGCGGCAATCAAAGGCGCCGAGATCGGCTCTCACGCGGAAATCGTCGAGTCCCGGTACGGTCCCGACATAGGTCTCAAGGTGAGCCGTCTCGAAATCGCAAGGGGCAAGCCCCGAGCGCTTCTCGCGTAGCGCACGCAGGACAGCTTCCGACCCCGCTCCGAGGCAGTCTACGATGGAATACCGGCTGATAACGAGGGGCTGCACGTCGCCTCTGGGGCTCTAGACCTGCGGCTCGTTCTCGCAGACGGTCTCCAAGGAAACGGCCTTGAGGCCCCGCGCTGCCAGCTCGCCCAGCAACGCGGGCAGCACGACAAGCACGACGGGAGTGCTGTCGTGCAGCAGCAGCACGTCGCCGGCCGCGAGCCCGCGGGTCAGCCGCCGGAGGATGCGCTGCGGATCGCGGCTCAACGTATCGAGGCCGCGCCGCGTCCATGATGCGTAACGCAACGCGGCGGCCGAAAGCACCAGATCAAGAAATGGACTGCGAACTCCGACCGGCGCGCGAAAGAAAGCCGGCGGCCTGCCAGCGAGGAAAGTGAGAGTCTGCTGCGCGCTTTCCACTTCGCGCTTCAATCGCGATGTGCCGAAAAACGCGAACGCCAAGCTGTGATGGTAGCTGTGGTTCTCGACGCTGTGACCGCGGCGCACAATCTCCCTGACGAGCTCAGGGTGCGCGGCGGCCTTCTCGCCGATGCAAAAAAAGCTCGCCTTGGCCTGGAACCTGTCGAGCAGCTCCAGCACCCGCGGCGTCACGTCCGGCTCGGGGCCGTCGTCGAAAGTCAGGCAGATTTCGCGCCGACCCGCGGCGCGGGCAGGCAGCCGAATGAGGTTCGGCCCCAACAACTGGCCACGAGGGGATAACGCAGCGCAAATTAGCACTAAGTGGTTGGCCACCAACACCCCGAGCGCCCACGGCCAGGTCTGCAGATCCGCGGCGAGCAACACGGCAGCTGCTACGTGCAGCAGCAACGACACCCAAATCGCCGGCGCCGGTCTCCAGCGCCGGCTGCTTTCGCCGTTAATTGTCGTGGTGGTATTCAGGCTCATCCCCTTTGCCCACATCCCGTTCCGTATCCGATTTACTCGCTCACCCTATGTGGACGAGATAGTAATCCATGTTCAAGAACCGCCGGCCCGTGAGTTCAGCAGCACCACTTCCCCCGCGAGCACCTCGGTCCCCGAGGCCGTGCAGCTGAACTTGATCTTTTTTCCATCGGGCCCGGAAAACTCGATCAGCAAGCGATCTCCCGGGCGCACCGGGTGGAAGAATTTCGCGGCCTTGATCTGGAATGGATAGAGCGTGTTTCCCAGATCTGTTTCGATCGCACGCAGCACTTCGCTCAACAGGAGCGCACCGGGAATGATCGGGTTGCCGGGAAAATGTCCCGGCGCGGAGGCGTGATCCGGAGGAAAGCCCCACTCGATCGTCCTCAACGTCACCCCACTTTGGCCGCGAGCCGGGTAACCAGTTCGTCGACCGCTCCACGCGGCAGCTTGCCGGTCTCGTTGCGCGGCAGGGCTTCGACAAAACAAAGCGGGCGGGGAAGAAAAGCAGGGTCGATGCGCTCGCGCAG
>CAYSFD010000019.1:0-204582 GCA_964430565.1 uncultured Enterobacteriaceae bacterium
GGCGGTCGTCACGTTATCTCAAGGCGGCCCTTCCGCTCTCCTGTTTGCCGTATTGCATCCTGAACGGGTGTCCTCGCTGACACTTATCTCCGCGGGTGTAGCCTCATCAACCGAACAAGACCAGGCGCAGGCGAACCAGAAAGGCGACATACTGATGACGATCTTTAAGCATGACCCGCTTTACTGGGCCATCACCAAGCTGTTCAGGAGAAAGTTGATGGAACTGATGGGCGCAAACGACGCGGTCATTGCCGATCTTACGCCCGCGCAGCGGGAATTAGTCGACCAGATTATTGATTTCATGAACCCGGTTTCGCCGCGATCCGCCGGCGCTGCTTTCGACAACAAGGCTGTAATGCCGAATGAGCGGATTTCCGCGATTCGAACCCCGACCTTGATTTTTCATGCCACAGACGACACCCTGCAGCTTTACCACAACGCCAAATTTGCTGCGTCCACCATTCCGGGTGCGAGGCTAGTTCGGTTCGAGACAGGGGGTCACCTCGTCATCAGCGTCGAGCAAACGACCATCCGCACGATCATGCAGAAACACATTGTCGGCCATACGAGCGAGTAATGCCCACGACACTTATGACCAATCCGGCTCTTGAGGAACGCCCAACCCGGCAGTCAACACGGACGCCGCGCGATATAGCTGCGCGGCGCCGGTTACTTCTACGTTTAAACCGCATCGACCACATCGGAGGTTTACGTGCGCGACTCAAAGCAAATCGCCGGTCTGGTTGGTCCAGTTATCGTGGCCATGCTCGTATCAGAGTTTCCGCTTGTCCAACCACATCTTTATGACGCCCAAATTCCACCTGTTGTCTACCTTTCAGGTGTTTTGATGTTCGCCGGCGGACTCGCAATCGTCCGCGCGCACAATCGCTGGACACCAAACTGGGCTGTCCTCGTAACGCTGGCAGGTTGGTTCTTTCTAGCTGTTGGACTCTTCCGGATGTTCGCTGCAAGCCTCTACCAGCGATCCGCCGCGAACACGAGCGCTACGGTGTTCATAGTGCTGGAGGGCATATTGCTGATTGTCGGGCTCATCATGACCTTCAAGGCCTACGTCCCCGACAAGGCGACGCCCGCGAGCGGGCGCAGCTGACGCGGACGTCAGGCGTCACCACAACCGGAACGTCTGCCGGCTCATTCAGGATCTGGAGAGTTGCGATGGCTATAAATCTTGACCATGTCATGGTGCCATCCCGGAACAAGGTCACTTCGGCAAGCCTCCTGGCCACGCTTCTCGGGGTTCCTTGGGCCGAATCAGGTGTAGGGCCGTTCTCGCCTGTATACGTGAACGACGGGTTGACTTTCGATTTCGACGAGACGGATGAACCTTTTCCCATACACCACTACTGCTTTCGAGTAAGCCAGGAAGAGTTCGATGCCATCCTCGGGCGGATCAAGGCGGCTGGAATAGAGTACCGCAGCTCATCACATGGACCCGTTGACATGCAGGTCAACACGCAACATGGCGGCAGCATCGTGTACTGGAACGAACCCGACGGGCACGTGTGGGAAATCTTGACGGTCAGCTACGCTCGACAGGCCACGACCTAACGCACGAGGAGAGGGAGGAGACCTGCATGAAGATCGAGGGCGCTTGCCACTGCGGAGCCATCACCTACGAGGCGGTGGTCGATCCGGCCAAGGTGACGGTGTGCCATTGCAGCGATTGCCAGACGCTGTCGGGCTCGGCCTTTCGCACGGTGGTTCCCGCTGCGAAGGAGGCGTTCACCTTGCGTACCGGGCAACCGAAAATCTACGTGAAGATTGCCGAAAGCGGCACGAAGCGCGCCCAGGCGTTCTGCCCCGAATGCGGAACACCGATTTATTCCTCCGCGGTCGGCGACGCGCCGGTATTCTTCATCCGCGTGGGAACGGCTCGCCAGCGCGCCCAGTTGCCCCCGAAATCCCAGATCTGGTGCCGGTCCGCGCTGGACTGGGTCACGGACCTGGGGGCCGTTGAGCGATCGGCCCGGCAGGAATCGCTCGCTCCTCGAGGCAAGCCGATCGAATAAAAGCTCGTCCCCCGGTGGACCCTGCGAATTGAGCGCCGCTCGAAAAAACTCGCCATTCAAAATCGGCGGCGGTAGGATTGCAGCGTCAGAAGCGTTTCCCACGGATCCCAAAGAGCGATCGGAAGGAGATCAGGAACATGGCAGAAAACGACATCATGGATCCGGCGTTTCTGTTTCGGCATGGCGATGCCCCGAAAGCGATTTCGATAGCCGCCGGGCAGCCCGTGTTCCGCGTTGGAGATGTCGGGGGGGTCATGTATGTGCTGACCGAGGGCTCGGCCGATGTGTTGATCGGAGGCACGATTGTTGAAAAGGCCAACCGCGGTGCGCTTTTTGGCGAGATGGGCCTCATCGACCAGACCGAACGGCGCAGTGCAACGGTAATCGCGGGAACCGATTGCACTCTCGTTCCCGTGGATCTCGAGACTTTCCACGTTCTGGTGCGAAGAACGCCGCAATTTGCGACCTACGTAATGAGGACGGTCGTAGGTCGGCTTCGGCGAATGAACGCTCAACTGCTGGAGAAGCAGGCAAAGAAATAGCGGGTCGAGGGTTGCCACCCTCATTTCGTGAAGTATGACATTTGCATGGCCCCCGGATCGTCCTAGGATGCCCGGATGGCAATTACCCGGAGCCGCCCCATGAAACAACACGGCGAACGCGAGCTGCGCGCCGCAGGCGACATACTGGGCCAGCTCCGCCCGCGCGTCCTGCTTCGCGACGCGCGCGACCTCGTGGTGAAGTTCCAGCGGGACGATGTCTTCCAGTCATATATTGCGTACCGGATCTGGACCGTACTCCCGGTCATATTGGTGTTCATTCTTGTGAGCACCGTGTGCGCGGTCGGCATCATGTTCGAGGCGGCGCGTTGGGTTTCGCCTCCCGTGCCGCTGTGGCTTCGGGGGCTCGCGCTGGTCCTCGGTGCGGCGGTGTGGATCGGCGGAATTCTCGCGCAGATCTATCTCTTCCTCCTCTGGCTGGAAGGGAGGGCGGCGCGGCTGAATCGCTCATCGCAGGGGATGGAAGTCGTGCTTCCCGGCGGGCTGCTCGCCTACCTGAAATACAGCCGCGCGCTCGCTCCCTGGATACTCGCGGCGATCTGCGTCGCCTTGCCGCTGGCGGTTTTCGCCACCAGCGCGCCCGTCGCCGCCTTGCTGCTCGCTTCGTTGACGGTCCTCGCTCCCCTTCTTTTCAAGAAGCTCGATTCCTGACGGCGCCTGTCGGGCGCCTTGCTGGCGGCGCCGAAAACGTGCATTCTCATGCGCGAATGACAGGGGAGCTCGCGCCTCGGAAGGGGGCATAAGGGGACATGCCGCACAGACTAGCCGCCATCTACCGGCACGCATCGGCTTCGCTGGCGGTGCTCGCCATAGGCGTCGCCCTGTCGGCCGCAGCGGCGGTCCTGGTCGCGGGGCAGGTGGCGCGCGAGGCGCGGCTCGCGTTCGAAGCCGACGTCGGCGACGCCCAGGACGCGATCGCATCGCGAGTTCGCGCGTACGCCGATCTGCTGCTGGGCATAAGGGGCTTGCTCATCGCCGAGAACGCCGTCGGCCGCGACCAATTCAGGCGCTACGTCGAGAGCCTCGATCTCAATCAGCGCTACCCCGGCATCCAGGTGATTCATTTCGCCAGGAGAATCATCGCCGCGCAGAGGCCCGCTTTCGAAGCGATGGTGCGCGCCGACACCAGCGTCGAATCCGGCGGATATCCCAAATTCAGGATCAATCCGCCGGGGGACAGGGCTGAATACGTGATCGTCCAGTACGTCGAACCGATGGCGGGAAACGAAATCACGCTCGGACTCGATCTCGGCGGAGACCCCGTGCGCCTCGCGGCGCTCGGCCGTACGCGCGATTCCGGGCAACTCACGGCATCCGGCGTCATCGCCCTGTCGCACGATCCGAGCAGGCATCCAGGGTTCGCGATGCGCATGCCCATCTATCGCAAGAACGCGCCGCTCGCTACGGTGGCGCAGCGCCGCGAAGCGTTCACCGGCGTGGTGAGCGCGTCATTTATCGTGATCGACCTGATGCGCGGGGCCTTGAGCGGGCCGTTCCTGCAGAAAATCCATGTGCAGATCCACGACGCGGGATTCCTGGACAATCCGAGGGGGCTGCAGGCGCCCGACGCCGGGAACCGGATGTTCGACAGCGACCGCCTGCACAATCCAGCGGCGCCCTTTCGGGCCCCCCTTGCCGCCAGCGAGTCGGCTGCGCTGCGGACCGTTTCGGACCTGGACATAGGCGGACGCCGCTGGAACCTGTATTTCAGCGCGCGTCCGGAAAGCGGCGCTTCCTTTGAACGCTGGTTTCCGTGGGTCATCTTTGCAGGCGGAGCCATCATCAGCCTGCTTCTGTCCGGTCTGATCCGTTCGCTCGCCACGACCGGCCGCCGTGCGGTCGAGCTGGCAGACCACATTACCGAGGATCTGCGCAAGAGCGAGTCCAACCTTGCCGAAGCGCAACGCATGACCCAGCAGCTGATCGAGTCTTTGCCGGTTCCAATTTTTTTCAAAGGCATCGATGGCCGCTACCTCGGAGTCAACAAGGCGTGGGAAGCCTATTTCTCAACCCCGCGCGAAGCTTTCCTGGGCAAGAGCGTGCACGATCTCTACCCCGGAAACAGAGAAGTCGCGGATCGGCTGCACGCCATGGACCAGGAGCTGTGGGCGCGCCCCGGAACCCAGGTGTACGAGACGTCGATCACCACCCCCAACGGAGAGCAGCACGAAGCAATCTACTACAAGGCCACTTTTACCCGCGCCGACGGCAGCGTCGCCGGACTGATCGGCACCATCATCGACATCACCGAGCGCAAACAGGCCGAGGCGCGCGTGCTGCATATTGCGCATTACGACGAGCTTACCGGGCTGCCCAACCGCAGCATGTTCCATCAGCGCGTCGGCCACGCGCTTGCCCAGGCGCGGCGAAGCGCCAAGGAACTGGCGATCCTGTTCATCGACCTCGACCACTTCAAGAAGATCAACGACACGCTGGGGCACGAAGCCGGCGACCGCGCGCTCAAGCTGATCGCCGAACGCGTGCGCGGGTGCCTGCGCGAGTCCGACACGGTCGGCCGCCTGGGCGGTGACGAGTTCGTCGTGCTGATCGAGGAGCTGCCTCGCTCGGAGAGCGTCGCCGAGGTGGCGACCAAGATTCTGACGGCCGTCGCACGGCCGTTTCCCCTCGACGCGGGGGAATACCACCTTACCGCGAGCATCGGCATCAGCACCTACCCCGGCGACAGCGAGGACATGCAGGGCCTGATGAAGAACGCGGACATCTCGATGTACCGCGCCAAGGAGCAGGGCAGGAACAACTATCAGTTCTATTCGGTGCAGATGAATGTCCATACGCTCGAGCGCCTCGCTCTCGAGTCGGACCTGCGCCATGCCCTGGAGCGCGACGAATTCCGCCTTCACTACCAGCCCAAGGTCGACATCCGTAGCGGGCGCATCACCGGGGCGGAGGCGCTCCTGCGCTGGCAGCAGCCCGCACGGGCGCTGGTCCCGCCGGCGCAGTTCATACCGCTTGCCGAGGAAACCGGGCTGATCGTTCCGATCGGCGGATGGGTATTGAAGGCCGCCTGCCTGCACAACAAGGCCTGGCTGGACCAGGGGCTGCCGCGCTTGACTGTCGCGGTGAACCTGTCGGCACGCCAGTTCGCGCACGCAAGCCTGCTTGAGGACGTGGCGCGTACGCTGCGCGACACCAAACTCGCCCCGGCTTCGCTGGAATTTGAGATCACAGAGAGCATGGTGATGCGCGATCCGGAACACGCTGTGAAGCTCCTGGGAGGTCTGAAGAAAATGGGGATACGCCTTTCGATCGATGATTTCGGCACCGGCTACTCGTCGCTGAACTACCTGAAACGTTTTCCGCTGGACAGCGTGAAAATCGACCGCGCCTTCATTCAGGACCTTCCCGGAAACGCCGACGACGCCGCGATCACCCGGGCGATCATCGCCATGGCGCACAGCCTGAGGCTCAGGGTGATCGCCGAAGGCGTCGAGACCGAGGAGCAGTTACGCTTCCTGCGCGAGCTGGGATGTGACGAGATGCAGGGATACCTTTTCAGCAAACCTCTGCCGGAAGACGAATTCGTGCGGCTGCTCCAGGGTGTCGTTGATTCCGGCGGCGAGCCCGCTCAGCGGCGCGCTTGACGGTATCGTTCGGGCCAACCCGGCGAGGACTTCGTGGGGAGAGAAAAATGAAAACCCAATGGGCAGACAACTTTCGCGGGCGTGTCAACGCCCTGGCGGACGTGCTTGGGAATCTCCTGGTCGACGCGTTCCATCATCTGGCCCTGTTCGCCATCGGCGCGGCCACCGTGTGGTCGGCGGTCGTGGCCTTCCTGGCGATGGCGGCGAAGGGCCACGCGTCGATCGACGATATCCTGCTCTTGTTCATCTACCTCGAGCTCGGCGCCATGGTCGGCATCTATTTCAAGACCAACCACATGCCGGTGCGGTTTCTGATTTATGTGGCGATGACCGCGCTGACGCGGATGCTGATCTCGGACGTGCAGGCGCATCACGAGCCGGGCATGGGCGTCGTTTTGATTTCGGGAGCGATTCTCCTGCTCGCCCTGGCGACGCTCGTGGTCCGCTACGCGTCGTCGAAATACCCTTCCGGACAGACGGGGGAGCGGGGCGGTGGCTGAGGGTGATCACGCTCGACCGCCCGGGCGACCGAGATGGTGCGGGAGGAACTCAAATTGAAGGAGTGAGCGCGATGCAGATTCTCCAGCCGCCTTCGTGGGCCAAGCCGCGCGGTTTTTCCAACGGCATCGCGGTCAGAGGCGGCACCACTGTATACATTGCCGGGCAGGTGGGGTGGACCGGCGCCGGCGCGTGGCAAGCGAGGGACTTCGCCGGACAGTTCCGGCAGGCCCTGCGCAACGTGCTCGAGGTGCTCGCGCAGGCGCGCGGACGCCCGGAGCACATCGTGCGTCTCACCTGGTACGTGATCGACCGCAACGAGTACCTCGCTTCGCTCAAGGCTGTCGGCGCTGCGTACCGCGAGCTCATGGGCCAGCATTACCCGGCGATGAGCGTGGTGCAGGTGAGCGGGCTCGTTGAGGACCTCGCGCGCCTGGAAATCGAGGCGACCGCGGTGATTCCGGATTGACGGCGCGACGATGAAAATCAGCATCATCGGCGGCGGGCCGGGCGGCCTGTACTTCGCGCTTCTCGCGAAGAAGCAGTGGCCGGACTGGGACATCGCGGTGGCCGAGCGCAACCGGGCCGACGACACCTTCGGCTTCGGCGTGGTGTTCTCCGACGAGACTCTCGGCGCCTTCCGCGAATACGACCGGTCTTCCTACGAATCCATCCGCCGCAGCTTCGCCTACTGGGGCGACGTCGACGTCGTCTACAAGGGCCACGCCATCCGCTGCGGCGGCAACGGCTTCTGCGGCTGCTCGCGCGCCACGCTGCTCAAACTCCTGCAGCATCGCTGCCGCGAGCTCGGCGTGAAGATGCGCTTCCGAACCGAGGCGGGCGTGGAGGATTTTCCCGATAGCGATCTGATCGTCGCCGCGGACGGCATCAATTCAAGGACACGGGAGACGTACCGCGAACATTTCCGGCCTACGGTCGATCTGCGGCCCAACAAGTTCGTGTGGCTCGGGTCGACCAAGCCTCTGGACGCCTTCAAGTATTTTTTCAAGCAGACTCGGCACGGCATCCTGCTCGCGCACTGCTACCAGTATGAAAAGGACGCGAGCACCTGGATCATCGAGACCAACGCCGACACCTGGGAGCGCTCCGGCTTCGACAAGATGGACGAGGTGCAGATGCTGCGCGCCGTCGAGCGCCTGTTCGCCGAGGAGCTCGACGGCCACAGGTTGATCGCGAACAGCTCGCAGTGGCGCAATTTTCCGAGCATACGCAACGCCACCTGGGTGATGGGCAACGTCGTGCTCGTCGGTGACGCCAAGGCCACGGCGCATTTCTCCATCGGCTCGGGTACCAAGCTTGCGATGGAAGACGCGATCGCGCTGTTCGGCGCGCTGCGCGATGAAAGCGGCGGGGAGGGCGGCGTGAAAGCGGCGCTGGCGCGCTACGGCGCGCAGCGGCGCGAGGACGTCGAGAAGACGCAGCACGCCGCCGACGTGTCGCTCGCCTGGTTCGAGAACATGCGCCGCTACTGGGGCATGGATCCGCTGCAGTTCGCCTTCGGCGTGATGACGCGCTCGAAGCAGATCACCTACGAGAACGTGCGGCTGCGCGACTCGAGGTTCCTCGAGGACGTCACGCGCTGGTTCGCGAGCCGGGTGAGGGCGCGCGGCTTCGACGTAGACGTGAGCAATCCGCCGCCGCCGATGTTCATGCCGTTCGCCTTGCGCGGCATGCGCCTGGAGAACCGCGTGGTCGTCTCGCCCATGGACCAGTACATGGCGGTGGACGGCATGCCCAACGACTGGCACCTGGTGCACCTCGCCAGCCGCGCGATCGGCGGCGCGGGGCTGGTGTTCGTCGAGATGACTTGTACTTCGCCCGAGGCGCGCATCTCGCCCGGATGCACGGGCCTTTGGAACCAAGAGCAACGCGACGCCTGGAAGCGCATCGTCGCTTTTTGCCACGCCCAGTCGAAGGCGAAGCTCGCCATGCAGCTCGGCCACTCCGGGCGCAAGGGCTCGACCCAGCTTGGCTGGGAGCGGATGGACTATCCGCTCGCGTCCGGCAACTGGGAGCTGATTGCGCCATCGCCGCTGCCGTATCACGCGGAATCGCAGATCCCGCGTGAAATGACGCAGGCGGACATGGACAGGATCAAGGACGACTTCGTGCGCTCCGCGCTATACGCCGATGAGGCCGGGTTCGACATGCTCGAGCTGCACATGGCGCACGGTTACCTCCTTTCGTCCTTCATCTCCCCGCTGACGAATCGGCGCAAGGACGAGTACGGGGGGCCGATCGCAAACCGGCTGCGCTACCCTCTGGAAGTATTCCACGCCGTGCGCGACGCCTGGCCTGCGGAAAAGCCCATGTCGATCCGCATTTCGGCCACCGACTGGGCGCCGGGCGGATTGTCGGAGGAGGATTTGCTTGTGCTCGCTCGCGCGTTCAAGCAGGAGAACGCCGATCTCATCGACGTTTCCACCGGCCAGGTCGTGCCCGATCAAAAGCCCGTATACGGCCGCATGTACCAGGCGCCGTTCGCCGACAAGATCCGCAACGAAATCGGCATCGCCACCATGGCGGTGGGCAACATCACCAGCGCCGACCAGGTCAACACCATCGTCGTCTCGGGCCGCGCCGACCTGGTGGCGCTCGCGCGCCCGCACCTCGCCGATCCCTATTTCACGCTGCACGCTGCGGCGTGGTACCAGCACGCGGCCCAGTTCTGGCCCAAGCCCTACCTGCCGGGGCGGGAGCAGGCGTACCGGCTCGCCGTGCGCGATCGCGAAGACTGGACCGCGGGACGCGAGGCGCTGAAGCCGCCCAGCCACGAAGTTAAGGACGAAGCGGCGAAGAGCGAGGATGCGGGCGCCGCGGAGAAAGGCGGCGGATCCGGCAAGAAGGCCGCTTGACGGTTTGCCGGGTGTCCCAATTTCCCCTCCTCAAAAACGAGGAGGGGAGGCCGCGAACAATCAATCGTCGTCGCGCGCAACCAGAGCGAAAATCCGCACCGCGGAACCGGTGCCGCCGAGGATCTTCAGAGGCGGGACCACGACGACGAATTCATACGCCTTCGCGCGCGCCAGCTCCTCGAGGTTCAGGTTCTCGACGATGTAGATGCCGGAGTCTCTGATTACCTGCATGTGGACGGGGAACACCTGGAATTTCGGCGCAAACACGAGGGGCGGCCGCATCTCGAAAGTGAGCGTGTCGTTGCCGACGATGCGCGCGCCGTGGTCGATCAGGAATTTCGCGCCGCCGACGCTGGGTCCGGGTGAATCATTTCCCTTATAGAGGTCGGGATTGGACTTGAAATAGGGACCCCAGCCGGTGCGGATGAACACGGTGTCGCCTTTCTTCAGTCGCACGTGTTGGCGCTTCGCCGCCTGCTCCAGGTGCGCCGCGGTGATCTCGAAGACCGCAGGCAGCGGGCTCCAGTCGCCCTGAACCATCCGCGCCACGTCGAGCAGCACGCCGCGGTTCACTATTAGGTCGGCGGGAAACTGATCGATGGCGAGGTTGGCGCCCACGTGGTTCGTCCCTGTCCCGATCCCGTCAGGGTTGCTGGTCGAGGCCGCTGCGTCGAGTCCGCCGAACAATTCTCCGTCGCGCCCGATGTGGCCGATCGCGTCGATGCTCGGCGCGCCGTGTTGGCCGCTCCAGTGCATGACCTCGGAGGTGAACGAGAGCTGTCCGCCGTCGCCGAAGGTGCCGCGCGTGTTGGCGTGCGTCGCGCTGAGCGCGAACGAATAAGGCGGGTTGACGCCGGCGACAGGCGACTTGATTTCCCAGGTATGAGAGAGGTCGATCAGTCGCGCTTTCTTGACGATCTTCAGAAGCTCGCGAACGTTCCCCGAATCATGGTCGTCGGCAAGCGCCGCGGCGGACGAAGTCAGGCAGAGAGCGGCAAAGGCGCCCGCCAGTATTGCGCGGGCGGAACGGCGGTAAGACACGGCACGGCAAGGGCGAATCGTTGGCTCAGACATGGTTTTTCCCTCCTTTAGCAACGTTAAAAGAATGACACAAGATCTATTAGAGCTCAATGCCGGCGTTTCTCCCCGGGCCTAGCTGTCTCGGAGTCATGGTTTCAGGCATTCCGCGTTTCCCCCGCGATGATTGGATCCGGTGACGCCGGGTTGGGCGGCACTGGTGTCACGCATGCCCGAGCTTCATCTGTTCCAGAACCGCGCGCCCCAAGAGACCGTAGGGATTTGCGAGCGTTTCGGGGATCTCAAAGTGGTTGTAGCCCTCGGCGACGAGGAGTTGCGCGGGTTTGCCCGCCGCCTTCACCGCCGCAGCGAAGTCGCGTGATTGGCGCTGGAACTCCGGCGTCTCGAGCGTGCCGTAGGCGACGATCACTGGGGCGTAGAGCTTGTCGAGATGGCGCTGCGAACTCAGCGCCTGCTCCATCTCGTCGGTGAACTTGACATAGGAGCTGCGCGCCGACAGGCGCACCGGCTTCAAGTTGAACATGCCGCTGCAGCACAGGCCGCCTTTCACCGTATCGCTTGGCAGGTCAAAGTCCTTACCCCAGTCGGTAGTAAGGATCACGCCGGCAAGGTGCCCGCCTGAGGAATGGCCGGAAACGTAGATGCGTTCGGGATCGCCGCCAAAACTTCGGGCATTGCGGTGCACCCAGGCGACCGCGCGGCGCACCTGCTCGGCCATCGGCATCAGGTCGCCGCCGGCCTGCATGACATTGATGAAGTCGGGCACCACGTAATGCGCGCCCGCGTGGACGAACAGTTCGGCCCCATAGCCGTAATCCTTGGCGAGACCTCCGCGCCACGCGCCGCCATGGATGAAGATGTTGATCGGCGCGTTCGGGCGCTTAGTCATGTACACGTCGAGGCCCTCGATGGGAGTCGGGCCGTAAGCGTATCGCCGCGGCGCACCCAGGCGCCCACGCAGGGAGTCGCTGTTGGTGCCGTAACGCTTGACGACCTGCTGGAGGTTCGGCGCATAGACACTCTGGTCGTAGGCGGCGTCCAGCTCTGCCTGGTCCAGGTCGAGCCATACACGCGGCCCTTTGACGCGCGGTGCCGGTTGCTGCGCCAGGACGGGACCGACCGTGACCAGCCCGGCGGCAGCTGCGCCCGCGGCCAGAAACAAGCGCCGAGTAAGTTGGTTGGGAACGGAAGCTTCATTCGGATACATGGGCTATCTCCTTTCGCCATTGTTTAGAGGCATACCCCTGACGCCGAACGTTCGCGCTCAGGGGCGCCGCTGGCAAGCGGTCCCTGCAGCGTGTGGTTGGGCATCCCAGTCCTTAGTTGGGCACCGGGAACTGCATCACGCGTCGATTTCTAAAGCGTGCCTTCGAGCTGGATTTTGGAGTTCTTCGCGCAATCACAAGACGCGGAAAATTTCCCAGCGGCTTGTCCCCGACACCACATGCGGCTCGATATCCTTGCTCCATTGCTTATGCGCTGCTATCGTCGCCAGTTTTTCCCAAGCCTGGTTGAGCTCGCTGAGATCCTTGACAAGATGTTCTGACTGAATGGTTGCTTCCAGTGCGCCGATCGAGCCGGTTAGCAACCGCGTCTTGTCGGCACTAAACCCAGCTTGCGGCGCAATCTCCCGCAACCAGCGCTGCATTAGGTCAATCACATTCTGTTTGTATCCGAACTTCGCATCGATGCTCCAACGGGCGACCATCATGGTTAACCTCCTCGAGTCTTACGGAAAATGAAGTGACCAGTACTTCTTGCAACACCTTGCGTCCCGAAATGCCCAACGTCATGTTGAGCGGCGCGCTTCAGCGCGTCCGCTCGAACTAAAGTTAGGCCCCAAGCTTGATCCAAAGATAAATTACTGTGCCAGCAATGCTGAGAGCGGTGCGAACGGCGTGGAGTTGTCCCCAGTGAACCAGCAACTCACGGGTCTCTGAACTCGAGAGATCACGGCCCGGTGCCAGCAACTTGTGATTCGTCGGCATGATGATAGCGAAGGTGAAGGGTACTACGGCTCCAACCAGCAAGGCCGCCACCAGCCAACCGACGCCACCGCCGAGAAGCCAAACAGCGACGCCGCAGAGCAGGCTGACAATCGCCAGCGGCGCTTGCAACCAGGTGGCGCGCTTGTAGCTGGGTGCCCACTGCATTGCCGCCATGCGCGTATCAAGACCCATCCGCGCCGGATGCTCCACGACGTTAATGTAGAGAGCCGCCCCAGCGAATAGTGCGGCTGAAAGTACGGCGATGAATTCGAGACCGGGAATCAACATGGAAACCTCACTTGGGGCCTAACTTAAAGCCGACCGCCGAAACGCGGTGCCGAACACCCCTATTCTGCGCCGACGCTTTTCATCCTTCAACGGGATCAATCCGTTATGAAGGCTTGGCACACTAAATGCCCCGACTGCCCCGACAAAACCCCGATTCGCATGCCGAACGCAGAAAGGCCGCAGTTGCCGCCCCAAGCAACGGCCAAGCCGAGGCTCCTGGCTATAGTTTCAGAAAAGAAAAGCGATGCCGTCCAGCTCGGCTTCGGAGTTCACGAGATCCACGCGCTTGGCGGCGATTCGGAGCCCGGCCGGCGTGCGCCGCAGCCGGTGCTCGACCGAAGCGCCGAAAACGCGCTGGCGTTCCTTGCGGTATTCGATCAAGACGAGTGAGGACGCGGTCCGGAGCTCGTTGCCGCGGTCCTCGACGATCATCACGTTGCCCACCTGGTGCACAGTGGACGCGGAAGGCAGTCGCGCATGCGCGCGCGGATGCGCGTGCTGGCGCACGCGGATTTCGAGCAGCGTCCGGTCGTCGAAAATGATGGAGCCCGTGTTCCAGGGATCCCTCTGGCCGCGCTCGAGCGGCACCCAGTAGGTCGCGTCCTCGGTGAAGAGATCGAGCCATTCGTCGAAGCGATGCTGATCGAGCAGCCAGGCCTCGCGGAACAGGAATCGCTCCGCCTCGCTCAGCGTGGCATCGTTCACTGCGCCGGTGTTTTCGATCGCGCCCATGCCGCTGCTACTGGGCCGTCATGTAGCGCAGCCAGGCGGCGAACTGGCTGCGGATATGGAGCTCGCTCGTGCCGGTCGCGCCGCGGCGCGTCCCCCCGGAGTCGTCCGCGTCTCCGCCATGGCCGCGTGCTACATAGACCCAGTCGCTCGCCTGCGCGGCGAGCCCCTTCTGCACCCGCTCGTAGACTTCCAGGTCGTCGGTCAGGACCCATGACGCGGTTCCGTTCACGACGTTGGCGAAGGCGACGGTGTCTCGAAACATCTGCGCGGGCGCACCCTTGAGGCGAAACGAATAGGTATAGACCACGGTGCGGTCGACCGCGAGCGGATGCACGATGCGCAGCTGCCGGAACTGGCCCATAAAGGAGCAGTTCGGGTAGATGATCGAGTTCCAGCGCGTCACGCCCAGCACCTTCGCGGCGCGCTCCTTGCCGATCTTTTGCTCCAAACGCCGGCGGTAGTCGGCGAACACCGGATTGTCCAGGCCGACCACGAGCCGGCTGTCCGAGTGGTAATCGCCCAGATAGCCGTGGCCGAAGTCTGTCGCCCAGATACCGATCGCTTCCCAGACCGCTTCCGGCGCGCCGTTCTGGCGCATCTGCCGGATCGCGATGTCCGCGTATTTCTCCGGCTGGGCCGGATCGGGCGCGTCGCGCGCGGCCTGCACCGAGGAGGCGTGCACGTAATTCGGATGCAGGCCGTCGAGATGATTCTCGAGCACGAGCTTCCAGTTTCCGTTATACGCGTGCTTGAACACGCCGCCCGCGACTTCCACGTCTCCGTCCGGAGCGCGGTCGACCATGTCGTCGAACGAGGCCTTCATGGGGCCGAGAAAGTCGGAAAGCGTTGGGCCGTCCGCAGCGAGCGATGCGAACAGGAAGCCGCGGTAGGATTCGACCCGCGGCAGATTGACGAGACCCAACTCGCCCTTCTTTCTCTCGACCTCCGGCCCGTAGCCTTGGGCGAGCGGTATGAAACGCAAGCTGCCGTCGGTGCGGTAGGTCCAGCCGTGATAGGGGCACACGAATTCCGCGCAGTGGCCGCTCGCTTCCTCGCACACCGTGCTGCCGCGGTGGCTGCAGCGGTTGATGAAGACCTTCACCGAGCCGTCGGCGTGCCGCGCGACGATCACCGGCTCGCGTCCCATGCGGGTGGTGAAAAAATCCCCGGCTGCCGGAATCTGGCTCTCGTGCCCGAGGAGCAGCCAGGCGCGCCCGAACACGCGCTGCATTTCCAATTCGAAAATCGCCGGGTCGGAGTACAGCGCGCGGTGCACCCGGTCGGGCCGGACCATTATCGCCAGCTGCTCGCGGCCGAACATCCCCATGTGCTCTCCGAACTCTGCGGCGCGGCGCTCCCGGACCGTCTCCGCCGCGATTGACAAACGAATGCCGTTCATTATTCTTCTACTTTGGCGCGCGATAGGCAAGGGCCCGGGGGAAAAGCGGTCGTGGCCTCCTGGGTCATGATTTTTTCGTTAAGATCGGTGCGTATGGCAAAGATGTCGCGGTGGCGATGATCTCGACACTGGTCGTCGGGGGCGGGATCGGCGGACTGTCCCTCGCCCGCGAGCTCGCGATCCGCGGCCTGCCCGTGACGGTTCTCGAGAAGGCCGCGCAACTGAACCCGATCGGGGCCGGGATCATCATGAACCCCAACGCGATGCGCGTCCTGGAGCGAAACGGGCTGGCCGAGGCATTGCGCCCGAACGCCTGGCCGTATCTGATGCGCGAGACCTGCGACCAGCGCGGCAGGCTGCTTGCGGTCCGCGACTATCGTCCGCTGTACGACTCCGGCAAGCTCTCGACGGGCGCGCTGGTGCACCGTGCGCACCTGCTCGACGTGCTCTACCGCGGCGTGCCGCAGGAGGCGGTGCACTTCGGGGTCGCCGTGAAGAGCATCGATCTCACGCCCGACCGGGTCCGCCTCGAGACGGAGCGGAGCGGAGTCTTCGAGGCGGACCTCCTGATTGGCGCGGACGGGATTCACTCGCAGGTGCGGCGACATGCATTCGGCGAGATCGAGCCTTTTTACATGGGGTACCGATCGCATCGGTTGCTCGTGGATAATGTCGCCGGGACCCGGAACTTCACCGAGTTCCTGGGCCGTGGCCAGCGCATCGGGCTGGTCCCGGTCTCGGAGAAACGGCTGTACGTGTGGACCACGTTCAATTCGCCGCGCGAGGGGCCTCCACTCCTCGACAGCGCGGACCGGTTTCGCGAGCTGTTCAGACAGTTCTCCGACGAGCGGGTGAGGCGCGTACTGTCCCAGGTCCGGTCCCCGGATGAGATCATCTCCACGGAGATCGAGGAAATCTGGCTCGATCAGTGGGCGCGGGGCAGGGTGGTCCTGCTCGGCGACGCGGCCCACGCGATGACTCCCAACATCGGCCAGGGCGCCGGAATGGCCATGGAAGACGCGGCGGTGCTGGCCGAGCAGCTCGCGTCGGCGCAGCGCGGCGCACAGCGACTGGAGCAGGCTCTGGAGAATTACGTGAGGCGCCGCAAACCGCGGGTGGAGTCGGTGATGCGAATCTCCCGCGAGGTCGGCGACGCAGGACAGCAGTCGAATCCGATTGCTTGCTGGTTCAGGAATCTTCGCATTCACCGGGCGAGCCGCAACGAGGACAAGACGATGGCGGATCTCGAGCGGCTGCTCGCCTTCCCGGTCTAACCGAAAGGAGCATCGCATGGGAAAAATTCGGCACATCGCCATCATTGCGGAGGATCCCTTCGTCACCGCCGAGCTCTTCAAGCAGGCGTTGGGCCTCGAGGAGATCGGGCGCGGCGACAGCGACCTGGCGCGCGAGGTGTATCTCACCGACGGGTACATCAATCTCGCGATCGTGTGCTGGAAGCGCACCAAGCAGAATCCGAATCCCTATCCCGAAGGCTACGGGCTCGACCACTTCGGCGTGCAGGTCGACGATCTCGAATCGGCGGAGGCCCGGGTCAAGGACATCGGCGCCACGCCTCAGCCTCCGCCCAAGGTCGATCTGTCCAAGCTCGGCGGCCGGATCTTCTTCGAGAAGAAGTACACCCTCGCGGGCGTGAAGTTCGACCTGTCGGGCCACGGCTGACCGACCAAGGCGGAATGAGGCCCGATGAGCGCGATCGCGCTGGAGGCTTCCGGCGTCAGAAAGGTCTACAACAAGAACGGCCGGCCGCTGGAGGTCCTCGACGTGGAGCGATTCGCCGTCCGCGAAGGGGAGTTCGTGACGGTGATCGGGCCGAGCGGGTGCGGCAAGAGCACCTTTCTTCACATCATGGGCGGCTTCATCAAGGCCGAGAGCGGCAGCATCCGGGTGCATGGCGAGGAGGTGAACGGGCCGGGCCCGGACCGCGGCATGATGTTCCAGGAATTCGCGCTCTTCCCGTGGCGCACCGTGGCCGGGAACGTCGCCTGGGGCCTCGAGGCGCAAGGCGTTCCTAAAGCGGAAATCGAGGCCGTGGTCCGCAAGTACCTGGAGATGATGGGTCTAGCCGAGTTCCACAATCACCTCCCTGCGGAGCTCTCGGGAGGGATGAAACAGCGCGTGGCGCTCGCCCGGGTGCTCGCCTTCGATCCCAAGGTGCTGCTGATGGACGAGCCTTTCGGCGCGCTCGACGCGCAGACCCGCGAGGTGATGCAGGAGGAGCTGACGCGCCTGTGGGGGCAGACCGGCAAGACGATCGTCTTCGTCACTCACGACATCGAGGAGGCCGTCTACCTGGGCGACCGCGTCGTCGTTCTCACCGCTCGCCCAGGGCGGATCAGGGAGGAGGTGCCGATCGCGCTGCCGAGGCCGCGCGACCTCACCATCAAGAAGTCAGCCCAGTGCCATGAGTACCGGAATTACATCTGGGACCTGATCCGCAGCGAATCCGGCAGCGCGAAGCGGTAGCTATCGCGGCAGATACCCCTGGTCGACCATCTCCTCGACCCTCACCGGCTTCTCCAGCCACTGCAGTTTGCCCGCCATCAGCTCGGCGAGCCGCTTCAGGCTCTCGACATTGATGCGGGCATCGGGATCGCGCTTCCAGTCGGAGTTCTTGAGGTAGATCTCCAGCGGCGTGCGCACGAACCCGGCCTTGTGCAGGTCGCGCTTGGCCTGCGCTGTGTTGGTGAGGTAATACTTCGTCACCGCCACGTAATCGGCGAGGAAGGCGCGTACCGCGCCGGGCTGCGCCTTGAGGAACTTCTCGCCGAACCAAATATCGAGCAGCTCGTGGTCGTAGCCGACCGCTTCGACTGCGGTGAAGAGCTTTCTCAGCCCGCCCTTGGCCACCTCGGCCGAATAAAACGGCTCGACGAAGGTGCCGGCGCTGACCTTGCCGGTGCGCACCGCATCGCCCATCGCGGGAAAGCCCAGCGGGAACACCTTGGTGTCCCTGTCCGGGGCGAGGCCGGCGTTGAGCAGCCCGGCGCGCGCCCACAGGTCGGTGGCGGTCTTGATCCCGACCACGCCGATGGTGCCGCCCTTCAAGTCCTTGACCGACTTGATCGGCCCGTCGTCCTTGACCATGTAGGTAGTGCTGAACCACTCCTTGCCAGCGGCCTCCAGGCAGACGCTGGCGACGATCTTCATGTCGACGCCCTGCGCACGAGCGAAGATCACCGCCAGGCCCGGCGCGGTGCCGGCGTCGAGCTCGCCCGCGAGGAAGGCCTGGAAGCGCTCGGGATTGGCCTGGAAGAGGATCTGCTTGAGCTGGTATTGCTTGCCCTGGTTCGGGGTCAGGTCGGGACGAGCGCTCATCAGCCAGACCTGCTCCTCGGCGGCGAAACCGCGGCCGAAGCGGATCAGCGGCGGTTCCTGCGCCATGGCGTCGAAAGCACTCGACGCGGTGACCGCGAGCAGCGCAACGAGGAAATAGGGGGATCGCTTCATGAGGTTCTCCTATCAGACATAGTAGGTTTCGAGCTTTTCCCAGTATACCAAGCGGTCGCGCAGCAGGACGAGCGCACGGTCTATCAGCCAGCCGAGCAGCGCGATCGCCACTACCACCGCGAGCATGCGGTCGGTCTTCAGCGACGCGAGCGAGTAGATCACCAAATAGCCGAGCCCGTCGGCCGAGCTGATCATCTCGGTGATGATCACCACGATCATCGCTACCGGCAGCGCCACCCGGAACCCGGCGAAGATGAACGGCGCGGTGGCGGGGATGACCACGCGCCGGAAGATCCGGGCGCGCGAGGCGCCCATGTTCTGCGCCGACCAAAGGAGCACGCGGTTGACGCTGCGCGCCCCCTGCGCGGTGATGATCACGATCGGGTAGAGGCACTCCAGGAAAATCAGCGCGACCTTCGACAGGCTGCCGATGCCGAACACGAAGATGAAGATCGGGAACAGCGCCAGCTTCGGCACCGCATAGGTTCCAGAGAACAGCGGATCGAGCAGGGCGGCGGCTAAGGCGGAGCGTCCCATCAGCATTCCGATGACGACTCCCGCCAGCGCCGCCAGGGCGAAGCCGCCGAGCGCCCGGGTGAGCGAGACCCAGGCCTCGAGCAGGCGGTCGGCGCGCGACACGAACTGCACGAACTCGTGCGCGATGTTCGCGAGCGACGGGAACAGAAGGGGGCTCCACCTGCCGCTGCGGGCCGTAAGCTCCCAGGCGAGCAGCGCGACGCCGATCAGGAGGAAGGGCGCGAGCCGCCTCATGCGCTGCTCTCCTGCCAGGCGAGCACGCGCTCGCGGCTCAGGCGCAGCAGCCGGTCGCCAGCATAGCCGAGGATGGCGATGCTGAGCAGCGAGACGTACATGAGGTCAAAGCGCAAGCTGTTCTCCGCCTCCCGGATCAGGTGCCCCAGCCCGGAGCGGGCGTTGATCATTTCGGTGGCGAACATGACGATGAACGAGAGCGCGAGCGACACGCGCATGCCGGCGAAGATCAGCGGCAGGGCGCTCGGCACGACCACTCTGAAAAAGATGCGCCACCTCCCCGCGCCCATGTTGAGACCGGACCATACCAGGATCGTCGGCGTGGCCTTGGCGCCGTAGTAGGCGTTGATGAACATCGGGTAGAAGCAAGCCAGGGCGATGATCAGGATCTTGGAGACATCGCCGATCCCGAACCAGAGCATGAACAGGGGCAGCATCACGATCTTCGGCACCGGGTAGGTCAGGAAGATCACCGGGCTGAGCATCCGGTCGAATCCGCGCGCGATGCCGGCCGCGAGGCCGAAGGCGATTCCCAGCAGCGTGCCGATGACGAAGCCAGGCAGCGAGCGCACGAGGCTTGCGCCGATGTGGGAATAGAGCTCGCCCGAGCCGAGTGCGGTGAAGAAGTGCGTGAGGATCTCCACAGGCCCCAGGACGTAAGCCGGCAGCCCCCACATCCACAGGAGCTCCCAAAGGAACAAGACGAAAAGCAGCAGACCTACCCTGGCGAGAGCTACCCTCATGATTGCCGGCGAATCATGCGCGACCCGAGCGAGCCAGGTCAAGCGTAGCTTCGCCAACAACATCATGCCGTCCGACCGCGGCGAGCCCGGTACTGAACGCTGCTAGACTCTGAACGTGGACAAATCCCTCGCATCGGTCGAGATGAGCGCATTGCCGGAGGCGGTGCGCCTGCAGATGGCGGCGATCGGCCCCGTATGGGGCGTCGATATCCAGAAGCATCGCGATATCGTGCTCGCGGCCTACGCGCCGCTGCTCGCGCGATCGCCCAAGTCGGGCGTCAGCGTCGAAAACGAGCGGCCCTACGGCGAGCATCCCCGGCAGCGCCTCGACATCTATCGCCCGCAGGGCAAGGTCCCGATGCCGGTCGTGATCTTCGTGCACGGCGGCGCGTTCGTCCGCGGGGACAAGCGCGTGAACGACGAAATCTACGCCAACGTCCTGTACTACTTCGCGCGCAACGGCTGCCTCGGCGTCAACATGGAATACAGGCTCGCGCCCGAGGCGGCGTTTCCCGCGGGCGCGCAGGACGTCGCCGCCGCCGTGGAGTGGGTAGGCAGGCATGCGGCCGAGTTCGGCGGCGATCCCGAACGGATTTTCCTGATCGGCCACTCGTCGGGCGCGACGCACGTCGCGACGTACGCCTGCGACCCGGACGCGGGCGCCAAGCCCTCGGGGGGCGTTCGCGCCATCGTGCTCCTGAGCGGCCGCTTGCGCGCCGACGCGCGCCCCGACAACCCCAACGCGGCGGGCGTGCGGGCCTATTTCGGAGAGGACGCATCGAAGTACGACGAGCGCTCGCCCGTCACCTGGGCCGCGCGCTGCGCGCTGCCGGTGATGATTGCCATCGCGGAATTCGACAACCCCCTTCTCGACGTCTACGGCGCGGAATTCTTCTGGAAGCTCGCTGCGGCGCGCGGCAAGGCGCCCCGATTCCTGCGTCTGCGCAACCACAATCACATCTCCATGGTCGCGCACTTCAACTCCGGCGAGGAGCTGCTCGGGCGGGAGATCCTGGACTTCATGACCGCGCTGCGTTGACGGGTGTCTCGGACGAGACCCCGTACAAGAAATCTCGACGGAGTGTTTCGCGCGATAAGCGGCGCGCAGCGTCCGCCTTGATCGCGCGGAGATAATCCGGCGCTTCGCGTCCGGATTATGAGGACTTGAATTTCTGGGCGAGCTTCTCCGTCTCGCGCGCAAGCACGCCGACGTCCGCCCCGACCGCGACGAACAGACCGCCGCAGTCGAGCCAGCGCCGCGCGTCGGCCTCGACCCCGGTCAGGATTCCCGGCGCCTTTCCGCATTTCCGGATGCGTCGAATGGCGTCGTCAATGATCGGCACGATTTTCGGATTGTTCGTCTCACCCGGATAGCCGAGCGAGGCGTGCAGGTCGGCCGGGCCGATGAAGACGCCGTCCACGCCTTCGACCGCCGCGATTTTCTCCAGGTTGTCGAGCCCTTGCTGGGTCTCGATTTGCACCAGGAGACAGATCTCCTCATGCGCGCGCTTGGCGTAGTCCTTCACCCGGCCGAAGCGCGTCGCGCGCGTCCCGCCCGCCACGCCGCGCACGCCTGCCGGCGGATAGCGCGTGTAGGCGACGGCATTGCGCGCTTCCTCGGCGTTCTGCACGTAAGGAATGAGGATCGACTGCGCGCCGATATCCAGAAACCGCTTGATCGTCACCATGTCGTTCCACGGCACGCGCACGACCGCGTGGGTGGGATAGGGTGCCGCCGCTTGGAGCTGCTTGAGCACCGACTCGAGGTCGTTCGGCGAGTGCTCGGTGTCGAGCAGCAGCCAGTCGAAGCCCGAGCCCGCGAGAAGCTCGGTCGCGTAGTGCGACGAAAGGCTGCACCACAGACCGATCTGCGGCTTGAGCGCTTTCAGCGCGCGCTTGAAGTTGTTGGCGGGAATTTCCATGACTAGACCTTGTAGCCTTTTTCCTTGAGCGCTTTGTCGACCCAACTGCGGTCCACGGTGCCGGCACGGATCTGTTTCATCGCGCCTTCCTCCTTCACCAGGATCGCCTTTGCCGAGGCGAGGATTTCCTCCGCCTGCTCCTGCGGGACGGCGACCAGGCCGTCGGCGTCTCCCACGATGATGTCGCCGGGATTCACCGGTATTCCGCCGATGACGACGGGCACGTTGATCTCGCCCGGGCCGTTCTTGTACGGTCCGCGGTGCGTGACGCCGCTCGCAAAGACCGGAAAGCTTCCCTGCCGCAGCTCGGCCGAGTCGCGGATCGCGCCCCAGATGACCATGCCGCCGACGCCGCGCTGCTCGGCGCGCGCCGACATCAGCTCGCCGATGATCGCGTGGTCGTTGAAGCCGCCGCCGTCCACGACGATGACGTCGCCGGGCTCCGCGGTGTCGATCGCCTTGTGGACGAGCAGATTGTCGCCGGGCGCGGTTTTCACCGTAAACGCGGGGCCGCAAAGCTTGGCGCCGTTGTGCATGGGCCGAAGCTGCGGCCCGCCTGCGTACAGGCGCTCCATGCTGTCGGAGAGATGCGGCGTGACCATTTTCGCGAGCTCGGCGACGAGCTTCTTGTCGGGACGCTTCGGGATGGGGAGGATGCGAAAGCCGATTGCGGTCATGAGATTATTTCCTTAGACGAACTGCACTGCGACGCCGCCCAGCGGGCCGAAGTCGCCGTGCAGGGTGTCGCCCTTGTTGGCGAACACGACGCGCGTGAACGAGCCGGCGAGGACGAGGTGACCCGCGGCTAGCGTCACGCCCATCTGCCCCAGCTTGTTGGCGAGCCAGGCGACGCCGAGCGCCGGATGGCCGAGCACGCCCGCGGCGAGCCCGGTCTCCTCGATCTCGGAGTTGCGGTACATGATTCCGCCGACCCAGCGCAAGTCGACCTCCATGGGTTCGATCGGGCGGCCGCCGACGACGATCCCGGCGGCGGCGCCGTTGTCGGCGACCGTGTCGAAGATCTTGCGCGGGTTCTGCAGGCGCGCATCGACGATCTCCATTGCAGGCACCACGTATTCGGTCGCGCGCAGCACGTCTACCAGCCCAACGCCTGGCCCCTTGAGCGGCTTGCCGAGGATGAACGCCAGCTCGATCTCGACGCGCGGCAGGCAGTAGTTCGCATGCGGCACCTTGGCGCCGTCGGCGACCATCATGGTGTCGAGGAGATGCCCGTAGTCGGGCTCGTTGATCTGCGAGGACGCCTGCATCGCCTTGGAGGTGAGCCCGACCTTGTGGCCGATCAGCTTCGCGCCGCCCTTGATCTTGTGCTGGGCCACCGCGGTAGAGATTGCGTACGCGTCCTCGATGGTGATGTGGGGGTAGGTAATCGAGAGCTGCACCGCCTGCTTCTTCTCTTTGTCTGCGTTGAGCAGCGTCTCGACGCACTTCTTGCGTTCGGCTTCGGAAAGCGGCATGGGTTCTCTTCTTTTCGGGAATGCGGATTTTACACCGCAGCAACCTGGATCTTGCTGGATCCCCGCTTGCGCGGGGATGGTTTGACGCCCTTCGGCGTCAGACCACTTCGAACAGGCCCGCCGCTCCCATGCCGCCGCCGATGCACATTGTGACCACGACGTGCTTTGCGCCGCGGCGCTTGCCTTCGATGAGCGCGTGGCCGGCGAGGCGCGCGCCCGACACGCCGTAGGGATGCCCAAGCGCGATCGCGCCGCCATCGACGTTGAGGCGCTCGTTCGGAATGCCGAGCCGGTCGCGGCAGTAGATGACCTGCACCGCGAACGCCTCGTTCAATTCCCACAGACCGATATCGTCCACCTTGAGTCCGGCGCGCTGGAGCAGGCGCGGCACCGCGAACACCGGGCCGATGCCCATTTCGTCCGGCTCGCAGCCAGCGACCGCGAAACCGCGGAAAATTCCGAGCGGCTTCAAGTTGCGCTTTTCTGCGAGCTTCGCGTCCATCACCACGCAGGCGGAAGCGCCGTCGGAGAACTGGCTCGCGTTGCCGGCGGCGATCGTTCCACCCTCGATCGCCGGCTTGATCTTGGAGACGCCCTCCAGGGTCGTGTCGGCGCGGATACCCTCGTCCTGCTTCACCGTGACTTCCTCGATCCAGCTTTTTCCGGTCTCCTTGTCGGCCTTCTGCATCCTCACAGTTATCGGGAAGATTTCCGCATCGAAGCGGCCGGCCGAACGCGCGGCGGCGGCGCGCTGCTGGCTCTGGACGCCGAATTCGTCCTGGCGCTCGCGCGCTATGCCGTAGCGCTTCGCCACGATTTCGGCGGTCTGCAGCATCGGCATGTAGATCGCGGGCATGTGCCGCACCAGCCACTCGTCCTGCGCCATGTGCTGGTTCATCTCGTTCTGCACGCAGGAGATCGACTCGACACCCCCCGCGACCATCACCGGAACCTTGTCCACGATGACGCGCTGCGCCGCCATCGCGATCGTCTGCAAGCCCGAGGAGCAATAGCGGTTGACGGTCACGCCCGAGGTCGTGACCGGGCAGCCCGCGCGGATCGCGCTCTGCCTCGCGATGTTTCCGCCGGTCGCGCCTTCGGGATGCGCGCAGCCGAGGATCACGTCCTCGACCTCGGCCGGATCGACGCCGGCGCGCTCCATCGCGTGACGGATTGCGTGGCCGCCGAGCTTGGCGCCGTGGGTCATGTTGAGCGCGCCGCGCCAGGACTTGCACAGCGGCGTGCGGGCGGTGGATACGATTACTGCGTCGGTCATAGATGCTCCTGAAGCCGTTGCTGGGTCCGTTTCAATGGATCTCGGGCTCGGCTGTGGGCGCCGTGCCTTCGAGGAAATCGAAATCGCAGCCTTCGTTCGCCTGACGGATGTGCTGCGAGAAGAGCGCGCCGTAGCCGCGCTCGAATTTTCTCTTCGGCGCCTGCCACTGGCGCTTGCGGCGCATCATCTCGGCGTCGTCGATCTCGAGCTGAAGCCGCCGGCGCGGCACGTCGAGCTCGATCGTGTCGCCGGTCTTGACCAGCGCGAGCGGCCCGCCGACCCAGGATTCGGGCGCGACGTGCAGCACGCAGCAGCCGAAGGCGGTGCCGCTCATCCGTGCATCGGAGATCCTCACCATGTCGCGCACTCCCTGCTGCAGCAACTTTTTGGGGATCGGCACTTCCCACTCGGGCATGCCCGGCGCGCCGATGGGCCCAGCGTTTCGCAGCACGATCACGGAGTCCGCATCCACGTCGAGCGCGGGATCGTCGATGCGTGCCTGCAAGTCGTTGTAGTCCTCGAACACCACCGCGCGGCCCTTGTGCTGCAGCAGGCGCGGCTCGGCGGCGGCGGGCTTGACGATGGCGCCGTCGGGCGCGAGGTTGCCGCGCAGCACGGCAAGCGCGCCGGAGGCGATCAGTGCTTTTTCGCGCGGCAGGATCACGTCGGCGTTGAATATCTTCGCGCCTTCGAGGTTCTCGCCGAGCGTCCTGCCGCTCACCGTTTTGGCTTTGAGATCGAGCAGGTCGCCGATCGAGGCGAGCAGCGCTCGCAGTCCGCCCGCGTAGTAGAAATCCTCCATCAGGTACTTGCCCGAAGGCCGCAGGTTGGCGATCACCGGCACCTTGCGTGAGATCGCGTCGAAGCGGTCGATATCGAGCGCGATGCCGGCGCGGCGCGCCATCGCGATCAGGTGAATGATCGAATTGGTCGAGCCGCCGCAGGCGAGCACGCAGGTGACGGCGTTGTCGAACGAGGACTGCGTGAGCAGGCTCTTGGGCGTCGCGTCTTCCCAGACGAGATCGACGATGCGCTTGCCCGCGGCGGTGGCCATTTTCGAATGATTGGAATCGGGCGCGGGGATCGAAGCCGACCCGGGCAGCGCGAGACCGAGCGCCTCCACGGCTGAAGTCATGGTCGAGGCTGTCCCCATGGTCATGCAGTGCCCGGGGGAGCGCGCAATGCCGTCCCCTATCTCCTGCCAGTCGCGCTCGGTGATGGTGCCTGCGCGCAGCTCATTCCAGTACTTGCGCGCGTCACTGCCCGAGCCGAGGAATTGGCCGTGCCAGTTGCCGCGCAGCATCGGCCCGGCGGGCATGAAAATCATCGGCAGCCCCATCGAAAGCGCGCCCATGACGAGCGCCGGCGTCGTCTTATCGCAGCCGCCCATGAGCACGCAGCCGTCGGCCGGATACGAACGCAGCAGTTCCTCCGTTTCCATCGCGAGGAGGTTGCGGTACATCATGGTGGAGGGTTTCTGGAACGGCTCGGAGAGCGTGATAGCGGGCATTTCCACCGGGAATCCGCCCGCCTGCCACACGCCGCGCTTCACTTCCTCGGCGCGCTGGCGGAAGTGGGAGTGGCAGGCGTTGATGTCGCTCCAGGTGTTGATGATGGCGATCACGGGCTTGCCCTCGTAATCGCTCTTGTCGTAGCCCATCTGCGCGGTGCGCGAACGGTGATCGAAGGTCTTGCGATCGCCCACGCCGTACCAGCGGTGGCTGCGCAGCTCTTCGGGGCGTTTTCTCGGCATAGCTTTCCCGTGCGAAGATCGAAGCCGTCATTCTAGCCGCCGGGGCATCATCCCGCAGCGCGCCGTCAGGCAGGCGACAAAAGCAAGCCTTCTCTTTCGATGAAGCGGACGATGAAATCGAGCCCCTGCCCGGTCTTCAGGTTCGAGAAGACGAACGGGCGCCCGCCGCGCATTTTTTTCGCGTCGCGCTCCATGACTTCCAGTGACGCCCCCACCAGCGGCGCGAGGTCGATCTTGTTGATGATGAGCAGATCGGACTTGGTGATGCCCGGTCCGCCTTTTCTGGGGATCTTGTCGCCCGCGGCGACGTCGATCACATAGAGCGTGAGATCGGAGAGCTCCGGACTGAAGGAGGCGGCAAGGTTGTCTCCGCCCGATTCGATGATGATGAAGTCGAGGTCCGGGAAGCGCCGGTTCAGGCGGGCCACCGCCTCCAGGTTGATCGACGCATCCTCGCGGATCGCGGTGTGCGGGCCGCCGCCGGTCTCGACCCCGATGATGCGCTCGGGCGCGAGCGCGTGGTTGCGCACCAGGAATTGCGCGTCTTCTTCGGTATAGATGTCGTTGGTCACGACGCCGATTTCGTAGCGGTCGCGCAGCGCGCGGCACAGCATGAGGGTGAGCGCCGTTTTCCCCGAGCCGACCGGCCCGCCAATGCCCATGCGCAACGCCTGGGCGCTCCCGGAGCGGGCGCCTTGAGTGGGACGCTCCGTCACGATCTGAACAGCCGGCTGTACTGCGTTTCGTGGCGGGAGGACGCGAGCGCGAACCCCGGCGCGAAATTCGCGAGCTCGTCGTCCGCCAGCGCGCCGGCGCGGGCAGCGGCTGCGTCCAGCCGCTCGCCGAGCGCGAGCAACAGGCTCTGGCCCTCGGTTTGGCCGAGGGGCACTAACTTGACCGCCGCGATCACCTGGTTCTCGAGCCAGGCCCACAGGTAGGCGACCAGGGCATCGCCCGGGTCGAGGTCCCAGGCGATGACCGCATGCGCGAACGCAGCCGGGAACGAGATCTCTTCGATGCGCGCTTCGCCCGCGCCCAGCGCGGCAAGGAGTTTTTCGAGCGAGTAGCCCATCTGCGCGGTTTCGGCGCGCAGCTCGGCGGTCTCCCGGCTCGCCAGAAAAAAGGCGTTCCATCGCGCCGCCCCCGCGATATCGCCCGAGCGCCACGCCGCGCACAGGCGCAGGAATACCGGCGCCTCCATGCGGGCGACTGAGAATTGACCCCTCTGGACAGGAAGGCGCGCGCCCTCAAACGGTGCGAATTCGCGGATGCCCGCGCTATCATGGTGCGCGGTATAAAATCAGTTCGAAACGGCGGAAGGAACATGGAGCGAAAGAGGTGATCGACAAGATCCTCCCCTCGGTCGAAACCGCGCTCGCGGACGTGCGCGACGGCTCGACGGTTCTCATAAGCGGCTTCGGCGGCGCGGGTGTGCCCGAGGAGCTGGTCGACGCGCTCATCGCACAGGGAGCGAAGGAGCTGACGATCGTCAACAACAACGCAGGCAACGGCGAGATCGGCATCGCGGCGCTTTTTAAGGCCGGTCGCGTGCGCAAGCTCCTCTGCTCGTACCCTCGGCAGGTCGATTCGCACCATTTCCAGGAGGCTTTCCGCAGCGGCAAGGTCGAGCTCGAGCTGGTGCCGCAGGGCACGCTCTCCGAGCGCATGCGCGCCGCGGGCGCCGGGATCGGCGCCTTTTTCACGCCGACGGGCTACGGAACCGACCTCGCAAAGGGCAAGGAGACGCGCGTGATCGACGGAAAGGGACAGGTGCTCGAGTACCCGCTCTACGGCGACGTGGCGCTGGTGAAAGCCGAACGCGGCGACCGCTGGGGCAATCTCGTGTACAGGAAGAGCGCGCGCAACTACGGACCGACCATGGCGAGCGCGGCGAAGGTCACGATCGCGCAGGTGTACGAGATCGTCGAGCTGGGAGAGCTCGATCCGGAATGCATCGTGACGCCGGGCATCTTCGTGACGCGCGTGGTGAAGGTCGCGCGGAAAGAGCGCAAGGTGCCCGCTGGCGGCGTCACGCGGGGCATATCGACCCGGGCGGCGGGGCGATGAGCTACACGAATCTCACCCGCGACGAGATCGCCAGGCGCATCGCGCAGGACATTCCGGAGGGCTCGTACGTGAATCTTGGCATTGGCATGCCGACGCTCGTCGGCAACCACCTGCCTAGAGACCGCGAGATCTTTCTGCACAGCGAGAACGGCATTCTCGGCATGGGCCCGGCGCCTGCGCCAGGCCAGGAAGACGCGGACCTAATCAACGCCGGCAAGGAGCCGGTGACGCTGCTCAGCGGCGGCGCGTACTTCCACCACACCGATTCCTTCGCGATGATGCGCGGCGGGCACCTCGACATCGCGGTGCTGGGCGCGTTCCAGGTCTCGGTGGAAGGCGACCTCGCCAACTGGCACAGCGGCGGCGACGCGATCCCCGCCGTCGGCGGTGCGATGGACCTCGCCGTAGGAGCAAAGAACGTCTGGGTGATGATGGAGCATCTCACCAAGGAAGGCCGGTCGAAAATCGTGAGCCGCTGCACCTATCCGCTTACCGGGATCGGTGTGGTCAAGCGCATCTATACCGACCTCGCTGTGATCGATGTGACGCCGGGCGGCCTGCAGGCGGACCGCCTCGTCGCCAGCCTCGCCTTCGAGGAACTTCAGCGCCTGACGGGAGTCCCGCTGCGACCCTCCAGTGCCCGAGCTGCGGTTTGAGTTCGCTGCGGCGAACAAACTCGTACGCGTGCGGGTGGTGTTCGAGTCGGATGAAAAGGGTGTTAAACGGGTGGCGCAGCCCGTCACGTCTTATCGCGTCAAACGCGCTTCCGCGAAGTAATCAATCGGGCTGCGGCTTGATGATGAACGGAATAACTGTCTACCGCCATGTGTTCGCCGATCGGCAGCACGTTGGCCTATAATCCGGCCGGCGTTTTCCACATGAGTTCAAATCCATAAATCAGAGGAGTTCAGATGAATCTTTCCAGAATCTCGGCAGCAAGTATTTGCGTCGCGGCAGTCGCAGCCGGTATGACATCCGTCGTGCAGGCCCAGCAGGCAAACATGACGTTCTTCGTGACCAGCGCCGGCACGGGCAAGGGCGCCGATCTCGGCGGCCTTGACGGCGCCGATACGCATTGCGGGGCGCTCGCGAAGGCGGCCGGCGCGAAAGCGGCGAACTGGCGCGCGTACCTGAGCACGACATTGCCGGGCGGCGACGCGGGCGCGAATGCGCGCGATCGCATCGGCAAGGGTCCGTGGCAGAACGCCAAGGGCGTGGTGGTGGCGAAGAACGTGAACGAGCTGCATTCCAGCAGCGGCAACCTCAACAAGCAGACCGCCTTGACCGAGAAGGGCGAGATGGTCAAGGGTCGCGGGGACACGCCGAACCAGCACGATATCCTGACGGGATCGGACCCGGCCGGGAATTTCTCGACGGCGGGCGGCGATACGACCTGCGGCAACTGGACCAAGAGCGGCGAAGGCTCGGCGATCGTCGGCCACCATGACTTGATCGGGTTGAAGGACACCCGCCATATGAAGTCCTGGAACTCCTCGCATGGCTCGCGCGGCTGCAGTCAGGAAAACCTTGTATCCACCGGTGGCAACGGCCTCTTTTATTGCTTCGCCGCAAACTGAAGGAAGCCGGCACGCGCACCCAAGTAGTCACCCGCTCAAACCCCTCTTCGGAGGGGTTTGTTTTTTCTGCCGGGCGCAGATTGTTGAACGGGCGAGGAGCATGCTATGGTCCAACGCTGCTAACCGCCTTGGAAAGTAACGCGAAAGGAGCCGATAGAATGTATCCCGTCGCTGCATTCGGTCCAGGCAACTACCGCTTCGTGCCCGGTGTGCTGCCCTACTCGCGCGCCGTCGCAGCCATGCCGGGTTTTCGGATTCAGCGCGTACAGTTCAGACGACCCGCGCCGCTGGCCGAAGGGTTCGCGCGCATCGAACAGGTTCTCAAGGATGCCGGCCGGCCGACCACTGCGTTTTGCTCCTGCGAACTTCGTTCGCCTGCGCCGTATCCATCCATTTCCGGTTTTCGCTCGTTCAACGAACTCTACATAGCCACACTGGCGCGCTGGAAGATCTACGACGGCGTTACCAATCCGGTCACACGGTGCAATTTGTGTCCGATTTTCGACCCGCCTTCCGAGCCTTCCTTCCACTCATTCTCCTACACCGTCCAGGACACGGCGTCTCCGCGCTCGTTCGTGCTGGCGGGAGCCTGGGACGCGCCCGATGGCATGGGGCCGGAAGCCATCATCCGGCGTGGTGACGTGAGTCCCTCGGGACTGCGCGAGAAGGCCCGTTTTGTACTCGGAGAACTGGAACTCCGACTCGCCGCTCTCGGGCATTCCTGGGCCGACGTGACGGCGACGCAGGCGTACACGGTTCACAACCTGCACTCGTTTCTCGTCGACGAAATCATCGTGCGCGGCGCGGCCCGATCCGGACTGACCTGGCACTTCACCCGGCCGGTCGTCGAAGATTTTGAGTTTGAAATGGACTGTCGCGCAGTCTACGAAGAGCGGGTCATCTAAACCTCTGGACTCGGACCTGATCTGACCTTAGTCTGAGCGGCGTCGCCCATCATGTCCGAAGTCGCAACGAAAAAATCCTCCGACCCACGCGTCGCCGCGGCGATCGCGCACTGGGCGCCGCGCTTCGTATCGAATGGCGTGCTGCTCGCCGATTTCGAGGAAGTCACTGTCGGAATCGAGCGCTGGGAGGACTGGTGCCGCGCCTGGTGTGAACGCGCGAAGGTTCACGAGGTGCTCGGGCGCGAAGCGCTCGGGGAAGGGCACAAGCTGACCGCGGGCGAGCACTTGGTGCGCGCCTCGATGTACTACCACTTCGCCAAGTTCGTTTTCGTGCACGACCCAAAGCAGATGCGCGAGGCGCACCTGCGCTCGGTCGATTGCTACAAGGACGCGCTGCCGCTGATGCGTCCGCCGGGCGAGCGCGTTGCGATTCCCTTCGAGGGCAAAACCCTCTACGGCGTGCTGCGGCGTCCCCTTCAATCTCCGACGCGTCCCCCGGTGCTCATCATGGCGCCGGGTCTCGACTCGACCAAGGAGGAACTGCACGCCTACGAGGAGCCGTTCCTTGCGCGGGGCGTCGCAATCCTCGCGATCGACGGTCCGGGGCAGGGCGAAGCCGAGTACGACATTGCGATCTGCGGCGACTACGAGCGCGCTGCGCGCGCAGCCTGCGACTGGATCGAGAAACGCTCCGATCTCGACCCGGAGCGGATCGCCATGTGGGGCGTGAGCCTGGGCGGCTACTACGCGCCGCGCGCCACCGCCTACGAAAAGCGCATTCGCGCCTGCATTGCGCTCTCCGGGCCGTTCGAATGGAAGGAAATCTGGGCGGGGCTCCCGGTGCTTACTCGCGAGGCGTTCCGCGTGCGCAGCCATTGCAAGACGGAAGCGGAAGCGCTGCGTCACGCGGGGACATTGACGATGAAGGACGCAGCGGCGAAAATCACCTGCCCGATCTTCATCGTGACTGGACGCCAGGACCGCCTGGTGCCCGCATCGCACGGCGAGCAGCTCGCCAGGAGCGTCTCCGGGCCGGTCGAGTTGCTTATCGTCGAGGACGGCGGGCACAATGCCAACAACCGCCCGTATCGCTATCGCAGCCGTACGGCCGACTGGCTCGCCGGCCAGTTCGGGCTGCCGAAGGTCTGAAAGTTTTTGAGGAGATGAAATCATGCGGAGATTGATGAAGGGCTTCTGGCTGTGCACCGCTGCGTTAGCGGTTGGAACGGGCGCCGCGCTCGCGCAAAGTTTCCCGAGCAAGACGGTCCGGCTCATTTCGGGCGTGACCCCGGGCAGCGCCTCGGACACGATGGCGCGCATCGTCGCCGAGAAACTGACGTCAACCCTCGGCCAGTCGGTGATCGTCGAGAACTGGCTCGGCGCGGGAGGGCTGGTCGGCGCGTCCCGTGTTGCCAAGGGTGATCCCGACGGCCATACGATCATGGTCTACGCCTCGGCTTTTACCTTGGCGCCGCTGATCAACCCCGGGGTGCTCGACCCGAAGGACCTCACGCCAGTCGCCACCATGGCGACGATACCGACGGTGCTGATCGTTCCCACCGCGAAACCCTACAAATCGATAGCCGAGCTCGTTGCCGCCGCCAAGGCGAAGCCGGGCGACATCGTCGGCACCACTGCGGGGATCGGCAGCGCGACGCACATGAACCTGGAGCGCTTTCGCATTTCCGCCGGTATCGAAGTTCTGCGGCTGCACATGAAGGGCGCCCCGGAGGCGTTCACGGAAGTGCTGACGGGCCGCGCCGACTTCTATTTCGCGCTTCCGTTTCAGGTGCGCGCCAACCTGAAGGAGGGCAAGATCCGCGCCCTCGCCGTGGGCTCGCCCAAGAGGAGCTCGCTCTTCCCCGACTTGCCCACCACCGTCGAGGCGGGCTATCCGAACTCGGATTACAATTTCTGGGTCGGCGCGCTGATGCCTACCAGGACGCCACGCGACATCGTCCAGCGCCTGCACCGCGAATTCAACGCCGCGGTGAACGCGCCCGACGTGCGCGAGAAGATCATCAAAACCGGAGCGGATCCGCTGTCGCTGACGCTGCCGGAGTTCGAGGCCATGATCCGGGACGAATTCGAGTCGAACGCCAAGCTGGTCAAGGCCGCGGACATCAAAGGCAATTAAAGGCGGGCGCGCAAGGCGCGCCGCTTTAATCCTGCGGGATCGAACGGACGCTGCGCGCCGTTCATCCCGCAGCGTGGTATGCCGCGGGCGCGTTCGCGTGGCATACTTCGCATTCCACAGAAGAGTCGTTCCAGGAAAAATCGATGGCTGGACACAAAAAGACTGCCGAACCTAAGATCATTCGTCCGGACGATATCGATCCGCACCACAACTGGAAGCGGCCTTTGTCCGCTCCCGGCCACACCCAGGTCGATTTCGAGGAGCGCGTCAACTTCCGGCGGCTGCAAGAGTATCGCCTTGCGCGCGTGCGCGCGGCGCTCTCCGGGTCGGGTCTCGGGGCGCTGCTGTCGTTCGATCAGCACAACATCCGCTATACCACGAGCACCGTGATCGGCGAGTGGGCGCGCGACAAGCTCACGCGGTATTCGCTCCTCACCGGTAACGGCGACCCGTACATCTGGGATTTCGGCAGCGCTGCCAAGCACCACCGGCTCTACGCGCCCTGGTTGCGCACCGACCATTGCCGCGCGGGCATGCTCGGCATGCGCGGCGCGACCGGCTCGGACATCGAGCTGTTCCGCGACGGGGCAAAGGAGATCAAGGCGGTCCTCGACGAGGAAGGCGTGGGCGACATGCCGTTGGGGATCGACGTCGTCGAGCCGCCGATGCTCTTCGAGCTGCAAAAGCTCGGCATCGAAGTCCGCGACGGCCAGCAGGTGATGCTGATGGCGCGCGAAGTGAAGAACATCGACGAGTTGACGCTGCTCAACATGGCCGCTGCCATGGTGGACGGCGTCTATCATGATATTGCCGAGGCGCTCAAGCCTGGCGTCAAGGAATCGCAGATCGTCGCCCTCGCGACCGCGCGCCTCTACGAGATGGGCTCGGATTGCGTCGAGGCGATCAACTCGATTTCGGGCGAGCGCTGCTCCCCGCACCCGCACAACTTCACCGACCGCCTGATCCGGCCCGGCGACCAGGCATTCTTCGACGTCATTCAGTCGTACATGGGCTACCGCACTTGCTACTACCGTACTTTCAACGTCGGGCGCGCTACCGACCCGCAGCGCACCGCCTACCGGAAGGCGCGCGAGTGGATGGACAGGGCAATCGAGCTGCTGAAGCCGGGGATGTCGAGCGACAAGATCGCGCTTGCCTTGCCAGAAGCGAAGGAGATCGGATTTTCGAGCGAGATGGAGGCCTTCGGCCTCAACTTCTGCCACGGCCTGGGGCTCGGCCTGCACGAGCGGCCGCTGATCTCGCGGGTCAATTCGCTGAAGGAGCCGATCGAGCTGAAGGCGGGAATGGTGTTTGCGGTCGAAACGTATTGCCCGGCCACCGACGGCATCTCCGCGGCGAGGATCGAGGAGGAAGTGATCCTCACTCCGGAGGGCGCGAAGATCATCTCGCTGTATCCGGCCGAAGAGCTGCCGATAGCGAATCCGTACTGAGCGTCAAAAGCGGACGGCTGACGCCGCCGCTTTAACTCCGCCGGTTCGAACTGGCGCAAAGCGCAGTTCAACCGGCGGAAAATCAGGAAGAATTGGAGGAGACCAAGCTATATGAGTACGGTGAAAGAAAAGGCGGCACCTGCGCAGCGGGGCGCGGAAATTCCCGAGGCGACCCGGCTGAAGCTCTACCAGCTGCAAGTCGAGATCCGCTACTGCGAGAAGCGCGCCTATGACTTGTTTCTCCAGAACCTTGTGAAAGGCACCAGCCACCTTGCGCTCGGGCAGGAGGCGGTGGCGGCCGGATTCGCGGCGGCGATGAACAAGGACGACTACACCTTCTGTACCTACCGCGGGCACCACCACACGCTCGCGCGCGGCGCCTCGATGCTGGCGGTGCTGGGCGAGCTGATGGGCCGCCAATGCGGACTGATGAAAGGCAAGGGCGGCTCGATGCACCTGACCAGCGTCGAGCACGGCGTGATGGGCTCCTACGCCATCGTCGGCGCGCACCTTCCGATCGCCGCCGGGGCGGCGTGGTCGGCGCAGTACCGCGGCACGAAGCAAGTCGCGGTCGCGTTCTTCGGCGACGGCGCGACCAATATCGGCGCCTTTCACGAGGCGCTCAATCTCGCGGCGGTGTGGAAGCTGCCGGTCGTGTTCTGCTGCGAGAACAACTTGTACATGGAGTACACGCCCATTTCCGCCGTCACCGCGGTGAAGCATCCCGCGGCCGACCGCGCGGCCAGCTACGGCCTGGAGCGCCAGGTGATCGACGGCAACGACGCCGACGCCGTATACGGTACCGCGCGTGAGGCGATCGCCAAGGCTCGCTTAGGCGGCGGGCCTTCGCTGATCGAATGCCTCACCTACCGTCACAGCGGCCATTCGCGCGCCGACCCGGCCAAGTACCGGCCGAAGGAGGAAGTCGAGGAATGGCTGAAGCGTGATCCGGTGACGCTCTATCGCAGCCGCCTGCTCGCAGGCGGCGTCGCCGAAGCGACTCTCGCGAAAATCGAGTCCGATGCGATGGCGACCCTCGAACGGGCGACCGAAAGCGCGAAGGCCTCGCCCACGCCGGCATTGGAGAGCGCGATGACCGACGTGTGGGCGGACGGAGGCAACGCATGGCGCAACTGAGCTATAGGGACGCGGTCGCCGCGGGCATCGCGCAGGAGATGAGGCGCGACGAGCGCGTCGTGCTGTTCGGCGAGGACACCGCCGCCGCGGGCGGTGTGTTCAAGACGACGGTCGGCCTGTTCGAGGAATTCGGACCACGACGGGTGAAGGACACGCCGATTTCGGAGCTCGCGATCCTCGGCGCGGCGATGGGCGCGGCGATGACCGGCCTCAGGCCAATCGCCGAGATCATGTTCTCGGATTTCCTCGCCTGCTGCTGGGATTATGTCGCCAACGAAATCGCCAAGACCCGCTACATGAGCGATGGGCAGATCACGCTGCCGCTGGTGATCCGAACTGCCAACGGCGCGGGCTCGCGCTTTGGAGCCCAACACTCGCAGAGCGTGGAGAACTGGGCGATGGCGATACCGGGGATCAAGGTCGTCGCGCCCTCCACGCCAGCCGACGCTAAGGGGCTGCTGGCCGCGGCGATTCGCGATCCTGACCCGGTCTTGTTCTTCGAGCACAAAAGCCTGCTCGGGAACAAGGGCGAGGTGCCCGAGGGCGAGCACGTCGAGCCGCTAGGCAAGGCGAGCGTGCTGCGAACGGGCGGGGACGCGACGATCATAGCGCTCGCCGCGATGGTCCCGCGTGCGCTCCAGGCGGCTGAGGCGCTGGCCAAGGAGCACGGGATCTCGGCAACGGTCATCGACGTGCGCTCGCTCGTGCCACTCGACGCCCGGACGCTGCTCGAACATTCGGCGCGCACCGGGCGCGTTTTCACCGTCGAGGAGAACCCGCGTCTGTGCGGCTGGGGCGCCGAGATCGCCTCGGTCATTCAGGAGGAGGTTTTCAGTTCGCTGAAAGGGCCGGTGATTCGCATCACGACGCCGCATGTTCCGCTGCCCGCTTCCGATCAG
This sequence comes from uncultured Enterobacteriaceae bacterium, assembly GCA_964430565.1. GTDB lineage: Bacteria > Pseudomonadota > Gammaproteobacteria > Burkholderiales > SG8-39 > VBDM01. The sequence continues at coordinate 36,593 of CAYSFD010000019.1, forward strand.
CTGGAGGACGCCGTCCTGCCCACGGTGGCGCGCATCGTGAACGACATAAAGCGCGCGCTGGATTCACGGCGCGCCGCATGAGCAGAACGGAGACGCGAAGATGGAAGTGATCATGCCCCAACTGGGGGAGACGGTGACCGAAGGAACCGTCGCCAACTGGTACAAGAAAGTCGGAGACGCCGTGCGCGCCGACGAGCCGCTGTTCGAAGTCGAGACCGACAAGGTGACGACCGAAATTCCGGCGATAGCAAACGGAGTGCTCAAGGCAATCCTGGTCGAGCCGGGCACCACGGTTCCGGTGGGCACGGTGCTTGCCGTGATCGAGCCGGCGCCCAAATAGGTTCAAAGGAGCGCTGGTGACCGGGGCAAAAGCGGCAAGCGCCAAGCTCGGCTGGATCGGCACCGGCCGCATGGGTTTTGAGATGGCGAGGCGCCTCGCGAAGGGCGGCTGCGACATCACCGTCTGGAACCGCACTCGCGCAAAGGCCGAGCCGCTCGCAAAGGAGGGCGCGAAGATCGCCGACTCGCTCCCCCAACTCGCCGGCTGCGACATCGTCTTCTGCATGGTTTCGACCTGGGAGGACGTCAAGGAGGTGCTCGCGGGTCCAAAGGGGCTGCTTTCCCGGGCGAAAGACGCTGCGCCGCGCATGCTCGTCGAGTGCTCTTCGATTTCCCTTGAAGGTTCCGCTGAGCTGCGCAAGATTCTCGCAGGGCACGGCGTCGAGCTTCTTTCGGCGCCGGTCTCGGGCAATGCCAAAGTGATCAGGGCGGGTAAGCTCACCTTCGTCGTCTCGGGACCGAAGGCGGCGTACGAGACGGCGGAGCCCTACCTCGGCATGATGGGCCAGGGCTCGTCGTACGTCGGGGAGGGCGAGCTCTCGCGCATCGTCAAGATCTGCCACAACGTGATGCTGGGCGTGGTGACGCAGTGCATGGCGGAGATCACCGTGCTCGCGCAGAAGGCGGGCGTGCCGCGGCACGCGTTCCTCGATTTCCTGAACAAGAGCGTGATGGGCTCGACCTTCACGCGCTACAAGGCGCCGGCGTTCGTCAACCTCGATTTCCACGTGACCTTCACGCCGTACCTGTTGCGCAAGGACCTGGACCTCGGCCTGGAGGCCGGGCGCAAGCTCGAGGTGCCAATGCCGCTCGCCTCGATTACCCGCGACCTGATCCAGGCCATGATGGGGAGCGGCATGACCGAGGAGGACTTCTCCACGCTGCTCCTGCAGCAGGCGCGGTCCTCCGGCATCGGTCTCGAACCGGAAAACGTCAAAGTCGGCGACGGGCTTGGCTGAAACCTGACCGAAACGCCAGCGTAATAATCCGAGTTTGTCAAGGCAGTCTGCCCGGCTCGTTGGGCACTGCGACAAATCGCCGCACGGTGCCCTGTCTGCGCACCGGTAATATTACTCACTCTAGGCCGTTGGATCGATCCCTGTTTCTCACAAGGAAGGCGGTAGCGCTTACCCGCTACAAAGCACCGAGGGCGAATCCACCGGCACGTTCTGGAAAAGCGGGCGTGTTTCCCGTGGCGATCGGGGAGGGTGATGAGGCAGTCTCGCGAGTTGGACGATCCATGCCGTCGCGTCCTGATCCAGGCGCTGGTGGCGGGTATCTTTTCTTCGGCCGGAGGCGCGCCCGCGCAGAGCATGGCCGCGCAGAGCGTCTTCGATCCGGCGCCCAAGGAACTCGCCGCCGGCCAATCGTTCTGCCACGTCTCGGGGCGCGTGTTGGTCAACGACCGGCTGGCTACGCTCCAAACTCCGATCAAGAACGGCGATATCGTGGAGACGGCGAGCAACGCGGAGGCCGTCTTCTTCGTCGGCAACGACGCGTTTATCCTGCGCGGCGAAGGCCGCATGGTTGTCGCGGCTCAGCCGGCCGTTTCGGCGCTGGAGACCGTGTTGCGGCTCGTAACGTCCGTGCTCGGCAGGGCGAGGAAAACCCATAGCCATACCGCGACGATCGGCATTCGCGGCTAGCCGATCCTTTGAACGGCTAATCCCGAGCCGGATGTTTGCTCAGTTTCCGCTGCAAAGTTCGCCGGTGCATTCCGAGCAGCCGCGCCGCAGCGGAAATGTTGCCCTTGCTCCCGGTCAGTACCCGGTTGATGTGCTCCCACTCAAGCCTGTTTACGGATAGCGGTTTTTCGCGAATCGGAGCAGATGTCGCCGCGAAGTCGCGATACAGCGCCTCGACAATGTCGTCCGCGTTTGCGGGTTTTGTCAGGTAGTAGCGCGCGCCGAGCTTTACCGCCTCTATCGCTGTGGCAATACTCGCATAGCCGGTGAGCACCACGACCCGCATGTGTTTATGCAGGCCCATCAGTTGCTTGACCAAACCGAGTCCCGAGCCGTCCGGAAATTTCAGATCGACGATCGCGAACTCTGGAGGATACTCGGCGGCGGCGGCAAGCGCGGCCTGATAGTTGTGCGCTACGGCGACTCTGAATCCCTTTCTCTGGAGTGCGCGCGCCAGGACGGAACAAAGTATCTCATCGTCATCCACAAGCAGCAGACGCGATTGATCGCCGTTCTGGCTTTCCCTGGGTTTCCCCGGAAAGTGAGACGGAATCCTGATGCTGTCTGATGAATCGTCAGCCACTTCTCTATCTCTTCGAATCGTGAACAGCGACTACTAGACCTTCTCGCAGCCTGGGTTTCGAGAGATGGCGGGCCGTTGATCGGCCCGGATCACTCGCCGTTTGCTCAAGTGGCAGAACGACCTCCGCGCGGGCGCCACCGCCGGGCCGGTTGGAGAGCCTCAGGCTGCCTCCGGCTCGCCGTATGGCAGTCTTGGCCAACACCAGACCGATCCCGGTTCCCTTGTCGCCCTTTGTGGTAAGGAACCTCTCTCCGAGAGAATTGCCCAGTTCGGAAGGAATTCCCGGTCCGCGATCCTCAACTCGTATCCTCAACTCGCCGGCGTTGCAGCTGCAATTCAGCTCGACCGCTCCAGGCGACGCGTCGGCAGCGTTGTTGAGGAGATTGAGGATGGCATGACCCAGATCGCGGTCGGTCGAAACTACCGCAGGCGGTTGAGCGTCTCTCCACTGGAACGAGAGCGTGATGCCCGGCCTAAGCCCTCGAAATCTGTCGACAACGTCGTGCAGAAACTTGTCCGCCGACTTGTTCGATCCATTTCCCGCCGCTTCGCGGCCTTCGGTTACCAGATCGGATAGAGCGTGCCGACAGGCTTCGATCTGATCGGACATTATGCGAAGATTCTGTTGGGTGGTCTGGCGGTCATCGTCCTGCTGAAGCATTTCCTTGACCAGTACCGCCATCGTGCAAAGCGGCGACCTTATCTCATGCGCCGCACCGGCAGCCAGTGATCCCACTCGCACCAGATACTCGCGGTCAAGGGCGCTCCTCTCGGCATCTGCAAGACTGCGGTTCTGCTCGCGCAGCCGGTTGGCGACGGTGAGGATGAGATACGCGATCAACCCCGCGCACATGATGTAATTGACCCACATGCCAAAGACCAGGAAATCCTGCGCACCATGGCTGGGTACGGGCAGCGGGATGTGAAAGAAAATGAGTAGCGAGTAGCAAGCCAACGTGAGCAACGCCACGGTCAGGGCATAGATCCATGGCAGTCTTGCCGCTGCGATCGTCAGAGGTATCAGGAACAAGCCGACAAACGGATTTGTCGCGCCCCCGCTGAGGTATAACAGCGCGGCCAAGGCGCCGATATCCACTACGATTTGGGCAAGCACTTCGAGATCCGTGACAGGCTGGGGCTGTTGCAGCCGCCAGAAGGTCGTAGCCAGATTGAACAGCACCAACAGTCCGGTCAGGGATATCAGTGCAATCAGCGGCAATGGAACGGCAAAAAGCTCGTGAACTACTACGATCGCGAACGTCTGCCCCACGATCACGATATTCCGCAGCAGCATGAGCTGGCGCAAGCTGTGCCAGGATGCTGACCGGACAAGAGCGCCCACCTTCCCGGGCTCTACCCTTCCCACCGAATCCCTCCCCTCTTCTTGTCCATCCACGATGGCTGTCGCCGTCGCCAGCGTGCCCTTGATGGGCATCTTGTTTGCGGCCGTTCAAATAACTATAAGTTCCGAGCAATATCCGTTCCCGAAACGAGCGGCCGTTTCTTGTTTTGGCGTCACCGCTTCCAGTCCGACCCAGTATAGCCAAATTGCAATGAGTAAAGAAAAGAAGCGGGGGCTGCTTCATTCCAAGCACTGCTGCCAGAAGATTTCCATGAGTGCTGTCAATTGGTTAGGCGCGTCGAGCATTCCGGTGCGCACGGCTGTTTGGGCACCCTGTCACAAGAATAGACCTTGCAAATCTGTTGCTGACAGGGCAGATTTCGGTTCCTTGACGCGCCTAACGGCCGTTTGCCACACATGGAGAATTCACGTTGAGAGAAATCAAATGGGTGCTTGCGATGCTCGCGGTAGCATGTCTGGGCTCTGCTCCCTTCGGTTCCGTTCAGGCACAGGGCTATCCGAACAAGGCGGTGCGCGTGATTATCACGTTTCCCCCAGGCACCGGCACTGACATCGTCGGCCGGGCTGTCACGCAGAAGCTCTCGGAATTCTGGGGCCAGCCGGTGCTGGCGGAAAACCGCACCGGCGCAGGCGGCTCGATCGGATCGGCACTGGTGGCCAAGGCGGCGCCGGACGGCTACACGCTGCTGATCGACTCCAACGCCCACGTCGTGACCCCTGCGATCTACGCTAAGTTGCCGTACGACACGCTCAAGGACTTCGTCGACATCGCCCCGCTCGCGGGGGGGCCCAACGTGCTGGTCGCAGGCCCCGGGTCGAGCGTCAAGTCGCTTGCCGAGCTCATCGCCGAGGCCAAAGCAAAACCCGGACAAATCAATTTCGCTTCCGCCGGCGTGGGTAGCGGCACGCACCTCAACCTCGAGAAGTTCAAGCTCGCAACCGGGATCGATGTCGTGCACATTCCGTACAAGGGTACGCCCGAGGTGGTGTCCGACATGCTGGGCGGGCGCGTCAATTACTACTTCGCCCCGATCTCGCCGGCGATTCCGCTGATCCGCGACGGCAGGCTGCGGGCGCTGGCAATTAGCAGCGCCAAGCGCTCGAACCAGCTGCCGGATGTGCCGACGGTGGCCGAAGCCGGCGTTCCCGGATTTGAGTTCGCCCTCTGGTTCGCCCTGTGGGGGCCTGCCGGCATGCCCACAGAGATCGTCGACAAGATCTCGAAGGACGTGAACCGCACGCTTTCCAGCGCCGACGTGCGCGAGCGGCTTGCTAAGCTCGGCAACGACACGATCATCATGTCCCCAGGCGAGTTCAGCCGGTTTGTGCGCAAGGAACTCGAGGACTATGCGCGCATCATCAAGGCAGCAGGAATCAAACCTCAATAAGGAGAAAGCAATGAATCAACTGAAGTTCGTCGTATTCGCGGCGCTCGCCGCATTCGCGCTGCAGGGCCACGCGCAGGGTTATCCGAACAAGCCCGTGCGCCTCATCATCGCGTTTACGCCGGGAAGCTCGACCGACATCGTTGGCCGCGCCGTAGCGGCGAAGCTCTCGGAATTCTGGGGCCAGCCGGTGCTGGGTGAGAACCGCGTCGGCGCGGGCGGCTCGATCGGCTCCGCGGGGGTGGTGAAGTCGCCGCCCGACGGCTACACGCTGCTCGCGAATTCGTCTGCGCACGTGGCGAACCCGTCGATCTACGCGAGCCTGCCTTACGATACGCTCAAGGACTTCACCAACATCGCGCCGCTCGCGGGCGGCCCGAACGTGCTTATCGTCGGCCCCGGCACCGGCTGGAAGAAGCTCGCCGACTTTATCGCCGCGGCGAAGGCGAATCCCGGGAAGCTCAATTTCTCCTCCGCGGGTATCGGCAGCGGCACGCACTTCAATCTGGAAAAGCTGAAGCTGATGGCCGGAATTGACGTCACGCACGTGCCCTACAAGGGCACGCCCGAGGCAATCTCGGACACCATCGGGAACCGGGTGTGCTGCTATTTCGCGCCGATCAACGCCGCGCTGCCGCATGTGCGCGGCGGCAGGGCCGTGGCGCTCGCGGTGTCCAGCGCGAAGCGCTCCAGCCTGCTGCCGGAGGTGCCCACGATCGCGGAGTCCGGGGTGCCGGGCTTCGATTACACGCTGTGGATCGGGCTGTGGGGGCCGCCGGGGATGCCTACCGACGTCGTGGATAAGATTAACAAGGACGTCAACCGCGCGCTGGCAAGCCCCGACCTCGCCGAGAGGCTGACCAATCTCGGCACGCTGCCGATGAACATGTCGTCTGCGGATTTCACGCGGTTCGTGCGCAGTGAAGTCGAGGACACGGCGCGCGTGCTCAAGGCGGCCGGCATCAAGCCGCAGTAACGCGCCGTGAAACGAGGCGCGTCGCCTCCGCGGAGCATGTCCCCGAAGGCGTAAATCGCGGAGCGGGGATCGAATTAGGAAGTGGCGAAGCACATCACATGGGCGACAAGTATCCGATCGTGAAGGCCGCGGCGGTGCAGGCCGCCTCGGTGTTCCTCGATCGCGAGGCGTCCACCGAGAAAGCCTGCCGGCTTATCCGCGAGGCGGGAAAGAAGGGCGCTCGCGTGATCGGCTTTCCGGAGAGCTTCATCCCCGCGCATCCGGTGTGGTATCACCACCACGCTGCGACCGGCGCCGTGGCGAACGAACTGGCAGTCGCGCTGTTCAAGAACGCGGTGGAGATTCCGGGCCCCGAGATCGACGCGCTTTGCGGTGCGGCCCGGGAAGCGAACGCCTACGTCGTCATGGGGGTGTGCGAAAAGCTGCCGCAGACGCTCGGCACGATGTTCAACACTCAGGTCTATATCGGCCCGGACGGCAGCTTGATCGGCAAACACCAGAAGCTTGTGCCGACCGTCGGGGAGCGGCTGGTGCACATGGGCGGGTTCGGCGACACCTTCGGCGCGTTCCAGACCGAGTTCGGGCCAATGAGCGGGCTGATCTGCGGCGAGAACTTGAATCCGCTGGCGGTATTCGCGCTGACCGCGGAGGGGACGCGCATCCACGTCATGAGCTGGCCCAATCACTTCCCCACCAGCGGCGACCCGATGCGCAACCGCGTCTCGGTCGACTCCCAGGCGTTTGCCCAGATGAGCAAGGCTTTCGTCATTTCCGCCTGCGGCACGGTGGACGAGCCCATGATCCGGATGCTCAGGTCCGGTCCCGAGGCGGAAAAGTTCCTACGCAGCCCAGACTGCTGCGGCGGCAGCGTTATCGTGGCGCCGAACGGCCGCATCCTCGCCGGGCCGATGGGAGCGGAGGAGGGCATCCTCTATGCGGAGTGCAACCTCGAGCTGAGCGTGCTCGCCAAGCTGCGCCACGATTTTGCCGGACATTACAACCGGCCCGACGTGTTTCAGGTGCACGTCAACCGCGGCGCGCCGCGCCTCTATACCGTGCACGCCGGAGAAAATCCGGGCCTCGCGGCACCGCAGCAGGCGCAGCTTCCCGGAATGCCAAGCGCGCTTCCGCAGAACGCTGGCGACGACTGGCGGCTGTTGCAGGCACCGGTAGCCGACGACGCCCGGCCCGACGAACCCGAACGCCGGCAATGAGCGCAACCCGGCTCGACTGCCGCGGCCAGTCGGCCGCGGAAACCGGGCGCGCGATCCTCGACAGCTTCAACGGATGCAGGCCCGGCGGGCAAATCGCGGCGGATGTCGATGAGTATTCCGCCGGGCTGAGAATGTGGCTGCTCGAGGCCGGCGCGCGGCATCAGGCGCAGCGGCGCGACGACGGAGTCTGGCGGCTGGACATCACGCGAGGCGCGGTGAGCGCGCAGGGATCGGTCCCGGGAGTGCATCACGTCCTCGCCGATGGCGACTCGATCTGGACCTGCCAGCGAGGCGCTCTGGTGGCCCGGATCGACGCGAACACTCGGCGAGTCGTCGCCAGCTGCAGGGTCGCGCGCAAGGCGTCGCACCTCGAGTTGCACGCCCAGTCGGGACGGCTGTTCGTCGCCGACAGCGCGGCCGATCAGGTGCTGGCGCTGCGCGCCAGCGATCTGCAAGTCGAGCAGCGCTGGACGGCGCCGGGCGGGCCCCAGCTGCCGCTCGCGAGTCCGGACGGGATCGTATGCGTCACGGGCCCGGGAACGGGGACCCTGACGATTGCAACGCCGGTGGGCGACCGCTACCGTACGCGCACACTTGAGGTCGGAGAATGTCCTCACGATCCCCTGCTGAGCGCGAGCGGCAGGGAGTTGTTCGTTCCCTGCGCGGGGTCGGGCGAAATCGTCACGGTGAGGCTCGCCGACGCCTGCATCGCGGGTCGCTGCACGGTCGGCGACGGCCCGTCGCACCTGGCGCTGCACCCGGACGGGACGCGCATCTATTCGGCGAACAGCTGGGACGGCAGCGTCACCTGCGTCACCGCGGAAGGCGCGCGAGTTGCGCGGGCGGCGAGCGGGGGCTGGGCACACGCCATCGCCATTACGCCGGACGGGAGCTGGGTATACGTCGCGAACTTCTTCGATGACTCACTCGCGGTCTTCGATGCGGCGACGCTGGAGCGCGTCGCGCTTCTGGAAACGGATGCCTACCCGCATGGTCTGGACATTTCTCCCGACGGACGCTTTGCGCTCGCATCCTGCTATGGCTCGGAACATGTGCGCGTGATCGATGCGCGCAGCCACCGGCCGCTTGCGCGCATCGCGGTGGGCTGGGGCCCATCCCATGCCGCCTTTACAGACGGTTGCGCCTATATAGGCTGTTCGGTTGCCGACCACGTTGCCTGCGTCGACCTTGCGTCGCTCCAGCTGAAGGGGCAGACTGCGATCCACTGAAAGGCCGCGCCTGCGGCGGAGGAGACGCCATGACAAAGCAGAGAATCAGCTACGTGCCGCTGGAAAAGATGGATGCGGGCATGCGCAAGGAAATGGAGCGTTGCCAGCGCGAAGGCACGCCGCGCCCGGAGAGTTCGGCGGTGAGGGCCCACGTTCCGGCTTGCTTCTGGTTTTTCGCCAATTCCTGGCGCGATATCTTCAAAAACGGCGTGTGCGACCACGCGATCAAGGAACTGTGCCGGCTTTACGTCTCGCGCTCGGTGCAATGCGAGTACTGCGGCAATCAGCGCTCGATCCGCGCGACTTCGAGCGGCCAGGTGATCGAAGATCACGTCAAGGATCTGCTGAACTTCGAAAAGTCGTCCAAGTACAGCGATCGGCAGAAGGCGGCGCTCGCTTATGCCGAGGCCATCACCTGGCACTTGGACACCGACGACGCATTCTGGGAGCGCATGCACCGACACTTCAGCGAGCCGGAATTGGTCGAGCTGGGTTGCATGATCGGCCTCACCATGGGACAGCAGAGCTGGCTGCGCCTGCTCGACATCGACCATCACCAGGTGCTTGCGGGCACCGAAGCCTCGATGGCGCCCGGGTTCGAGGATGCGAACGCGCTTGCCGCTACAAAGGGTTCACCCGACTACTGGGCGAAATCCACGGCGGAAAAACCCAAGCACGCCGCCTAGTTTCAGGCGGCCAGGACTCGCCTTCCGGGCAGGCGGAGCCGGTTCGTGACTTTCGCAGACAAGACTTGTCTCATCACCGGGGCGGCGGGCAATCTCGGCCGCGCCGTCGCCGCGGCGTTCGCCTCAGCCGGTGCTTCCCTTGTCCTCATGGATGTCGATGACAAGGCTCTGCGGACCGTTCATGGGCGGGACGACCGGCACAAGAAGGTCGTGCGCGCCGATTTGCGGGACGCGGCGTCGGTCGCCGAGGCGATCTCGCTTATAGGCCGGATCGACATTCTCTGCAATATCGCCGGCGGCTTCCGCATGGGGCACCCCGTGCACGAGACCCCGGAGGATGTCTGGGAACTCATGCTCGACCTCAATGCGAAATCGGTGATCAATACGGCCCGGGCGATCGTGCCGGGAATGATTGCCGCGGGCTATGGGAAGATCGTCAACATCGCCGCCCTCGCGGGTCTGGACGGCAAGGCGAACATGGGCGCCTACAGCGCTTCCAAGAGTGCAGTCATCCGGCTGACGGAAAGCATGTCGGCCGAGCTGCGCGGCAATGGCATCAACGTCAACTGCATCCTGCCGAGCATCATCGACACGCCGCAGAACCGCAGCGACATGCCCGGCGCCGATCCGCGGCGCTGGGTGAGTCCGGAGGCGCTCGCCGATGTCGTCTTGTTTCTCGCCTCCGACCAGGCGAATGCGATTCACGGCGCGGCGATCCCCGTTACAGGCCTGGTCTAAAGACCGCCGCGTCGGCGCCGCCCCGCGCTGGGTCTGATCTAGAATGTCGGGTTTTACTATCAACGGGACGACAATGACGGAAGTCTTCATCTGCGATGCGGTTCGCACTCCGTTTGGCCGCTATGGCGGCGCGCTTTCCTCGATTCGCACAGACGATCTCGCCACGCTTCCGATCAAGGCGCTCATGGAGCGCAATCCTTCGGTCGACTGGGGTGCGCTCGATGACGTCATCTACGGCTGCGTCAACCAGGCGGGGGAGGACAATCGCAACGTCGCGCGCATGGCGCTGCTCCTCGCCGGTTTGCCGCAGACGGTGCCGGGTGCGACCGTAAACCGCCTGTGCGGCTCGAGCCTGGACGCGGTCGGGACCGCTGCGCGCGCCATCCGCTGCGGCGAAACGCAGATCATGATCGCCGGGGGCGTGGAGAGCATGTCGCGCGCGCCCTTCGTCATTCCGAAGGCGGACAGCGCCTTCTCGCGCGCGGCCAAGATCGAGGACACGACCATCGGCTGGCGTTTCATCAATCCGCTGATGAAGGCCAAGTACGGCATCGACTCGATGCCGGAGACTGCGGAGAACGTCGCCGTCGAGTTCAAGGTGGCGCGCGCCGACCAGGACGCCTTCGCGCTCCGCAGCCAGCAGCGCTGGGCCAGCGCACAGGAGCGCGGCTTCTACAAGAACGAGATCTTTCCGGCGTCTGTTCCCGGGAAGAAGGGCGCGGCCACGGTCGTCGATCGCGATGAGCACCCGCGTCCGGACGCGACCCTCGACGCGCTCGCGAAGCTCAAGGGCGTGGTCAAACCCGAGGGGACGGTGACCGCGGGCAACGCCTCGGGCGTCAACGACGGTGCCTGCGCGATGCTTCTCGCCTCCGAGGCCGCGGCGAAAAAGCACAAGTTGACGCCTCGGGCGCGCATTCTCGCGATGGCGACTGCCGGCGTTGCCCCACGCATCATGGGGATGGGGCCGGCCCCCGCGTCGCGGAAGGTCCTGGAGAAAACGGGCCTGAAACTCTCGCAGATGGACGTGATCGAGCTGAACGAGGCGTTCGCGGCGCAGGCGCTCGCGGTGACGCGCGATCTCGGACTTCCGGACGATGCCGCGAACGTCAATCCGAACGGCGGAGCGATCGCGATTGGCCACCCGCTGGGCGCATCCGGCGCACGCCTTGTGGCCACCGCGATGTACCAGCTGCAGGCGATCAGTGGCCGCTATGCCCTATGCACGATGTGTATCGGCGTGGGGCAGGGGATCGCTCTGGTCATCGAGCGGGTGTAAAGACGGGGCAGCCGACAGCGGACCGGCCCGCCCGCCTGGTTAGTGCGCCACGCTCTTGACGATGTATCCGCCAGATTTTTCGTCATGCTCGAGCTGCAGCATCTTGCGCGACTCGGCTTCATCGAGGAGCTTGGAGAAAGACGAGAAGCCGTAATAGGATTCGTTGAAGCCCGGTTTCCGGCGCTTCAGCGCTTGCTTCACCATCGAGCCCCAGATTTTTTCCTCCGCGCCGCGCTCGGCGATTAGAGCTTCGACCGTCTGTATGACAAGTTCCAGCGCCTCATCGGTCTTGTCCTCGTTGTCCTTGGGTCCGGCCTCCCCGGGGGCCGCGGGTTTGCTCTGAGGTTTTCTTTTCGGTTTGCTTCCAGTTTTCTCGCGCACTAGATCGTCGTAAAAGATGAATTCGTCGCAGTTCGCGATCAAGAGATCCGAACTCGAGTTCTTCACCCCCACACCGATCACGGTCTTGTCGTTCTCCCGAAGCTTCGAGACGAGCGGCGAGAAATCCGAATCACCGCTTATGATGACGAAGGTATCGACGTGCGACTTGGTGTAGCACAGATCGAGTGCATCGACCACCATGCGTATGTCGGCAGAGTTTTTGCCCGACATGCTCACGTGGGGAATTTCGATCAGCTCGAAGGACGCTTGGTGCATGTCGGCCTTGAATTCCTTGTAACGGTCCCAGTCGCAGTAGGCTTTCTTCACCACGATGTCCCCCTTCAGCAGCAAACGCTCGAGCACCTTGTTGATGTCAAGCTTGGCGTATTTCGCGTCGCGCACGCCCAGCGCCACATTCTCGAAATCGCAGAAGAGCGCCATGTTCACGGAATCGCTCGGGTTGGTCATTTAGGCTCCTTGAAACCTGTATTTGCAGCATTATCCCATTTGCCCAGGTGTAGGCCATCTTCCGCGGCTGCCGGCTTCCCTTGGCGCCGGGTTGAAGTCCGAGCGTTCTCGGCATAGCATCAACGTTTCCCGGAGCGACACATGCATACTGAAGCTCACGTTCACGGCACTGTGCTCTTGAAGAGCGGTGTCAGTCAGACCGAGATCGAACTGGCGCTCAGACCTTGGCTCGACTACGTCGACGTTGACGGTCTGGCGGACGCGCGCAGTGCCCATCAAGACGAGCCAGGGATCGTTTTTGACAGGCGTCGGCGCTCGCTCGATATCTGCTGGACCGGTTTTGTGGGACGCAATTTCCAGAACTCTCTGGAAGGAGCGTTCGAGTCGCTGTCGCCGTACTCCGAGGAGGCGGCTGCGGTCGAAGTCAGTTACTACCACGAGGACAACCAGGACGAACACAGTTGGGTGTTCGTCGGCCCCACTCTCGAGTCGATTCGTGACATGCAGCGCCGGCGAATGATGGACGACGTTTCGGTGCTGCTCGGGCGTCATTTTGGTGATGCCGAAATCGGGGAAGTGATTGCGCTCGTTAACCAGTTGTTCGCGCGCCGCGCATCCGAAGGCCCGCAGGACCGGACCCAGCCCCGCCTGACTGGCGCGACCGGAAAAAAGCACCTGCATTAAGCCGTTCCAGGCAGGAATCTCGTTTAGGCCGGTACGCCGAGAAGGGCGGACCCTCTAGCCTTCAACGGAACCCCTTGATTTCCTAATGTATTACATTGATTCTCTCTTGTAATATATTCATTTATAAACAGTTATTCAATATAGAGCATATTCTCAAAAAATCCTCTTAAGTCCCTGTTGTAGCTTAAAAACTTTCAATTTTAGAGCTTGACCTACCCTTTCTATTCCACTAGAGTGGTGAGAAGTAGAATTTAGTGGGAAACTGTGGCGTTCCATTCTCGCCACTTGAAGGGGGTTTATTGTTTCAAGGGGCGACAGAGCTGAGTCTCGATCCCAAGGGAAGGCTCACCGTGCCGACCCGGTATCGGGACGCCTTGCTATCGGGAGGTCGCGCGGTGGTTCTCACCGCTCATCCTGATAGTTGCCTGCTGCTTTACCCCAGAGTTGCCTGGGAGCCGATCGGCGCGAAAGTCCAGTCGCTCTCGAGTTTCAACGAACAAGCGCGCTGGTGGCAACGGCTGCTGGTCGGATTCGCGGAGGAACTGGAACTGGACGCGCAGGGTCGCATCCTCGTCTCACCCGCGCTGCGCAAGTTTGCTGGGTTGAAAAAAGAACTGATGCTGGTGGGGCAGGGCAGCCACTTCGAGATCTGGGACGCCGCGGCTTGGGACGAGCGGCTTACTCAGGGTCTCGCGCAAGTGGGCGCTAACCCGCCGCCTGGAACCGAAAACTTCTCGCTGTGAGCGCCGATGCGCACCTCCCTGTCCTCCTCTACCCGGCCGTCGACGCGCTCGCGATCGAATCCCGCGCGGACGGCGTCTTCGTGGATGCGACCTTTGGCAGAGGCGGTCACAGCCGGCTCATTCTGGGGCGGCTTGGCCCCCGCGGGCGGCTGATCGCGATCGACCGAGATCCGGACGCGATCGCGGCTGCACAGGAGATACGCGACTCGCGCTTTGCGCTGGTCCACGCGCGCTTCAGCGAGCTTCAGGCTGCGCTCGACGCGTTGCGGGCAGGCGGTGTCGCCGGAGTGCTGTTCGATTTGGGCGTGTCCTCGCCGCAACTCAGCGACCCGCGGCGAGGCTTCAGCTTTCGGCTCGACGCGCCCCTAGACATGCGCATGGACCCGACGTGGGGCGTGAGCGCGTTCGAGTGGCTGGAGCGGGCGGACGAGGCTCAGATCAGAGAGGTGCTTAGCAACTATGGCGAAGAACGGTTTGCTAAACAGATTGCAAAGGCGATTGTTGCTGCTCGGCGAGGAGGGCCTCTCCGGAGGACCAGGGAACTTGCCGCTGTCGTGGCTGCGGCCGTCCGGACGCGTGAACCGGGGCAAGATCCGGCGACGCGGACGTTTCAGGCTCTACGGATTTACGTCAATCAGGAGCTTGAGGAGTTGTCGCTAACGTTGCCGCAGGCGCTCGCCGCGCTCGAACCTTCAGGACGGCTCGTCGTGATCAGCTTTCACTCGCTCGAGGACCGGATCGTGAAGAACTTCATGCGTGGCGAGGCGCGGCCGGCGCTGCCCGAGCGACTCCCCCTACGAGCCAGCGAGCTCCCGTCGCCGACGTTACGCATCGTGGGGCGGCCTTTGAGGCCGAGCGCCGAGGAAGTCAAAACCAATCCCCGTGCGAGGAGCGCGGTCCTGCGGGTAGCCGAGAAGCTCGCCATGAACGCTCCATGACCCGCTTGAACCTCATCCTACTTGCCGTTCTGATTGCGTGTGCTCTGGGCTTGGTCAGCTCGCAGCACCAGGCACGTAAGCTCTTCGGCGAGCTCGAGCGGGAAGAGGAACGTTCGCGCCAACTCGGGGTCGAATACGGCCAGCTGCAGCTCGAAGCAGCCACTTGGGCGGTGCACTCACGCGTCGAACGTATCGCCGTTCGCCAGCTGCACATGCGTGTCCCCGACGCGAAGCGCCTTCAGATGGTCCGGCCGGAAGGAGCGGCGAAATGAAGTTCGCCGCTAGTCCGGTCCTCACGCTTACCCTGCCCACTTGGCGCTCGCGGTTCCTGCTGTCCGTCTTCCTCGCAGGTTTCGCCCTGCTGCTCGGTCGTGCAGTCTACCTGCAAGGCTTGAACAACGACTTTCTGCAGGCAAAAGGCGAGTCACGCTACAGTCGCGTCATCGAAATTCCGGCGAACCGTGGCCGCATCCTCGATCGCAATGGCGAGGCGTTCGCCATCAGTACGCCGGTGAAATCGATCTGGGCGATTCCGGAGGAGACCCGGCTGAACGGCGGGGAACTCGCGCAGCTGGCGGCGGTGCTCGAGATGACGCCTAAGGAAATAGAGAGGCGTCTCGCCGACACCGGCCGGGATTTTGTTTTTCTCAAGCGGCAGATTGCTCCGGAAGCAGCCGAGCGTGTCGCGGCCTTGCGCATTCCAGGCGTGTTTCAGAACCGCGAGTACCGGCGCTATTACCCGAGCGGCGAAGTCACCGCGCAGGTCCTCGGCTTCACCGGCGCGGATGACATCGGCCAGGAAGGCATCGAGCTCGCATTTCAGGAGGGGCTCGCCGGCAAGCCTGGCAGCCGGCGCGTGATCAAGGACCGACTCGGCCAGACCGTTGAGGACATTAAATCGATCAAAGCCGCGCAAGACGGGCGCGACCTTGAGCTTGCGCTGGATGTCCGTATCCAGAACCTCGCCTTCAGCAAGCTCAGAGACGCGGTCGAGCAGCACCGCGGAAAAGCGGGCGGCATCGTGGTACTCGACGTAGATACAGGCGAGCTGCTCGCGCTCGCCAATTATCCGACCTACAACCCGAACAACCGCAATAGGCTGGCCGGCTCGCCGCTGAGGAACCGCGCCCTCACCGATACGTTTGAACCGGGTTCGACTCTCAAACCGTTCACCGTCGCGCTTGCCTTGGAAGCCGGCAGGGTGAGGCCGGATACGGTGATCCAGACTGCGCCGGGAAGCTTGAGCGTTGGCGCTGTGACCATCCGCGACGTGCATGCGGAACACGCCCTTAGCGTCACCCAGGTCATCCAAAAGTCCTCCAACATCGGGGTCGCAAGGATCGCGCTCGGTCTGCCCCCTCAGTCGATGTGGGAAATGTTTCAGAGCCTGGGCTTCGGCGCCGCGCCTGGTCTGAATTTTCCCGGGGAAGCTTCCGGGAAGCTGCGGCCCTATCGCAGCTGGCGGCCGATCGAACAAGCAACCATGTCCTATGGGCATGGCATCTCCGTGTCGCTCGTGCAGATCGCGCGCGCCTATAGTGTGTTTGCACGCGACGGGGAACTGGTGCCACTCTCCCTGCTTCGCGTGGACTTGCCTCCAGCAGGTCGGCGCGTAATGGCTCCGGCAACCGCGCGCGCCGTTCGCGCGATGTTGGAGTTGGCGGTTAACAGAAACGGCACCGCGCCGCGCGCACAGATCATGGGCTATCGCGTCGCTGGAAAGACCGGTACCGCGCACAAGCAGGAAAACGGCAGCTACGCAGCCGACAAGTACGTGTCCTCCTTCGTGGGCTTCGCGCCGGCGTCGCGCCCGCGCCTGCTGATCGCGGTGATGATCGATGAGCCCTCCGTTGGCGGGTACTACGGCGGCACGGTGGCCGCGCCGGTCTTCGCGCAGGTAATGGCGGCGGCGCTGCGCGTGCTCGATGTGCCGCCCGACGGACCGATACAACCGATCGAATTGCCCTCCGAGAGTGAGGAAGTGAAGGAAAGCATCTAGGTGTGCGAGATCAGGTCGATGACATCCTGCGGCGGTTCGCTGCGCAAGGGGCGCGCGTGACGGGCCTCTCTGTAGACAGCCGAAGCGTGATTGCGGGGGACGTATTCCTCGCCTATCCGGGGTTGCGGCACGATGGACGCGATTTCATTCCGAATGCTCTGGAGCGCGGAGCCGCGTCCGTTCTGTGGGAGCGCGCAGGCTTCGAATGGAACGCTGATCGAGACGTACCGAATCTGGGAATCGACGATCTGCGCGGGCTCGCTGGCCGCCTTGCGCATGAAGTCTACGGGCGTCCCTCCGAGCGGCTGTGGACAATCGGCGTAACGGGGACCAACGGCAAGACCTCGTGCAGCCACTGGATTGCGCAAGCGTGCGCCACCTGCGGCGCCCGAACCGCGGTGATAGGCACGCTGGGTACGGGGTTCCCGGCGCCAGCGTCGAGCAAGGAACCCGAGAAGCTCGATTCCGGGCTAAACACCACGCTGGACGCAGTCGCGCTGCATCGCTCGCTTGCGAAGCTGCTCGCCGCGGGCGCGCAGGGCGTTGCGATGGAAGTCACGTCGATCGGCCTCGACCAGGGGCGCGTCAACGGCGTCGCTTTCGGGGCAGCGCTATTCACCAATCTCTCGCGCGATCACCTTGATTATCACCGCGACATGGAGAGCTACGCGCGTGCGAAGCAGCGTCTGTTCGAAGCCCCGAGCCTCAAACACGCGGTTCTGAATCTGGACGACGTGCAAGGCGTGCACCTTGCCCGCGTGCTCGCCGGGACCGGCGTCAACCGCGCCGGCTACAGCTGCTTCGAAGGCGTTGCCGTCCGGGCGGGACTCGAGCATTACACCGAGGCGCACGCGATCGAATTGTCCGCGAAGGGGATCACTTTCAGCGTAAAGAGCTCCTGGGGTGAGGCGTGCATCGAAAGCACGCTGCTAGGGCGCTTCAACGTGTCAAATCTTCTGGGCGTGCTGACGACGATGCTCGTCTCCGGAGTGCCCTTCGATCGCGCCACCGCGGCGCTCGCGGGCCTGCAGCCGGTCGCAGGGCGCATGCAGCGGCTCGGAGGCGGCGGGAAGCCTCTGGTCGTGGTCGACTACGCCCATACGCCCGATGCGCTGGAAAAGACGCTCGTTGCGCTCAAGGACCTCGCTCGAACAGGCGGCGGGCGTCTCATGGCTGTATTCGGCTGCGGCGGCGAGCGCGACCGCGGCAAAAGGCCGCTGATGGGAGCGGTTGCTTCGCGCCACGCTGATTCGATCGTGGTAACGAGCGACAACCCGCGTGGCGAGAACCCCGTCGCGATTATCGCGGAAATTACGGCGGCGATCCCCACGCCTTACGAAGCGATCGAGGATAGGCGCACGGCGATCGCGCGCGCCATCGCCTCTGCGGACGCCGATGACGTCGTGCTCATCGCCGGCAAGGGGCACGAGACCTACCAGGAGACTGCGGGGAGGAAGCTGCCGTTCTCCGATGTGATCGAAGCCGAGCAGGCCCTCGCAGGATGGAGCAAATGATGAGCCTGCACGAAGCCGCGGCGGCGATCGGCGCAAGGATTCGCGGCGAGAACGTCCGATTCGATTCGGTGTCGACCGACAGTCGAACGCTTGCGCGCGGTGCACTGTTCGTCGCCCTGCGTGGCGAGCGCTTCGACGGACATCGCTTCCTTGAGGGTGCAACAGAACGCGGCGCCGTGGCGGCGATGGTAGACCAGGATTCAGAACCGAGGATTCAGGATCCGGGGATCCCATTCCTCTTTGTTGACGACACCAAGCTCGCCATGGGGCGGCTCGCCTCGTACTGGCGCGGGCGCTTCGATATACCTCTCGTCGCGGTCGTCGGCTCGAACGGCAAGACCACGGTCAAGGAAATGATTGCGGCGATCCTGCGCGCGTACTACGGCGATGCGTGCGTGCTCGCGACCGAGGGAAACCTCAACAACGACATCGGCGTGCCGCTAACGCTCCTCAGGCTCCGCGAAGGCCGCTACGCGGCGGTGGTCGAACTGGGAATGAATCATTCCGGGGAAACCGCGTATCTGTCCGAAATCGCAAGCCCGACGGTGGCGCTGGTCAACAACGCGCAGCGCGAGCATCAGGAGTTCATGAAGGATGTCGCCGAAGTTGCGCGCGAACACGGCGCGGTGTTCGCGGCCCTTCGGCAGGACGGCGTCGCAGTGATCAACGCCGATGACGAATTCTCCGAATATTGGAGAGGACTTCTCGCGGGAAAGCGCGTACGCGACTTCGGTATCGACCGGCCCGCGCAGGTGAGCGGCCGTCATGACTTCACCCATTTCGGAAGCGAAATCGAGCTGCGTGCCCCCGAAGGCGCGGCAAGGATCGAATTGCACGCCGACGGCCGCCACAATGTGTTGAACGCCTGCGCCGCCGCAGCCTGCTCGCTGGCCGCCGGCGCAGATCTTGATGCGGTCGTGCGGGGACTCGCTGCGTTCCGTCCGGTAGGTGGACGCATGCAGCGCCGCAGCGCTCGCTCGGGGGCGACGCTCATCGACGACAGCTACAACGCCAATCCGGATTCGGTACGAGCCGCGATCGACGTACTAGCCGCCGCGCGCGGGGCGAAGCTCCTCCTCCTCGGAGACATGGGCGAGCTGGGCGAACGGGGAGAGGAATTTCACCGGGAAATCGGCCGTTACGCGCGTGAGCGCCGCATCGACCGCCTGTACGCGACGGGCGAACTGTGCCGCGCCGCCGTCGAGGCATTTGGCAAGGGAGCCCGACACTTCGGCACGGTCGAAGAAGTGATCGCCGCGGCGCAGAAAGAACTTGGCCCGCCTACTACGGCTCTCGTCAAAGGTTCGCGCTTCATGCGCATGGAGCGCGTCGTGCAGGCCTTGGCCGGCGAACCATCGCAGACAGGAGGGTGCTGAATGTTGCTCGCTCTAACCCAATGGATCGCGCAGGACGTGCGCGCTTTCAACGTGTTTCAGTACATCACATTGCGCGCCGTGCTCGCAACGCTCACTGCGCTGGCGATCGCACTGTTCGCCGGACCGCTCGTGATCCGCAAGCTCACCGCCTACAAGATCGGACAATCAGTGCGCGACGACGGCCCCCAGTCGCACCTTACCAAGGCGGGTACGCCGACCATGGGCGGGGCGCTCGTGCTGCTCTCCATCCTGATCACGACGCTGCTCTGGGCGGATCTCTCCAATCGCTTCGTTTGGGTCGTGCTCGTGGTCACTTTCGGGTTTGGCGCGATCGGCTGGATCGACGACTACCGCAAAGTAATGAAGAACAACCCCAAGGGTCTCTCTCCGAGGGTCAAGTTCTTCTGGCAATCGCTGATCGGGCTCGGCGCAGCCGTGTATCTGGCCTTTGCTGTGTCGGCACCGAGTACCGCCAAGGTTCTCGAATTTTTCATGGTCTGGGTGGGAAGCGGCTTTTCCATGAATCTGCCGCCCAAGGCGGACTTGATCGTGCCGTTCTTCAAGAATATCGCCTATCCGCTCGGCGTGTTCGGTTTCATCACACTCAGTTATTTCGTCATCGTCGGGACTTCCAACGCCGTCAACCTGACAGACGGGCTGGACGGGCTCGCAATCATGCCCGCGGTGATGGTCGCCGGAGGGCTCGCCGTATTTGCGATGGTCACCGGGCGTGTGGACTACTCCAGGTACCTGTTTTTCCCTTACATCCCCGGAGCTGCGGAGCTGACGGTGTTCTGCGGCGCGCTTATCGGCGCGGGACTGGGCTTTCTCTGGTTCAACGCCTATCCGGCGGAAGTCTTCATGGGTGATGTGGGCGCGCTTTCCCTTGGCGCAGCCCTGGGCACGGTCGCAGTGATCGTCCGGCAGGAGATCGTGCTTCTCATCATGGGCGGCGTGTTCGTCGCGGAGACGCTCTCGGTGATGATCCAGGTGCTCTATTTCAAGTGGAGCGGCGGCAAGCGCGTTTTCCGAATGGCGCCGCTGCATCACCACTTCGAACTCTCCGGGTGGAAGGAATCCCAAGTCGTTGTGCGCTTCTGGATCATCACCATGATGCTGGTGCTGTTTGGTCTGTCTACTTTGAAGCTGCGGTGATTTTCGCGGGCAGAAAGGTGCTGGTGCTCGGTTTGGGCGATACGGGCTTGTCGATGGCGAAATGGCTCACGCGCCAAGGCGCGGCGGTGCGCGTCGCCGACACGCGGGCCGTGCCACCGCGCTTTGACGATCTCAAGCGCTCGCTTCCGGATGTTTCCGCCGATTGCGGCCCGTTCCGGGAGGACAGTTTTACCGGAGTGGATCTGCTTGCGATCAGCCCCGGGGTGCCGCTCGAGGACCCGAACGTACGGCGTGCAGTTGCCGCCGGTACGCATGTGGTCGGCGATATCGAACTATTCGCTCGCGCGGTCGCCGACCGGCGCCCGCGGATCATCGCGGTGACCGGCACCAACGGCAAGAGTACCGTGACCGCGCTAGCCGGAGCGATGGCGAAAGCTGCGGGCGCCGATTGCGAAGTCGCCGGGAACATCGGTCCGGCGGTGCTGGACGCACTGATGCACCGCGAGGACTCGGGACACGCGGCGGGCCTGTGGGTGGTGGAGCTCTCCAGCTTCCAGCTCGAGACAACCTACTCGCTTTCCGCCGACGCAGCCACAGTTCTCAACATCACCGAGGACCATCTTGATCGCTACCGGGGTGTTGACGACTACGCCGGCGCCAAAGCGCGGATTTTTTCCGGCGACGGCATCCAGGTGCTCAATCGGGACGACGCGCGCAGCATGTCCATGGCGCTGCCCGGGCGAAAGACGGTCACTTTCGGTCTCGACGTTCCCCGGCGCGCCTGGGATTGGGGGCTGCTCGAGCGCGGCGGCGAGCCTTGGCTTGCGCAAGGCTCAAACGCGCACTTGGCGGCGCGGGAAATGAAGCTCGCCGGTCTGCACAACGCCGCCAATGCGCTCGCGGCGCTCGCGCTGTGCCGCGAGCTCGATTTGCCCCTTGAGCCTCTGCTGGCGGCGCTGCGCGACTTCAAAGGACTTCCGCATCGCGTCGAGTTGGTCGGCAAAACGGGCGGAGTGCGCTGGTACGACGATTCCAAGGGTACGAACGTCGGTTCGACGGTCGCGGCTCTCGCAGGGCTCGCGCGTCGCGACTCGAAAGTCGTTCTCATCGCCGGCGGCGATGGCAAGGGGCAGGACTTTTCGCCCCTGAAAGATGCAGTGGCGCGCGCGGCGCGGGCGCTCGTACTGATCGGCCGCGATGCGCTGCGCATCGAAGCGGCGGTCGCGGGAGCGGGTGTTACGGTCCGGCGCGCCGCAACCATGGATCAAGCGGTGGGGTTCGCTGCGAGCGCGGCGCACCCGGGCGACGCGGTGCTGCTATCGCCCGCCTGCGCCAGTTTCGACATGTTCCGCGACTATGGGCATCGCGGCGAAGCGTTTCGCGAGGCGGTGGAGCGAATCATCGATGCTGCGAAGCATTAGCCCGGGCCGTGCGCCGCTCGGCGAATACGACAGCGGTGTGCTGTGGGCTGCGCTCCTGCTGCTCACTTTCGGCATGGTGATGGTGTATTCGGCCTCGATCGCGATGGCCGAGGCGAGCAAGTTCACAGGGGGAAGGTCCGCGTACTTCCTGGATCGGCACGCCCTGTTCCTCGCCGTGAGCGCATTCGCGGGGATGCTCGCTTTCCAGGTTCCCATGCGGCGCTGGCAGCAGGCCGCGCCCTGGTTATTCGTGCTTGGGGTCGCGCTGCTCGGTCTGCTGCTGGTCCCGGGATTTGGACGCGAGGTGAACGGCGCGCGGCGCTGGCTCTCGCTGGGTATCGCGAACCTGCAGCCTTCCGAGTTGATGAAGCTGTTCGTCGTGCTCTATGCGGCGGATTACACGGTGCGCAAGCTCGCGCTCATGCACAGTTTTAAGCGCGGACTGCTGCCGATGTTCGCGGTGATGCTTCTCGTCGGCTGGCTGTTGCTGAGGGAGCCGGATTTTGGCGCCTTCGTCGTAATAACGGCGATCGCAACGGCGATCCTGTTCCTCGGCGGCATGAACGGCAGATGGTTTGCCGGACTGCTCGTGATGATGGCTGCGGGTTTCGTCGGCTTGATCCTGTCCTCGCCTTATCGCATGCAACGCATTTTCGGCTTCATGGACCCCTGGTCGGATCCGTTCGGCGGCGGCTACCAGCTTTCGCACGCGCTGATCGCGTTCGGACGCGGCGAATGGTTCGGCGTGGGGCTGGGGGCAAGCGTGGAGAAGCTCCTCTACCTCCCCGAGGCGCATACCGATTTCCTACTCGCGGTGATCGGCGAAGAGTTGGGGTTCGTCGGTGTGATTGCGGTGCTCGCGCTCTTCTCATGGCTCGTGCTGCGGGCATTCGCGATCGGCCGCCAGGCGGTGGCTCTTGAGCGTCCGTACCCGGCTCTGGTCGCTCAGGGAATCGCCGTCTGGCTCGGGGTGCAGTCGTTCATCAACATGGGCGTGAACATGGGCGTGCTGCCAACCAAGGGTCTCACGCTGCCGCTGATGAGTTTCGGTGGCAGCAGTCTGCTCGCCAATTGCCTGGCCCTCGCCATCCTGCTGCGAATCGATTGGGAGAACCGGCAGTTGATGCGAGGACAACCCGCGTGAAGCCATCATGGCGCGAACGATCATGATCATGGCCGGCGGAACGGGAGGCCATGTCTTTCCGGGTCTCGCCGTAGCTGACTTCATGCGCCAATCGGGCTGGCGTGTCGTGTGGCTCGGGGCGCGTGGCGGCATGGAGGCGACCCTCGTGCCCAGCCGCGGTTATGACATGGCCTGGGTGAGTTTTTCGGGCCTGCGCGGCAAGGGACCCGTGGCGCTCTTGCTGCTGCCGGCAAAGTTGCTCCTCGCCTTCTGGCAAAGCGCCCGGGCACTCTTCGCGCGGCGTCCCGACGTCGTCCTGGGCATGGGCGGATATGTGTCTTTCCCCGGCGGAATGATGGCGGCGCTGCTTGGAAAGCCGCTTGTGATTCACGAACAGAACTCGATTCCCGGGCTGGCCAACAAGGTGCTCGCCGCCGTCGCAGACCGGGTTCTGTGCGCCTTTCCCGGCGCGCTCAAACGCGCCACCCTGACCGGCAACCCGGTGCGGCCGGAGATCGCCGCCATCGCCACCCCGGAGACCCGCTATGCGGAGCGCGCGGGCCCGCTTCGAGTTCTTGTCATCGGGGGCAGCCTCGGCGCAAAGGCGCTCAACGAGGTTGTTCCCCGTGCGCTTGCGCTGCTTTCGGCGGCGCAGCGGCCACTCGTGACACATCAGTCCGGCGCGCAACACCTCGAGTCGCTAACGCAGGCCTATGCGGCAGCGGGCGTCCAGGCGAGGACGCATGCCTTCATCGACAACATGGCCGGCGCCTACGCCGAAGCGGACCTGGTCATATGCCGGTGCGGAGCGATCACCATCTCGGAAATCGCCGCAGCAGGCGTAGCGAGCGTTCTGGTCCCGTATCCACACGCAGTGGATGATCATCAGACGGCCAACGCACGTTTTCTCGCCGACGCGGGCGCTGCGGTTCTTGTATCGCAAAGCGAACTGAGCGCAGAGCGCCTCGCGGAGCTCATCGCCGGATTCGATCGCGAGCGCCTGTGCGAAATGGCCAAGCGCGCCCGATCGCTCAGCCGGCCCGGTGCGACTCACGCGGTCGCAAGGGCGTGCATGGAGCTTGCCCGGTGAAACACAAGGTCAAGCGCATTCATTTCGTCGGCATCGGCGGGGGGCTTTTTCGAACCGCCGCTGCCGACTCGGCCCCGCGATGAAGCACAAAGTCAAACGTATTCATTTCGTCGGCATCGGCGGTAGTGGGATGAGCGGCATCGCCGAAGTGCTGCTTAACCAGGGCTACCAGGTAAGCGGTTCCGATCTTGCCGCCAACGCGGCGACCGAGCGTCTGGCCGGCCTCGGGGCCAAGGTCGTGCTGGGACACAAGGCCGATAACGTCACCTCGGCAGACGCAGTGGTCGTGTCCTCGGCGGTGAGGCCGGACAATTCCGAGATCATCGCGGCAAGAGCAAAACGCATCCCGGTTGTGCCGCGCGCGGTAATGCTCGCCGAGCTGATGCGCCTCAAGCAGGGAATCGCGGTCGCCGGGACTCACGGCAAGACCACAACCACGAGCCTCGTCGCGAGCGTGCTCGCCGAAGGCGGGCTGGATCCGACGTTCGTGATTGGCGGACGCTTGGTGAGCGCCGCCTCCAATGCGCGTCTCGGTACAGGAGAGTTCATCGTCGTCGAAGCCGACGAATCCGACGCCTCCTTTCTTCACTTGCAGCCTGTGGCCGCAGTGGTGACCAACATCGACGCCGACCACATGGAGACCTATCAGCACGATTTTTCACGGCTGAAGCAGGCTTTCGTCGGTTTTCTGCAGAACCTCCCTTTTTACGGCAGCGCGATTCTTTGCGTCGACGACCCCAACCTGCGCGAAATCATGCCGTTCGTCTCCAAACC
Source organism: uncultured Enterobacteriaceae bacterium (assembly GCA_964430565.1). Taxonomy (GTDB): domain Bacteria; phylum Pseudomonadota; class Gammaproteobacteria; order Burkholderiales; family SG8-39; genus VBDM01. The sequence continues at coordinate 61,697 of CAYSFD010000019.1, forward strand.
GATCGTGACCTATGGGCTGCGCGAAGATGCGATGGTTCGTGCGACCGACATGGTAGCGGGCGAGCGCATGCGCTTCCGGGCGGTGCGCGAAGGAGCGGCGCCGCTTGAAATCTCGCTCAACCTTCCGGGACGGCACAACGTCCAGAACGCCCTCGCTGCCATCGCAGTGGCCACCGAGTTCGGCGTCGCCGACGCCGCCATCCGCAAGGCGCTCGCCGAATTCCGCGGCGTTGGCCGGCGCTTCCAGCGCTGCGGCGAGATTCCGCTCGCCGAAAATGGTAAGCCGACGGGCAGCTTCACGCTCGTGGATGACTATGGGCATCACCCCGTGGAAATGCAGGCGACGCTCGATGCCGCGCGCGGCGCTTTCCCGGGCCGGCGCATCGTGCTCGCTTTCCAGCCCCACCGCTACACGCGCACACGCGACTTGTTCGAGGACTTCGTAAAGACACTTTCCGGCGCGGATGCGCTGCTGCTTGCGGAGGTCTATCCGGCCGGCGAGACCCCGATCGTGGCCGCGGACGGACGCTCGCTCGCGCGCGCGATCCGCGTCGCCGGAAAGATCGAGCCGGTGTTCGTCGAGAACATCGCCGACATGCCCGATGCCATCCGCAAGATCGTACGGTCGGGCGACGTGGTGGTGACCATGGGCGCGGGCTCTATCGGGAGCGTGCCGCCGGCGCTCGCCGGGCACGGACGGTGAATATGTCAGAACCGATCGCATTGCGAGGCGTCTTGAGCAAGAACGAGCCGATGGCGAAGCACGTCACTTGGCGCGCGGGCGGCGCTGCCGCGCGCGCGTACACCCCGGCCGACCGCGCGGATCTTGTCGCGTTCCTGGCGAGCCTTCCCAAGGGCGAGCCGGTCTGTTTTGTGGGCCTGGGGAGCAACCTGCTCGTGCGCGACGGCGGCTATCGCGGCACCGTGGTGCTGATGCACAACCCGCACGGGGCGATGCAGGTCGAGGGCGATCTGATCTACGCGGAAGCCGGAGTCGCGAGCCCCAAGGTCGCGCGCTTTGCGGCTACGCACGGATTCGAGGGGTCGGAGTTCCTCGCCGGCGTGCCCGGGACGGTCGGCGGAGCGCTCGCGATGAACGCCGGCTGCTATGGAGCGGAGACCTGGGACGTCGTCGCGAAAGTCTTGACGGCATCGCGGGCCGGGACGGTGCGCGAACGAGTCCCTTCCGATTTTGATATCGAATATCGGCACGTCGAGCTGCGCAGGCCAAAGCTTGGCGAGGACGAATGGTTTCTCGCCGGCTGGTTTCGCTTCCGCGTGGGCGATGTCAAGCGCTCGCGCGGGCGGATAAACGAACTGCTTGCACAGCGTATCGCCGAGCAGCCGCTCGACCTTCCGAACGCCGGGTCGGTGTTCCGCAATCCGCCGGGCTACTACGCGGCGCAGCTGATCGAGGCGTGCGGGCTCAAGGGCTCGGAGATCGGTGGCGCCCGAATCTCCGAGAAGCACGCGAACTTCATCGTCAACCCGAAGGGCAGGGCTCGCGCAGCCGACATCGAAGCGCTGATCGCTCACGCGCGCGATACGGTGAAGGCACGGTTCGGCGTCGAACTCGCCCCCGAGGTAAGAATCATCGGGGAGGCCGCTTGAAGGCGAGCGACCTTGGAAAAGTCGCTGTGCTGATGGGCGGGCGCTCTGCCGAGCGCGCGGTATCGCTGAGAAGCGGCGCCATGGTGCTCGCCGCCCTGAAGAAGAAGGGTGTCAACGCGTACGCCTTCGATCCGAAGGAGAAGGGGCTCGACGCCTTTATCAAGGGGCGTTTCGACCGCGTGTTCATCGCGCTGCACGGCCGTTACGGCGAGGACGGCACGATCCAGGGCGCGCTCGAGCTGATCGGCGTTCCCTACACGGGTTCGGGCGTGCTCGCGAGCGCGCTCGCGATGGACAAGTGGCGCGCCAAGCTCGTGTGGCAGGCATCCGGGATTCCGACGCCGCATTGCGAGCTTCTTGCTCGGGAAAGCGATCTTCAGGCTGTTGCGATGCGGCTGGGGCTGCCCCTGATGGTGAAGCCCGTCAACGAAGGCTCGTCGATAGGGATGACCAAGGTGAAGGGCGCCCGAGAGTTTCCCGAAGCCTATGCCCTTGCCGCCAACTACGACCGCGCCGTGATCGCAGAGGCCTTCATCGACGGGGTAGAGCTGACGGTCGCAATTCTGGGAGACGCGCCCTTGCCGGCGATCAAGCTCGAGACGCCGCGCGAGTTCTACGACTACGAGGCGAAGTACGGCGCGCAAGACACCCGTTACATCATCCCTAGCGGATTGCCGCCTGACGCCGAGCGCATCATCCAGGACGAGGCGCTGCGCGCCTTCAGAACATTGGATTGCCGCGGATGGGGTCGCGTCGACCTGATGCTCGACCATTCAGGGAAACCCTATTTCCTCGAGGTGAATACGTCTCCGGGGATGACCGACCATTCGCTTGTGCCCATGGCGGCGCGTCACGCCGGACTGTCGTTCGAAGATCTCTGCCTGCGGATTCTTGAATCGGCGCGGCTCGAGGAGGCAGGAGGCGCTCGTGTGGAATAACCCGCGCCTTACCAGCGCCACCGCGAACGCTGTGTTTGCCGTGGCGCTCGCTCTGCTCGCCTACGCCGGGTCGCGATTCCTTTCCGAATCCCCGGAATTTCCGCTTAGAACCGTCGTCGTGCAAGGCGAGCTTCAGCGCGTTACGCGCGGCGACATCGCGGGAGCGCTCCAGGATCGGGTGAAGGGTACGTTTTTCAGCATCGATTTGGATTCGATACGGGCGCTGCTTGAAGGCGTTCCCTGGGTACACCGCGCCGAAGTGCGGCGCGGCTGGCCCGATCGTCTCGAAGTGCGCATCGAGGAGCACGTGGCGCTCGCTCGCTGGCAAGGCGGGGAGCCGCGTCTGATCAACACCCATGGCGAGCCATTTTCCGCAAAGAGCGAAGCTTCGCTTCCGCTTTTCTCAGGGCCTGCCGGGAGCGAAGGCGAGGTTGCTCACCGCTACGTGGTTTTCCGGGACCTGCTCTCCCCGCTCGCCCTCGAACCGAGGCAGGTGCTGCTCAGTTCGCGCCTCGCCTGGCAGCTCAGGCTTTCCAATGGTCTTAGCGTGCAGCTTGGGCGTGACTCGGACAAGGAGCGCGTCGAGGAGCGTCTCGCCAAGTTCGTTTCCGTGTATCCGCAAACGCTCGGCAAGTCGGGACGCCGTCTCGACTATGTTGACCTGCGCTACCCCAACGGTTTTGCGCTGCGTGCTCCCGAGACCCCGAAGTCCGAGCCGCGGAAAGCTGCGCGCAAGCGAGTCTGACATGGCCAGAGAAAACAAGAACCTCATGGTCGCCTTGGACATTGGCACTTCCAAGGTGGTGGCGATAGTCGCGGAACTGCTCCCCGACGGGCGCCTGGAGATCATCGGCATGGGGGGGCATGAGTCCAAGGGTCTTAAAAAGGGCGTGGTCGTCAACATCGAGGCGACGGTCAATGCCATCCAGCGCACGCTCGAGGAAGCGGAGTTGATGGCTGACTGCAAGATCGAACGCGTCTTCACGGGGATCGCCGGCAGCCACATCAAGAGCTTCAACTCCACGGGGATGGTCGCGATCAAGGACAAGGAGGTGACTCCGATCGACGTGGAGCGCGCGATCGAGACGGCGCGCGCCATGCCCATCCCAGCCGACCAGCAGGTGCTTCACATCCTCACCCAGGAATTCATCATCGACGGCCAGGATGGTGTTCGCGAGCCGCTCGGCATGAGCGGGGTGCGGCTCGAGGTGAAGGTCCACATCGTGACGGGCGCCGTGTCGGCCGCGCAGAACATCGTGAAGTGCGTACGCCGTTGCGGGCTGGAAGTGAACGATCTGATTCTACAGCCGCTTGCGTCTTCGTTTGCAGTGCTTACCGAGGATGAAAAGGAGCTCGGCGTGTGCCTGGTCGACATCGGCGGTGGAACGAGCGACATCGCGGTGTTCCGCGAAGGCGCGATTCGCCACACCGCCGTCGTCCCAATTGCCGGCGACCAGATTACCAACGACATCGCGATGGCGCTGCGCACGCCCACCGCCGAAGCCGAGGAACTCAAGATCCATCACGGCTGTGCGTTGAGGCAGCTTGCAGAAGCCGGCCAGATGATCGAGGTCGCGGGCGTGGGCGATCGCCCGCCGAGGATGCTTTCGCGCCAGACCCTCGCCGAGGTAATCGAGCCCCGCGTCGAGGAACTGTACTCGCTCATCCAGCAGGTGCTGCGCGATTCCGGCTACGAAGAGCTGCTTTCATCGGGAGTGGTGCTCACGGGCGGCTCGGCCGTGATGCAGGGCATGGTGGAGCTGGGCGAGGAGATTTTTCACATGCCGGTGCGGATGGGCATTCCCCGCTACACCGGCGCGCTTTCGGACGTGGTCCGCAGCCCGCGCTATGCCACGGGCATCGGGCTGCTGCTCGAGGGCGTCGTCCAGACGCAGCGCGGACTGATCGCGCGGCAGGGCGGATCGGTAAGGCAAGTGCTAGGAAGGATGCGCCAATGGTTCCAGCACAATTTTTAAGCGCGACTGAAATGGGGGATCAACAAGGGGGTGTGCCCCCTTGTTCGACCGGTCGGAAGGATGCGTCAATGGTTTCAACGCAATTTCTGAGTCCAGCAGGGCGTTGCATGCAGTTGTTTTTTTACTTCATCCCGGAAGGAGGGTAAGTATGTTTGAAATCGTCGAAAGCACATTAGGCGGCACCGTGATCAAGGTAATCGGTGTCGGCGGCGCAGGGGGCAACGCCGTCGACCACATGATCCGAAACGGCGTGGCCGGCGTCGAGTTCATCACCGCCAATACGGACGGGCAGGCACTCTCGCGAACTCAGGCGAAAAACCAGGTCCAGCTCGGATCGACCGGACTGGGCGCGGGGGCCAAGCCGGAAGCCGGTCGCGCTGCAGCGCTCGAGGCGCGCGACCAGATAGCCGACGCCCTGCGCGGCGCGCACATGGCCTTCATCACTGCCGGAATGGGTGGCGGCACCGGCACCGGCGCCGCCCCCATCGTCGCGGAAGTCGCCAAGCAGATGGGCATCCTTACCGTCGCGGTCGTGACCAAGCCCTTCTCATTCGAGGGCGTGCGCCGCACGCAGTCCGCGCAGGCCGGTATCGACGAGCTCTCCCAGCATGTCGACTCGGTGATCGTGATTCTCAACGAGAAGCTCGAGGAGGTGCTGGGCGACGACGTGTCCATGGAGGACGCGTTTTCTTCGGCCGACAGCGTTCTCAAGAACGCTGTTGCCGGAATCTCCGAGATCATCAACGTTCCCGGCCTCATCAACGTCGACTTCCAGGACGTGCGCACCGTGATGGCCGAGCAGGGGACTGCGATGATGGGCTCGGCGGCCGCCTCCGGCGTGGATCGCGCGCGCATCGCAGCCGAGCAGGCCGTGGCCTGTCCGCTGCTTGAAGGCGTAAACCTCTCGGGCGCACGCGGAGTCGTGGTCAATATCACGGCTAACAAGTCGAGCCTCAAGCTGCGCGAAACCAAGGAGGTGATGAACACGATCCGCGGCTTTGCGGCCGACGACGCGACCATTATTTTCGGCGCAGTCTACGACGACGCCATCGGTGAGGAGCTGCGCGTTACTGTGATTGCGACAGGTCTCGGTCAGCCGCAACTCGCCCGCCAGTCGAAGCCCCAGTTGGTCGTGCACAAGACCGGTACCGACAACGTGCCTCTCAGCGGCGTGGATTACCGGGCGCTCGACGAAATGCCCGCTGTGATTCGCAAGAACCGCACTTCCACCATCGAGGCGCTTCAGGCGAGCGGGGTCGATAAGTACGACATCCCCGCGTTCCTGCGCAAGCAGGCCGACTAAGTTTGGGAGAAAAAAGAATGAGTACAGCCAAGAGAACCGGTCTACCCCGCTATCTGCGCAAACCCCTGATCGTACGCACCTCCGCACGGCTGTCCGCGCGGACCGCCTCGGTGCTGATCCGCACCGTTGCTTTTGTCCCCGCCTACCAGCGCAGGCGACTGCACTGAAGTAAGGGCAGCGGCGGCTTTCCGGAGTCCGGGCCGGCGAGCCGCGCGGCTGTGGTAAAATCTTACGTTTTCAATCGACTGCGGTGGCTTCCACTGCGGCGGCTCGAATGTTCAAGCAGCGCACACTCAAGTCCGTAATTCGCGCCACCGGCGTTGGGCTTCACACAGGCGAAAAAGTGGCCATGACCCTGCGGCCGGCCCCGGCGAGCACGGGGATCGTATTTCGCCGCATCGACCTGCCCTCGCCCATCGATATCGTCGCCGACCCCTTCAAAGTGACCGACGCACGGCTTTGCAGCACTCTCGAGGCGAACGGAGCGAGAGTCTCGACCGTCGAGCACGTGATGTCGGCATTCGCCGGACTCGGCATCGACAACGCCTATGTCGATCTTACTGGGTCGGAAGTGCCGATTATGGATGGCAGCGCTTCGCCCTTCGTGTTTCTCATACAATCGGCCGGCATCGAACAGCAACCGGCGCCCAAGCGTTTCTTTCGCATCAGGAGCGCGGTCGAAGTGAGGGACGGCGACAAGTGGGCGCGCTTCGAGCCTTTCGATGGATTCAAGCTTTCGTTTTCGATCGAATTCGACCATCCCGCATTCGAGCACTCGACGCAAACGGCCCACGTCGATTTCGCAAATACGTCCTACGTCAAGGAAGTGGCGCGAGCGCGCACGTTTGGATTTATCCAGGACGTGGAAGCGCTGCGCGATTCGGGCCTCGCTCTCGGCGGGAGCCTCGACAACGCCATTGTCGTGGATGAGTATCGAGTGTTGAACGCGGAGGGCTTGCGCTACGGCGACGAATTCGTCAAGCACAAGCTGCTCGACGCAATCGGCGATCTTTACCTGGTCGGACATCCGCTGATCGGCTATTTCTCGGCCCACAAATCCGGGCATGCCCTGAACAACCGCTTGCTGCGGGAGACGCTTGCCTCGAAAGGCGCTTGGGAGTGCGTCACATTCGAGCGCGAGGAGGATGCGCCGGCGGCGCTTTCCCGCCTGTTTGCTCTGCCTGCCGTCTGATTCCGTTTTATCGCGGGCCTGCGCTCTTGCTTGTCCTGCGCATAGCCGGAATTCTGGTGGTGCTCACCACCGCGGCCGGGATCGTCCTTTACCTGCTTACCCGCGACCGAAAGTATCTGCGCTTCGCGTATCAGACGTTCAAGTACGCCTTGATCTTTGCCTTGCTCCTGCTGGGTTTGCTGGCGCTCGAGCGTGCAATTGTGCTCGTTTGAGACTCGGCCCTACCGGTGGTCCCGCCCCGTGATTCTGCCCAGGGCAGTTTTTAGTTCTGAATCAGGGAGTTGCTCATAGAGCCGGCTAAGTCCATGTGCGGCTTCCGCGCTCATTTTCGCTGATTTTTCAACAGGTTGGCCCTCAAAATTGAGGGGTTGCACGCGTACTTCCATTCCGGTAACCTCGACCGCTCGTCTTGAAAGCTCCTCCGACAGCGTGGGGCTCAGGAGTTTCAGTTTGGCCGCGACTGCGCTGTTGGCGGCGAAAATAACGATTTTTCCCTGCTTGTAGTTGGCGATGGAGCAACATCGCGCCAGGGATTCCGGAAGCGCGGCTGCGAGAATTCCGCGCAACTCGATCAAGCGCCGCGCCTGTGGCATCAGGGACGCGATGCCGTCGGGTTGATTCAGATAGGCGCACGGGTTCTTCGTAGGCATGGTTGGGTGATGCTTGGATTGCCCTCAGGAGGGGTGGCGTGCATATTATTCTCGTTTCGAGCAGTTTGGCCAAGTCGAGGTCGCTGACGCTGACTACGCGGCATTTGGTCGCGGCCTCGGTATGCATGGCGTTGCTCGTGTTCAGCCTCACGTTCGGGCTTTTCTGGATGACCGCGCGGCACGCTACCGAGTTCAAGCTTCCGCTGCTCGATTCGCTGCTCTTGGCTGCCCAGGTTTCCGCCCAGGAGCAGCAAAAACGCAAGACCGAGGAATTCCTCAGGGAAAACCTAAACGCCATGGCGATCAAGCTCGGCCAGATGCAGGCGCAGCTCATGCGTCTGGATGCTCTGGGCGAGCGCCTTTCAGCTCTGGCCGGACTTAAGCCCGGCGAGTTCCGCTTCAGCGAGTCGCCCGGCCGCGGCGGTCCGGTGTCCAGCATCCCCCCGCAAGACCTTTCGATGGCGGAATTCAACCGGCAGCTCGACCAGCTTTCCAGGCACATGGAAAACCGTACCGACTCCCTCGGTATCCTTGAGTCGCAGCTGTTCGACGCCAAGGTGAAAAAGAAACTCATGCCGACGATTCCGCCGGTCGACGGCAGTTGGAGCGCCTCGAGCTTCGGCTGGCGCATCGATCCGTTCAACGGCATGCTCGCCTTGCACGAGGGCGTCGATTTCGTCGTCGACGCAGGCACCCCGGTTTTTGCGGCCGCAGGGGGCGTGGTGAGGTTCGTCGGGTCGCAGGGCCCGTACGGCCACATGGTTGAGATCGACCACGGGAACGATTTCGTCACCCGCTACGCGCATTGTTCGAGACTTCTGGTGAAGGAAGGCGAGGTTGTCCAGCGTGGAAGCAAGATCGCCGAATCCGGATCCACCGGGCGCGCGACAGGCCCGCATGTGCATTTTGAAGTTCGCTATCGGGGCGTGGCGCAAAACCCGGTCCGATTCCTTCAGGCCTCGACGCGCTAAGGAAGCTCTGCACAAGCGCAATGTTGTTATTCCCGCGCAAGCGGGAATCCAGGAAGTCCAGACTGCTGTTGGATCCCCGCTTGTCCGTTTCTCTAAACGCGCATTCACTCGTTTGGCCGTCCCTCGAAACTCGCATTCGCTCGTTTGGCCGTGCCTCGAAACTCGCATACGCTCGTTTTCGCGGGATGACATATCCAACGTGCTAAACTTCGAGCCCTTACACGCCACCGCCGTCATTCCTCGATGATTTCCCGCGCACTTAAGGCGGTTTTTGGCAGTCGCAATGACCGCCTGCTGAAGCACTACGGAAGATCGGTGCGGGAAATCAATGCACTCGAGCCTTCGATAGCGGCGCTCCCGGATCACGCCTTCGCCCAGCGAACGCTTGAGCTAAGAGAGCGCTTCGCCAAGAAGGTCGAGGGCGTTCCCACAGAAGCGCGCGACGCCGCGGAAAGCGCGGCGCTCGTCGAACTCCTTCCCGAGTCATTTGCGATTGTGCGCGAGGCAGCAAAGCGTGTTCTCAACATGCGTCACTTTGACGTGCAGCTGATCGGAGGGATGGTCCTGCACGACGGCAAGATTTCGGAGATGCGCACCGGCGAAGGCAAGACGCTGGTTGCCACTCTGCCTGCGTACCTCAACACCTTGAGCGGCCGCGGCGTTCACATCGTGACGGTCAACGATTACCTCGCCAGCCGGGATGCCGAGTGGATGGGGAGAATCTACAAATTCCTCGGGCTCTCGGTTGGAGTGATTCTGACCCAGATGCCGCATGCCGACAAGCAGGCCGCCTATGCTGCCGATATCACCTATGGCACCAACAACGAATTCGGGTTCGACTACCTGCGCGACAACATGGCGATGCAGGTCGTCGACCGCTTTCAGCGCGGACTGAACTACGCGATCGTCGACGAGGTCGACTCGATCCTCATCGACGAGGCGCGCACCCCGCTCATCATTTCCGGGCGAGCCGAGGACCGCACCGAGATCTACCAGCGCATGGACAAGGTAGCGCCGCTTCTAAAGCGCCAGGAAAAGGAGAACGCGCCGGGGGACTTCTACGTCGACGAGAAGAACCACACGGTCCTACTCTCCGAGGACGGGCACGAGCATGCCGAGAAGCTCCTCGCCCGCGCGGGGCTGCTGCCCGAAGGGCGCAGCCTCTACGAGCCGGCGCACGTCAATTTGATGCATCACCTCAACGCCGCGCTGAGGGCGCACAACCTTTTCTTCCGCGACCGGCACTACGTAGCGCAGGAAGGCGAGGTAATCATCGTCGATGAGTTCACCGGTCGGCTCATGCCCGGACGGCGCTGGTCCGATGGTTTGCACCAGGCGATCGAGGCGAAGGAAAACGTCTCGATACAGAGCGAGAACCAAACGCTCGCCTCGATCACCTTTCAGAACTACTTCCGCATGTACCGGAAGCTTGCCGGAATGACCGGCACGGCCGACACCGAGGCCTACGAATTCCAGGAGATCTACGGGCTGGAAGTGGTAATCGTTCCAACGCACATGCCGATGATCCGCGCCGATCGCAACGACCAGGTGTTCCGCACCGCCGCTGAAAAATACAAGGCGATCATTCTTGACGTCAAGGATTGCCACGAGCGCGGCCAGCCGGTTCTGGTCGGCACGACCTCGATCGAGAATTCCGAGCTGCTTTCGGGAATGCTGCAGAAGGACAAATTGCCGCATCAGGTCTTGAACGCGAAGCAGCACGCACGCGAGGCGGAGATCGTCGCGCAGGCCGGGCGTCCCAGGATGGTCACCATCGCGACCAATATGGCCGGTCGCGGCACCGACATTGTGCTGGGCGGCAACGTGGAGAAGCAGATCGACGTCGTGCGGGACAAAGACGATCTCGAAGCAGCGGGCAAGGAGCGCCGCATTGGCGAGCTACGCACGGAGTGGCAGGCCCTGCACAACGAGGTCATCGCTGCAGGCGGCCTGCACATCATCGGCACCGAGCGGCACGAGTCCCGGCGCATCGACAACCAGTTACGCGGCCGCTCGGGTCGGCAGGGCGACCCGGGCTCCTCGCGCTTTTTCCTGTCGCTCGAGGATCCGCTGCTGCGGATCTTCGCCGGCGACCGCGTCAACGCCATCATGCAGCGCCTGGGGATGCCCGAGGGCGAGCCGATCGAGCATGGCCTGGTTACCCGCTCGATCGAGAGCGCACAGCGCAAGGTCGAGGCGCACAACTTCGACATCCGGAAGCAACTGCTCGAGTACGACAACGTCGCCAACGACCAGCGGCGCGAGATCTACCGGTTGAGAAATACCATCCTCGAGTCACAGGACGTTTCGGAACAGATCCAGGCGCTGCGCGAAGGTGTGGTCACCGACTTCTTCCGCGCCTACGTGCCCGAGGAAAGCATGGAGGAGCAGTGGGACACTTCCGGCCTCGAAAAGGCGTACGCCGCCGAGCTGCGGCTCGAGCTGTCGCTTTCGAAATGGCTCGAGAGCGACCCGAGTCTGGATGACGGCACGCTGCTCAAGCGCGCGATCAACGAGGCCCATGCAGCCTATGTCCGCAAGATGGCGGGCAATCCGCCGGAGTCTGTGCATCATGTGGAGCGCCTCATACTGCTCTCGACGCTCGACAATCACTGGCTGGAGCACCTTGCCGCGCTCGACCATCTGCGTCAGGGGATTCACTTGCGCGGTTACGCCCAGAAGAACCCGAAACAGGAATACAAGCGCGAGGCGTTCGAATTGTTCGGCAATCTCGTGGAGGCGGTCAAGCTCGAGGTGACGCGTACCTTGATGACGGTGGAGCTGCAGCTACGGGAACACGTCGAGCAAGTGGAGAAGTTGCAGACCCCTGCGATCGAGAACGTCCAGTACCAGCACGCCGGATACGAAGAAGCGCTCGCGGGAGGGGAAGCCGATGCGGCGCCGCCGCCGAAACCGGCGCCCTTCGTCCGACAGATGGGCAAGATCGGCCGCAACGATCCTTGCCCGTGCGGGTCGGGGAAGAAATACAAGCACTGTCACGGCAAGCTCACCTGAAGAGTTTTCGCCACAGAGAGCGGATGGGCGTTTTTCTGAAAGAGAAGCTTTCTCCGTGATCGTTCTCCGCGGTTCAGGATTCTTTCGATGGCCGTTAATCTGAGCCCTCCGCGGCCGGAGGACCTGCTCCCCATCAAGGGCCTCAAGCTAGGCGTCGCCGAGGCCGGAGTCCGAAAGTTCGGTCGCAAGGACCTCCTTCTCGTAGCGCTTGATGAAGGTGCGCGAGTCGCGGGTGTATTCACGCAGAACCGCTTTTGCGCCGCGCCGGTTCAGGTGGCGAAGGAGCACCTCGCATCGGGAAGCCCTACGCGGGCGCTCCTCGTCAACACCGGTAACGCCAACGCCGGCACCGGGAAGGAAGGGCTCGCCCACGCGAGGGCAAGCTGCGAGGAAGCCGCCCGGCTGCTGTCCTGCGAATCCCGGCAAGTGCTGCCGTTTTCGACCGGCGTGATCATGGAGCCGCTGCTCGTGGATCGCATCCTGGCGGGTCTGCCGGCGTGCATCGCCGATCTGCGCGAGGACAACTGGGCCCGTGCGGCCGAGGCGATCATGACGACCGACACCGTGCCGAAAGCGCGATCTCTGCGCGCTTCGCTCGGCGGGGACGCCCTTACCGTAACCGGAATCGCCAAGGGAGCGGGGATGATCCGGCCCGACATGGCGACCATGCTTGGCTTTGTCGCCACCGATGCCGCGGTTGGCCAGGGGACGCTCCAGCGCCTGGCCGCCGATGCCGCGGCGAACTCGTTCAACCGCATCAGCGTCGATGGCGACACCTCCACCAATGATTCCTTCATGCTGATCGCGACCGGCGCGGGCGGCGGTCCGTCGATCGATAAGGCCGAGGATCCGCGATTTGCGGCACTGCGGGGCGCCGTGCTCGAGGTATCGCAGTGGCTCGCGCAGGCGATCGTGCGCGACGGCGAAGGCGCGACGAAGTTCATCACCGTGCGCGTGGAAAAAGGCAGGGACGAAGCCGAGTGCGACAGCGTCGCGTACTCGATCGCGCACTCGCCGCTCGTTAAAACCGCGTTCTTCGCTTCCGACCCGAATCTGGGGCGGCTGCTCGCCGCCATCGGCAACGCCGGAGTTCGCGATCTCGACGTCGCAGGCGTCGAGCTGTATCTCGACGATGTGGCCGTTTCGAAGCAAGGAGACCGTGCTCCGGGCTACCGCGAGGAGGAGGGACGGCGCGTGATGAGAAAGAGCGAGATTACGGTGCGCGTCGTACTCAACCGCGGGGTCGCGACGACCACGGTCTGGACCTGCGATCTGTCGCACGATTACGTTACTATCAACGCGGAATACAGGACCTAGCTGGTATCAGGGCACCGTGTGGAGGAAAGGCATGTCTGAGCTCGACCAATTGATCAAGCGCGGTGAAGCGCTGCTAGAGCGCGTGGAAGCGCTGCTTGCGCCCGCGTCGCGCCCGGTCGACTGGCAGGCGAGCATCGCTTTCCGCTGGCGCAAGACCTCCCGCGCAGGCTTCATACGGCCGGTGACGAACCTGCACCGCATCCGTCTTTCCGACCTTCACGGGGTCGACAGCCAGAAAGCGCTGATCGAGCAGAACACGCGCCAGTTCGTCGAGGGCCGAACGGCAAACAACGCCCTTTTGACCGGCGCCCGCGGCACCGGAAAGTCGTCGCTCGTCAAGGCGGTGCTCGATAATTTCCACCGCCAGGGCCTGCGCCTGATCGAGGTCGAAAAGCACGATCTCATCGATCTGCCCGACATCGTCGACCAGGTGGCGGGTCGGCCCGAGCGTTTCATTGTGTTCTGCGACGACCTTTCGTTCGAACTCTCCGAGGCGCCGGGTTACAAGGCGCTCAAGGCGGTGCTCGACGGTTCGATTGCCGCGACCTCGGAGAATCTCCTGATCTACGCGACTTCCAACCGACGGCATTTGATGCCCGAGTACATGCAGGAGAATCTCGAAACCAAATACCTGGGCGAGGAGATCCATCCGGGGGAAACGGTGGAGGAGAAGATCTCGCTTTCCGAGCGCTTCGGATTGTGGGTCTCCTTCTACCCGTTCGACCAGGACGCCTACCTGGATATTGTGGGCCACTGGCTGCGCGAACTGGGATGTCCTGAGGCCGAGATTCCCAAGTGCCGGCAGCAGGCGCTGCAGTGGGCGCTGCTGCGGGGATCGCGCAGCGGCCGCGTGGCGTGGCAGTTCGCTCGCGATTACGCCGGACGCAGTGCCGGCGGCGGCAGGACAAAGCGCTGAGTCCTCGGCCATCATGTCGGCCCCGGTGGACGTCGCCGCGGCGGTGCTGATCCGCGCCGACGGCGCTACGCTGCTTGCGCAGCGCCCGGACGGCAAGGCCTACGCCGGATACTGGGAGTTTCCCGGCGGCAAGATCGAACCCGGCGAGTCGGTTGCCGAGGCGCTCAGACGCGAGTTACGCGAAGAGCTCGGTTTCGAGATCGAGCGCGCCTATCCCTGGATCACTCGGGTCTTCACCTATCCGCACGCGAAGGTGCGCCTGCATTTTCACCGGGTCTATGCCTGGCGCGGAGAGCCGCGTGCGCTCGAACACCGGGCACTCGCCTGGCAGCCGCCTGAGGCGATTACGGTCGCTCCGCTTCTGCCTGCAAACGGCCCGGTGGTGCGCGGCCTTCTGCTCCCAGAGGAATACGCGATCACGCGCGCCGGCGAGCTCGGCGTCGAGCCGTTTCTTGCGCGGCTCGAGGCGAGACTGCGGGGCGGCCTCAAGCTGGTTCAGGTGCGGGAAAAGACGCTCGACGTTCACGAGGTAGAGGCGCTCGCCCGGCGCGTCGTCGCGCTCGCCCGCGCTCACGGCGCGAAAGTCCTGGTCAACTCAGATGTCGCGCTCGCGCGCGAAATAGGCGCCGACGGCGTGCACTTGACGGCAGAGCAGCTGCACGCGGCCTCGGGTCGTCCCGATTTGCCCTGGTGCGGCGCTTCGTGCCACTCGAGCGAGGAGCTGCGCCGCGCCGAGGCGCTTGGGGTCGATTTCGTCGTGCTGGGACCGGTTATTGCGACACCCTCGCACCCGCACTCGGTCCCGCTCGGTTGGGAGCGGTTCCGGGAGATCGCTGCGGGCGCGGCCGTGCCGGTCTACGCGCTCGGCGGGATCGTGCCGGGCGATCTGGAGCAGGCCTTGAGTTGCGGCGCCCACGGCGTCGCGATGGTGCGAGGCAGCTGGGGAAACGGCGAAAAACCCTAGGACTCTTCCATCTGATCCGGTTCGGGCGCGCCCTTGTCTTCCTCCACGCGTGAAGATATTCTACGAATTGCCGTGCGAAGGCGCGCGTTTATTGGGGGCGTCCGTCAGGCGCGGAGCACCCCCTGGAAAGGAGAGGCCGCAATGACCAAGATTCTCTGCGTTGAGGACAGCGAGGACACGCTGTTCACCCTTCACAAGCGTTTGGGCTTCGCCGGGTTCGAGGTCAAGGTCGCAACGAATGGCGCGGAGGCCGTCGATTGGGCGAAAACGCTCCTGCCCGATCTCATCGTGATGGACCTGAGACTTCCGCGGCTCGACGGCTGGGAGGCGACGCGCCGTCTGAAAAGCCAGCCGGAAACGAAACACATCCCGATCATCGTCGTCACCGCCGATACGTCAGAGAAAAGCCGCGAGAAGGCGTTCGCTGCCGGCTGTGACGAATTCGAAACGAAACCAGCTGATTTCGAAAAACTGGTCAAGAAAATCCACTTACTTCTCGGCCGCGGCGCCAAAGCGTGACCGAGGCGCGCAGGACGCAAGGCAGGATCAATCCCTGATCCCCGATCCTTCATCCTGCTCTCCCGCATCCGGCGCATCCTTGTCTTCCTCCACCGGTACCCGGAACTTTTCCGTCGCCCAATCGCCGAGGTCGATCAGCTTGCAGCGCTCGGAACAAAACGGCCGGTAGCGATTCTCGGGCGACCACGCTGCCTGCGCGCCGCAGCGCGGGCAGCTTACCGAACGGGGCTCGGGCACGGTGTTACAAATTGCAGAAGGTCAATTCAAACTCGACGTCCGCATCGCAAGCCCTTGGCCGCGGCTCGTTGCCGAAACTGCTGAATCGCACATTGAGCGCGTATCGATTGGCGCTGATCTCCGGAATGTACTGCGAATCGCGCAGCAGCCGGATTCGCACCATCTGCGACATCTTGCCGCCGATGATTTGCGAGAACACGCCGTGGTGAGCGACGTGTTTTACCGGCTTGCCTCCTTCGCGAAGCAGTTTCAGCACGATCGACGAGGCGTCCCGGATCGGCAGCAATGGGGTGGTCCAGGCGCCGAGATCGGCTGCGCGTCGGGAATTTTCCCGGTGCAGCCAGAAATGGTAGGACGGCAGATCGAACTCGCATACCCCTCCCGGGATTCCGGTGCGCTGCTTGATCGACATCAGCCACTCGTTGTCGCGAAGGTGCTGGCCGATCTTGCCCGTCATCGCGAAAAGCGCCGCGCTGGCGCGCTCGATGTCGGATATCACCTGGCGGAGCACGTTCTCGGCGATTTGAGGGTTGTTCTTGAACTGGAGCATGACCTGCTTCTGTCGCTCGAGTTCCTGCAGCAGGTCCGACTTGAGGTCCGCGCGGCTGGCGACCTCGAGAATTTCAAACAGCGTCAGGAGTGTAGTGTGGTGGGCCGACGAATTCTCCTGGGAAGAAAAGTGACTGGCGCGCTCAAACAGGTCTTCGAGGCGCAGTAAAGTTCGGATTCGCTCGTTGAGCGGATACTCGTAGGTGATCACGATTGTGCCCGCGACTCGAAAGGGGCGATTGATTTCGGACAACTTTTGCCGGATTCTCACCCATTCGAAGCAAATTGACAACGGGCGGGGTTATGACGCTGCATTCGAGTCTCCGGCGAGCGTGAGGTATTTCTCGTCCAGACGCGAAACCTGAGGCTCGAGCGCCTCGGGAGGACCGCGGTTGTCGATCACGTCATCGGCCAGAGCAAGGCGCTGCTCGCGCGTGGCCTGCGTAGCGAGGATGTCGCCCACTTCCTTCTCGGATAGGCCGCTGCGCCGCATGGCCCTGTCGATCTGCTGGACTTCGGCGCAATCGACGACGAGCACGCGTTGGTAGCGCGATCGGTCGATGCCGCCCTCCGCCAAGAGCGGAACCACGAGGATCGCGTAGGCGCTGTCGGCGCGTTCGCCGCGGCGCAGGCTCTCTTCGCGTATGAGCGGATGAAGGATGGCTTCGAGCTTCTTCTTCTCGGCGAGGCTGCCGAAGACGAGTTTGCGCATCCTGGTGCGATCGAGCGCTCCGTCTGCGCCGATCGCACCGGCGCCGAACGCCGCGCGTATCGGCTCGATTGCCGCGCCTCCCGGCCGCGTCAGCTCGTGGGCGATCTCGTCGGTGTCGATCACGGCGATCCCCCGCTCGGCGAACAGCGCCGCGACCGCGCTCTTGCCCGAGCCGATGCCACCCGTGAGTCCGACGGTGTAGGGCTTCACATGAACTGGTTGAGGTATTGGCGCGTGAGCTCGGGTCCCCAGAACAGCGCGACGATCCCCGCGGCGCCCAGATACGGCCCGAAGGGAATCGGCACCCCGCGGCCGTGCCGGGCGAAAACCATGAGGCCGATACCCACGGCGGCCCCGATGAAGGACGACAGCAGAATGGTGAGCGGCAAAACCTGCCAGCCGCACCAGGCGCCGATCGCCGCGAGCAGCTTGAAATCACCGAAGCCCATTCCCTCCTTTCCCGTTGCCAGTTTGAACAGCCAGTACACGCCCCACAGGGCGAGGTATCCCGCGGCTGCGCCGATTACTGCGGAACGCAAGTCGGTGAACAGGCCGGCTGCGTTGACGAGCAATCCGAGCCACAGCAGAGGAAGGGTGATCGAATCGGGCAGCAGCTGGGTATCGAAATCGATGAAGCTTGCGGCAACGATGCACCACAGGAATACCATCGCGGCGAATGCCGCCGAGCTGAAACCGAAGTGCATCGCCGGCCAGACCGCGGCTATCCCTCCCAGAAGCTCGACTACCGGATAGCGCATGCTGATCCTCGCCTTGCACGCCGAGCAGCGTCCGCGCAGAATCGCCCAGGAAGCGAGCGGAATGTTTTCCATTGCGGAAATGCGATGACTGCACGCCGGACAGTGCGAGCGCGGCACGAAAAGGTTGAACTTCTCCACCGGAGCGACCGCCTCGCCGCGCAGGTCGGCGCAGTCCTCCCGCCATGCACGTTCCATCATTTTCGGCAGGCGGTGAATGACGACGTTCAGAAAGGAACCGACCACGAGTCCGAATACCAGGCACAGCCAGGGAAAGACCGCCGGGTGCGCTGCCGTTGTGAGGATGTCGCTCATGGAACCGACTGGAGTCGTTGCCTGTGGAAGGATGCCCTAATAAAAAGGGTTACGGACAAGCCGTAACCCTTTGGTGGATCGCGTGACCGGAAACCGCGCTACACAGCCTGGCCGATCTTGAAGATCGGCAGGTACATCGCGATCACCATGCCGCCGATCAGCACGCCGAGCACCACCATGATCATCGGCTCCATCAGACTGGTAAGCGCGTCCACCGCGTCGTCCACCTCGGCCTCGAAGAAGTCCGCGGACTTGCCGAGCATCGCATCGAGCGCGCCGGATTCCTCGCCGATAGACACCATCTGGATGACCATGTTGGGAAAGACATTGGTATCCTGCATCGCAGCCGTCAAGCTCGTTCCGCCGGAGACCTTTCTTTGGATTTCTTTGGTGGCCATCAGGTAGACGTAATTCCCCGAGGCGCCGCCGACCGAATCGAG
This sequence comes from uncultured Enterobacteriaceae bacterium, assembly GCA_964430565.1. GTDB lineage: Bacteria > Pseudomonadota > Gammaproteobacteria > Burkholderiales > SG8-39 > VBDM01. Next base: position 80,077 of record CAYSFD010000019.1, read on the forward strand.
CGCCTCGACCAGAGGCACGCCCGCGGCGAACATCGTGGAAAGCGTTCGGGTCCAGCGCGCAATCGTGGATTTTCGTACCAGGTCGCCGAAGACCGGCACCCTGAGCATCAGCCGGTCCATGAAGATCTGGACCGGCACCGAGCGCTGCCACATCGCGAAAAAGCCCCACACGCCTCCGATGACCGCGGGAAACAGGATGTACCAGAAGTTGACGAAGAAGTCCGACACGGCCATCACGAACAAGGTCGGCGCGGGCAGATCGGCGCCGAAGCTCGTGAATACCTGCTTGAACGCCGGGATCACGAAAATCATAATCACCGCGGTGATGACGAAGGCGACCACGATGATTGCGATCGGGTAGAACAGCGCCGCTTTGATCTTCGATTTTATGGCCTGGATTTTTTCCTTGTAGGTCGCCAGGCGGTCGAGGAGGGTCTCCAGGATACCGGCCTGCTCCCCGGCCGCCACCAGGTTGCAAAACAGGGCGTCGAAGTGAAGCGGGTGCTTGCGGAACGCCGTGTGTAGCGGGGAACCGGTTTCCACGTCGGTCTTGATCTCCATCAGCAGCCTGGCCACCGCCGGATTGGAGTGGCCTTTTCCGACGATGTCGAAAGACTGCAGGAGCGGGACGCCGGCTTTCATCATCGTCGCCAACTGGCGGGTGAACAGGGTGACGTCCTTCTGGCTGACACTGCCGCCTCTGCCGATGGGCCGTTTTTTTAACTTGGTGACGATGATGCCTTGGCGGCGCAGCGTGACGTTGACGACGGCCTCGCCGCCTGCTTTCATCTCGCCTTTGATGACTTTTCCGGACTTGTCCTTGCCTTCCCAAAGGTAGTGGATCTCCTTGACCTTGGCTGCTGCTGCTGCGGTTGCCATAGCGGCGTCTCCTACTTCATTCGTCGGTGCAGCTCCTGAATTCCTCGAGTGAAGTCAGGTCTCTTGCAGTGGACACGATGATGCATCGGCACAGGCGCTTTGTAAAGTCTGACGTATTTCTAATGTATTGAAGACAAGGCATAAATTCACGACTGAGGATTGTGAATCCCTCCGGCCAGGACGAGAGCGAGTGCGATCGCGTGCGGGTCACGCCGCCTCTGCGAGGTCGGCCGCGCGCGGCCGGAAGAGCCGCACTGTTTTGATCACGCGATCGTGCGTCTGCACGATCTCCATCGGGACTTCGGCGATCTTGAGCGCCACGCCCGCCTCGGGAATGTCCTGCAAGTGTTCCAGGATGAGACCGTTGAGCGTCTTCGGGCCGTCGAGAGGCAAAGCGAGCCCGAGCTTACGGTTCAACTCGCGCAGCATGCTCGTGCCCTCCACCAGCGCGCTGCCCTCCTTGTCCCAGGGTTCGATTTCCGATTTCACCGGCGCTGTGGTGGTGAACTCACCGATGAACTCCTCGATGATGTCCTCAAGCGTCACCAGGCCCTGCAGCTCGCCGTACTCGTCCACCACCAGTGCGATGCGCTGGTGGTTTTCCTGGAAGTACTGGAGCTGCGCGAACACGGGCGTGCCGGCCGGAACGAAGTACGGCTCGGCAAGCAGCTCGGCGAGTGCTTCGCGGTCGAACTCTTCCGCGCGCACCAGGTGCAGCACCTTGCGCAGGTGCAGGATGCCTGCGAGGCTGCCGAGCTCGCCCCGGTAGGCAGGGAGCCGGGTGTGGTACGCGGTGGTGAGCTGTGCGAGGATGCTTTCGGTCGGCGCTTCGAGATCGATCGCCTCGATCTGCGAGCGCGGCGTCATCACGTCCTCGACGGTGATCGCTTCGAGGTCGAAAAGATTCATGAGAATGCTCTGGTGCTTTTTCGGCATGAACTGCCCGGATTCGAGCACGAGCGAGCGCAGCTCTTCCATCGACAAGCGTAGCGGTCCCGGCGCGAGCGGGATGCGCAGCATCCATAGCAGGAAGCGGACGAACAGGTTGACGATCCACAGCGTCCAGGCCGTTCCTTTGACGAGCGGCTTGAGCACGTAGCTTGCCGCAAGCGCGGTCTGCTCCGGATAACGCGCGCCGATCACCTTCGGCGTGATCTCGGCGAACACCAGGATGAGGAGCGCGACCACGACGGTCGCGATCCCGAGCACGATTCTGTCGTGGCCGAACAGGTCGATGGTGATGACTCCGGCGAGCATCGTGATCGCGGCGTTGACGAGCGTGTTGCCGGCGAGCACCACGGACAGCAGCTTGTCGGTCTGGCGCAGCAGCTCGGAGGCGAGCCGCGCGCCGCGGTGGCCGGTGCGCTCGAGCGCGCCCAGGCGATACCGGTTGATCGCCATCATGCCGGTCTCGGCCATCGAGAAGAAACCCGAGACAACCAGCAGAAAAGCGAGCGCGGCGAACTGTGCTACTAGCGGGATGTCGGCCAAGGCAGATACTGAGGGTGGGCCGGAGAACCCCCCACCCTTATTGAGCGACGGGAGCGGCAGTATAGCTTAGTCGAGACCCCGCCGTAGTATCACCTCGAGCACGAAGCGGCTGCCGACGTAGGCGAGCAAGAGCGCGATGAATCCGGCGAGCGTCCAGCGCAACGCGATGCGCCCGCGCCAGCCGTACAAATAGCGGCCTGTGAGCAGCGCGCCGAAAATAAGCCAGGACGCGACGGCGAACACGGTCTTGTGGTTAAACTTGATCGCCTGGCCGAAAAGCGTTTCCGAAAACACGATCCCGGTGGTGAGCGTGAGCGTGAGGAACGCGAACCCGGCGAGGATCACGCGGAACAGCAGCCGCTCCATGGTGAGGAGCGGCGGCAGCGCCGCAAGCGGCCCGACGAGCGCGCCGCCGTGCAGGCGCCGCTCCATCAGCGTCATGAGGAGCGCGTGCAACGCGGCGATCGTAAACATCCCGTAGGCGACCATCGCGAGCACGAGGTGCAGGCGGAACTCGGTCGCTTGTGTATACGGAGGGCTCGCGAGCCCGGGGAAGATCGCGGGGAGTGGGGTGCACACGGCGGCGAGCGCGAGGATCGGCGCCTGCATGCCTTCGAGCTCGAGGAACAGACTCTCGACCCAGTAGATCAGCACCGCGAGCCACAGCATCACCGAGAGCGCCTGCCCGAAGCCGAAGCGCAGCTCCGAGTGCGCCCACAGCATGTCGTAGACGAGCCAAGTGTGGAGCGCGAGCGGAGCGAGGATCGCGGCGCGCTCCAGTCTGGAGATTTTCGGCACGCTCGCGCCGCGCCAGCGCGTGCGCCAGAAGTGGAAGGCGAGCGCCGCGTAGAGGAGCGCCGCCACGCCGTAGAGTAGAATCGCCAGCATCCGCGCAGTTTATACCACGCACTCCCCATGCTTGAGAATCTGACCGGGCGATTGTCGCGGATCGCGAAGACGATCCGCGGCGAGGCGCGTATTACGGAAGCGAACGTTTCGGGCGCGCTTCGCGATGCGCGCATGGCGCTCCTCGAAGCCGACGTCGCGTTGCCCGTGGTGAAAGTCTTCATCGAGCGCGTGCGCGAGCGGGCGTTGGGCCAGGAGGTGATCGGCAGCCTTACGCCCGGTCAGGCGCTGGTGGGCGTGGTGCACCGCGAGCTGACTTCGCTCATGGGCGGGGAGAATGCCAGGCTCGATCTCGCGGTGACGCCGCCTGCGGTGGTGCTGCTGGCCGGCTTGCAGGGCACGGGCAAGACCACGACTGCCGCGAAACTCGCGAAGATGCTTGCGACGGAAAGGAAGAAGCCGCTACTCGTTTCCTGCGACGTGTACCGGCCCGCGGCGATCGAGCAGCTCAAAGCGCTTGCGACGCAGGTCGGCGTCGATTTCTTCCCCTCGGAAGTCGGCCAAAAGCCGGTCGAGATCGCGCTCGCCGCGCTCGGCCACGCGCGAACGCATTACCACGACGTGCTCCTCGTCGACACCGCGGGGCGGCTCGCGATCGACGCGGCGATGATGCGCGAGATCGCCGAGCTGCACGCGGCGCTCAATCCCGCCGAGACGCTCTTCGTCGTCGATTCGATGCAGGGCCAGGACGCGGTGAATGTGGCGAAAGCCTTTAACGATGTGCTGCCCCTGACCGGGATCGTGCTCACCAAGCTGGATGGCGATGCGCGCGGCGGTGCGGCCTTGTCGGTGCGGCAGGTGACGGGAAAACCGATCAAGTTCGCCGGCACGAGCGAAAAGCCCGACGGCTTCGAGCCGTTTCATCCCGAGAGGATGGCCTCGCGCATCCTCGGCATGGGCGACGTGCTTTCGCTCGTCGAGGAGGCGCGAAAAAGCGTGGATGTCGAGGAGGCAAAGAAACTCGCCGAGAAAGTGAAAAAGGGCGAGGGCTTCGACCTCGAGGACTTCAAGCAGCAGGTCGGGCAGATGCGCAAGATGGGCGGGATCGCATCGCTCGTCGACAAACTTCCCACCCAACTCGCTCAAGCCGCGCAGTCCTCGCAGATGGACGAAAAACAGCTGCGCCGCGTCGAAGGCATCATCAACTCCATGACGCCGGATGAGCGCGTGAGGCCCGAAATCATCAAGGCGTCGCGCAAAAGACGCATCGCCGCCGGCGCGGGCGTTCCCGTGCAGGAAGTAAACCGGTTGTTGAACCAGTTCGAGCAGATGCGCGAGATGATGAAGCGGATGCAGAAGGGCGGCCTTGCGAAGATGATGCGAGGGATGAAGGGCTTCATGCCGGGGATGCGGTAGGGATTGTCTTTCCCCTCCTCATCTTGAGGAGGGGTGGCGCGAAGCGCCGGGGTGGTGAGACCCTGGAGTCCCGCAGCCGATTGATTCAGCTCTGACTCGGTTTCAGCGCCGCGGCGACGATCGACTTATGCTGGCGTTTTTTGGCTGCGGCCCTGACGGCGGCGCGGCCCAACTTGGCCGGCGAGGCGTTGAACGCGGCCTTCATCCCCTTTCTTGCCTTGGGTGCCTGCATGCGTTGGAGCAGGCCGTCGAACTGGTTGGGATTGACCGTGATGCGGGTGAACTTCATGGTCCATTCTCGAAAAACACAATTCTACTACCCCTTCTCGCGTCCTCAGGAAACGAGACGGAACTCCGGATCGACCGTTCTCACGCCGTCGCGGGTCGCGAGCTTCAGGGTCGGCGCCGGAGCATAGGCAGATTCGGACTCCGGCTCGCTGACCGCGGGCGCGGCGAGCCGCTCCGCGACGCTCGCGTGAATCCAGGCCCCGGCGGGGATAGTGCGGTTGACGCTCGTGAATCGCGTGGCGATCTTGTCGATCCAGGCGAAGAAGCGGTTCTTTTTCCCGCCGCCGATCTCGACTAATTCCTCCAGCGAGTCGCGCCGCTTCGCCTTGGGGTCGGGCCGGAGGCCGGCGAGCACGAACTGCAGGCCGTTGACGCTCGCGCGGTCGGTCATCCATTTGAGCGCGACATCGGAGAGCCCGCTGTCCGCGTAGCCGCCGCCGACGTTGGAATGCGCGCCGACGAACCACACCTGCTCGACGTTCGAGCCCGCGACGTTGACTCTGGGGGCGGCGCCGGGCGCGTCCGTCCACAGGGTGGGCAGGAAGGGCTTCCTGTGCTCGTCGATGGCGACGGCGTGATACGCGGCCTCGACGCGCGGCCTGAGATCCGTGTCGAGAAATCCGAACAGCTTCGCGTCGATCGCCTTGTCCACCTTGCGCAGAACCGGTATGAACAGTTCGTCCGGAATTCCCAGGGCGCCGACGGTGTCCCAAACGCCGACGAGGCGCACCGGCGTATCGTTGCAGTACTCGCGCTTGAACTGCTCGACGTCGGGATGGTTTTTTTTGTCGTAGGCGTGCTTGTACATCGCGAACACCTTGTCGGTGACGTCGATTTTGAGATTGCGGTCCTGCTGCGTGCTGACGAGGTCGGCCACCAGCCCCGGGATTTTCACGTCCTCGACGTCCTTCCGGAGGACGCCGCACCGCAGGATCATCCCGGCGAGGCTGCGCGCGGAGTAAGCGCCGCGGGAGAACCCGAAGATATAGATCCGGTCGCCGGGCTCGAAGCGCTCGCGCAGTTTGCGATACCCGTCCTTGATCTGGTCGAACAGGCCCCAGCCGAACGCGCCGCCGCTGACCTTCTCTCCGGGGTCGGTGCCGACGCCCGAAAAATACTCGCGGATCTGGTCGGGGCGATCGGCGAGCGCCTCGTACAACTTGCGCACGTTGGTCTTCGTTTCCACCCCTTGATCTTTCTGTCCGGGCTTGTTCCAGGTGCCGTCCAGGCAAAGAATAATGTTGCGCGCCATTTTTCTGCTCCCGTGGAGGGCGAGAGCCTATCAGCGGAAAGAGCATGGCGAAAGAGTCGGGTTTACCTGACATGTGGTGTCAGGTAAACCCTTGTAGCACTGCAATCACGGAGCGCGGACCCGAGGAGATTCGAGACGACCGGCGAGCCCCTTCGACCAGCCGATACTTCGCTTCCATTCGACACCGGCTGCGACCGCCCGGTAGCAATCAATGCGCCGAGTGCGGTAGAGATCAATGCGATGTTCGACAGTGCCAAAATCATGGTCGATAATAATGAACGTTCGGCGCAGCGCCGGAAGGTCGCCGGGATAGCGCGGCTCGGAACCTTCAATTCGCCGGCGCTCGCGGGCATCGCGCATTGCGCGCAGTTTGCGACTCATCGAATCTCTGTGGCGGTATGGCATGGGGTAACCTTGCAAGGTCCGTATATATTACGTTGGGCGACAACAACCGGACACAACAATGGATACTGAACGCGCGAACTTAATAACTGATGTAAAGAACCAAATCTTAATGGAGGGAATGAAAGGTCTCTTCCTTATCAACGGCGGTGGTGCCGTCGCGCTCGCGACGTGGCTTCAAGCTGTGTGGGAAAAGCCGTGGGCGGCTCCAATGCTCCCGTGGCTTTTGTGCGCCATGGCGGCCTTTGCTTTTGGTGTTCTGTTCGGTGCCTTCGTTCCTTTGTGGCGCTACCTGGTGTTTCTGCATCGAAATACACTGACTCCTCATAAAAATCCATGGTGGTGGGCCCACGTTCTCACCAGCGTGCTTTCTATTCTTTCTTTCGCAGTCGCCTCCGGTTTTGTGGTTAAAGGCGGCTATGAAGCTTTACCAAAACAAACCGTAGTAGCACCGGCGCCCAACAAGGCGCTCAAGCCGACGCCGTGAGACATCGCGACGCTTCGCGGTAGGTTTGTGGCCGGCGCGGCTTAGCTAGTTCGTTAGCTGTTTCAGAATATGCTTACCGAGTACTCTGGCGTCCGACAGATCCCGGACCATCGACCTCGAAGATGGTTTCATTCCGAGGACGAGGACTTAATTGTGTGGTATGCCGACGATGGCTCGATTTTTGGATTTCAGCTTTGCTACGACAAGCAGAAATCTGAAAGAGCGCTAACCTGGCTGCCCCAGAGCGGGTTTTCTCACAATCGTGTTGACGATGGCGAGGGCCCTGCTCTTACCTACAAGCGCACTCCAGTGCTCGTTGCCGACGGCGTTTTTGACGTCTCTGCTATGTCGCTTCGGTTTCTTCAGATTTCTGAAGCCTTGCCCCGAGAGGTGTTTCAGTTTGTGTCCGGCAAGTTACGGGAGTACGCCGAACGTGCGCCGAACACCGAACGTTCGCCAGATGCGACCTGACAATCTCTACGCCCTTCCTGACGACTTGCCTGTCCCATCAGACGATGGAGCGTGCGATCACCTTCGTGGGTTGATGCTTCCATCGATCGGATTGGGGGCGACTTCCGGCGTGAAGGTCGATCTGTCCAAGGAAGGTCAGCCTTGGCTCGTTGTCTATTGCTATCCAAGAACCGGACGGCCTGATCAAGAACCGCTGGGTGGGGCTGCGGCGTGGAACGCCATTCCCGGTGCGCGTGGTTGTACGCCGCAGTCCTGCGCCTATCGCGATCACCACGCAGAACTCGTCGCCTTGGGCGCAACGGTCTACGGCCTCAGTACGCAAGACATCGAGTATCAAGCGGAAGCCGTTGAGAGGCTCCATCTTCCGTTTCCGCTTCTAAGCGATGTGCACCTGGAATTCGCACGAGCCTTGCAGCTGCCGACCTTTGCTTTCTCTGGTCTTGAGCTCATCAAACGCCTCACGCTGATTGCCCGCAGGGGTCGGATCGAAGAAGTGCTTTATCCTGTCTTCCCATCAGACGCAGATGCGGAGCGAGTGGTGAAATGGCTAGCATCTTCAAATGAAGGCTAACCTGGCTCCCATCCTGCTTTTCCCTTGCCATCCTCACCTAACCTCGCGTAAAATCACGCCCTTTTCGGCTTCGGTCATTCACTCATGGTTGTGATTCGTCTTTCGCGCGGCGGCGCCAAGCATCGGCCCTTTTTCAGTGTGGTGGTCGCGGATTCACGCAGGGCCGCCGGCAAGCATTTTATCGAGCGCGTCGGCTTCTACGATCCGAAGGCGCCCAAGGACCGCGAGTCGCTGCGCATTCAGACCGACCGGGTCGTATATTGGAAGGGCAAGGGCGCGCAGCTTTCGCCCACGGTGGCGCGGCTTCTCAAGGGCTACAAGACGCCGGCTGCCGCGGTCCCGGCCAAGTAGCGCGGTTTTGCGGGGCGGGTTGGCGACGCGCGGGCCAACCGGATGGGTGGTGATGGGGCGCGTGATGGCGCCCTGGGGCGTGAAGGGCGCGGTGAAGATCCAGCCCTTCGGCGCCGGAAGCGGCAACCTCTGCAAGTCTTCCGCGTGGTGGGTCGGCAAGCCGGGTGAGCTCAGCGAAGTCGCGGTGGCGGAGTGCCGCGCGCACGGCGCCTACTTGGTGGCGCGTTTCAAGGGATGCGACGATCCCGACCAGGCGGGCGCGTACCGCGGCGCGGAGATTGCGCTCAAGCGCGAGGATCTGCCGAAGCCCGCAGAACACGAGTTTTACCAGGCCGATCTGATCGGCTTCGAAGTGGTCAACGGGCGAGGCGAACGGCTTGGCAAGGTAACGGGATTTTTCAGCGCCGGCGGCGCGAACGAAGTGATGCGCGTCGCGCACCAGGCCGGAGAGCGCCTCTTGCCGGCCACCGCGGAGGTGATCCGCAGAGTCGATCTCGACGCCGGCACGGTCGAGGTCGAGTGGGGAGCGGACTGGTGATCCGCTTCGATTGCGTGACGCTCTTCCCGGAGGCCTTCGCCGCGGTGAGCTCATCGGGCGTGACCCGCCGGGCGCTGGAGCAGGGGCTGTGGAGCCTCGCGCTGTGGAATCCGCGGGATTTCACGACGGACAATTACCGCACGGTCGATGACCGGCCGTACGGGGGCGGGCCCGGAATGGTGATGCTCGCCGAGCCCTTGGAAAAGGCGATCGCCGCGGCGAAGGCGGCGGGAGAAGGCGCGGCGAAAGTGATCCACCTCTCGCCTCAGGGGTCGGTGATGGATCACGAGAAGGTGATGGTGCTGTCGAAGGAACCGCGTCTGGTGCTGCTCGCCGGCCGCTACGAAGGCGTGGACGAGCGCTTGATCCGCCGATGCGTGGACGAGGAGCTGTCGATCGGCGACTATGTGCTCTCGGGCGGCGAGCTCGCGGCGATGGTGCTGATCGATGCCGTGGTGCGGCAGCTGCCCGGCACGCTGGGAGACGGGATGTCGGTCGAGCAGGACTCGTTCGTGAACGGCCTGCTCGATTGTCCGCAGTACACGCGGCCGGAAGCGTACGCGGGCGAGGCGGTGCCGCCGGTGCTGATGTCGGGCCACCATGCGAGAATCGAGCGCTGGCGGCTGAAGCAGTCGCTGGGGCGCACGTGGCAGAGGCGGCCCGAGCTCCTGGAGCGGCGGGGGTTGAGCGAAATCGAGCGGGCGCTGCTCGAGGAATTCAAAGAGGAATTGAAAAAGGACTAAGGCGATGAACATCATTCAGCAACTCGAACACGAAGAAATGAAGCGCATCGGGAAGAAGTTTCCCGAGTTCTCGCCGGGCGACACGGTAATCGTGAACGTGAGCGTCGTCGAAGGCGAGCGCAAGCGCGTGCAGGCTTACGAGGGCGTGGTCATCGCCAAGAAGAATCGCGGCATCAATTCCTCGTTCACGGTGCGCAAGGTGTCCTCGGGCGAGGGGGTCGAGCGCACCTTCCAGACCCATTCGCCGCTGATCGCCTCGGTCGAGATCAAGCGCAAAGGCGACGTGCGCCGCGCCAAGCTCTATTACATGCGCGGTCTTTCGGGCAAGGGCGCGCGTATCCGCGAGAAGATCGAGGGCCAGGAGCAGGGCGCAGAGCAGTAAGAGCGCGTCGCGGGATTGATTCGTTTTCCCCTCCTCGTCTTGAGGAGGGGTGCTCCGAAGGGGCGGGGTGGTGCGACGCCCTGCCAAACCACCCCGGCGCTTCGCGCCACCCCTCCTTATCCAAGGAGGGGAAAATCTCATCTCGCGGCGCCGACTGGCGTAAAATTCGCGATCCCATGAGCCTCAACTCGATTCCCGAAATCATCGCCGAGCTCAAAGCGGGCCGGATGGCGGTCCTCGTCGACGACGAGGACCGCGAAAACGAAGGCGACCTGATTTTCGCCGCGGAATTCGTCACCGCGGAGAAAATCAATTTCATGGCGAAGTTCGGCCGCGGCCTCATCTGCATGCCGATCACCGAAGCGCACGCCGACCGCCTGAACCTCTTGCCGATGGTGGCGCGTAACCGCTCGGTGCACGGAACCAATTTCACGGTATCGATCGAAGCCGCGTCGGGCGTCACCACGGGTATCTCCGCGGCGGATCGCGCGCACACCATCAAGACGGCGTCTTCGGCCAAGGCTACGCCCGGGGACATCGTCCAGCCGGGTCATGTGTTCCCGCTCATCGCGCAGGCGGGCGGGGTGCTGGTGCGTGCGGGCCATACCGAGGCCTGCTGCGATCTCGCGCAGCTCGCGGGCCTTCATCCGGCGGCGGTGCTGTGCGAAATCATGAAGGATGACGGCAGCATGGCGCGGCTGCCCGACCTCATCGAATTCTCGAAACAGCACGCACTCAAGATCGGCTCGATCGCAGACCTCATCCATTTCCGCAGCCGGAACGAATCGCTTATCAAGCGCGTCACCGAGCGCACGATCCAGACGCGCTTCGGGCCATTCAGGCTTATCGCTTACCTGGAGAAGCTGTCCGGGGAGACTCACCTCGCGTTCGCGCGCGGCGAGATTGCGCCGGAGAAAGAGACGCTGGTGCGCGTGCACGCGCCGCTCTCGCTGCTCGATCTGCTGGATGCCGGTCCGGGAACGCACTCGTGGCCGGTGCACGACGCGCTCGAGCGGATTGCCGCCGAAGGCAAGGGCGTCATGGTGCTGCTCAACTGCTCGGAGAGCGCCGCCCAGCTGATCGAGCGCGTGGCATCGCCCGAGCGGCCGGAGACGCCCTCCAGGATGGATTTCCTCACCTACGGAATCGGCGCGCAGATCCTGCGCGACCTCAAGGTCGGCAAGATGCGGCTCATGGCCTCGCCCCGCAAAATGCCCAGCATGACCGGATGGGAGCTCGAGGTTACCGGTTACGTCGAGAAGACGGCAAGAACGCGGGACGCCGGGTGACGGAGATCAAGCCCGATTTGAGCGGGGAGGCACTGCGGGTCGGGATCGTGCGCTCCCGCTTCAACGAGAGAATCGGCGTCGCGATGCTCGAGGCCTGCCGCAAGCGGCTCGCCGAGCTGCACGTTACCGCGCTGACGGTCGTTTCCGTGCCCGGTGCGCTCGAAGCGCCGCTCGCGCTACAGAAGCTCGCCAACACGGAGAAGTACGACGCGCTGATCGTGCTCGGCGCCGTCATACGCGGCGAAACCCATCATTTCGACGTCGTCGCCAACGAGTCCGCCTCGGGCCTCATGCAGGTGCAGCTCGACACCGGCATCCCCGTCGCCAACGGCGTTCTCACCACCGATACCGAGGAGCAGGCGCAGGCGCGAGCCGCGCAAAAGGGCAAGGACTGCGCCGAGGTCGCGGTAGAGATGGCGAACCTCGGCAAAAACATCGTCAAGAGCCACAAATGAAATCGGCGCGGCGCCGTTCGCGCGAGCTCGCGCTGCAGGGCTTGTACGCATGGCAGCTCGCAGGCGACAGCGCGGCTAATCTCCAGGCCCAACTCGCCGAGTCCAATGGGTTTGGCAAGGCCGACTCCAAATACCTCACGCGGCTCCTCGAGGGAACGATAGCGCACGCCGAGGCGCTCGAGCAGCTGATCGCCCCAACGCTCGACCGCAAACCCGGGGAACTCTCGCCCGTGGAGCGCGGGATTTTGCTGCTGGCCGCGTTCGAGCTGAGAGACGCACCCGACATCCCCTGGAGGGTCGTGATCAACGAGGCGGTCGAGCTCGCCAAGGAGTTCGGCGGCACCGACGGTCACAAGTACGTCAACGGCGTGCTCGACAAGCTCGCCTCGCAATTGCGCCCGGCGGAAAGGAAGGCGTAGCGTGCGCCGTGCGCACGCTAGTCGTCGGCGGGTCGTGCGCGCAGCGCACGCTACTATTTCAATGACTGTATAAATGGCCTCCGAATTCGAGATCATCCGCAAGTACTTCACCCGCCCTACGCCGACGGCGGTGCTCGGCGTCGGCGACGATTGCGCCTTGCTCGCGCCGCAGCCCGGCATGGCGCTGGCGATCTCGACCGACATGCTGCTCGCCGGACGCCATTTTTTTCCGGACGCCGACCCCGGCAAGCTCGGGCACAAGGCGCTCGCCGTCAATCTCTCGGACCTCGCCGCGATGGGCGCCGACCCGCGCTGGGCCACGCTTGCGATCGCGCTCCCGGAGGCGGACGAGGCGTGGATCGCGGCGTTCGCGGAAGGTTTTTTCAAGCTCGCCGGCCGCTGGAAAATGGAGCTGATCGGCGGCGACACGACCAAAGGGCCGCTTGTGATCTGCGTCACCGTGATCGGTGAAGTGCCGCTCGAGTTCGCACTCAGGCGCGACGCGGCCCTCGCCGGAGACGAAATCTGGATTTCGGGCGCGACCGGGGAGGCGGCGCTCGCGCTTGCCCACTTGAAAGGCCGCGTCAAGCTCGAAGGCGCGGCGCGCGAAGCGTGCCTCGCGCGCCTGCATGCGCCCGAGCCGCAAGTCGACCTGGGGGGGCGGTTGCGCGGACTTGCGCGCAGCGCCATCGACGTCTCCGACGGCTTGCTCGGCGACCTCGGCCACGTTCTGGAAGCCTCCGGCGTCGGCGCCGAACTCAGTTGGGAGAGCCTGCCGCGCGCAAAGGCGATCGCCGACTGCGCGGACAAGGCGCTCGCAGCGGAATGTCTGCTCGCCGGTGGCGACGATTACGAGCTCGTTTTTACCGCGCCGCCTGCCAAGCGCGGCGAGATCGAAGCGGTGGGAAAAGACCTGGGAGTTTCCCTGACGCGCATCGGCGTCGCGGTCCGGGGCGAGTCGGTGGCAGCGCTGCGCGACGCCCAGGGCAAGCTCATTTCCATTCCACGCAAGGGTTTCGATCATTTCGCATGATCTGGCGGCCCACACTGAGCTTCACCTTTTCCCACCCGGCCCATTGCATCGCCTTGGGGTTCGGCACGGGGCTCGCGCCTTTTGCCCCAGGCACCGCGGGGACGCTGCTCGCGTTTCCGCTCTATTTCCTGCTCAACCCGTGGCTTTCGCCGCTGTCTCTCTTCGGGGTGATCGTGGTTTTCTTCGGCATCGGCGTCTGGGCCTGCGAGCGCACCGGGCGGGACCTGGGTATTCCCGATCACGGTGGAATGAACTGGGACGAAGTGGTCGCGATGTTGCTCGTGCTGATGCTCACGCCCGAGCACTGGGCGTGGTGGGGGCTCGCGTTCGTTGCGTTTCGTTTTTTCGACGTGGTCAAGCCGCCGCCGATCCGCTATGTCGATCGCAGGGTGAAAGGGGGCCTGGGCGTGATGTTCGACGACATCGTCGCGGCGTTCTACACGCTGCTCGTCCTCGCGGCCGTGAAACGGGTCATTGGCTGATGGCGCGCGACAGGCTCAAAGCCCTGGCGAAGCGGATCGGCGCCCGGTTGAAAAAGCGCAAGCTCAAGCTCGCGACCGCCGAGTCCTGCACCGGCGGCTGGATCGCCCAGGCGGTGACCTCGGTGTCGGGAAGCTCGGCCTGGTTCGACCGCGGCTTCGTCACCTATTCGAACGCGGCCAAGCGCGAGTTGCTCGGCGTTCGCGCGAGAACGCTTTCACGATTCGGCGCGGTGAGCCGGGAAACCGCGAGGGAAATGGCCGCAGGCGCGCTCGCGCGCAGCCGCGCGCAGGTTTCGATTGCGGTGACCGGCGTCGCGGGCCCCACCGGCGGCACCCCAAAGAAACCCGTCGGCACGGTGTGCATCGCGTGGTCGCGAAAAAAGGGCGCCATGGAAAGCGTCACCCAACGTTTCCTGGGCAGCCGGGAAAGAGTGCGCCGGCAGTCTGTGATCGTCGCGCTGCAAGGATTGCTCGAAAGACTGGAGGAAACAGAATGAATTCGTTTTTTCGCTGCATTGCGCTTGTCCTGGTGCTGGGCGCCGCGGCGCCGGCCGTCGCGCAAAAGGCCGAGCCGGCCGACAACATCGCCGGCCCCTACGTTCCGACTCCCTGGGTGATCGTCGATGAAATGCTGAAACTCGCCGATATCCGCGGCGACGACGTCGTCTACGACTTGGGCTCGGGCGACGGGCGATTGGTGATCACCGCCGCAAAGCGCTTCGGCGCGCGCGGGGTCGGCGTCGAGTTGGACACGGAGCTGGTCGAAATGGCGCGCATCGGGGCGAAGCACGAAGGCGTCGCGGATCGCGTCAAATTCGTGCAGGGCGATCTGTTCGAGGCCGACATCAGGGACGCGAGCGTGGTGATGCTGTATCTGCTGCCGCGCTTTGTCACGCGGCTGGTGCCGAGGCTGCGCGAAGAGCTGCGGCCCGGTGCGCGCATCGTTTCGCACGATTATCCGCTTTCGCCGTGGCCGCCGGACAAGGAGCTTTCGATGGACGTCCCGGAAAAGGAGATGATCAGCGGCACGACTTGGACGAGACTTTATTACTACGTCGTCCCGGCGCGTGTGCAGGGCGCTTGGGAACTCACGCTGCCCAAGATCCTTGCGGGCGCTCCGCTCAGGCTCCAAGTCACCCAGGAACCTCATACCGTCGGCGGATTTGTTCGAGACGGCAATGCCGAGCTCTACTTGAGAGACTTGACGGTGCGAGGCGAGCGGATCCAATTCGGTTTGCTCTACAGACGCCGGCTGATAGCGTTCGAGGGCATCGTTAACGGGAAAGCCATGGCGGGAGAGGCGCGGTCTGGCAGCGTGCGCGAGCCATGGACGGCCAGCTACCGCGGGCCGCTCCTGCGCTGAAACGCGCACACCGGCCTTGGGTCCAAGGGGTTTCGCCCCTATATTGGGTAGGTGAGCTTTTTCCAGAATCCATTGGTGCGGCCGCCCGCCGTGGCGAGGCTTTTCTATCCGAGCGATGAGCGCTCGCTCGCAGAAGAAGTTGCCGCTCACCTCGACCAGACCGAGGAAGCGCCTCTCGCGCCGGGATTTCCCAAGGCGGTGATCGTTCCGCACGCCGGCTACGTCTATTCAGGCCCGGTGGCAGCAAGCGCTTACGACCTGCTGCGCCCGGCGCGCGGCATCGTCACGCGCGTCGTCGTCCTCGGTCCCTGCCACCGGGTCGCGGTGAGGGGCCTCGCGCTGCCGCAGGCGAGTGCTTTTGACACGCCGCTCGGCCGCATCCCGCTCGACTGCGAGGCGATCGCCTCGATCCGCGGTCTGCCGCAGGTCGTGGAATCGGCCGCGACGCACGCCGAGGAGCATTCGCTCGAAGTGCAGCTGCCGTTCCTGCAGCAAGTGCTGGGCGAATTCTCGCTAGTGCCCCTGGTGGTGGGCTCGGTGGCGCCCGAGAAGGTTGCCGAAGTGCTGGAGCGCCTCTGGGGCGGCCCCGAAACCCTGATCGTGATCAGCTCGGACCTTTCGCACTACCATCCCTACGAAGCTGCGCGCCGAATCGACGGCGCGACGGTGCAGGCGATTCTCAGCCTCGATGCCGGAATCTCTCACGAGCAGGCTTGCGGCGCGACGCCAGTGGCCGGTGCGCTGATCGCGGCCAAGCGGCTCGGACTGAGGCCGCAACTCCTGGACTGCCGCAACTCGGGGGATACCGCCGGCAGCAAGGACCAGGTGGTGGGCTATGCGTCTTTCGCGTTCTCTTCGGGTGCCTCGCGCTACGAAGCGGAGCACGGGAGAAGGCTGCTGCGGATTGCGCGCGCCTCGCTGTCCGCAGCACTTGGCGCGGGGGCGAATTCGCCCGGCCGGCAAGCTGCCGACGAGCCCTGGCTGAAGGAATGGCGCGCAAGCTTCGTCACGCTCATGCAGGGCGAAGAGTTGCGCGGCTGCGTCGGCACGCTCGAAGCGCAGAGGCCGCTCGCCCAAGACGTCTCCGCCAACGCCTGCGCCGCGGCGTTCCAGGACACGCGCTTCAAACCGCTCACGCAAGAGGAGTTCGCGCGCATCGACATCGAAGTGTCGCTGCTCTCGACGCCCAAGCGGCTGCGGTTCGAAGACCATGCCGACCTTGTCGCCCGGCTCCGTCCCGGTGTGGACGGCCTCATCCTCGAATACGGCGACGAAAACGCGGACCGGCGCGCGACTTATTTGCCGCAGGTCTGGGAGAGCTTGCCCGATCCGGATCGATTCATCGCGAGTCTCAAGAAGAAGGCCGGAATTGCGCAGGAGACGGACGTCCGGCGCTGCCGCGTGAAGCGCTACACCGCGCTCAAATGGCGCGAGACGGATTTCTCACATGTGTAGCGTGCGCCGCGCGCACGAGTGGATGCAAGCGATCGTCGTGCGCATGGCGCACGCTACGAACCACACCACGCTCAAATGGCGCGAAGCGGAGTTGCGGCGATGAGCGCGGTCCTGGACCAAGCCTACGTCGGCCGCTGGTGGCATATGCTGGAAAACGGCAGGCTCCAGTGCGACCTGTGCCCGCGCGACTGCAGGCTGCACGAGGGCCAGCGCGGCGCGTGCTTCGTGCGCAAGCGCGAAGGCAACCAGATAGTGCTCACCACCTATGGCCGCTCTTCGGGGTTCTGCGTCGACCCGATCGAAAAAAAACCGCTCAACCAGTTCTACCCGGGGTCGAGCGTTCTGTCCTTCGGCACTGCGGGGTGCAATCTCGCCTGCAAGTTCTGCCAGAACTGGGACATCTCCAAGTCGAACGACATCGACACGCTCGCCGATGCCGCGAGCCCTGAGCAGCTCGCACGAGCGGCCGTGGAGCTCGACTGCAGGAGCGTCGCCTTTACCTACAACGACCCGGTGATCTTCGCCGAGTACGCGATGGACGTTGCCGATGCATGCCGCGAGGTCGGGGTGAAAGCGGTGGCCGTGACCGCGGGCTACATGCACGATCAGCCGCGGCGCGAGTTCTACGCCAAGATGGACGCGGCCAACGTCGACTTGAAGGCGTTCACCGATGAGTTTTACTTCATGCTCACCGGCGCGCACCTGAAGCCGGTGCTCGATACGCTCGTCTATCTCAGGCACGAGACCGAGGTCTGGTTAGAGATCACCACGCTCCTCATTCCCGGCAGGAACGATAGCGACGAAGAAATCGACGCCGAGTGCCGCTGGATCGCAAAGGAGCTGGGGCCGGACGTGCCGCTGCACTTCTCCGCCTTCCACCCGGACTGGAAGATGACCGATATCCCGCCGACGCCGGCCGCGACGCTGACCCGCGCGCGCAAGATCGCGCTGGGCCACGGCCTGCGCTACGTGTATACCGGCAACGTGCACGACACCGAAGGCGGCAGCACCTATTGCCCGCACTGCGGCAGCGCCGCGATTACGCGAGACTGGTACCGCATCCTCGATTACGACGTTACCGAAGACGGCCGCTGTAAGAAATGCGGCGGCGCGATCGCCGGGCGCTTCGAGCGGTTCAAGAAGCCCTTTGGACCGAGGCGGATCCCGGTGAGGCTTGCAGCGGCCTAGTTTGACGCAACAACTCTGTGTAGACCCTGTCCGGGGTGATTTGCTGCAGGCACGGATTCTCGGTTTGGCTGTAGCGGCAGGTCTTTTTTTGGCAGGGAGAACAAAAGCGATCCGACTTCAGGTGCACTTGCGAGGAGCCCGATGCCCCGATCAGCCCGGAGTCGGTCGATCCATAGAGCGTGATCGAGGGCACGTTCAATGCCGCGGTCAAGTGACTGAGCCCGGTATCCATACAGACACAGGCGCTGGCCCTGTCGAGCACGTAGCCCATTTCGGAAAGAGTCAGTTTGGGCAGGACCTGGATCCCGGAATGAACCGCCAAACGCTTCGCCCTCGCTTCCTCCTGGCTGTTTCCCCAGGGCACGAGCACCTTGAATCCCGCCTGAACCGACCTCTTGAGGAGTTCTTCCCAATGGGCTTCGGGCCAGAGCTTGGTCTTCCAACTCGCGTTGTGGACGAAGACGAGATACTCCTTGGGAAGTTCGACCTTCGGCTTGACGAAGCGCTCCTTTTGAATTTGGAAATCGGGCGGCGACGCCGGGACCGGGTAGTCCAAAGCGGCGGCGAACAGGAGCCGCAAGCGTTCGATGGCGTGCATGTTCTTGGTTACGGCGTACCGCCTCTGATAAGCGAGATGCGCGATCCATTCCCGCACGGAGTGTCTGTCGAAGCCGGCCCTCGGTCCTTTGGCGAGCATCGAGAGCAGGGCGGTCTTGAAATTGCCCTGAGCGTCGATGACAAGATCGTATTCGACCGCCCTGATTCCGGAGATTAGGCGCGAAATGGAGCCTCGCGTCGTCGGGTGCGTCAATGCTTCGCGCCATTGACGGTGATTGCTCGTCACAACGCCCTTCACCGCGGGATGCCAGCCGGCGATTTCCTGGAAATTTTCGTCGATCACCCAATCGAACTCCAGCTCGGGGCGGGCGCGTTTCGCGTCGCTCAGAGCTGGGAGCGCATGGATCAGGTCGCCGAGGGAGGTCAGCTTGATCAGCAGCACTCTTTTCATTTCGAAAAGAGCTTTTTGACAAAGGCGCTGAGCCGATGTCGATTCAATTCCCGGTCGCGGACCTTTTCGGAGGTGACGTAGTTGAGCTGGATCGTGCGCCGCTCGCCCTCGAACGGCTCATGTCCGTGCCAGCCGTTCGAGGTGACCTTGAAAATCAAGCATCGCCCCGCCTCAGGGGAAATCTCCGCGGCGTACGGGGCCAGATCCCGATTGTTGTAGAGAAGCCTCAGCCTTCCCGCGGAGGAGGCCCAGCCCGGGTTCAGGTAGAGAAGGACGGTGACCAGCTTGGAGGTCGAATCGGTATGGATCTCGCCGTCCTTCTTTGACGTACGGCCGCGAACGGTGACCATGGGCGGCCTGCCGGTCAGATCCATGCCCAGGCGCTCGCCGATCAGGTCTCTCAACTCGACGCTTTCAATTTCCTGCATGAGAGCCGCAAACCGGCCCGAGCAGCTCACCGCGTGCAGCGGGAAGCTCCCCCGTCTTTCGATCCTGGGAAAACTCTCCACGACTTCGGAAAGAACCTCCGGCCGGATGATGTTGTCGACGATGAGATACGGGAAAGGCTCCGAAACGAGAGCAGCTTTTCGGAGCGCGTCCGCATTCAGCATCTTCCATGCGTTGGACATATTCGAGCGGGCTTTCCTAGATGTGGAGTCCTCAGGTAGTAGGCTATCTTGCTCGAGTGACTTGCGCGGCGACACGCTTCGATATCTAAACTGCCGGGCGGCCGCGCGACTACCGTTTCAATGGAGGCGCGAGCGGCCGGGTACCCGTAGCGTGTCGCTTGCCGCGCCAGGAGCGAGGCAAAATAGCCGCTGCCAATCCCTTGAGCTAAAACTTGATCAGGAGTTGCCAAGCGAGAGTCGCTTGCGCGAAGAAGCCGACCGCAAATGCCAGGGTGCGAATCCACGGAACGGCAAATGTATACGCCAGCGCATGCACCACCCGCGCCCAGAAGTACACGACGCATGCCGTGGCCGTGGCGCTGTTGCCGATACCGGCGGCATAAGCCGCAAGCACCAGCGCGGCAAATACGACCAGATTTTCGACGGCGTTGGAATGGGCCTTCATGAGGCGTTCCGCCCAGGCCGATTGCGGTTTGTGGCTTGCGGGGTAGCCAACCGTGTCGGAGAGCCCCCAGACGGCGATGCGGTCCAGGATGTAGGGAATCCACAGCAGGCCCGTCAAGGCCGTGACGCAAGTCAGATTAAAGAGTTCAGTCTTCACGATCTCCTCCTTTTGATTGATGCACGACTGCCGAACCATCCGGGGCAAGTTGGAAACCCCAGGAAGGGGATTCTATTCTCCCTGGGCCCATTTGTACCTCTTCGCCGTTCAGCGGCGCCCGCCGCGCGCCCCGACATGAGGGTTTCCCCGGCGGGCTCCCCGGCTTCTTACCGTCTAAACCCTTGATTTGATGTGGGGCTTGCAATTTCTCCAATACTGTATAAAACTACAGGTCAACCGGCTGCTTCGGCCGCGCGTTTCAAGCAGCGAAGCACCCCGCGATGGCTGACGTGCGGGGCGACGAGAGACAGGGTCCTCGTTTCGGTTGCGCCGCCCGGGCGATGCGGCGCTGGCGTCCGCTGCAACGTTCAATATGAGGGATAATCCGATGGTCAACGAAGGAAAAGTGATGGAAGAAGGCAAAGCCAAGGCCTTGCAGGCCGCCCTGGCGCAAATCGAAAAGCAGTTCGGCAAGGGTTCCATCATGAAGATGGACTCCCAGGCCCTGCAGGACATCCAGGTGGTCTCAACCGGCTCGCTCGGCCTGGATATCGCGCTCGGGGTGGGCGGACTGCCGCGCGGCCGTGTGGTCGAGATCTACGGACCGGAGTCTTCGGGGAAAACGACGCTGACCCTCTCGGTCATCGCGCAGGCGCAGAAGGCGGGCGGCACCGCCGCCTTCATCGACGCGGAGAACGCGCTCGACCCGCAGTACGCCGCCAAGCTCGGGGTGAAAATCGAAGACCTGTTGATTTCGCAGCCCGACACGGGCGAGCAGGCGCTCGAGATCGCCGACATGCTGGTGCGCTCGGGGTCGGTCGAGGTGATCGTGATCGACTCGGTCGCGGCGCTCACTCCCAAAGCCGAGATCGAGGGCGAGATGGGCGAACCGCAGATGGGCCTGCAGGCGCGGCTCATGAGCCAGGCTCTGAGGAAGCTCACCGCCAACATCAAGCGAACCAACACCCTGGTGATTTTCATCAACCAGATCCGCATGAAGATCGGCGTGATGTTCGGCAATCCCGAGACCACGACTGGCGGCAACGCGCTCAAATTCTACGCCTCGGCGCGCCTCGATATCCGGCGTATCGGCTCGATCAAGAAGGGCGATGAGGTGATCGGTTCCGAGACTCGCGTGAAGGTCGTGAAGAACAAGGTCGCGCCGCCGTTCCGCGAGGCCCTGTTCGATATTCTCTACGGCGAAGGGATCTCGCGCGAAGGTGAAATTCTCGAGCTCGGCGTCAACTGCGGCGTGGTGGACAAGTCCGGCGCCTGGTACCAGTACAAGAAGGACCGCATCGGGCAGGGCAAGGACAACTCCCGCGAGTATCTCAAGGAAAACCCCGAACTCGCCGACGAGATCGAGGCGAGGATCCGCGAGAAGTTGGGCGTCAAGAACCCGCAGGCCGCGGTACCCGTTACAGCCGAAGTGTGAAAAAACAGCCGACGCTACGCGAGCGCGCCTTGCGGCTGCTCGCGCGGCGGGAGCACAGCCGCGCCGAGCTCGCGCGGAAGCTTAAGGCCCATGCCCGGCCCGGAGAGGATCTCGAAGCTCTGCTAGAGGAGTTTGCGCGGCGCAAACTTCTGTCGGACGAGCGCTACGCCGAATCGCGCGCTAACGCATTGTCGCGCAAGTTTGGTGCGGCGCGCATCGCGCACGAGCTGCGCGCGAAGGGTCTCGACAAAGGGCTTGCGGAGCAGGCGTCCGGAGCCGCGCGCGCCACCGAGCTTGAACGCGCGCGCGAAGTCTGGCGCAGAAGATTCCGCGTCCCTCCCAAAACGCGCGAGGAGCGCGCTAGGCACATGCGTTTCCTTCAGTCGCGTGGATTCTCGTTCGATGCGATTCGCGCCGCGGTGGGTCACGGCGAGGACGATTGAACTTCGGTCGCACGCCGCACCATCGCTTTTGGGACGGCGCTCCAGGTATGCGGCTCTTTTCGCCTAGAATCCCCTCCACAGGACCGAGGCGAGGATGGCAAAAGAAGGTGAGGGATGGTTCGATGAGCTGCGCTCGGCGTACCTCTATCGGGTGATCGCCGAGGTCGAGCGCGGATCTCGGCGCTCGGGTCTGTTCCTCGAACTCGCGCGCGAGGCCGAGGGGCAGGCCGCGATCTGGGCAAAAAAAGCGGGGCTTGCGTCACTGCCCGCTTTCGTCCCCGATCTGCGCACCCGCATCGTCGCGGGCCTCGTACGGCGCTACGGCCCGCGCGCGATGCGCGGCATTCTCCCCGCCATGAAGGTGCGCGGGCTTTCCGTATACAGCCACGCCGCACCGGGACACCCTGCACCGACTTCGGTCGAGGAGATCGGTCAGCGCCACCGCGGTGTCGGCGGCGGCGGGAATCTGCGCGCGGCGGTATTCGGGATCAACGACGGGCTCGTGTCGAACCTCTCCCTTATCCTCGGGGTCGCTGGGGCGTCCTCGAACGCGGGATTTATCCTGCTCTCAGGGATCGCCGGGCTGCTCGCTGGGGCCTTCTCGATGGCCGCCGGGGAATACGTCTCGGTGCGTTCGCAGCGCGAGATGTACGAGCACCAGATCGGACTGGAACGGGCCGAGCTCGCCGAATATCCCGACGAGGAAGCCGAAGAACTCGCCCTCATTTACGCTGCGCGCGGGATGAATCGCGAGGACGCGCTTGCGCTCGCGCGGCGGACCATCGCTGACCCGCAACAGGCGCTCGACACCCTCGCACGCGAGGAGCTCGGCCTCAACCCGGACGAGCTGGGCTCGCCCTGGGGAGCCGCGCTCGCTTCGTTTTTCTCGTTTGGCGCCGGCGCGCTCGTGCCGCTCGTGCCGTTCTTGTTCGCGCGCGCCGAAGGGGCGCTCATCGCCGCAGTTGGGGTGACCGGCGTTGCTTTGTTCGGGGTGGGCGCGATGATCAGCCTCTTTACCGGCCGCAGCGCGGTGCGCGACGGCCTGCGCATGCTCGCGATCGGCGGCGGGGCGGGCGGGGTCACCTACCTCGTCGGCACGCTGCTCGGCGTGAGCCTCGCCTCATAAGGCGCACCGGAAATCATGGGCGCGGGACTCATCGTTCAAAGCCTTGCCGGATTTTTCTTGCTGCACGCGCTCGCATGGGCGCTCAGCGAGAATCGGAAACTGATCGCGTGGCGGCCCGTGATCGCAGGCATGCTGCTGACGCTTGGGCTCGGCGTCGTGCTGCTCAAGGCGCCGTTGGTCAAGGAAGCCTTCTTGGCTCTGAACGACGCTTTGAACGCGCTGGAGAAAGCGACGCGGGAAGGAACCGCGTTCGTGTTCGGGTTTCTCGGCGGCGGGCCGCTGCCTTTCGCAGAAACCTATCCTGGAGCGAGCTTCGTGCTCGCCTTCCGGGCCTTGCCTCTGGTGCTGGTGGTAAGCGCTCTCTCGGCGCTCCTCTTCTACTGGCGCGTGCTCCCCTGGATGGTGAGAGGATTTTCTTTCCTCCTGCAAAAGACGATGGGTGTGGGCGGGGCGATCGGCCTGTCCTCCGCGGCGAACGTCTTTGTCGGCATGGTGGAGGCGCCGCTTTTCGTGAAGCCGTATCTCCGGAGTATGAGTCGTGGCGAGTTGTTCATCCTCATGAGCTGCGGCATGGCGACCGTCGCCGGCACTGTGATGGCGCTGTACGCAAGCATCCTGCTGAATACGATCCCCGGCGCCCTCGGACACATACTCATCGCTTCGATCGTCAGTACGCCGGCCGCCATTGCGGTTTCGATCTTAATGGTGCCGTCGGCCGCTCCAGTCACGGAAGGCGTGCTCGTACCTCAACAGACCGCGACTTCCAGCATGGACGCCGTCACGCGCGGAACCATCGACGGGGTGCAGCTCCTCATCAACATTGTCGCGATGCTCGTGGTGCTGGTGGCTCTGGTGAGCCTCGCCAACCAGATTCTGGGGTTGCTGCCCGATGTCGCCGGTGCCCCGGTCACGCTGCAGCGCGTGCTCGGGATCGTCATGGCGCCGCTTGTCTGGATCATGGGCGTTCCGTGGTCGGAGGCGACGACCGCGGGGGCGCTGATGGGGACCAAGACCGTGCTCAACGAACTGCTCGCCTACATCGATCTCGCGAAGCTTCCCGATGAAGCGCTCAGTCCGCGCAGCCGGCTGATGATGACCTATGCGCTATGCGGTTTCGCCAATTTCGGCAGCCTCGGCATCATGATCGGGGGCCTTGCGACGATGGCGCCGGAGCGGCGGGATGAAATCGTCTCCTTGGGCGGAAAGACCATTGTTTCGGGGACACTCGCGACCTGCATCGCCGGTTCGGTCGTGGGCATTCTTTACTGAGGTGCCGGCTTTTCCGCTAAGATCGAGAGATGAAATCCGCGGAAATCCGCAGCAAGTTCCTGAAGTTCTTCGAAGAGCGAAGCCACGCCATCGTCGCCTCGAGTCCACTTGTCCCGGCAAGTGACCCGACGCTGCTATTCGTCAATTCGGGCATGGTGCAGTTCAAGGACGTGTTTCTCGGGAGGGAAACGCGGGCTTACAAGCGCGCCGTTACCGCCCAGCGCAGCCTGCGCGCCGGCGGCAAGCATAACGACCTGGAGAACGTCGGCTACACCGCTCGTCATCACACCTTCTTCGAGATGCTCGGCAACTTCTCCTTCGGCGACTATTTCAAGCGCGAGGCGATCCGCTACGCCTGGGATTTGCTGACCAAGGTCTACAAGATACCGTCAGAGCGTCTCTGGACGACGGTGTATCGCGAAGACGACGAAGCCTACGATCTCTGGACGAAGGAGATCGGCGTCCCGAAGGACCGCTGCATCCGTATCGGCGACAAGCCCGGCGGCTCGAAATACCAGAGCGATAATTTCTGGCAGATGGCCGACACCGGCCCCTGTGGTCCCTGCAGCGAGATCTTCTACGACCACGGGTCCGGCATCGCCGGCGGCCCGCCCGGATCGAGCGATGCCGAGGGCGACCGCTATGTCGAGATCTGGAATCTGGTGTTCATGCAGTTCAACCGCGACGACAAGGGTGTCATGACGCCCTTGCCGAAGCCCTGCGTGGACACCGGCATGGGCCTTGAGCGCATTGCGGCGGTGCTGCAGGGCGTGCACTCCAACTACGAGATAGACCTGTTCCGGGACCTGATCCGTGCCGCTGCCCGCGAAACCGGCACGAAGGATCTCTCGAGCAATTCGCTGAAAGTGATCGCCGATCACATCCGCGCCTGCTCTTTTCTCGTCATCGACGGCGTCATCCCGGGCAACGAAGGCCGCGGCTACGTGTTACGTCGCATCATCCGCCGCGCCATCCGCCACGGCTACAAGCTCGGGCGGGAGCAACCGTTTTTCCATCGCATCGTCGGCGACCTCGTGCAGGCGATGGGCGGCGCTTATCCGGAGCTCGCGCGCGAGCAGACGCGCGTCGCCCAGGTGCTCAAGGCGGAAGAGGAGCGCTTCGCCGAGACGCTAGAAAACGGCATGAAGGTGCTCGAAGGCGCGTTTCACCGCGAAGACCGCATGCTCGACGGCGAGACGGTGTTTCAGCTCTACGACACCTTTGGTTTCCCCGTCGACCTGACCGCCGACATGGCCCGCGAGCGCGGCGTGATGATCGACCACGCCGGGTTCGAGGCGGCGATGCAGCGCCAGCGCGAGCGCGCGCGCGCCGCGGGAAAATTCAGGATGGAATCGGGCGTCGAGTACTCGGGGGGCGCCACGGAATTCCGCGGATACGAAACCCTGGCGGTGGACGACGCCAGGATCGTCGCCATCTACCGGGAGGGCAGTTCGGTGCCGGGCATTGACGCGGGCGAGCCCGCCATCGTCGTCCTCGACACGACCCCGTTCTACGCCGAGTCGGGCGGCCAGGCGGGCGACGCGGGCGAGATCGTCGCGGCGGGTGGCACCTTCGTGGTGTCGGACACGCAGAAGATCCAGTCGGACGTTTTCGGCCACCACGGCGTGCTCGCAACCGGGCGGCTCGCCGTGGGCGACAAGGCGGCGGCGCGCGTGGATGCGGCGCGGCGGGCCCGCACCATGCGCAACCACTCGGCCACACACTTGATGCACAAGGCGCTGCGCGAGGTGCTCGGGCCGCACGTGCAGCAGAAAGGTTCGCTGGTGGACGTCGGGAAGACGCGCTTCGACTTCTCGCACGACGCGTCGTTGAGCGAGGCGCAGCTGCGCCGCGTCGAGGCGATCGTGAACGCGGAAATCCTGGGGAACCAAGCCACCTCGGCGCGCATCATGAAGTTCGACGAGGCCGTGAAAGGCGGCGCCATGGCGCTGTTCGGCGAAAAGTACGGCGACGAGGTTCGCGTGCTCGATATCGGATCCTCGCGCGAACTGTGCGGCGGCACGCACGTGGCGCGCACCGGGGACATCGGCCTTTTCAAGATCTCCTCCCAGAGCGGCGTCGCGGCGGGTGTGCGCCGCATCGAGGCCACCACCGGAGAGGGCGCGCTTGAATGGGTGCAGAACATGCAGCGTGAGGTGGAGGAACTGGCACTCGAAACAGGATATAGGGGTGCGTCTCTGGATGTCCTGAAGGAAAAGTTTCTCGCGCTGCAGGCGTCGGACAGGGCCAGGGAAAAAGAACTCGTGCGCCTGAAGTCGAAGATGGCCTCCTCGCAGGGCGAAGACCTGGCGGCGCAGGCCGTGGAGGTCAAGGGCATCAAAGTGCTCGCGGTGGCGCTCGAAGGCGCCGATGTGAAGACGCTGCGCGAGACGCTCGACAAACTCAAGGAAAAACTGAAGTCGGCGGCGATCGTGCTTGGTTCCGCCGAGGGCGGGAAGGTGAGCCTGATCGCCGGCATCACGGCTGACTTTACCGCGAGGCTCAAAGCCGGCGAGCTCGTCAATTTTGTCGCCCAACAGGTAGGCGGGAAGGGCGGGGGCCGGCCGGACATGGCCCAGGCCGGAGGCAGCGACGCGTCGAAACTGGCGGAGGCCCTGCAGTCGGTCAAGGAGTGGGTCGAGCGGCGCTTGTGAGAAGTCCGCGGTTCTCCGCAGTCGAGGATGCCGCTTCACCCTGAAGCATATTCGAGGAGAGTAAGCCATGAGAATCGCAGCGGTCCTGATCGGGATTGTCGTCGTGCTCGTCACCGGATATTTCCTGATCGTGTTCAATTGGAGCTACTCGGAGGGCGAGCGTGCGGGGTGGGTTCAGAAATTCTCCAGCAAAGGATGGCTGTGCAAGACCTGGGAGGGGGAGATGGCCATGGTCTCGATGCCCGGCTCGATGTCCGAGAAGTTCTTCTTTACGGTTTGGGACGATGCAACCGCCGGACAGATCAGCAAGCTGATGGGCAAACGCGTTGCGCTTCACTACGAAGAAAAGGCCGGGATTCCGACGAGTTGCTTCGGCGACACCCGGTATTACGTGACCAAGGTCAGCGCCGTTGACGAGATTCCGCTCGCGCCCGGAGTGGTCGTGCCGACGCCGCAGGCCCCCGCAGCGCCGTCGGCGCCGGCCAAGCAGTAGGGAATGGCCGAGCAGCGGCTTCGAAGGAGGAGTCATGAAGAAGAGAGTGCGTAACGCGACTTTGATGTTCGCTGTCGCATGCGCGATCCCGATCGCGGCGCTCACGCACCGCGGATGGAGCGAGTACGAATCGGCGAATGCGTCGTTTCGAATCCCGTACTTGTGCTCAAGCTGTCCCTGATCGGGCTCGCCGGAGTGAACGCCGCGGTGTTTCACACCGGCGTATACCGCAGCGCCGCGAATTGGGATATCGACGTCCTGCCGCCGCCGACGCCTCTTCCTGCTCGTCTGGGTATCGGTGATCGCCTGCGGGCGCCTGCTCGCCTACACGTAGGCGGAACCGCTAGAAGCCGATGCGCTGCTTTTTCGACGCTCGGGAGTCGCCGACGTCGGCAACCGCGACCTCGTCGCGGCCCGCGAGCTTCGCGTTGCCGAACGCATTCATGATGGCGCGGCGCATTTCCCGGGGCGAGAGCTCCGCCAGCCTGTCTATCACCACATTTGCAAGCTTCTTGGGGAAGTCCTTGCCCCAGTCGTGGCTGCCGCGGATCTCGCCATAGATCGCCTGAGCGATGCGCGCCGAGCCGTCCCGGTCGGGAGACTCGATCTCGTAGACGTTCATGCGGTCGAGGATAGGATCGGGGATTCTGGAATCGTCGTTTGCAGTCGCGATCCACACCACGCCCGAGGCATCGATCGGGATCTCGACGAACTCGTCCACGAACTCAGCCGCCGTGTCGCGCTCGAGCAACATGTATAGCGCCCCCAGCGGATCGTACTGGTTATCGCTACCCGCCTTGTCGAGCTCGTCCACTATGATTACCGGGTTGGCGTAAGTGCCGTTCAGAATGGTCTCGAAGACCTTTCCGGGCTTGGCGTTTTTCCATTGTGAGGATGCTCCGGAGATAACCCAGCCCGCGGTCATCGAGCTCATCGAGCACAGGCCGAAGCCGGTGGACAACAGCTGCGACAGGCGCCGGCCGAAGTAGGTCTTGCCGATTCCCGGCTCTCCGAGCATAAGCAACGGCGGCAACTCCAGGCAATCGTTGGACGAAGCACACAGCGCGATGTGCTTCTTGACATCATCGAGGACTTCCGCGAAGTTGGGGAACTCGTCGTAGAGACTCTCCATCGCCGGAACCCCCGAGGGCTTCACGCTGAGGCGGGTGCCGCCCGCCTTGATCATTCTCTCGTACGTGGACTTCAGCGCGTCGTTCGCCGAAGCCGAAAGCTCCTGCAGCGCGCGGTCGACTTGCGCGACGTCATAGACATCCTTGAATCCTCCGATCGGGATGTTGACCGCTGCTGTCGTCATATGGCTGCCTCCACGCGAACACAACTTATCACGCAAGAACGATGCCTACAATCTACCTGACATCTTCAACGGACTGCGGTTTAGCGGCGTTGACCGGCCGTTCTGGCACTCTCGCACCACCTCTGCCAACAGCGTGACATTTTTTGGCGTTCGGAAGAAATGCATGCGGTGATGTTATCGGTCCGAGTCGCTGCTCCGAATGCGCGGCGTCTGCGGCTGACCGCCAGGGTCTTATTCGGGTAAAATTCAAACTTTTCAGCTTCTTAGAGAGGTCCTGCGAGGCGGGCAAGAGCCATGCACTACGAGGTCGACGACGTCAGGATCCGGGAGATAAAGGAGGTCGCGCCGCCCGCGAGTCTGATGCGCGAGTTTCCCTGCTCCGAGAAAACCGAGGAACTCGCTTTTCACACACGCCAGGCGATTCACCGCATTCTTCACGGTTCGGACGACCGGATGCTCGTCATCATCGGTCCGTGCTCGATTCACGATCCCAAGGCGGGTCTGGAATATGCGCAACGCCTGGTCGAAATGAAAAAAGAACTCGAGCAGGACTTGGTCGTCGTCATGCGCGTGTATTTCGAAAAGCCCCGCACGACGGTGGGCTGGAAGGGGCTCATCAACGATCCCGATCTCGACGGCAGCTTCAATATCAACAAGGGACTGCGCTTGGTGCGTAAGTTCCTCCTGGAAGTCAACGAGCTGGGACTCCCTGCCGGCAACGAATTTCTCGACATGATCTCGCCGCAGTACTACGCGGACCTGGTGAGCTGGGGCGCGATCGGCGCGCGCACCACGGAATCCCAGGTGCACCGGGAACTTGCCTCCGGGCTGTCCTGTCCGGTTGGGTTCAAGAACGGCACCGACGGCAATGTAAGAATCGCCGTGGACGCGCTGAAAGCGGCGCGGACGCCTCACCATTTTCTCTCGGTCACAAAAGCGGGACACTCGGCCATCGTGTCTACGAACGGCAACGAGGACTGCCACATCATCCTGCGCGGCGGCAAACACCCGAACTACGATGCAACCAGCGTCGATGCCGCGGCGAAGGAACTGGCCGCCGCGGGGCTCGAGCAGCGATTGATGATCGACTGCAGTCATTCCAACAGCCAGAAGATGTACCAGCGCCAGATCGACGTCGCCCGCGAGATTGCCCGCCAGGTCGCCGCCGGAGAGGACCGCGTCATCGGCCTCATGGTCGAATCGCACCTCAAGGCGGGACGCCAGGACCTCGTCCCAGGAAAGACGCTCGCGTACGGTCAGAGCATCACCGATGCCTGCATCGGTTGGGAGGAGAGCGTTCCGCTCCTCAGAAACCTCGCCGAGGCGGTTCGCAAGCGCCGGCTCGTCAAATCCGAGGATTGAAAACCGGGGACAGACCACGTTTTTCATCGGCGAATTTGGACTCAGGAAAAAACGTGGTCTGTCCCCGGTTTGTGGTCGGTAGGGCGTTTGGGCATAATCTGGCCCGTCACTGAGGGCGGAGAAAGTTTGCATTCGCCCGGAGTCTCACCCGAGGCAAGTGCGAAGATGGCAGAAACCGCGGAGCAGGCTCGGCTTGCACAACTGGAGTCGCTGGGCGACGCGGCTCAGTTCGCCTCCAGGATTCGCGGCCTGATCACGTTCTCGCCGCTGTTCGAGAATTTCAATCTTGCCGAAATCGAGCTCTTGAGCGGATTCCTGCAGGTCTATCGCACCGGTTCGGGCGTCGAGATCATCCGCGAAGGCGAGGCGGGCGATTTCCTGGTGCTGCTGGTCGAAGGCAGGATCGAAGTGTTCAAGCAGGACCGGTGGAACGCTCAGCGGCCGATCGCGACGATCGCTCCGGGGCAATCGTTCGGCGAAATGTCGATGATCGACGGCGAGCCGCGCTTCGCCACCTGCGTTGCCGCCGAGGCCTGCCTGATCGCGGTGCTGTCGCGCTCGGACCTGGCGCGCATCATTCTGGAGCAGCCGACCCTCGGGTCGAAGATCCTCATGGAACTGGTGCTTATGCTCTCGCAGAGGTTGCGCCAGACCAGCTCCAAGCTGCTGACCTACATGGATCGGGAGGAAGGTTGATCGGGAATCGCTAAGGGCTGGGGAACCTGTGGCAGAATACGCGACGGAGGGTGGAGGAGGGTGAAATGAAAATAACGAACGGCAAGGATTTCTGGGCCGGGCTGATGTTCATCGGTTTCGGGCTGGGCTTTATACTGGTGGCCCAGAACTATGCGATGGGGAACGCGGTGCGCATGGGGCCCGCGTATTTTCCGACGGTACTCGGGGGTATGCTTGCCGTTCTCGGCGCTGCCATATTCTTGCGCGCCTTCGCCTCGAAGATATCCCACCCGCTGGCGGTCTTTCCGTTTCGCCTCTGGTTTGTTGTGGGCGGGCTGGTGTTGGGCGTGATCGCGTTCTACACCCAGGTACCGCGCGACGGGGCAGAGGTGACGAAGATCGCCCACGAGCTGCTCGCGGGGGTTTCCATCGGGCTCCTCTTCGCCGCCTTCGGGCCGAGGTCGCTGTGGGTGATCCTCCTCTCGGTGGTCGTGTTCGGCTACCTGCTGAAACCGATCGGACTCGTGCTCGCGACAGGCGCCCTCATCTTCGGCAGCGCCTGGGGCGGACATGAGTTCAAGACCAGGGAAGTGACGTTTCTGTTTATGGCGCTGGCGATCTTCTCGGTCTTTGCGTTCGTCCGCGGCCTGGGGCTGCCGATGAATATCTGGCCGGCATTCTTGGAGTAACGGCAATGGAAGCGCTCTTTACCAATTTAAGCCTCGGCTTCAGCGTCGCGCTCTCCCTCCAGAACTTTTTTTATTGCTTCATGGGGGTGGTCCTCGGCACGCTGATCGGGGTGCTCCCCGGCATCGGTCCGGTCGCGACCATCGCCATGCTGCTGCCGGTCACTTTTACGCTCAACCCGACCTCCGCGCTGATCATGCTCGCCGGCATCTACTATGGAGCGCAGTACGGCGGCTCGACCACCGCGATCCTGGTCAATCTGCCGGGAGAATCCTCGTCGGTCGTGACCTGCCTCGACGGCTACCAGATGGCGCGCCGGGGGAGGGCGGGGCCGGCGCTCGGCATCGCGGCGCTCGCCTCGTTCTTCGCCGGTTGCGTCGCCACGGTGATCATCGCGCTGTTCGCGCCGCCGCTGGCGGAAGTGGCGCTGAAGTTCGGCCCGGCGGAGTATTTCTCGCTGATGGTGCTCGGGCTGATCGCGGCGACGGTGCTCGCGCACGGCTCGCTCATCAAGGCGATCGCGATGGTGATTCTCGGCCTGCTGCTGGGCCTCGTCGGCACCGACGTCAATTCGGGCGTAGCGCGCTTCGCTTTCGGTGTCTCGGAGCTCTCCGACGGCATCGGTTTTGTCTCGGTCGCGATGGGCGTGTTCGGTTTTGCCGAGATCATCAACAACCTCGAGCAAAAGGGGGAGCGCGAGATTTTCGTCAAGAAGGTCACAGGCCTGCTGCCCACCTGGCGGGACATCAGGGACTCCGCGCCTTCGATACTGCGCGGCACCGCGCTCGGCTCTTTCCTCGGAATTCTGCCAGGGGGCGGAGCGCTGCTCGCGTCCTTCGCTGCCTACACGCTGGAGAAGAAGGTCTCCAAGAATTCCGCCAACTTCGGCAAGGGCGCGATTCAGGGCGTGGCGGCGCCCGAGGCGGCCAACAACGCCGGCGCGCAAACTTCCTTCATCCCGCTGCTCACGCTCGGCATTCCTTCGAACCCGGTGATGGCGCTGATGATCGGCGCGATGATGATTCAGGGCATCGCGCCCGGGCCGCAGGTGATGACCGAACGGCCGCAGCTCTTCTGGGGAATGATCGCCTCGATGTGGGTCGGCAACCTGATGCTGGTCATCCTCAATTTGCCGTTGATCGGGATGTGGATCAAGCTGCTCACCGTGCCCTACCGGCTACTCTATCCGGCGATCCTGCTGTTCTGCGGCGTCGGCGTGTACAGCCTGTCGAACAGCCCGTTCGACGTGATGCAGACGGCGGTTTTCGGCGTGGTCGGCTATATCTGGGTGAAGCTGGAATGCGAGCCGGCGCCGCTGATCCTGGGCTTCATCCTCGGGCCGCTGATGGAGGAGAATCTGCGCCGGGCGATGCTGCTCTCGCGCGGCGACGCGACGGTATTCTTCCAGCGCCCTATCAGCCTCACCATGCTGCTGATCGCGGCATTCCTGCTGCTCATCGTGGTGGCCCCGGCGGTGCGCAAGAAGCGCGACGAGGCGTTCGTCGAGGCCTGAACGCCGGGAAGCCCCAAGGGCTCCGGGATTCCGGATTGTTAGGCGGCACTGAGATGCCCTACCCAACACTAAGATGAGCTGCAGAGCGCGATTCGCAGCCTTTGTTAATGCAACTGACGGAGGATTTAACGATCATGGGTGAGCTTATTCTTCGTAAGTTGTTTTTGATCCCGGCTATAGCTTTCATCTGCCTCGCCATCTTCCCATTTGTTTTTATCTACTGCATCTCGCTTTTGATACAGAGCGTCGTGAGCAAGCAAATGGCGGAAAAGATAGACAAGTTTTGGGACAACGTCGGGAAACCCTACGACTATTTGATCAAGGCCGTCGAATAGCGCGCTTCTCAAAACGTGCCGCTGGTTGCGCGCACCAGGCGGCAGCTACCTGTCCATTAGTTTGCAAGGAGCAACGGTGCCGGTTAACATTTCGCTCCAGAGCGGACGCGCGCAAGCGCGCGCCGCCGAGTTCGGACGTCCCTACCAGAACTTGAGGCAGGGCCCGCTGTAGAGCACCGGGCCGGTAGGGAGCCCGGTCTTGGAGCCGCCGGCGGGCTCGAGGCTGACGGCGAGCGCCGGGAAATCCGACAGCGTTTGGTCGGCTGCCGCGGCGAGTCTGATCGTGCCCTTGTCGCCTGCCGGAATCAAGCCGAGCGATCTCGGCGCGCCGCCCGGCTCCTTCGGCAAACCCCAGAGCTCGAAAACCTGTTTCTCGGGGTCGATGCTCTGCATCTCGCTCGGCTTCAGCCACAACTCATCCGAGTGGCGGTCGGCGTAGGCGAGCAGCACGACCTTGCCGGCCTTGTCCGAGAGCACCGCGACATAGGCCGGCTGCATTTGCCCGCTCGGAGCGGCGATTTTCTCGACCGGAACCGGCACGAATCGCGGGTCGCGCACCACGAAGGCCACCAGAAGCGCGGCGGCGCAGCCCGAAGCCACCAGCCCGAGATTGCGCCAGAACGCGAGACTCTCCCAGGCGCTGCCTGCGGCCGGAAGCCGCGCCTGGATCGCCTTCCAGACTCGCCGGTGCGGCCGGACCTCGCGCACCGCGAGAGACATCGGTCCGAGCCGATTCTCCCACTCGCGTACCGAATGGGCGATCGCGGCGTGGTCGCGCGTCAGGCGCGCGAAGCGCAGCCGCGCCCGCCCGCGCAGCGTGCCCAGCGCGTATTCTGCGGCGAGGCGCTCGATGAGCTCGGTATTGCGGCCGTAATTCACGCAACCGTCCCGAGACAGCCCTTCAATTGCATCAGTCCGCGGCGCACCCAGGTCTTGACCGTGCCCAGCGGCTCCCTCAAATGCGCCGCGAGTTCCGAGTGCGACAGGCCGTCGTAGAACGCGAGCATCACGGCCTGGCGTTGCTTTGCCTCGAGCCGCGCAAGGCAGTCCTCAAGAGCTCGGGCCTCGCTGGTGCGGGAAAG
This sequence comes from uncultured Enterobacteriaceae bacterium, assembly GCA_964430565.1. Classification (GTDB taxonomy): domain Bacteria; phylum Pseudomonadota; class Gammaproteobacteria; order Burkholderiales; family SG8-39; genus VBDM01. The sequence continues at coordinate 114,506 of CAYSFD010000019.1, forward strand.
CTCCTCGAGCGGGCCCGGGTCTTCGCTTGCCGCGGCGTCGATCGGATTGCCGCCGTGTTCTTCGCTCTCGATCACGACCTCCAGGTTCGGCCGGCGCAGCCAGTCGAGGCAGCGGTTGCGCACGATGCTGGTCATCCAGGTCATCGGCGCCGACAGCACGGCGGAGTATTTCGAAGCGTGGTTCCAGATGTTCACGTAGCAGTCCTGCAGCACTTCCTCGGCCCACTCTTCCCGCCTCAATATACGGATCGCCACCCCAAACAGTTTCGCGGAGGTGGCCTCGTAGAGCCTGCCGAACGCGGCCGAGTCGCGCCGGGCGCAGGCGGCGAGGAGCTGCTTCAGGGCTTCGTTCTGAGCGGGCGGGTTGGCCATCGCTAGCGGTTCTTGCCTTGCTGCCACAGGACGTCGCTGCGACCGCCTTCGCGGTTGAGGACGCGGCCGATGACGAACAGCACGTCCGACAGGCGGTTGAGGTACATGCGCGCGACGTCACCGACTTTCTCGGAGCGAGCCAGCGCCACGAGCGAGCGCTCCGCGCGCCTGCACACGGCGCGCGCGAGATGCGCAAGAGCTGCTGCGCGTGTCCCGCCGGGCAGGATGAATTCCTTGAGCGGGGGCAGAGCCGAGTTCAGATCGTCGAGCAGCGCCTCAAGCCGCTTCACCTGCGCATCGGACATGCTCGAGCGGCCCGGGATGGAGAGGTCGCCGCCGAGGTCGAAAAGATCGTGCTGAATGCCCTCGAGCGCCTCGCGGATCCTGTCCGGCGGCGATTCGGCGAGCAGCACGCCCATCGCGGAATTAAGCTCGTCGACTTCGCCGAGAACGGCGACTCTAGGACTGTCCTTGCGCGTGCGCGAGCCGTCGCCCAGTCCGGTCTCGCCGCCGTCGCCGGTGCGAGTGTAGATCTTGGAGAGGCGATGGCCCATAAGCGGACGGAAACTCGGGAGCGCGGTAATGTATCACGTCGATATGAGAGTCGGTGCCCCGCGGCGAGTTGCGTGTTAGGATTTGTTCGCATCAACTAAGAGTCCGTTTCAAATTACTTGAAACGGACCCGGCTTAGGGGAGTATGAGGGGATGTGTCCCCTCATTTCGTAATCGGTTCCAAGGAGATCTCCTATGTTTGGTTTTGGCACATTCACCCGCTTCAAGGAGGGCCCGTGAGACGCTACCAACATTTTCTTTACTCCCTGCTTTTCCTCTTTCTTGCGCTTCCCGCGCAGGCGCAGCAAACCCTCAAAGTGTCCGCCATCCCGGACGAGTTTCCGACCGAGCTGCTGCGAAAGTTCAAGCCGCTCGGCGCTTACCTCGGCAAGGAACTGGGCATGAAGATCGACTGGACGCCGGTCAACGACTACCCGGCGGTCGTCGAAGGCCTCGCCGGAAAGAAGCTCGATCTCGCGTGGCTGGGCGGATTCACCTTCGTTCAGGCGCGGATTCGCACGGGTAACGCGATTCCTATCGCGCAACGTGTGGAGGACGAGAAGTTCATCAGCTATTACATCGTTCCGGGGGCGAGTGCGGCGAAATCGCTCCGGGACCTGAAGGGCAAGACCTTTGCCTTCGGCTCGCCGTCGTCGACCTCGGGTCACCTGATGCCGCGCTTTTTCCTGCTCAAGGAGGGCATCGACCCCGACAAGGACTTCGCGCGCATCGCGTTCTCCGGGGCGCACGACGCCACGGTCGCCTTCGTCGCCTCCGGCCGCGCCGAGGCGGGAGCGCTCAATTCCTCGGTGTATGACCGGCTGATCGAGAAAGGCGACGCGAACGCCAAAGCGGTACGGATTCTCGCGAAGACTCCCCCGTACTACGACTACAACTGGACGGTGCGCGGCGATCTGGATCCCGCGCTTGTAAAGAAGCTTACCGACGCCTTCCTCAAGCTCGACGCGAAGAACCCCGCGCACAAGGAGATTCTCGACCTGCAGCGCGCCACCCGGTTCATCGCGACGAAGCCGGAAAACTACAAGGGCATCGAGGAGGCGGCGCGCTCGGCAGGACTGTTGAAGTAGCTCTGCCGCGCGCGTGAAGCTTTCGCTGCACACGCTGGGTCTGGTTCTGCCGGGCGGCAACCGCGCGCTCGACGGCGTTTCGCTCGAGGTCGGCCGCGGAGAGCGCGTCGCCGTGATCGGGCCCTCGGGCGCAGGCAAGACGAGCCTGCTGCGGGTGCTGGGCGCCGCGCTGCGGCCGACCGGAGGCGCGATCGAGATCGACGGCAGCGATCCGTGGACGTTGCCGCGCGATGCGATGCGCCGGCTTCGCAGCCGGATCGGCATGATCCACCAGGCGCCGCCGCTGCCGCCGCGCCAGCGTCTGGTGACCGCGGTGCTTGCCGGGCGGCTGGGTCACTGGAGTTTCTGGAAGGGACTTGCCTCGCTCGTCTATCCCTCCGATATCCAGGGGGCGCGCGAGACGCTGGCGCGGCTCGATCTCGCTGAGCGCCTGTTCGACCGTTGCGACCGGCTTTCGGGCGGCCAGCTTCAGCGCGTCGGCGTCGCGCGGGTGCTCTACCAACAGCCCGATCTCATCCTCGCCGACGAGCCGGTGTCGGCGCTCGATCCGCAGCTCGCAGACCATGCCGTCGGTGAGCTGAACCGTGAGTCCGCGGCGCGCAGCCTGACGCTCGTCGCCAGCCTGCACGCGGTCGATCTCGCACTGAAGTGGTTCCCGCGGGTGGTCGGCTTGCGCGAGGGCGCGGTGACGTTCGACGCGCCGCCGGTGCGGGTGAGCGACGCGATGCTGCGCGATCTCTACGCGACGGAATCCCAAGTGGTCCCGACTCAGGACAATCGGCCGCTCGAGCTCCCCGAACCCGGACCGCGCGCCGCCGCGAGAGGCGCGCAGCCCCTTTGCCGGTGAGCGCGGCGGGGGGCGCCGCGCTGCCGGCTCCGCGCGACCCGGCGCTAGGCGCGCGGCTTGCGCTGTTCGCCGCCGTGCTGGTGCTGCTCTGGCCGGCGATCGAGATCGCCGAATTCAATCCGGCGAAGCTCGCCGACCCCAGGAACCTCGACATCGTCGGGCGCTTCCTCGGGACTTTTTTTCCGATGGCGCTCGGGGCCGATTTCCTCGGCTTGGTGGCGCGGTCCGCGCTCGAGACGCTCGCGCTTGCCACCGCCGGAATCGCGCTCGCGATTCTGCTCGCGGTACCGCTCGCGCTAACGGTTTCGGAGAGCCTCTCGGTATCGCGCGTCGGGCCCGCTCGGCGCGCCTGGCTCGGGCCGCTGGTGCGCACGCCGGTGCGCGGGTTGCTCATCTTCATGCGTTCGATCCCCGAGATCGTATGGGCGCTGCTCTTCGTGCGCGCGGTCGGCCTGGGCCCCGCCGCGGGCGTGCTCGCGATCGCCGTTAACTACGCGGGCATGCTCGGCAAGGTGTATTTCGAGATTTTTGAGGCCGGCGATACTCGCCCGGCGCGCGCCGTTCTCGAGTCCGGGGGAGGGCGGGTGAATGCGTTCCTCTACGGCGTGCTGCCGGTGGCGCTGCCGGAGCTCGTGTCCTACTCGGTGTATCGCTGGGAATGCGCCATCCGCGCATCGGTCGTCATGGGCTTCGTCGGCGCCGGCGGTCTCGGCCAGCAGATGGAGTTGTCGATGCGCATGCTGGAGGGCGGCGAGGTATCGACCATGCTGGCGGCGTTTCTCCTGCTGGTGCTGCTCGCCGACGCGGTCAGCGCCTTGCTGCGCAAAATCCTGGTATGAAAGCGGGCGCCTTCGTTTGGCAGCCCTGGGCCGCGCTCGGCGGATTCGCGCTCGCAGCGGCGGCGAGCTTCGCATATCTCGGCGCGGATTTCGGCGCGCTGTTCGGCGCCGAGAGCCTGCGGCAGATGCTGCAGTTTGGGGGAGGTTTTTTTCCGCCCGACATGACGCCCGAGTTTCTGCGGCGGACTGCAGGCGGCGCAGCGGAAACGCTCGCGATCTCGGCGCTCGGCACGCTCCTCGCGGCGCTGGCGGGCATGCTGCTCGCGCTGCCGGCGGCCGGCCGCTGGGGCCGATGGCTGCGCCTGCCCGCCCGTCTGCTCTTGAACGCGCTGCGCTCGATTCCAGAACTGGTGTGGGCGACGTTCATGGTGCTCGCCGCCGGGCTCGGGCCGTTTGCCGGCTGTCTTGCGCTGGCGGTGCACACGGCGGGAGTCCTCGGGCGCCTTTTCGCCGAGACGCTGGAGAACGTGCCACCGGAGCCGGCGCGGGCGCTGCGCGAAGCGGGCGGCGGTGCGACCCTCGCCTTTCTCTACGCCACGCTGCCGGTCGCGCTGCCACAGTTCACGTCCTACGCGCTCTACCGCTGGGAGTACAACATCCGCATGGCCGCGGTGCTGGGATTCGTAGGTGCGGGCGGCCTCGGGCAGATGCTCTACGTGGCGCTCTCGGTCTTCAAGACGCACGAAGCGGCGACGCTGCTGCTCGCGATGATCGCGATCGTCGTCGCCGTGGACGCGCTCAGCGCCTGGATGCGGCGTTTTCTCGGCCGCTCCGGCGGGTAACAAACTACCCCATCCACCACTGACCTTGCCGCACCGACGCGGAGGACAAGGTCTTTGCCCGCAATGCCGCAGCACACTCGTCCGTTGAGTACCAGGGCTTGACCGTCGAGGTTATGGACCATATAGTACGTAATCGAAGTATTCCCAGGTCCGAGCGATGCCCCGCCCCCGCGAATTCGACATCGACACGGCGCTCGACAGCGCCATGCAGGTCTTCTGGGCCAAGGGCTACGAATCGACCTCGCTCGACGATCTGTGTGAGGCGACCGGGATCGGCCGCTCCAGCCTCTACTCCGCGTTCAGTGACAAGCGCGACCTGTACCTGCGCGCGCTGGACCATTACGAAAACGGCTCTGCAGCGCGCATCGCGGCGGCGCTCGCCAAGCCGGTCCCGGTGCGCAAGGCGCTCGCCGGCTTCCTCGAGCGCATGATCGACGACATCGTCGCCGGACCCGGCCGGCGCGGTTGTTTCATCGGCAACTGCGCCGCCGAGCTCGGACGCCGGGACCGAACCGCCGCAGCCCGCGTGCGCCGGAGCATCGACCGGATCGAGTCGATCTTCCGCGAGGCGCTCGCCCGCGCGAAGTCGCGGGGCGAGATTCGGGCGCAATCGGACACCTTGGCACTCGCGCGCTTTCTCGCCGCCGGCATCCAGGGAATGCGCCTCGTCGGCAAGGCCAATCCGGACCGCGCCGCGCTCCGGGACATCGCGACCGTGATGCTGCGCTGCCTCGGGGTGTAATTTTTTTTTCCAGATTCAGGACTGATCAGTTCAAAACAACCCTCTCACGGGAGAAAAGAACGTGCTCGACATCTACTTCTGGACGACGCCCAACGGCTACAAGGTTCTGCTGTTCGCCGAGGAAGCGGGCGTTCCTTACACGATCAAGCCGGTGAACATCGGCCGGGGCGAGCAGTTCAAGCCCGATTTCCTGCGCATCTCTCCCAATAACCGCATCCCGGCGCTGGTCGATCACGCACCCGCGGAGGGGAAGACGCCCGTCTCGGTGTTCGAATCGGGCGCGATCCTGCTCTATCTCGCCGAGAAGACGCGGCGCTTCATCCCCGCCGATCTGGCCAGCCGGGTCCAGGTTCTGCAATGGCTGTTCTGGCAGATGGGCGGCCTGGGGCCGATGGCGGGACAAAACCATCACTTCAGCCACTACGCGCCGGAGAAGCTTCCCTACGCCGTCGATCGCTACGTCAAGGAAACGAACCGCCTGTACGGCGTGATGAACAAGCGCCTCGCCGACCGCGAATTCATCGCCGGGCCGGCGTACACGATCGCCGACATGGCGAGCTACCCGTGGATCGTTCCGCACGAGCGCCAGGGACAGAATCTGGACGACTTCCCGCATCTCAAGCGCTGGTTCGATTCTGCTGCGGCGCGTCCCGCCACGCAGCGCGCCTACGAGCGCGGCAAGGCGATCAATACCGCACCGACCGTCGACGAGGAGGCCAAGCGCATCCTTTTCGGTCAGACGGCCGCGACTGTTGGAAGCTGACTTACCTTTTTCGAGAGGAGATTTGCATGGCATTGAAGCCCAGACAACCCGCCCCCGCGCTCGAATTCGACACTCTCGGCGGCGGCCATTGGTCGCTCGCCGCGCAGAAGCCGCAAAACTTCGCCATGATCGTGTTCTACCGCGGCCTGCACTGCCCGGTGTGCCGCAAATATACGTGCGAGCTGAACGGCATGATCGGGGAGTTCGACAAGCGCGGTGTGTCGACCGTCATCACCAGCACCGACCCGAAGGACAGGGCCGAGCAGGCGAAGACCCAATGGGGCCTGCCGAACCTCACGGTCGGCTACGGGGTATCGATCGACAAGGCGCGCGAATGGGGCCTGTACATCTCGACCAGCCGCGGTATGACCTCGGCCGGCATCGAGGAGCCCGAGTTCTTCGCCGAGCCGGGCCTGTTCCTGACCAAGCCGGACGGCACGCTCTACTGGGCCTCGATCGCGACCATGCCGTTCGCGCGGCCTCACTTCGGCGAAATCGGCGCGGCGATCGACTTCGCGCTCAGCAAGAATTACCCGGCGCGCGGCGAGGCTTGACCTGCGCTTTGGAGCGGCCGAGCACCGGTCTAGAATCATTTCGACATAACACGAGGAGGTAGCCATGGATCAACGCTTCAAACCCGCACCCCGGCTCGCGCCCCTGCCGCTCGACCACAATCCGGCGCTGAAGGAGGCGTTCGCGGATTCGGTAAAGTCGCTGGGCTTCGTTCCCAACAGCATGCTGATCATGCAGCGCAAGCCGAAGATCCTGAGCGCTTTCAGGCATCTGTCGGCGGCGATCAACGCCGATCCGGAGAGCGAGGTCGACCGCGGCTTCAAGCGGCTGCTCGCGCACGTCGCCAGCCGCGCCGCCGGTTGCCAATACTGCATGGCGCATACCGCCGGCAGCGCGCCGCGCTTCGGCATCGACGAAGCCAAGGTCGCGGCGGTCTGGGAGTACCGCACGAGCCCGCTCTACAGCGAAGCCGAGCGCGTGGCGCTCGATCTCGCGCTCGCCGCTTCCTCGGTGCCCAACGACGTCACCGACGAGATGTTCGCCGAGTTGCGCAAGCACTGGAGCGACAACCAGATCGTGGAGATCGTCGCGGTGATCGCGCTCTTCGGTTTCTTGAACCGCTGGAACGACACCATGGCGACGCCGCTCGAAGCGGAGCCCATCGAAGCCGGGGAAAAATTCCTCGCCTCCCATGGCTGGGAACCCGGCAAGCATCGCCGCTGATCCGCTGAGGGCCTCGTTCCATAACGCATCCCGAAGGAGCCTTGTATGAGAATTGCCCATTTCGTCGCCGCGCTGTTTCTTGTCGCTGTCTGCGTTGTTTCGCCTCAGGTGTGGAGCGCCGACGGCCTGCTCTCGGTCAAGAGCCCGCACGGTCCGAAGGACACGATGGACCGTCTGGAGGCTCTTCTCAAGAAAAAGGGCCTGACGATATTCGCGCGCATCGATCACGCCGCCGGAGCAGCGAAAATCGGCAAGAAGCTCCGGGCGACCGAGTTGCTCATCTTCGGCAATCCGCAAGGCGGTACGCCGTTCATGGAATGCAGCCAGACGGTCGGGATCGATCTTCCGCTCAAGGCCCTGGTCTGGGAGGATGCGTCAGGACAGGTGTGGCTCGGCTACAACGATCCTTTGTTCTTGGCGAAGCGCCACGAGGCAGGGCAGTGTCCGGTGGTGGAGAATCTGAGAAAAGCTCTTGCCGGGTTCGCCCAGGAAGCCGCTGAGCGATGAGCTGCAACTGTTCGCCCGGCCCCCGGCTCAGCTGAAGGGGCGGGGGCCCGCCGCAAGAAGTCGCATCCCAAGACGAATAGCCAGGAGAACTCAATGAGCCCGCTCGAAAATTCCACCAAGCCGCTTTTCTTCAGCGTCGCGAACGCGAACGAGTTGGGGTTGGCGCCGCCACAGGACAGGATGGGCGATTCGCTGCGCACCTGGGTGCGCGCACTGTCCGGGTCGGAGTTCCAAAAGGAAGCGTTGGTTTCCTCCAGCCGGACCGGCAGCATCTGGCGATTGGCGAGCGACGAAGGGGCCTACCTCAACGGCGCCGATGCAGCGCCTTGTCCGCTCTCGCTCTTTACGGTGGGTATGGTCTCCTCCACCATGAACGAAATCCTCGCGCTGGCGAAGGCGCGCGGCGTCGCCGTCCGCAATATCCGCCTCACCCAGGACAACAGCTACACGATGGAAGGTTCGCTTGCACGCGGCACCATGACCGGCGGCGCGCTGCCAGTGGAGATCGGCGTTGAAATCGATTGCGACGCGGACAAATCCGCGCTGAACGATCTGCTGTATGACGCCGTCGCGGCTTCGCCGCTCAACGGCCTGATGCGCGGCGTGCACGCGAGCCTGTTCACGCTGACGCATAACGGTGGGACAGTTGCGCCCAGGCGCGTGCGGCCGACCGGCGGGCCGGCCGAACCCGATCCGCGCGATCGCTTCGAGATGGCGCGGCCGGCGGCCGGGGACTGGTCGGGATTGATCGAGCGCAAAGGCATGACGCCCCGGACCGAGGAGACGACCGGCGGTCATGGATCGAGCCTTTCGGAGCACCAAAGCCGCAAGCTGCACGTTCGCGGCGTGTGCACGCTGCGCGAGGATGGAATCAAGGAGATCCGGCAGCTGCTCTACAGCCCGCTGGGTTCGATCTTTCATTTCTTGAGCGAGGAGGCGCCGGAAAACGGCGGCCAGGGGCGCGCGCCCGACGCCAACAGCTACATCTCCGCGGGTATCGCGTTCTGCTTCATGACGCAGGCGGGACGCTACGCAAAGGTGCTCAAGAAGGACTTGCGCGGGTACCGCGTAGTGCAGGATACGCATTTTTCTCTCGGCGGCGCCTCGGGCGGCACCGGCAAGCCCGGCGCCGCCGATCCGGTCGAAACCCATTTGTATCTGGATGCGAACGAGAACGAGGATTTCGCGCGCGACATTCTCGATATGTCCGAGCAGACCTGCTTCCTGCACGCGTTCTGCCGCACCGATCTGAAGACCAAGATCCGCGTCAAACCATTCGCAATGGAAGCCGCCTGACGGAACCACATGCGGCGCTGCCCTGGACCTCGTGGTGGATCTCCTGAGGACCGATCCTTGCAAGGGACTGCAGCCCGCGGCGGCGCCCGTGTAAGGTTTTCGCCGCCTGCCGGGTCTTCTCCGGGAGGGCGTGCTGCGTCGACTATTGCACGCCCTTGACGCGCCTTTTTCCTGCGGCTCCGCAACCCACCAAGCGGGCGCGCGGGTTTCGGCTATGGGAACTGCAAAGTGAAAAAGACACGGAATCATTGGCGATTGCCAACGCGAGCGGCTGGAACGCGCTGGTGCAGCCCGCGCCGCGCCGCTACCATGCGATCATTACCGGGTCGCCCGACATGACCGCTTCCGTCGACCGCCTGATCAGGAAACGCATCGTCTGGAAGACGTAGCGGCGGGCGGCGGCATTTACCGCTACAGCGGAGGCATTTCGGACAACCAAGAAAGGGAACCAGGCAAAGTGCGCGCGACTCTTCCCCTGCTCGAAGTCGGCAATTTTCCGGCGATCCGCAGGAATCGGCTGGAAACGCTCCAGGTCAACCTCGGCTACAAGTGCAACCAGGCGTGCGTGCATTGCCACGTCAACGCGGGCCCCACGCGCACCGAGCAGATGGACCGGGAGACGATAGACACCGTGCTCCGCTACCTGGAGGTTTCGGGCGTCGGCACGCTCGACATCACCGGTGGCGCGCCGGAGCTGAACCCGCATTTCCGCGAGCTCGTGGCGCACGCCAGCTCGCTTGGCACGCGCGTGATCGACCGCTGCAACCTCACGGTGCTTGAAGAGCCGGGGCAGGAAGATCTCGGGGAGTTTCTCGCATGGCAGCGCGTCGAGATCACGGCCTCTTTGCCGTGCTACACCGAAGAACTCGTCGATCGGCAGCGCGGCAAGGGCGTCTACGAGACGAGCATACGGGCACTCAAACGCCTCAACTCGCTCGGCTATGGGCGGGATGGGTCGGATCTCGCGCTTAACCTCGTGTATAACCCGCAAGGGGCGTCGCTGCCGCCTGCGCAGGAGAAGCTCGAGGCGGACTACAAGCGGGTGCTCGGCGAGCGCTTCGGAATCCGCTTCAACAAGCTCTACGTACTTACCAACATGCCGATCGCCCGATTCGGCTCGATGCTCATTTCCAAAGGCCGGTTCAACGCCTACATGAAGCTGCTGCAGCAATCGTTTCGCGAAGAGAATCTCGACTCGGTCATGTGCAGAAGCCTCATTTCGGTCGACTGGCAGGGCTACGTCTACGACTGCGATTTCAACCAGATGCTGGGTTTGCCGCTGAAAGTGGCGGGGCGCGCGCGCGTCAAGCTCGCCGATCTGGTGGCGCGCGATCTCGCCGGAAATCCGATCGTGGTGAAGGACCACTGCTTCGGCTGCACGGCGGGGCAGGGCTCGAGCTGCGGCGGCGCGCTCGATGGTTGAACAAGTTGAACGGGCTTCGGACGAGTTCAGGCGCAAGCCTGGCCGGTCCTGTCCGCGCCATTACCGTTACTCGCCGGCCGTCTTCGCTCGGCCTGCGGACCTCAAGGCCGAATCGCTCTTCATCGTCGGGGGACTTTACGGCAATCCTTTCGCGCTTGAGACAGTGCTTGCTCTCGCGCGGCGGGAAAACGCGGCGCTCGTCTTCAACGGCGACTTCAACTGGTTCAACGTGGACGCCGAGGGATTTTCGGCGGTCAACGAGTCTGTTCTGCGCCACGCCGCGCTGCGCGGCAACGTCGAGACCGAGATCGCGGGCGAGGACGCCGGGGCGGGGTGCGGTTGCGCTTACCCCGAGTGGGTCGGTGATGCTGAGGTAGACCGATCGAACCACATCCTGGAACGCCTGCGCGCGGCGGCGCGCGGCTTTCCGGATTTGCGCGCGCGATTGGGAGATCTCCCCATGCACCTGGTCGTGGAGATCGGGGGCTTGCGAGTGGGCATCGCCCACGGCGACGCCGAATCGCTTGCCGGCTGGCAGTTTTCGCAGGAAGCGCTGCGCGAGCGTCCCGAGCGCGCGCAGGCGCTGCTGACGGTCGCGGGCATCGACCTGTTCGCCTGCACGCATACCTGTCTGCCGGTGATGCAGGAGTTCGTCACGCCGCGCGGAAGAGCGCTCGTGGTCAACAACGGCGCCGCGGGGATGCCGAATTTCCGCGATACGCGCTTCGGCCTCGCAACGCGCATCGCCGCAGAGCCCTCGGGGGAGGCCCTCTACGGCACGCGCCTCGGCGCGGTCGTCGTCGAAGCCGTCCCGGTGCGCTACGACCACGACGCGTGGCTCGCCCGGTTCGACAGCGTCTGGCCGGGCGATTCGCCCGCGTCGCTTTCCTACCGCCAACGCATCGCTTCAGGTCCCGCCTACGAATTGGACCAGGCTCTGCGGCTGAGCGTGAACCCCGGTGCGCTCACGCGCGCTGCCTGAGCCCGGATCGCATGTCATCCCGCCGGCTCCTGCTTGCGGCGCTCATCCTCGGTCTGATCGCGGCCTTCTTTGCCTTGGACCTCGGACAGTATTTCCAGCTCGAGTATTTCAAGTCGAGGCAGGCGGCGATCGAGGAATTCCGGCGCTCGAATCCGATTGTTGCCGGCGCATTGTTCTTCCTGATCTACGTCGCCGTCGCAGCCTTGTCGCTGCCCGGGGCCGCGATCATGTCGCTCGTCGTCGGCGCGATCTTCGGGCTTCTGTGGGGCACGCTGATCGTCTCCTTTGCCTCGAGCATCGGCGCTACGCTTGCCTTTCTCTCCTCAAGATTCCTGTTCCGCGAGGCGGTGCGCAGCCGGTTCGGCGACAGGTTGCGGGCGATCGACGCGGGCCTGGAGAAGGAGGGTACGCTGTATCTCTTTGCGCTGAGACTCGTGCCGGCGTTTCCGTTCGTCGTGGTCAACCTGCTGATGGGATTGACGCGCATAAGAATACCGACCTTCTACTGGGTGAGTCAGCTCGGCATGCTCCCGGCCACCCTCGTCTATGTCAACGCCGGGACGCAGCTCGCGACGCTTGAATCGATCCGCGGACTGCTCTCGCCCGCGCTGATCGGCTCTTTCGTGCTGCTCGGGATCTTCCCCTTTATCGCCCGTCGCGCCGTCGAAGCCTTCAAAGCGCGCCGGCAGCTGTCGAAGTGGCCGCGGCCGGCGAAATTCGACCGCAACCTCGTCGTGATCGGTGCGGGTTCCGCGGGCCTGGTTGCGTCCTACATCGCGGCCACGGTAAAGGCGAAAGTGACCCTGGTCGAGAAGCACCGAATGGGCGGCGATTGCCTGAACACCGGCTGCGTCCCCTCCAAGGCCCTGGTCAAGTCGGCGCGGCTCGTCGCCCAGGCGAAGCGCGCCCGCGAATTCGGCTTCAAGTCGGTGCAGGTCGAGTTCGATTTCGCCGAAGTCATGGAGCGCGTGCAACGCGTGATCAAGACCGTCGAGCCCCACGATTCCGTCGAGCGCTACACAAGCCTTGGCGTCGAGTGCGTCCTGGGCGAGGCGAAAATCACCTCTCCCTGGACAGTGGAGGTGAGAACCGGGGCGGGCGTGCGCACGCTCACCACGCGCTCCATCGTCATCGCCGCGGGGGCCCGCCCTTGCGTGCCGGCTATCCCCGGGCTCTCCGAGGTCGGCTGTCTCACCTCCGATACGGTCTGGAGCCTGAGGGCGCTGCCCGCGCGCCTGGTCGTCCTCGGAGGCGGGCCGATCGGCTGCGAGCTCGCGCAGTGTTTCGCGAGGTTCGGTTCCCGGGTGACCCAGATCGAGATGCAGCCGCGCATCCTCGTTCGCGAGGACCCGGAAGTGTCCGACCTGCTCACGCGGCAGTTCCGCGACGAACGCATCGATGTGCGTGCCGACCACAAGGCCGTGCGCGTGCTTCGGGAGGGCGGCGAGAAGCTGCTGGTGTGCGAGCATGAAGGAAAAGAGGTCCGCATTCCCTTCGATGAGCTGCTGTGCGCGGTCGGCCGCATCGCCAATACGACGGGTTACGGGCTGGAGGAGCTCGGCATCGACCCGGGCCCTTCGTGCACGATCGAAACGAACGAATACCTGCAAACCCTTTATCCCAACATCTACGCCTGCGGCGACGTTGCAGGGCCGTATCATTTCACCCATACCGCTTCGCATCAGGCTTGGTACGCGGCGGTGAACGCGCTTTTCGGTGGCGTAAAAAGATTCCGTGCCGATTATTCTGTCATTCCCTGGGCAACCTTCACCGAGCCGGAAGTCGCCCGCGTAGGAATCAACGAGACGGAGGCGACGGAAAAAAACATCGCCTACGACGTCACGACTTTCGGTCTCGAAGACCTCGACCGCGCGATCGCCGAAGGGGAAACGCAGGGGATGGTCAAAGTGCTGACCGTACCCGGCAGGGACCGGATCCTCGGAGCGACGATCGTCGGGGAACATGCGGCCGACCTCATCGTCGAATTCATCATGGCGATGAAACACCGAATCGGACTGAACAAGATACTCGGTACGATCCATATCTACCCCACGTTCGCTGAGGCCAACAAGTACGCGGCGGGAAACTGGAAGCGGGCGCACGCCCCGCAGGGGCTGCTGCGGTGGGCGGAGAAATTCCATGCTTGGATGCGCGGCTAGGGGCGGGCTTGCTGATTGCCTGGATCGCGGGGGCGACTTGATCTCGGTGATCATTCCGACGCTGAACGAGGAACGGGCGCTGCCCGCGACTCTCGCCGCGCTGCGCGCGCAGGAAGGCGAGGTCGAAGTCATCGTCGCCGACGGGGGCAGCGCCGATGCCACCCGCCTGATCGCACAGCGGGCGTCGGCGGTGCGACTGCTGCACGCGCCCCGCGGCCGGGCGCTGCAGATGAACGCCGGGGCGCGCGAAGCGCGCGGCGAGTGGCTGCTCTTCCTGCACGCCGACACGCGCTTGCCCGAGCGGGCGCTCGCGCGGATCGCGGCGCTGCCCGCGCAGTTACGCGCCGGATGCTTCCGCCAGGCGTTCGACGTCGCACATCCCCTCCTGCGCGCGATTTCGCGTTTGCATAACTGGCGTTGCCGGCGCACGCGCATCATGTACGGCGACCAGGCGATGTTCGTGCGGCGCGAGCTGTTCCAGAGCCTCGGCGGGTTTCCCGAGGTCGGGAGGCTCGAGGACGTCCTCTTCTCGGAGCGCCTGCGAGCGCTGACTGCGCCGGTCATGCTCGAGGGCACCGTGGTGACGAGCGCGCGCAGATTTCTCGCGCATGGCATCGCCCGCAGCTTCGCGCGCATACTGCTGATACTGATCTGCCACCGGTTCGGCCTCTCGCTGCGCGGAACGCGTTTCTTCGAGCCGGTGCGTTGAACGTTTTTGAATAGGGGCGGCCGTGAAACGACTGGTCGGATTGCTCATCGCAGTGCTGGCGCTCCCGGGCGTTTCGCAGACGGCAACGCGCGCCTTCGACCACTCGCACAAGGACTGGGACGCGCTGGTGAAGAAGCACGTGGTCGTGATCTCGGGCGGGAAGGCGTCGCAGATCGACTACGCAGGGATGGCGGCAGACCGCGCCCGGCTCAAGGCCTACCTCGAGTCGCTCGCCAGGATCGACGAGGAGGAATTCGGCGCCTGGACGAAGGCCGAGCGGATGGCCTTCCTGATCAACGCCTACAACGCGTTCATGGTTGAGAAAGTCCTGACCCGGTACCCTGACCTCAGGTCAGTGTGGGATTTCGGAAAACTGTTCGGCAATCCGTTCAAGGACCGGTTCTTCACGCTGCTCGGTCGGCCTTCCAGTCTGGACCGTATCGAGCACGAGCTGCTGCGGCAGCCCGGCGTCTACGACGAGCCGCGCGTGCATTTCGCGGTCAACTGCGCCTCTGTGGGTTGCCCGATGTTGCGCGAGGAAGCCTACGGCGCGGAGCGAATCGACGCGCAACTCGAAGATCAGGCGCAGCGCTTCCTGTCCGACCGCTCGCGCAACCGCTACGACGCCGCCAAAGGCGCGCTCGAAGTATCGAAAATATTCGATTGGTACAAAGTCGACTGGTCGAGCGGCTTCCGGGGAATCGGTGCGAACGCCCGGCCGATCGGCTCGCTTCCGGAGTATTTTTCTCGCAACGCCAAGCTTCTCGCGAGCGATCCTGGCGAACAGCGTTTGCTTTCGGAGCAGAAGTTCGGGATCCGACATCTGGAATATGACTGGGCACTCAACGATATCAAGCGCTAGCCCGAGTGCAGCCGCGCCGCGAATTTCGGTGATCGTGCCGACGCTGAACGAAGCGGACGGCATTGCGCCGGTGCTCGCAGAGCTTGCGGTGCTTCGGGCGCGCGGCCACGAGGTGATCGTCGTCGACGGCGGATCGAGCGACGGCACGCCGGCTCTCGCGCGGGGGGCCGTCGATCGCGTCGTTTCGGCTCCGCGCGGACGCGCGGGCCAGATGAACGCCGGAGCTGCGCTTGCGCGTGGTGAAGTCTTCCTCTTCCTTCACGCCGACACCCGCCTGCCGGAGAACGCCGACGTGCGCATCCTTCAGGGACTCGCCGCGAGCCGCAGGGCATGGGGACGCTTCGATGTGCGCATTGAGGGCGAGAGCCGCGCGCTTCCCGCGGTCGCGTTTTTCATGAACCTGCGCTCGCGTGCGACCGGCATCGCGACCGGCGATCAGGCGATGTTCGTTCGTCGCGACGCCTTCGAGCGCGCCGGCGGCTTTCCGCCGCTCGAACTGATGGAAGACGTCGCGTTGTCGCGCTCGCTCAAGCGCGTCTCCCGGCCGCTTTGCCTCGCCGACAGAGTCGTGACCTCGGGCCGCCGCTGGGCGCGGCGCGGCGTGCCGCGCACCGTGCTCCTGATGGCGTGGTTGCGGCTGCAGTTTTTCTTCGGCGCCGCGCCGGCGCGGCTTGCCCGCATCTATGACGGCGACCCCGACTGATACGGGCTGCGGCGTCATTGTTTTTGCCAAGGCGCCCGAGCCGGGCAAGGTCAAGACCCGGCTCATCCCCGCGCTCGGCGAAGCGGGTGCGGCTGCGTTGCATCGGCGACTGGTGATGCACAGCCTGCGCGCGGCCCAAGACGCAGAACTCGGCCCGGTCGAGCTTTGGTGCGCACCGGATACGCGCCACGCGTTTTTTGCCGAATGCGAGCGCGATTTCGGCGTGAGCCTGCATACCCAATGCAAAGGCGATCTCGGCGCGCGCATGCGACGCGCTCTCGAGGAAGTGTTGGGACGAGCCGAGCGCGCGATCCTCGTCGGCAGCGACATCCCGGCGCTGTCGGCACAATACCTTCGCGATGCGGAGCGCGCATTGAGCCGCGCTTACGAGGCCGTCATCGGGCCCGCGGAAGACGGCGGCTATGTGCTGATCGGCCTTGAGCGCTGCGATCCCGAGCTGTTTCGCGACATTCCGTGGGGAGGGCCTGAGGTTCTCGCGGAGACGCGACTGCGCATTGCGGCGCTCCGCTGGCGCTGCCTCGAGCTGTCCGCCTTGTGGGACGTCGATCGTCCGGAGGATCTCGAGCGCCTGCCGGAGGAAATGCGGGCGCCGTAAGTGAAAAACCTTCTCCTCGTCGGCGGCGGCCACAGTCATCTTGCGGTGCTGAAGAGCTTTGGCGACGCGCCGAGCGAAGGTGTTCGCCTCACGCTGTTGAGCCCGAGCCGCCATACGCTTTACTCGGGCATGATCCCCGGGCTCATCGCCGGACATTACCGGCTTGAGGATTGCCGCGTTGATCTCAGGTCTCTCGCCGCGCGCGCACACACCCGCTTTCTCGAAGATTCGGCCATCGAAATCGATCCTGGTCGGGGCGAGGTGGTCACGGCGCGAGGCGAGCGTCTTGCCTACGATCTGCTGTCGCTCGACGTCGGGTCCACCTCGGGCCAGGCGGCGGGCGAAGCAAAGCACGCGCTTCGCGTCCGGCCGGTCGAGCTTTTCCTCGCAAACTGGGAGCGGTTGCGCGAGTCGGCGAGGCGCGGCGAGGTCCGGCGCATTGCGGTGATCGGCGGCGGCGCGGCTGGAATCGAGGTGCTGCTCGCCATGCAGCACGGGCTTGCGGGCGCCACCGTGGAATTCACCCTGTTCGACGGAACGCACATCCTCGCCGGCCACAGCGAGAGCGTGCGCCGCAGGATCGCTCGCATCCTCGGCACGCGCGGCGTCGGCGTGCACACCGGCCGAAAGGTCTTTGCCGCGGGCGCAGGCGGGCTCGAGATGGAAGACGGCCAGCGCTTTCAGGCGCAGGCGACCGTATGGGCGACGGGGGCGAGCGCGCCCGCCTGGATTGCCGCCAGCGGCTTGCGCACCGATCCGCTCGGCTTTGTCGCGGTGAGCGAGGCGCTGCAATCCATCTCGCACCCTGAGATTTTTGCCGCGGGCGATGTTGCAACCATCGTCGGCGAGGCGAGGCCCAAGTCCGGCGTGATCGCGGTGAAGCAGGGGCCGGCTCTTGCGCGCAACCTGCGCCTCGCGCTTGCCGGAGCGACCCTGAAACCGTTCCGCTCACCGGCGAGGGCGCTCGCGCTGATCAGTTGCGGCGACCGCTACGCGGTGGCCTCCTGGGCGTCGCTCGCGCTGGAAGGCGCGTGGGTATGGCGCTGGAAGGATCGCATCGATCGTCAGTTTGTGGGAAAGTATCGGCTCGGCTCTTGACGCGACTGTGCGTGTATCGCGCCACTGCCGGGGCGAAGTAATTCGCCGGTCGCGGTGGCGACCCGGGGACCTCAGCGCATGTGGATGCTGGTCAGCTTGCCCCACAGCGGGGCGCCAAGTTCGTCGGCGACCAACAACGCCAGAAGAACGACGCCGATCGCCACGGCGAGATATTCAGCGACTTCGATCCAGAGGTGGCGATCGACCATGGGGTCGGCTCGATTGACTATGCCGTCAGCATAGTCCTGCGCGCTTCAAAGGGGAAGTCGGGAAAACCCTAACAGTGAAAAAAGTCGCGCGCCGGTGGGGGTTTTGCGTCGGCCGCTGCAGCGCAGCGTCGTCGTCTGAGGGAACGCGCGGGTCTGGCGCCAAGATCTCATACCGCCCCCGCCTTTTTCAGGAGCGCCGCCACGGCCTCGGCAAGCCGTGCGTAGCCCGCCGCGTTCGGATGGACGAGATCGGACTTCAGAGCGTTGTCGGTGAGGATTTTCCTGAGAGCGGCGCCCTCGTAGGGCAGCTTGGATTCCCTGGCGATGTCCTCGTAAAAGCCTGCCGCAGACGGCAGCAGACCGGGCTTGGGTACGCCGATTAGCACGACCTGAACGCCCCGGGCTTTGGCGAGGCGCACCATGGAGCGGAGATTGTTCGCCGCGTGCCCGTCGTCGAGTTTTCTCAAGAGATCGTTACCTCCGTGGCAGAGAATGAGGAGCTGCGGCTTGGTTTCCGCCAGCGCCGAGGTGAGACGCGCGAGTCCTTCCGCGCTCACTTCCCCCGGGACGCCTGCGGAGACGACCTTGCGGCCGATCAGGGCTTCGAGCCGCGCAGGATAGCTCTCATGCGGGTTGGCGCCCGTGCCGAAGGTCAGACTGTCGCCGAAAGCGAGCACCACCGCGTCCGTGGCAAGGCGCGGAAGCTTCGGCGGGCCGCCGCAGGCGGCGGCGAACGCCACGAGAAGGAGCAGCGCGCGGCGGCGGATCATCACGGTTGCGGTCGTCACGTCTGGGCCGGATTGCAGGCTTTTCGGAGCGCGTTGCGAGAGTAGTTCCCCCTCCTCATTTTGAGGAGGGGTGCCGGCGCAGCCGGCGGGGTGGTTCGCTATGGTACCAAACGGCGGTTCAGCACTTCCTGCGTGGTATCCTTTTCTTCGCCGTGAAATCCGACATGTCCCCCATCCGCACGCCCAGTCCTACCGTCATGCTCGTCTGCGCGAGCCTGATTCTTACGCTCGCACTCGGCATTCGCCACAGCTTCGGGCTGTTTCTTCAGCCGATGAGCATGGCCAACGGCTGGGGGCGCGAGGTGTTCGGCCTCGCCGTGGCGCTGTCAAACCTGATGTGGGGACTCACGCAGCCTTTCACCGGAATGCTCGCCGACCGCTTCGGCGCCGGGCGGGTGCTCTTCGCAGGCGGCCTGCTCTATGCCCTCGGGCTGGTGTGCATGGCGAATTCGACCACCGCCCTCGGGCTCACGCTCGCGCTCGGTGTTTTGATCGGCCTTGGGATGAGCTGCACCACCTTCAACATCGTGTTCGGGGCGCTCGGGCGCGCATATTCGCCCGAGCGTCGCAGCATCGTGCTCGGGATCGGCAGCTCGGCGGGCTCGTTCGGGCAGTTCGCGTTGCTGCCGCTCGCGCTTATCCTGATCTCCACGCTCGACTGGTACTGGGCGCTCATCGCGTTTTCGGCGCTCGCGGCCGCGATGGTGCCGGCATCGTTCGGCGTCGCAGACAAGGGCTACCACGGGACTCACGCCGCCGGCACGGGCGTGTCGCTCAAGGAAGCGCTCGCCGAAGCCTTCCGCCACAAAGGTTTCTGGCTGCTCGGAGTCGGTTATTTCACCTGCGGCTTCCAGATCGTCTTCATCGGGACCCACTTTCCGGCGTTCCTGCTGGACCAGGGACTGACCGTGCGCGACGGCACGGTGGCGCTCGCGTTGATCGGCTTGTTCAACATTTTCGGTTCCTACCTCGCGGGACACCTCGGCGGCCGGTTCTCGAAGACCTATCTACTCTCGGGACTGTATGCCGTGCGCGGGGCCGCGATCGTCGTGTTGATCGCGTTCCCGCTCACGCCGATGAGCGTCTACCTGTTCGCGGCGATATTCGGCTTCACCTGGCTCGGCACGGTGCCGCTCACCAACGGCGTCGTGGCGGGCATTTTCGGGGTCAAACATCTCGCCATGCTGTCCGGCTTCGTCTTCTTCTTCCATCAGCTCGGCAGTTTCTTCGGCGGCTGGCTCGGCGGTTACCTCTTCGACCACACCGGCTCGTACCAGCTCGTGTGGTTGATCGCGATAGCCTTGTCGGTGATCTCGACAATCGTCAACCTGCCGATCGACGAGCGGGCGGTGAAACGGTTAGGAAGACCTGTTGCCGCTTGAGGAATTGCGGGCGAGGCTGCTTCCGCGTGGTCCTGACCGATGCCCCGCTTCAGCGCCAACATCAGCATGCTGTGGAAGGAGCTCGAGTTTCCCGAGCGCTTCGAGGCGGCGGCTCGGGCGGGTTTCAAGGCGGTCGAGATCCAGTTTCCCTACGGCTGGAGCAAGAGGCAACTCGGCGAGATCGCTCAACGCGCCGGCGTCGAGGTGGTGCTCATCAATATCCCGGCGGGCGATCCGGAAAAAGGCGACCGAGGCATCGGTTGTTTGCCACAGCGCGTCGCCGAATTCCGCGAAGGCGTCGCCCGGGCGATCGACTATGCCAGGGCACTTGGCTGCAAACAGATGAACTGCCTCGCGGGGGTCGCGCCGCCCGGCATCGACGGCGCGACCCTTCGCGGAACCTACGTCTCCAATCTCCGCTACGCCGCGGGAGAGCTTGCGCGCCACGGCATGACGCTGCTGACCGAGCCGGTGAGCACGCAGGCCGTTCCGGGCTTCTATCTGAACACCTCGGTGCAGGCGCTCGCGCTCATGGATGAGGCTGATGCGGACAATCTGAAACTTCAGTACGACCTGTACCACATGCGCATCATGGGAGACGATCTCGCCGAAACCCTCTCGGCGAATCTGCATCGGATCGGGCACATGCAGATCGCGGACGTTCCGGGCCGGCACGAGCCCGGAACCGGGGAAATCGATTTCCCTCACCTATTCGATCTGATCGACCGGCTCGGTTATCGGGGCTGGATCGGCGCGGAATACGTGCCCGCCGGCAAGACCGAGGACGGCTTGGCGTGGGTGAAGAAATACTTGTAAGCTGCGCGCATAGCGAAAGAGTGTCATGAACGTCGCGGTCACCGGCATCAATTTCCTTCGCCAAGCAGAAGTCGCTGGGCGCTTGCGCCAACGGCTTCCCGCGGACTCCGTGCTGCACGCCGAAGAAGACACGCGCTCCTACGAGTGCGACGGCCTCTCGGCTTACCGTCAGTTGCCGATGGTGGTGGTGCTCCCCTCGAACGAGGAAGAGGTGCGGGAAGTGATGCGCAACTGCAACGAGTTGAAAGTGCCGGTCGTCGCGCGCGGCGCGGGAACGGGCCTCTCGGGCGGCGCGCTCCCCATGGGGGACGGCGTGCTGCTGTCGCTCGCGAGGATGCGGCGCATCCTCGCCGTCGATCCGCTCGCCCGGACTGCGCGGGTGCAGCCCGGCGTGACCAATCTCGCGATTTCGGAGGCGGCCGCGCCCTACGGCCTTTTCTACGCGCCCGATCCTTCCTCCCAAATCGCTTGCTCGATCGGCGGCAACGTCGCGGAGAACTCCGGCGGCGTGCACTGCCTGAAGTACGGCCTCACCGTGCACAACGTGCAGCGCGCCCGCGCGGTCACGATAGAAGGCGAGATCGTGGAATTCGGCAGCGAAGCGCTCGATGCGCCCGGCTACGACCTGCTCGCGCTCCTCGTCGGCAGCGAAGGCATGCTCGTGGTCGTCACCGAGGTGACGGTGAAGCTCCTGCCCGAGCCCGAGACCGCGCGGGTCATCCTCGCCTCCTTCGACGACGTGGAGAAGGCCGGTAACGCGGTCGCCGACATCATCGCCGCGGGAATCATCCCGGCGGGCCTGGAGATGATGGACCGGCCGGCGGTCCGGGCGGTGGAAGAATTCGTGCACGCCGGATACGATCTGGAGGCCGCGGCGCTGCTCCTGTGCGAGGCGGACGGCACACCCGAGGAGGTCGAGGAAGACATCGCCAGCATGACCGAAGTGCTGCGGCGCTCCGGAGCGAGCGCGATCCGCATATCAACCTCCGAGGCCGAGCGCCAGAAGTTCTGGGCCGGCCGCAAGGCCGCGTTTCCGGCGGTGGGCCGCATTTCGCCCGATTACTACTGCATGGACGGCACGATTCCGCGCCGCAAGCTCGGCGAGGTGCTTCTGTTCATCGGACAGATGGAGAAAAAGTACGGCCTGCGCTGCCCCAACGTGTTTCACGCGGGCGACGGCAATCTGCATCCGCTGATCCTCTTCGATGCCAACGACGCGGACCAGCTGCATCGCACCGAGCAGTTCGCCGGCGAAGTGCTGGAGAAATGCATCGAGGTGGGCGGCACGATCACCGGCGAGCACGGCGTCGGGATCGAGAAGATCAACCAGATGTGCCAGCAGTTCGGCACGCAGGAGATCACCGCCTTTCACGGGGTGAAGCGCGCATTCGACCCGGAGGGCCTGCTCAACCCGGGCAAGAACATCCCCACGCTGCACCGCTGCGCCGAGTTCGGCAGGATGCACGTGAAGGGCGGCCGCTTGCCGCATCCTGAGCTGCCGCGGTTCTAGCGCTGAGCTGTCATCCTGAGCGAAGCGAAGGATCTGCTTTTGTCCGAACCAATCCAGCGTTTCGCCGAAGTCGTTCTGGAGGCTGCGGCGAAGAAAAGACCGCTGCGGCTGCGCGGCGGCGGCACCAAGGACTTCTACGGCCAGGCGCTCGAAGGCGAGGTGCTCGACACGCGCGGCTACGCCGGCATCGTCGCCTACGAGCCCTCGGAGCTCGTCATCACCGCGCGCTGCGGCACCCGGCTCGCCGAAATCGAAGCGGCGATGCGCGAGAAAAAGCAGATGCTCGCATTCGAGCCCCCGCATTTCGCCCGGTTTGGTTCAGGCGAGACGACCTCATTTGCGACCGTCGGCGGCATGGTCGCGGCGGGGCTTTCCGGGCCGCGCCGCCAGGCGGCGGGGGCGCTTCGCGACTTCGTCCTCGGCGTGAAAATCATGGACGGTCGCGGCGAGGCGCTGTCCTTCGGCGGACAGGTGATGAAAAACGTCGCCGGCTACGACGTCTCGCGCCTGATGGCGGGTTCGCTCGGCACGCTCGGGCTTATCCTGGAGGCTTCGCTCAAGATCCTGCCGCTCCCCGTCTCCGAGGCCACGCTCAGGCTCGAGTTGCCCGAGGACAAGGCGATCGAGACGCTCAACAAGTGGGGCGGCAAGCCGCTTCCGATCAGCGCGAGCGCCTGGACCGGAGGCGAGCTCGGCGTGCGCCTGTCCGGAGCAAGCGCCGCGGTCAAGGCGGCACGGGAAAGAATCGGCGGCGAGCTCGTCGAAGCCGCGCAAGGTGCGCGCTTCTGGACGGGAATCCGGGAGCAGACCGCCCCGTTCTTCGGCAGCCCAGTCAAAAATGCGGCGCCGCTGTGGCGCATCTCGGTTCCCTCGACTACGCCGCCGCTCAAGCTCATGGGCGAACAAATGATCGAGTGGGGCGGGGCGCTGCGCTGGCTTTTCTCGCACGCCGATGCTCGCACCATCCGCGACGCGGCCAGGCGCGCGGGCGGCCATGCCACGCTCTTTCGCGGCGGCGACAAGTCGAACGGAGTCTTTCAGCCCCTTTCGCCGGCGCTGATGAAAATCCACAGGGAGCTGAAGCGCGAGTTCGACCCGCACGGTATCTTCAACCGCGGGCGGATGTATCCGGATCTATGACGGAAACTCGCTGATGCAGACCGCACTCGCCGATTTTATCCGCGACACGCCGGAAGGGCGCGAGGCCGACGCCATCCTGCGCAAGTGTGTGCATTGCGGTTTCTGCACCGCGACTTGCCCTACCTATCTTCTGCTCGGCGACGAGAACGACAGCCCGCGCGGCCGCATCTACCTCGTGAAGCAGATCCTCGAGGGCGCGGCGGTCACCGCGAAGACGCAGTTGCATCTTGACCGCTGCCTTACTTGCCGCGCCTGCGAAACGACCTGCCCTTCCGGCGTGCGCTACGGGCGGCTCGCCGACATCGGGCGCAAGCTCGTAGAGGAGCGGGTTCCGCGCCCGGTTTGGCGGCGCGTGATGCGGCGCGTCCTCGCCGAGGTGCTGCCGCGGCGCTCCTTGTTCATGCCGTTGCTGAAGCTGGGACAGTTCGCGCGGCCGTTTCTGCCGGCGCGACTTGCCGCAAGCGTGCCTGCGCCGGCGCCTGCTGCGGGCGTGTGGCCGCCGCCGCGGCACGCGCGGAAGATGCTCGTGCTCGCCGGCTGCGTGCAGCCGGAGCTCTCTCCGGACATCAACGCCGCGGCGGCGCGAGTACTCGACCGCATCGGCATTTCGCTCATCGAAGCAAAAGGCGCCGGCTGCTGCGGCGCGCTGCGCTTTCACCTCAACTACCAGGACGAGGGCCTAGCCGACATGCGCGCGCTGATCGATCGCTGGTGGCCGCACGTCGAAGCCGGAGCGGAGGCGATCGTCGTGACGGCAAGCGGCTGCGGCGTCACGGTGAAAGAGTATGGGCACCTCCTTCGACACGATGCGCGCTACGCCGCGAAGGCCGCGAGGATCAGCGCCCTGACTCGCGACACTTGTGAAGTGATCGACGCCGAATTCGTCCGGATCGAGCCGTTGCTCGAGAAATCCGGGAAGCGCGCCGCCTTTCATCCGCCTTGCTCGCTTCAGCACGGCCAGAACATCAAAGGCGTCACCGAGCGCCTGCTCGAGCGCGCCGGGTTCGAGCTGACCCCGGTGCCGGACGCGCACCTGTGCTGCGGCTCGGCGGGAACTTATTCGATCCTGCAGCCGGAGCTTGCCGAGCGGCTGAAACATAACAAACTCTCGGCGCTCGGCTCCGGCCGACCCGAGCTCATCGCCACCGCCAACATCGGCTGCCTTGCGCACCTGCAGACGGGGACCGAAATTCCGGTGGTACACTGGGTCGTGGCGCTGGAAGAGCGGCTGAGAAGACAAAGCTCGCGTATTCCCGCAAAGCTGGAGTGAACATGCCGACAACTTCGCCGACCGAAAGGGCGCCACTCGATCGGAGCATCCCTGCTTCTTACGGTGGCGTCGGCTTTCACGGACCGCTGTGTCCCGACGGACGGGCGGCTCGCGCCGCGGAATGCCGGGAGCCCTGTCCCGAACGGTCACGACCGTTCGTGCTGGCGGTGACCATCATCGCCTCGGCGATGGCCTTCATCGATGGAACGATCGTCACGATTGCTCTGCCGGCGCTGCAGGCAGATTTCGCTACGGGCTTCGCGTCGTTGCAGTGGGTAGTCAACGCCTATGCGCTGCTCCTCGGCGGGCTGATCCTGATCGGCGGCGGCGCCGGCGATCGATTCGGCCGACGGCGGATATTGCTGATCGGTGTTGCAATATTTGCCGCAGCGTCCCTGGTCTGCGCTCTGGCCCCAACGATCGGTATCCTAATAGGCGCGCGTGCGGCAAAAGGGATCGGGGCCGCGTTGCTCGTTCCGCAGAGCCTCGCGATCATCGCAGCAGCTTTTCCGAAGGAGACCCGTGGGCGCGCCATCGGCATCTGGGCGGGCGCCTCCGCGATCGCGATGGCAATGGGCCCACCGCTGGGCGGCATTCTGATCGACATGCTCGGTTGGCGATCGGTGTTCTGGATCAACCTGCCTCTCTCGGCTTGCGTCATATGGCTTGCACTCGCTCACGTGCCCGAAAGTCGCGACGAGAGCGTCCGGGGGCCGCTTGATTGGCGCGGCGGTCTGATGAGCATAGCGTCGTTCGGGCTGCTGGCGTTTGGCCTGACCCGGTTCGCCGAGACGTCCGAGACCATCGCGATACCGGCGGCATTGCTGACCCTGGGCGCGGTTGGCCTGGTCCTTTTCCTGGCAACCGAGTCGAGGGCTCCCAGTCCACTGATGCCTCTATCCCTGTTCTCCAGCCGGGTATTTTCCGGGGCGAATATCCTGACTCTGTTCCTCTACGGGGCGCTCAGCGGCATCCTGTTTCTGCTGCCTTTCGATCTTATCGAGCGACGGGGTCTGAGCGCCACGCAGGTTGGCCTCACGTTGCTGCCATTCGGCGCAATCGTGGGAACCCTGTCACGCGCTGCCGGCGATTGGGCCGATCGCAAGGGCCCGCGCCAGCCGTTGGTGCTCGGATCGATGTTGCTCGCCATGGCAGCGGCGGGCATGGCGCTGGGCATCGAGAACTATTGGCTTGGCGTGCTTGCACCGGTCCTGCTCATGTCACTGGCCATGGCCATCGTAGCGGCGCCACTGACCACCGCCGTGATGAATGCGGCTCCCGATGCCCAGTCGGGCGCCGCCTCCGGCATCAACAACGCCGTAAGCAGGCTGGCGGGACTTTTCGCCGTCGCCATCGTCGCCGCGATAGCAAGCGTTGTCTTTTCCGGTGCAATCGAAGCTGCCGGATCGTTGACGGCGGGTTCGCGCTTCGGCGTGCTCCCCGCGATGGAAGATCCAACGCGCATGGTTTTCGAGCACGCGTTCAGGCGTGCTTATGCGTTCGCGCTGGGAATAGCTGCCGTATGGAGCCTGCTTGCAGCGCTGGTCGCCTGGCTCTCCATACCGCCGAAGCGATCAGATTGAGGTAAGATCGGTTCCCTCATCCCGTCTGCTCTTGGCTGGGTCGTTCACGATGCCGACTTGCCCGAATTGCCAGGCCCGTAACGCCGAGGGCCAGAAGTTCTGCAGCAATTGCGGCTTTGCCCTCGAACCCACGCGGAACATGGCTGGCGAGCGCAAATTCGCCACTTTCCTCTTCGCCGACGTGGCGCACTCGACGGCGATCGCCGAGCGGCTCGACCCGGAGGACTGGACGGAAATCATGAACGGCGCGTTCGGTTTCATGAATGCGGCCGTGTCGAAATATGGCGGCACGGTATCCCGCCTCATGGGAGACGCGGTGCTCGCCCTGTTCGGCGCCCCGGTGGCGCACGAGGATGA
Source organism: uncultured Enterobacteriaceae bacterium (assembly GCA_964430565.1). GTDB lineage: Bacteria > Pseudomonadota > Gammaproteobacteria > Burkholderiales > SG8-39 > VBDM01. The sequence goes on from CAYSFD010000019.1 coordinate 141,137, forward strand.
CGCCGAGCGTGCGGTGCGCGCAGGTCTCGAGATCCAGGACGCCGCAAGAGAGTATGCGCTCGAGGTGAAGCAGCGACACAGCTTCGACTTCGAACTGCGGGTCGGAATCAACACGGGGACGGCGGTCCTCGCCTTCGTCGGGGACGCCGTGCGCAGCGAGTACACCGCGATGGGCGATGCGGCCAATGTCGCCGCGAGGCTTCAGTCGGCAGCCGAGCCGGGAACCGTTTTGATCAGCGTCGACACACAGCGGCTCGTCGCGAGCCTGTTCGACTTCAAGCCGCGCGGCGCGATCGAGATGAAGGGCAAGCAGGCGCCGGTCGAGTCGTTCGAGGTCCTGGGTGTGCGCGCGACCCCAGGCAAAGCGCGCGGCCTGGACCTAGAGGGGCTCACATCACCCCTGGTCGGACGCGAGCGCGAAATCGCGCTTCTGCGCGAAAAGCTGGCGGCGCTCGATCAGGGCATCGGGTCGGTCGTCGTCATCACCGGAGAGGCGGGTCTGGGCAAGTCGCGCCTGGTGGCCGAGCTGCGTGCCGTCGGCGTCGCCCGGCCGCAGGGCCAGATCGCCTGGTTCGAATCGCGCGCCATCTCCTACGGGCAGTCGATCCCGTATTTCCCGTGGCGGCAGCTCGGCCGGCAGATCGTCGATGCGACCGACATGGACACTGCGGCAGCGGTCCGGGAGAAGCTGCGCGATTTCATCGCGCGGACCGGCTTGCCTGCCGACAACCTGCCCTATTACGAGACGCTGCTAGCGGTGGACGCGGAAGACAGCCGGACGGCCTTGGCGCGTCTGGCGGGCGACGCCGTGGTGAACGGTATCGCGGGCGCGGTGATCGGAGCGATACGGGCTGTAATTCGTTCCGGCGGCGGCGCATTGCCGCACGTACTCGTCATGGACGATCTTCATTGGTCGGACAGCGCGACGCTCGAGTTGATTGCCCAGGTCGCGACGCTCGCCGGCGGCGAGCCGCTGCTGGTGTTGTGCGTGCTGCGGCCGGACCGCAGCGCGGCGAGCTGGCAGCTCGTCGATCGCCTTCAGGCGAGCCTCGGTAACGCGTTTGCGCGCATCGACCTCGAGCCGCTCGACGCCGCCGATTCCGGCGCGCTGCTCGGCAACCTGCTGCACATCGAAAACCTGCCCGAGAGCGTAAAGGCCCGGATTCTGGAGCGCTCGGACGGCAACCCCTTTTATATCGAGGAGGTGCTGCGTTCCCTCATCGACTACGGGCAGGTCGTGCGTGAAGACGGGCAATGGCGCGCCACGCGTGCCATCGTCGACGCCAACATTCCGGAGACCCTGGCCGGCGTGCTGAGCGCGCGCATCGACCGCTTGCCCGAGACGACCAAGCGCGTGGCGCAGACCGCGGCGGTGATCGGCCGGGTCTTCATGCACCGGGTGCTCGAAACGGTCTGCCACGCCGCGCCGCCGGCCGAGCGCATCGAGCACATCGAACCGCACATCGGGGCCTTGTCGATGGAACAGATCGTGCGCGAGCGCGGGCGCAATCCCGAGCGCGAGTACATCTTCAAGCACGCCATGACCTGCGAGGCGGCGTACGGGCTCCTGCTGCGCGCGCGTCGCCGCGAGTTGCACGCGCGCACCGGCATGGCGCTCGAAACCCTGTTCGCCGATCGCAGCGACGAGTTCGCGCCGCTGCTCGCCCATCACTTCGCCGAAGCCGACGATATCAAGCGCGCGCTCGACTACTCCAGGCGCGCGGCGGACAATGCGCGCAAACTCTATGCGCTGCGCGAGGAGCTCGTGCATCGCGACCGCATCCTGGCGCTGCTCGACCGGATGCCCGACGCGCCGGCGGCCGATGTCGTCGATGCGATCATCGAGTGGGCCTTCGTTCGGCACCGGTTGAATGCCTACGAGGGCGTGCTGGAGCGTCTGGGCGACGCGGTGGCGCGCTCGCGCGCCGCCGGCGACAAGCGCCGGCTGGCGACGGCGCTGTCGTGGACCGGCAACATCCACCTGGTCACGGGGTTTCCCTCCCGCAGCTTCGAGTACATCGAAGAGAGCCGCGGGCTCGCGACCGAACTCGGCGATGACCAACTCATGCTCCTGCCGCTGTTCATCGCGACCTGGTGGCTCGTCGATCGCGATCCGGCCGCAGGAGCCAAGGCGTTGCAGGAAGTGATCGCACTCGCCCACAAGCAGCGGGTGCCGGAGGTCGAGGGGCATGCCATGGCCTATCGCGCCGTTGCGCTCGCCCGGCTGGGCGACTTCGACGCGGCGCGGGCCCAGATCGCGGACGCGCTCGAGATCGCACCGCGTGCCGGATCGCCGGTCAAGGAGGCCGACGTTCACATCGCCGTCGGCGAAGCCTATTACGTGATGGGCGAGATCGAGAAGGGGCTGGAGCACGCGCGCATCGGAGCGGACCTGGCCTACAACGCGAACGGCTTCGAGTGCGCGTGCGCAGGGCACTTCGGCGTCGGCAAGGGGCAGTTCGAGAAGCGCCGGATCGACGAGGCGCTCTCGCAATACGCCAAGTCGCTGGAGCTCGCCGGCAGGGTGATCTCCCCGGGGTTTTCCGGCTATATCAACCACATCAAGGCCAGCGCCGCGCTTGCCGAGTTCGAGAGCACCGGGTCACTGTCGGCGATCGAATCGCTGCGCTTCGCCCTGAACAACGCGCGCAACGGCCACGACGAATTCGGTGCTGCGACCCTCGCCCAGGATCTCGCCGGCGCGCTCATCAAGCTCGGCCGGAATGACGAAGCCGGACCGTTGCTCGATCCCGCGATCGACTACTACCGCCAGCGCGGAATGCGTCCCTTTCTCGCGGGGGCTCTCGAACTTGCCGGCACCTTGCACCAGCAGTCCGGCAGACCGGAGGAGGCCGAGAAGAGCCGCCGCGAGGCCGCGCAGCTGCGCGAGTTCCTCGGCTCGGCGAGCACCGGCAGCGCGGCGAAGGTCTAATCGTGGCCAAGCCGGTCATCCTAGCGGTCGACGACGAACCTTCGGTCCTCGCTGCGGTGGCGCGCGATCTCAGGCATCGCTATGCAAAGGACTACACGGTGTCGCGGGCCGGATCGGGCCCGGAGGCGCTGGAGACTCTACGCGACCTCAAGCTGCGCAACGAAGCCGTTGCCCTGCTGCTCGCCGACCAGCGCATGCCGGGGATGACCGGGGTCGCTTTCCTGCACGAGGCGATGGCGTTGTTTCCGTCGGCCAAGCGCGCGCTGCTGACCGCCTACGCCGACACCGACGCCGCCATCCGCGCGATCAACGAGGTCAAGCTTGATCATTACCTCATGAAGCCCTGGCACCCTCCCGAGGAACTGCTGTATCCGGTGCTCGACGACCTGCTCGATGACTGGCGAGCGAACTACCAGCCGGTGTTCGAGGGAGTTCGCGTTGTCGGACACCGCTGGTCGGCCGACGGTCACCGCGTTCGCGACTTCCTCGCCCGCAACCTCATCCCGTATCGCTGGCTCGACATCGAGACCGACGCCGAGGCCGCCGAGCTGCGCGCGCTCTCGGGGTCGGCAGACGCACCGCTGCCGCTCGTCGTTCTTGCCGACGGCACCCTCCTGTCGAGCCCGTCGATCCCCGTGCTGGCTGAACGTCTCGGGCTGCACACGCAGGCCGAGGCGAACGCCTACGATCTGGTCATCGTCGGTGCCGGGCCTGCCGGACTCGCTGCCGCCGTGTACGGGGCCTCGGAGGGCCTGCGGACCCTGCTGATCGAGCGCGAGGCGCCGGGCGGCCAGGCGGGGACGAGTTCGAGCATCGAGAACTACCTCGGTTTTCCCGCCGGACTGAGCGGCGGCGACCTCGCGCGACGCGCCGTCGCGCAGGCCCGTCGCTTCGGCACCGAGATCCTCGCGCCGATGGAAGCGGTCGGCTTTGCGACGCAGGACGGTTACCACATCGTGACGCTGGGCAACGGATCGACCGTGACCACCCAGGCCCTGCTCGTCGCCACCGGCGTCTCGTACCGGCTTCTCGATGTTCCCGGGGCGGACCGCCTCGCCGGGACCGGCGTGTTCTACGGCGCGGCGATCACCGAGGCGCTGACCGTCAAGGGGCAGGACGTGCTCGTCGTCGGAGGTGGCAATTCCGCGGGGCAAGGGGCGCTCTACCTCGCGCGCTTCGCCCGGTCGGTCACGCTGCTCGTGCGCGGGGCTTCGCTCGCCGAGACCCTGTCGCAGTACCTGGTTGAGCGCATCGACGAGGCCGAGAACATCGAACTGCGCACAGGGGTGGCGGTCAGCGAGGTTCACGGCGAAAAAAGCCTCGAGGAAGTGTCGATCCGGAACGTCGGGACCGGAACCGTCGAGCGGCTGCCCGCGCGCGCGGTCTTCGTGTTCATAGGGGCGGCCCCGCGCACGGCGTGGCTGAACGGCGCGTTGCAGGTCGATGCGGGCGGCTTCGTGCTGTCAGGGGTGGATCTCGAGCGCGAGGGTGGCAAGCGCCCGCTCGGTTGGCTGGCCGAGCGCGACCCGTTCTGGCTGGAGACCAGCGTTGCCGGCGTCTTCGTCGCCGGGGACTTGCGGCACCAGTCCACCAAGCGCATCGCGTCCGCGGTGGGCGAAGGGGCGATGGCGGTGCAGTTCGTGCACCAGCACTTGCGCGGCCCGGCGCCCGCGCAGCGCCCACTGCCGCCAACCGGATCCTGAGCCGTGAGCAGTGCGTCCGCCGAGTTGCGATCGCTGCAGGAGTTCGTCCGCAAGCTGCCACTTTTCGCAGATCTGACGCTGGCTGACGTGGCGCAGCTGTGCCGGTCTTCGCGCCGTGTTCATGCCGTGCCGGGCGAGATCGTCATAGAGGAGGGCGCTCCCGGGGATTCGCTGTACGTCGTGCTGGCTGGCGAGCTCGAGATCACCAAGCGCGACGGCGAGCGGGACGTCGTGCTGGCGTCGCGCAAGGTCGGGGAGGCCGTGGGGGAAATGTCGCTTCTGGAGCGCATGCCGCGCAGCGCATCGGCACGCGCGGTGCAGCCGAGCGAGTTGCTGGAAGTCAGCCCCGAGTCGTTTCGGAAAGTCCTCGAAAACAATCCGTCGACGGCGATGACGGTGTTGCGCACGGTGGCGAGCCGCCTGCGCAGCACCGAAGCCTCGCTGATGCAAAGCGACAAGCTGGCCTCGCTCGGCACGCTGGCCGCCGGGCTCGCGCACGAACTGAACAATCCTGCGGCGGCGATCCAGCGCGGCACGCAGCACCTGCGCGAGGCGTTCGAAACATGGCGGCGGCGGACCGTCGAACTGCAAAGCCTGGACCTCGACGCGGAACAGCGGCGTCGGCTCGCCGAACTCGAGTCCGGGATCGCGACATGCGGTTCGCCGCGGCCCGACGACGCCGCATCCAGTCGGCAAGAGTCGAGGCTCATTGAGGAGCTCGAGGCGCTCGGTATCGACGATGCCTCCGAGATCGCACCGGCGCTGGTCGCCTTCGGCTGGACCGTCGAGCGGTTGCGGCCCGTTGCCGCCGCATTCGCCGCAGGGCACGTGAAGCCTGTGCTGCAGTGGCTCGGCGCGGGGTTCGCCGCGCAACAGCTCTTGGCCGAAATCCAGCGCAGCGCGCAGGCGATCTCCGAGATCGTCCGCGCGGTGAAGTCGTACGCCTATCTCGATCAGGCGCCGGTCCAGGACGCGGATCTGCGCGTCAGCCTTGAAGACACGCTCGTCATTCTGCGTTACAAGCTCAAGGAGGGCATCGAAGTCGTGCGCGACTTCGAGCCCGGGCTGCCGACGATCGAAGCTTACGCCAGCGAACTCAACCAGGTTTGGACTAATCTCATAGACAACGCCATTCACGCCATGAACGGCCGCGGCGTGCTCGAGCTCCGTGCGCGCCGGATTGGGGGTGAAGTCGAGGTCCGGATCGCGGACAGCGGGCCGGGCATCCCCGCCGGGACTGCTTCGCGCATCTTCGATCCCTTCTTCACGACCAAACCGCAGGGGGTGGGCACGGGGCTGGGATTGCACATCGCCCACAACATCGTCGTCAACCGGCATCACGGCAGGATCGACTTCGAATCGAGGCCGGGGCGCACCGAGTTCAGAGTATCGTTGCCGATCCGCATGAAACCGGCTGCGGGCGAGCCGACGCCCGCAGTGGTATAGAAGCGCAGGCACCGGCCGCGCTGTGATGATCGACGTCGCCCTCCTGCTATTGCTCCTGCTGCAACTGAAGCATTTCGTCTGCGATTTCGTGACGCAGACGTCGTATCAGATGCGCTACAAGGGCATCTACGGCCACCCAGGCGGTCTGGTGCACGCCGGACTCCACGTGATCGGCAGCGCCATCGTCGTGGTGGCGCTGAACGTTGCGATGCCGCTCTCGATGCCGGTGATGCTCCTCGTGGCGCTGCTTGCCGTCGAATTCGTGCTTCACTATCACATCGACTGGGGCAAGGAGCAGGTCATCAAGCCGTTCGTAGAGGAGCAGGGGGCGGCGTATTGGGCCATCTTCGGCCTTGACCAGTTCCTGCACCAGGCTACCTACGTCGCCATCGCCTACGTCGTCTTTCGGGTCTGAGGGTCGTCGGCACAAATAGGAGCGGCTTCTTGGCCCGTCAAATCGACAACATTCCCGAGCGCCCGCCGAACCGCGATATCCGCCAGCTCGCGCGGGTGCTGCGCTTCCTGTGGCCCTATCGCGCGAGGATGGCGGTCGCGGGTGTCGCGCTCGTGGTTGCGGCGGGCTGCGTGCTCGTCCTCGGCCAAGGCTTGAAGCGCGTCATCGACGCGGGTTTCACCGGAGCCGATACGGCGTCTCTGGATACTGCGCTTTTTGCGCTGCTCGCCATCGTCTGCGTGCTCGCCGCCGCGACTTACACGCGCTTCTACTCGGTGTCGTGGATCGGCGAGCGCGTCTCGGCCGACATCCGCCGCGCGGTGTTCGGGCATCTGTTGGAGCAGTCGCCCGGGTTTTTCGAGACCCTGCGCACGGGCGAGGCGATCTCGCGGCTCACCAACGACACGTCACTCCTGGAAGTCGTGATCGGCTCCTCCGCCTCGTTCGCCCTGCGCAACACCCTGATAATGCTCGGGGCGCTGGTGATGCTCGTGATCACCAGCCCGAAGCTCACCGCGCTGGTGCTGCTCGGCGTGCCGCTGGTGATCGTGCCCATCCTCCTATTCGGACGGCGCGTGAGAAAGCTCTCTCGCGCAAGCCAGGACCGGATTGCCGACGTGAGCACGCATATCGACGAATCCCTGCACGAGATCCGCACGGTGCAGTCCTACGGCCACGAGGAAAAGGACCGCGAGCAGTTCGGCGCGCGCGTCGAGCAGGCTTTTGCCACGGCGACGAGCCGCATCGGCCAGCGCGCGCTCCTCATTGCGCTGGTGATGCTGCTCGCCTTTGGCGCGGTCGGGGTGATCCTGTGGATCGGCGGTCACGATGTCCTGGCGGGGCAGATCAGTGCGGGCGAGCTCTCGGCTTTCGTGTTCTACGCCGTGCTCGTCGCCGGTGCCGTCGGCGCGGTGTCGGAAGTGATCGGCGATCTGCAGCGCGCCGCGGGCGCGACCGAGCGGCTGATGGAGTTGCTCGCGACCGAACCGACTATCCGTGCGCCGGCCAAACCGCAGGCGCTGCCCGAGCCTCCGCGCGGTGAAGTGCGCTTCGAGCGCGTCAGCTTCCACTATCCGTCGCGGCCGGACACGGCGGCGCTCTCGGAATTTTCTCTATCCGTCTCGCGCGGCGAGAAGGTCGCGCTGGTCGGGCCTTCGGGCGCGGGCAAATCCACGGTGTTCCAGTTGCTGTTGCGATACTACGATCCCGACAGCGGGACGATCACGCTCGACGGCGTGGAAGTCAGGAACGCCGATCCGCGCGCGGTGCGGCGGCGAATGGCGCTCGTGCCGCAGGATCCGGTGATTTTCGCGGCGAGCGTCGCCGAGAACGTGCGCTACGGCCGGCCCGGAGCGAGCGACGCGGAGGTAAGGGCGGCGTGCGAGGCGGCCTACGCGAGCGAGTTCATCGAGCGCCTTCCCGAGGGGATGAATTCTTTTCTCGGCGAGCGCGGCGTGAGGCTCTCGGGCGGCCAGCGCCAGCGGCTGTCGATCGCTCGGGCGCTCTTGGCCGACCGCGCGGTGTTGCTTCTGGACGAAGCGACCAGCTCGCTCGACGCCGAAAGCGAAAGCTACGTACAGCGGGCGCTCGAGCACTTGATGCGCGGCCGCACCACGCTCGTCGTCGCGCACCGCCTCGCAACCGTCAAGAACGCCGACCGCATTGTCGTCATGGACCAGGGCCGGGTAATCGCCGCCGGCACGCACGCGGAGCTGGTGCGCGAGCAGGGTCTGTACGCCAGGCTCGCGGCGCTGCAGTTCCTCGGCGAAGTCTCGCCGGAGGCGGTGCAATGAAGGCCGGGTACGCAATGCTTGCGCTGCTCGTCGTGGCGCCAGCCCAGGCCGACACGCTCAAGATCGGCTCCAAGCGCTTCACCGAGTCCTACATTCTCGGCGAAGTGCTGCTCCGGGCCGTGGAAGGGAAGGCCGAGGCCGTGCACAGGCCCGGGCTTGGAAATACCGGCATCGTTTTCGCCGCACTCAAATCGGGCTCGATCGACCTCTATCCCGAATACACCGGCACGATCGCGCGGGAGATTCTCAAGGTCGAGGGAAACCCGAGCCTGGAGGACCTCCACGCCGCGCTCGGCTCCCAGGGCCTCGGCGTCGCAGTGCGGCTGGGCTTCAACAACAGCTACGCGCTCGCGATGCGCGAGGAGCGCGCGCTTTCGCTCGGCATACGCACGCTCTCCGATCTCGCCAAGCATCCGGGTCTGAAACTCGGCCTCTCGCAGGAATTCATCGGCCGCGCCGACGGCTGGCCGGGGCTGAAAGCGGCGTACCGGCTGCCGTACGCGACGCCCTCGGGGCTCGATCACGGCCTCGCCTACGAGGCGATCGCCGCCGGGAATATCGACGTCATGGACAGCTACTCGACCGACGCCAAGATTGAGCGCTACAAACTCCGCGTGATCGAGGACGACAGGCGTTTCTTTCCGCGCTATGACGCGGTGGTTCTGTACCGTCTCGATGTGCCGAAGCGCTTTCCCGAAGCCTGGCGCGCAATAGCGGGCCTCGAAGGGCGTATCGACGAGCGCCGCATGATCCGCATGAACGCCGCGGCTGAGATCGAGAAGCGCAGCTTCGACGAGGCCGCGGCTCTGCTCGATGCGGACGCTAAGCCGCAGAGCGTCGCGCAGCGGGACGTTTTTACCATACTGTTCGGTCCCGACTTCGCCCGTCTGACGGGCGAGCATCTGCTGCTCGTGTTCGTGTCGCTCGCGGCGAGCATCGCGCTCGGCGTGCCGCTCGGGGTCGCGGCGGCGAAGCTGCCCCAGACGGCGCAACTCATCCTTGGAACGGTGGGCGTGATCCAGACCATTCCGTCGCTGGCGCTGTTTGCATTCCTGATCGCGTTGTTGGGTACGATCGGCACGACCCCCGCGCTGATCGCGCTGTTTCTCTACGCGCTGCTTCCGATCGTGCGCAACACCCACGCCGGGCTGACGGGCATCGCGCGCGGCATGCGGCAGGCCGCGATGGCGCTCGGCCTTGCGCCGCGCGAGCGCCTGTGGCTGGTCGAAGTGCCGCTCGCGCTGCCCTCGATCCTCGCAGGCGTCAAGACCTCGGCCGTCATCAACGTCGGCACCGCCACCATCGCCGCCTTCATCGGCGCGGGCGGCTACGGCGAGCGCATCGCCTCGGGGCTCGCACTGAACGACAACGCCACGCTGCTCGCCGGCGCCATACCCGCCGCGGCGCTCGCCTTGCTGATCCAGGGCGCGTTCGAGGTTGGCGAGCGGCAATTCGGCTGGATGACGAAGGCGCATGGCCGTTCATAACCAGTTCCTTAGAGGTGGGGTGGCAAGGCGAGATGCTCTCCACTGCGGCTGTGACGCAGGCCGCCGCGTTTCCCTGCGGCGCATCGCCGGCCTTATCGCCGTTGCGCTGGCCGGGCCTTCAGTTGCGCAGGATCGGCCCGCTCAACCGGGCAGCCAGAACGCATTCGTCGAACGCGCGTTCGAGATGCGCCGGATATCGATCGAGCGCGGCGATCAGTCCTTCGGCGCCGTGGTCGTCAAGGCCGGGCGTATCGTCGGCGAGGGGATCAGCGCGGTCGTCACCGGGAACGATCCCACCGCGCACGCGGAAATGCAGGCGATCCGCGACGCGGCGCGCCGGCTGGGCACGCGCGACCTGGGGGGCTGCGAGCTGTACGGCACGACGCGTGCCTGCACCATGTGCGAGGCGGCCGCCTACTGGGCGCACATTTCGCGCATGTACTTCGGCGAGGCGCCTACGGACGCGGGCTCGCCGAAACTCCGTTAGGCTTCGAAGGGGGCCGCCTCCGGCTCAGCCGAACGCGTTGAGCGTCTTCCCGTCTGCGGTCGCGGGCTTCGCGTCGACCAGCACGAAGGCGATCACGCAGGGCGCTTTGCCGCGGTTGATCCAGTTGTGGACCGTTCCGCGTTGAACCAGCATGTCGCCCGCCTTGAGATGGACTTCGGTGCCTTTCTCCAGCTCCATGTCGATCTCGCCCGACAGTACCACCGCGTAGTCGATCGAATCGGTTCGGTGCACGCGGGGCGCCACCCCGGGCGAGAACTCGACCACGCGCAAAACCGTTCCGCCCGCAAGGGTCGTGCCGACGTTTCTAGCAGCTCCGTCGAGTTCGCCGGAGTTGTCGGCCGGGTTGGTGTCGGTCGTCCAGATCACGCAGGCCGACGCCCCGGGCCGGCTCGACACGATGTTCTTGGAAACTTCATCAATTTTCACGACGGCGCGCCCGCTGCCGTCGTGCCCGGTCACCACTCGCCGCACCTGCACGGTCATTTTTCTCTCCTTGGTTCACATGCGCCGGAAGAATTATACGGGGAGCGTTTGCGCGCTCGCGTAGTCAGCGGCTTGGATGCTCGTGTATCATCACACTTCGTTTCGGCCGGCGTGGCCGCGAAAGAAAGCCAGAGAACAATTCCATGAACATCGGCATTCCCGCCGAAACGCGCCCGGGCGAGACGCGCGTCGCCGCGACGCCCGAGACCGTTAAGAAGCTCGCCGCGAACGGCCGTCACGCGATCCTGGTGCAATCGGGCGCCGGCGTCGCCGCCAGCGTTCCCGATTCCGAATTTCAGTCTGCCGGAGCGAAAATCGTTGCGGACGCTCAAGGCGTTCTGGGTGCCGCGGACATCGTCCTGAAAGTGCGCGGGCCGCAGGATTCGGAAATTGGCCTTTTCAAGCGCGGGGCGATCGTGATCGGCCTGCTAAACCCGTATGACCGCGCGACGATGGAGTCGTACGCCGGCGCGGGGCTGACCTGCTTCGCGATGGAATGGCTGCCGCGCACCACCCGCGCGCAAGCGATGGACGTGCTCTCCTCGCAGGCCAATATCGGCGGCTACAAGGCCGTGATCCTCGCCGCGGCCGAGTACGGCCGCTTCATGCCGATGCTGATGACCGCAGCCGGCACGGTCAAGGCGGCGCGCGTGCTGGTGCTCGGTGCCGGGGTCGCGGGCCTGCAGGCGATCGCGACGGCGAAGCGCCTGGGCGCGGTGATCGAGGCCTCCGACGTACGCCCGGCGGTAAAGGAGCAGATCGAATCGCTCGGTGCGAAATTCCTCGACGTGCCGTACCTCACCGACGAGGAGCGCGAGATCGCGCAAGGCGTTGGGGGCTACGCGCGGCCGATGCCCGCCGACTGGATGCGAAGGCAGGCGGAACTGGTGCACGAGCGCGCCAAGGCCGCCGACATCGTCATCACCACCGCGCTCATTCCCGGCCGGCCCGCGCCGGTGCTCCTGAAGGAGGAGACGGTGCGCGCGATGAAGCCCGGCTCCGTGATCGTCGACATGGCGATCGAGCAGGGCGGCAACTGCCCCCTGACCGAGCGCGACAGGATCGCCGTCAAGCACGGGGTGAAGCTCATCGGCATCTCGAATCTTCCGGCGCTAGTGGCAGCGGACGCCTCGGCGCTCTATGCGAGAAACCTACTCAACTTTCTGAACCTCCTCGTCGATCCCAAGACCGGCGAGCTGAAGCTGAACCGTGAGGACGAGATCATCGCGGGGAGCCTTGTGTGCATCAACGGCGAAGTGGTGAAGAAATCATGACCGGAACCATAGACCCGACCGTCATCAACCTGGTGGTATTCGTGCTCGCGGTGTTCGTCGGCTACCACGTCATCTGGAACGTGACGCCCGCGCTGCACACGCCGCTGATGAGCGTCACCAACGCGATCTCCAGCGTGATCATCGTCGGCGCGATCCTCGCCGCCGGCCCCTACGAGACGGACTTCGGCGCCGTCCTCGGCGCGGTCGCGGTGGGTCTCGCGGCGGTGAACGTGTTCGGCGGTTTTCTGGTCACGCAGCGCATGCTGGAGATGTTCAGGAAGAAAACGCCGAAGGCCGAGAAGGATAAGGTATGAGCGCGAACCAGCTCGCGCTCTGGTACCTCGCGGCGAGCATCCTATTCATTCTCGCGCTGAAAGGCCTGTCCTCGCCGGTCTCGGCGCGGCGCGGCAACCTTTTCGGAATGGTCGGCATGGCGATCGCGGTGCTGGTGACGCTCGCGATCACGAAGAACGTGGCATTCATCCTCGTCGCCGCCGCGATCGGCGGCACGATCGGAGCGCTCGTCGCGCGGCGCGTGCAGATGACGCAGATGCCGGAGCTGGTCGCCGCGATGCACTCGCTCGTTGGCATGGCGGCGGTGCTGATCGCGATCGCGGTGGTCAACAATCCTTCCGCGTTCGGCATCCCCGATCCGATGCCACTCGGCAATCGCCTCGAGCTCTTCATCGGCAGTTTCGTCGGCGCGGTGACGTTCTCGGGCAGCATCATCGCCTTCGGCAAGCTCGCGGGTCTTGGCAAGAAATTCCGCCTCTTCTCCAGCGCGCCGGTCGTTTTCCGCGGTCAGCACGCGTTGAATCTCGTCCTCGCAGTCGTGATGATCGGCTTCGGTTTCGCGTTCTTCCTCGCCCAAGACCGGGCATGGACGGCGTTCCTCATCATGCTTGCGATCGCCTTCGTGCTCGGCGTGCTCATCATCATTCCCATCGGCGGGGCCGACATGCCGGTGGTCATCTCGATGCTAAACAGCTACTCGGGCTGGGCGGCGGCGGGCATCGGTTTCTCGCTCAACAACACCATGCTGATCATCGCCGGAAGCCTGGTCGGCTCCTCGGGCGCGATCCTCTCCTACATCATGTGCAAGGCGATGAACCGCTCCTTCATCTCGGTGATCATGGGGGGATTCGGTGCGGCAGAAGGCTCAGCCGCCGCCGACAGCGGGGACAAAACGGTGCGCTCGGGTTCGGCCGACGATGCCGCCTTCCTCATGGCCAACGCGGAGTCGGTGGTGATCGTGCCGGGCTACGGACTTGCGGTGGCGCGCGCCCAGCACGCGGTGAAGGAGATGGCGCAGAAGCTCATCGCGAAGGGCGTGAGCGTGCGCTACGCGATCCATCCCGTCGCGGGCCGCATGCCCGGCCACATGAACGTGCTGCTCGCCGAGGCCGAGGTGCCGTACGACCAGGTGTTCGAGATGGAAGACATCAACGGCGAGCTTGGCACGACCGATGTGGTCCTCGTGCTCGGCGCGAACGACGTGGTGAATCCGCTCGCGCACGAGAAGGGGAGCGCCATATACGGGATGCCCATCATCGAAGCACAGAAGGCGCGCACCGTGCTCGTCAACAAGCGCTCCATGGCGGTGGGGTACGCGGGCCTCGACAACCCGCTCTTTTATCTGGACAAGACCATGATGGTGTTCGGCGATGCGAAGAAGGTCGTCGAGGACATGGTGAAAGCTCTCGAGTGAGGAACTCCCTCTGCCTTCGGGAGAGGGTCGGGGTGAGGGGATGAGCGCTCGCGAAAACATTCTTGCCCGAATCCGCAAGGCGCAAGGTCGAGGCGGAAGCAAGCCGTCGCAGCCCGAGCTCGAGGCGGTCGAAACCTATCTGCGGGCGCACCCTCGCGGGACGCTGCCCCCGGTCGAAGCCGATCTTGTCGTGCGCTTCCGCGCCCGGGCCGAGGCTTTGCAATGCACGACCGACGAAGTCGCCGGTGAGGCCGACGTTCCGGCCGCGGTCGCGCGCTATCTCAAAGCGGGCAAACTCCCTCTTTCCGGCAGCGTCTGGCCGCAGTTGGCGCATCTCGACTGGAAGGGCGCGGGGCTTGCACTCGAGCCGCGCGCAGCAAAGGACGGCGATCCGGTCGGCGTGACCGGAGCTTTCGCCGCGATCGCGGAGACCGGGACGCTGATGCTCCCCTCGGGTCCGGGAACGCCGGCGACCGTGAGCCTTCTGCCGGAGACGCATGTCGCAATCGTGTCCTGCGATCGCATGGTCGCTCACATGGAGCAGGCATGGGACCTGGCGAGGGCGGAATTCCGCGAGCTGCCGCGCGCGATCAATTTCGTCTCGGGCCCATCGCGCACCGCCGACATCGACCAGACGATTGTGCTCGGGGCGCACGGGCCGTATCGAGTCCACATCGTTCTGGTACGCGCCTGATCCGAAGGCGCGCTACCAAGATGGCTCCGGTCGCTCGACCGGGCGTTCCTTTTCCTCCTGATCCTGCCGCTCGCGGTAGCCGTCGGCGGGCTCTGGAGCGATGGCTGCGATCGAGAGGGGAGCTGCCGGCGCGCGAATGACGAAGTTTGACGCGGATCAAATTGCGTTTCGGTTTCCGTGTCAACATGATTTGTATTGATTGAAAACGAAAGGAGTCTTGCCATGTCCGGAAAGTCGAAGGTGTTTTCGAGCAAGCGCATTGAGAGCGAGTTTCGCAAGTTGGGGAAGAACCTGGACAGTCTCATCGCAAAGACGCGGCGAGCCGAGTCCGAGGCGCGCGTCAAGTACGCAAGCCAGCTGAGAACCCTGAAGGCAAGGCAGGAGCAGGCCAAGAAGGTTCTCGCCCGGCTCCGCCGCCGGGGCACTGCAGCAGGAGGTCCGCTCAAGGTGGGCGTCAAGAAAGCGTGGAGCGACCTGAGCGTCGCGGTGCGCGAGGCGAGCAAGCGGTACCGGGAAACCTCCTGAGAACCCGCCGCGCGAGAACTTCGGGTCCCGACCGGGGAGAACGGCCCCGGACAGCGGGGCGACAGCGATGTCGCTTACGCGTTCACCCTGCCCTAATCGGAGGAATCCGTGAAACCTTCCACTCGTTGGACAATTGTGGTTCTGGTCGCCTTGGTCATCGGCATTGTCTGGCTGCTCTGGACCAGGCGCGATCAGCAGCCGGTGCCGGTCAAAGGTCCGATCGCCGCTCAACCCGCCGTGCCGAAGCCGGAGCCGACGCCTGTCCCGACCCCGCCCAAGGCGGAGGAGCCGGTGACTGCCACGGTGCTCTTCGACTTCGATCGGTCGGTGCTGCGACTCGGGGAGGTCCCGAAGCTCGACGAGCTGACGGCCAAGATCGGGGGCCGGGCGTTCGATCGCCTCGACGCCGTTGGCCACGCCGACCGGATCGGCAAGGATTCGTACAACCTGCGGCTTTCCCAGCAGCGCGCCGAGGCCGTGCGCGCTTACCTGGTCGGAAAAGGCGTTGACGCCGCGCGCATTCGCACCGAAGCGAAGGGAGAGAGTGAGGCCGCAACCGGCGAAGCATGTAAGAACATGGGTCCGGAAAGCCGGAAGAACCGGAAGCTGGTCGAATGCCTGCAGCGCGATCGCCGCGTGGAGGTCAAGCTCATAGCCACGCGTTGATAATCATGCCTGGCCCAAACTGCGACCCGAGATTCTTTCGGTCCAGAGGGGTGTGAATACGGCTTCGGTCCCTGAGCTAGGAGCGAGAACCCCACATCGAGAGAGCGTTCCCGCGCGGAAAATGCTTCCGGCGCGGTGCTACAATCGCCGCGTCGATCGGGGGGAGGAGCGTTGGTGATCGCGTACAAAGTTGTTGCGGGCGCTATCGCGCTGATCGCGTCAGCCCCGGCTCGGGCGGCGGATGGGCCCGCGGTGCTCGGAATTCCCGTCGATTTCATCCTGTTCGGCATCACGCTGCTCGGCGTGGCGCTTTTCCACCGGCACACGCTTTACGTTGCGCTTACGGGGCTTGTCGTCATCACCTTGTACAAGCTCGGCTTCACCGGCTTCAAGACGGGGAGCGGAATTGCCGGACTCGGTGGCCACTTGCATCACGAGTGGGTGATCCTCACGAATCTGCTGTGTCTGCTGCTCGGTTTCGCGCTGCTCTCCCGGCATTTCGAGAAGACGCGCGTTCCCGCAGTGCTGCCGCGCTACCTTCCGCACGACTGGAAGGGTTGCTTCGCATTGCTTGTGATCGTGTTCGTGCTCTCGTCGTTCCTAGACAACATCGCCGCCGCGCTGATCGGCGGGGCGATGGCGCACACGCTGTTCCGAGCCAAGGTGCATATCGGCTATCTGGCGGCGATCGTCGCCGCTTCGAACGCCGGCGGCGCGGGCAGCGTCATCGGCGACACCACCACCACCATGATGTGGATCGCCGGAGTGCATCCGCTCGACGTTCTCGAGGCCTACGTGGGCGCCGTCGTCGCGCTTGTCGTCTTTGGCATTCCGGCGGCGATCCAGCAGCAGCGTTATTCGCCGATTCTGAAGCACGAGCACCAGCACATTCACGTGGACTGGACGCGGCTCGCAATCGTGTTTTTCATCCTGATCGCGGCGATCGCGACCAACGTCGTGATGAACGTGATGTTTCCCCAGATCTCCGACCGGTTTCCTTTCATCGGCGCGGCAGTAGTGATCGCGTTGCTCGTGAGCGTGCCCTTGCGGCGGCCCGACTGGGAAGTGCTTCCGGAGAGTTTCAAGGGAAGTATTTTTCTGCTCTCGCTCGTCCTCGCGGCCACCATGATGCCGGTGGAGAAGCTGCCGTCGGCGTCATGGCAGACGGCGATGGGCCTCGGTTTCGTTTCGGCCGTGTTCGACAACATTCCCTTGACCGCGTTGGCGCTGAAGCAGGGCGGCTATGATTGGGGCTATCTCGCTTATGCCGTGGGGTTCGGCGGCTCGATGATCTGGTTCGGATCGAGCGCCGGGGTGGCGCTGTCGAACATGTATCCCGAGGCGAAGTCGGTCGGGCGCTGGCTTTTCCACGGCTGGCATGTGACTTTGGCATACGTGCTCGGATTCTTCGTGCTGTTTTTCGTGCTGGGCTGGCATCCCAATCCGCCCCACAAGGCGGGCGCGGCGGCGCTCAATCCGGCTGCGGCGAGCGCTCCGGCCGCAGCCGTCAGGTAGACCCCGCCCCTGGGGCTTACCCACCCTGCAGCCGGGCCGCCCTCGGCCTGTTTCACGATGCGGAAGGCTCCCGTTCCGGCTTGCATTCGAGGCGGACTAGGAATACGATTCGCGGGCTTTGGCGTCGCGAAAAACCTGAGGGCTGACGCTGGAACAACGCGGCCCGCGAGACGTTTACCCGGGCAGATTCCGGGGACAACAACAGCGCCGAGACGACCGTCTTACCCCCTTCCAATGGAGGATTCAATGAGTAATGAGCAAGTTAAGAAGCCGGAAACCGCTTCGCGCCGCAAGTTCCTGACCGGCGCTGCGGCCGCCACGGCCGGCGCCGCTGCGCTCGGCTTCCCGATGATCGCCAAGGGCCAGGCCGGTCCGATCAGCATGCGCTGGCAGTCGACCTGGCCATCGAAGGATATCTTCCACGAGTACGCGCTTGATTTCGCCAAGAAGGTGAACGACATGACCGGCGGCGACTTGAGGATCGAGGTGCTGCCCGCGGGCGCGGTGGTGCCGGCCTTCGGCCTGATCGACGCGGTGTCGAAGGGCACGCTCGATGGCGGCCACGGTGTGCTCGTCTATCACTACGGCAAGCAAAATGCTCTGGCGCTGTGGGGCTCGGGCCCGGCCTACGGCATGGACGCCAACACGCTGCTCTCCTGGCACAAGTACGGCGGCGGCAAGGAACTCCTCAACAAGCTCTACGCCTCGATCGGGCAGAACGTCGTATCGTTCCCCTACGGGCCGATGCCGACCCAGCCGCTCGGATGGTTCAAGAAGCCGATCACCAAGGTCGAGGACTTCAAGGGCCTCAAGTTCCGCACGGTGGGCATTTCGATCGACGTGTTCACGGGCATGGGCGCGGCGGTCAACGCGCTGCCCGGCGGCGAGATCGTGCCGGCGATGGACCGCGGGCTGCTCGATGCGGCCGAGTTCAACAACGCCAGCTCCGACCGCCTGCTCGGCTTCGCCGACGTCTCCAAGGTGTGCATGCTGCAGAGCTACCACCAGAACGCCGAGCAGTTCGAGATCACCTTCAACAAGACCAAGTACGACGCGCTGCCGGCAAAGATGAAGGCCATCATCGAGAACGCGGTCGAGGCGGCCTCCCAGGACATGTCGTGGAAGGCGATCCACCGCTACTCGCAGGACTACATCGAGCTGCAGACCAAGGACAAGGTGCGCTTCTTCAAGACCCCGGACTCGGTGCTCGCGCGCCAGCTCGTGGTGTACGACGAGGCTGCCGCGAAGCGCAAGGACAACGCGCTGTTCCGCGAGATCGAGGAGTCGCAGAAGAAGTTCGCCGAGCGCGCGGTGCGCTGGTACCTCGACACCCAGGTCAGCTCGCGCATGGCCTACAACCACTACTTCGGCAAGAAGCCCGCTGCGGCGGCGAAGAAGGCCTGAGGCATTTAGCGTTTCAAAGGACACCATCCGGCGACCCCGGATGGTGTTTTTTTTGATCTCCGTCAGGGATACGCCGGAATCGGCGGGGTAGACTCCTTCCGCCAAGCCTTCACAGGATCGAAGCCATGCAGAAGCTGTTGCTGTTCGTCGACAAGCTCAGCACCTGGGTCGGCCAGGCGTTTTCCTTCTTCATCGTGCTGCTCACCCTTCACGTCACCTGGGAAGTGTTCGCCCGCTACGCGCTCGATGCGCCGCGCGCGTGGGCTTTCGACGTGATGATCTATTTTTACGGAACGCTCTTCATGATGGCCGGCGCCTACACGCTGTCGAAGAACAGCCACGTGCGCGGGGACGTGCTCTATGGCTTTTTCAGGCCGCGCACCCAGGCGACGATCGACCTCACGCTTTATATCGTGGCTTTCATTCCCGGTGTGTTCGCGCTGACCTACGCGGGTTATTTCTACGCTGCCGAGTCCTGGGCGATCAACGAGCACTCGACCATCACCTACGAGGGCCCGCCGATCTACCCGTTCAAGACGGTGATCCCGCTGGCCGGGGCGATCCTGCTGGCGCAGGGCATCGTCGAGATCATCCGCTGCATCGTGTGCCTCAAGACAGGCGTATGGCCCTCGCGCCAAGTGGACGTCGAGGAAGTGGACGTGGAAAAGCTGAAGGAGGAGTTGCACGTCAAGGACGAGGACATCGAGAAGCTCGACCAATACGTCGTGAAGCAGGAACCGCACAGGTGATATCGAACACGGGGGCATGGCCCCTTGTAAATTCCCCACATCGGTAAACGGCGAATGAAACTGCGCAAGGAACTGTGGTTCGGCTTCTCATTGATGGCAATGATAGTGATCGCCATCCTGGCGTTCATGCCCTGGGGCAACATCACCAACGGCCACATCGGGCTGCTCATGCTCGCGCTGATCGTGGTGGCCATCATGCTCGGTTTTCCCACGGCCTTCACGCTCATGGGCATGGGCGTGTTCTTCGCGTGGCTCTTTTATCGCGGCGTCAACCCGCAGCTCGCCGTCCAGCAGGTGCTCGACCTGTTCGTGCAGCGCACCTTCGGGGTGATGTCGAACGACGTGCTGATCGCGATCCCGCTGTTCCTGTTCATGGGCTACCTGGTCGAGCGGGCGCAGTTGATCGACAAGCTGTTCCACAGCCTGCATCTCGCGACTACGCGCGTGCCGGGCTCGCTCGCGGTGGCAACGATAGTTACCTGTGCCATCTTCGCCACCGCCACCGGCATCGTCGGCGCGTGCGTGACGCTGATGGGCCTGCTCGCGTTCCCGGCGATGCTCAAGGCGGGCTACAACGTCAAGGTTGCAGCGGGCGCGGTCACCGCCGGCGGCTGCCTCGGCATCCTGATTCCGCCTTCGGTCCTGCTGATCGTGTACGGCGCGACCGCCGGCGTGTCGGTGGTGCAACTCTACGCCGGCGCTTTCCTTCCCGGTTTCATGCTCGCGGGGCTCTACATCGGCTACGTCATCGTGCTCGCGAAGTGGAAGCCGGCGCTGATGCCGCCGCTGGCCGAGAGCGAGCAGCGGGTCCCGCTTCCGCCTCACGCCCAGGCGCTGGCGCAGCAGAAAATCCACGTGCTGGCTGCGTTATGGCGGGCACTGATGGGGCAAGGTAGCGCTGGTGTCCCGAAGCGCACCGTGCTCGGGCAGCTCGTCGTGTCCCTGCTGCCGGCGCTCGTCATCGTCGTCCTGCTCGGCACCACCTTTCGCTCGGCGACTGCGCCGGTGGTGGAAGCCAGCACGGCGGGCCTGGTCGAAGCGGGCGGAGCGATTGCGGCCGACATTAAGGAGGAACCCGCAGGCCTGATCGGCATGCAGGAGCCCGAGCCGGAAGCATCGGAAGTGAAGGAACCCCCGGTTGAGGCTGCGTCCGGCGAGGCGAAGACCGGGGCGGCAGCGCCAGTGCGACCGACCGAGGTGACAGCGGTCGAAGAAAAACCGGCGGCAGCCAATCAGGAACGCCTGCCGGCGCCCACTTGGTTCTGGATCGTGCTCGCCGCCGGCATCGGCCTGATCGGGTTCATCTACTGGATCTGGGACTGGGAGCGGCTTGAGGTGTTCAAGAAGCTGCTGACCTCGTTCTTCCCGCTGGCGATCCTGATCCTCATGGTGCTCGGCTCGATCGTTTTCGGGCTGGCGACGCCTGCCGAGGCCGCGGCGGTGGGCGCTTTTGGCGGATTCTTCCTGGCGGCGGTCTACCGCTATACCGGCCACTTGCAGCGAGGCTCGGGCGGCCCGTTTTCCGGGGCCGTCATCGGCGGAACGCTGAGGGAGTTCGGGACGATCATCAAGGAGTCGTCTTTCCTTACGGCCAAGACGAGCGCGATGGTGTGCTGGCTGTTCGTCGGCTCCGGGATCTTCGCGGCGGCGTTCGCGCTGCTTGGCGGCCAGGAGGTCATCGAGAAGTGGGTGCTCTCGATGGACCTCACGCCGCTGCAGTTCATGATCCTCGCCCAGTTCATCATCTTCATCCTCGGCTGGCCGCTCGAGTGGACCGAGATCATCATCATCTTCATGCCGATCTTCATTCCGCTCCTGCCGCACTTCGGCATCGATCCGCTGTTCTTCGGGCTGCTGGTGGCGCTCAACCTGCAGACGGCGTTCCTGTCGCCGCCGGTGGCGATGGCGGCGTTCTACCTGAAGGGCGTCTCCCCGCCGCACGTCACGCTCAACCAGATCTTCGCCGGCATGATGCCCTTCATGGGCATCCAGGTCATCGCGCTGATCCTTCTGTACACGTTCCCGGCGATCGGCCTTTGGCTGCCGAGCGTGCTGTACGCGAGATGATCGCGGCATGGACGCGGCCAGACTCTACGCGCTGACGGCGAGCGACGCGGCGCGCCTGATCCGCGAGGGCGCGCTCACCTCGGAAGATCTGGTGCGGGCGTGCCTGGCGCGCATACGCGAGTTCGAGCCGAAGGTACAGGCCTGGACGTTCCTCGACGAAGAGCATGCGCTCGGCCAGGCACGCGCCGCCGATGAGCTGCGCCGCTCCGGGCAGGCGGTGGGGCCGCTGTGCGGCATTCCGGTCGGCATCAAGGACATCATCGACACGTCGGACATGCCGACCGAGAACGGCACGGTGCTGCACCGGGGCCGCATGCCGCGTGACGACGCAGCGGTCGTCGCCAGGCTGCGGGCCGCCGGCGCCGTGATTCTCGGCAAGACGGTCACCACCGAGTGTGCCTATTTTCATCCGGGGAAGACGCGCAATCCGCACGACCCCGATCGCACGCCCGGTGGCTCCTCCAGCGGCTCGGCCGCGGCGGTCGCTGCCGGCATGGTGCCGCTCGCGCTCGGCAGCCAGACCAACGGGTCCTTGATCCGACCCGCGGCGTTCTGCGGCGTGTACGGATTCAAGCCGACCCATGGCCTGATTCCGCGCACGGGGATCCTGAAACTTTCGCGCACGCTCGATCATGTCGGTGTGTTCGCGCGCACGCTCGAGGACCTCGCACTTGCCGCTGAGGAGCTCGCCGGGTACGACGGAGGCGACCCGGACACGCGGCCGCGGGCGCGCGTCCCGTTCCGCGCGGTCGCCGCGGAAGAGCCGCCGATTCCGCCTCTGATCGCCTTCATCAAGACGCCGCATTGGGACAAGGCCGAGGCGGATACGAAAGAGGCCTTTGCCGAGCTAGCCGAGGCGCTCGGCGACCGCATGGAGGAGGTGGAGCTGTTCTCTTCCGCGGCCGATGCCTGGGCCGTCCACA
The DNA here is from genome assembly GCA_964430565.1 of uncultured Enterobacteriaceae bacterium. Classification (GTDB taxonomy): domain Bacteria; phylum Pseudomonadota; class Gammaproteobacteria; order Burkholderiales; family SG8-39; genus VBDM01. The sequence continues at coordinate 163,468 of CAYSFD010000019.1, forward strand.
AGATCATCATGGAAGCCGAGATGGCCTCGAATCTCGAGCGCGAGTGGACCCGCGGGCGCGACAAGCTCTCGGCTACGCTCCGCGCCCTGATCGAGCGCGGCCGCGAACTGAGCGCGGTGGACTATCAGGCTGCGCTGCGCGCGATCGGGCCCATGGCGGACAGCCTCGACGAGCTCTTCATGGAGCGCTACGACGCGATCCTCACGCCGTCGGCCCCAGGGACGGCGCCGAAAGGCCTTTCGGCGACCGGCGACCCGGCGTTCTGCACTCCCTGGACGCTGTGCGGGGTTCCCTCGATCTCCCTGCCCTTGATGCAGGGCGCAAACGGTATGCCGCTGGGAGTGCAGCTTGTCGGGCGGCGCGGCTTCGACGCGCGCCTGCTGCGCACCGCACGCTGGCTGGTCGGGCGGATCGGACCGGACGTTCGTGAAACCTAGAATTCTCGTCACTCGCGCTACCTTCGCCGAAGTCATCGACGAGCTGCGCGGGCGATACGACGTCGAGGACAATCAGCAGGACGACACGCCCTGGCGCGGGGACGAGCTGTGGCGCAGGCTCGCGGACAAGGACGGCGTGCTGACCACGGGCTCCGATCGCATCGATGCGGAGACTCTAGCCGCCGCTCCGCGGCTGAAGGCAGTGTGCAATGTCGCTGTGGGCTACAACAACATCGATCTTGCGGCCTGCAGCGAGCGGGGCATCCTCGCGACCAATACGCCGGAAGTCCTCGACGACACGACCGCCGATACGGCCTGGGCGCTGCTCATGGCCGCGGCCCGGCGCGTCACCGAGGCCGAGCGCTGGCTGCGCGCGGGGAATTGGAAGGAGGGGTGGAGGCACGACCGCCTGCTCGGTCAGGACGTGCATCACGCGACGCTGGGCATCGTCGGCATGGGCCGCATCGGCCAGGCCATCGCGCGGCGGGCTCGTGGGTTCTCGATGCGTATCCTCTATCACAACCGCAAGCGCGTCCCGAAGTCGATCGAGCGCGCCCTGGGCGCCCGGCATGTAAGTTTCGAGCGGCTGCTCAAGCAGTCGGATTTTGTAAGTCTCAATCTGCCGTACACACCTGAAAGCCATCACCTGATCGGCGCAGGGGAACTCGCGCTGATGAAGCCCACCGCGGTGATCGTCAATGCCGCGCGCGGCGGCGTCATCGACGACGCGGCGCTGGTTCAGGCGCTGAAGGAGCGGCGCGTCGCCGCGGCGGGACTGGACGTGTTCGAAGGCGAGCCGAAGTTGCACCCCGGGTTCCTCGAGATCGACAATGTCGTCATGATTCCGCACATCGGCAGCGCCACGCGCGCCACCCGCATGAAGATGAACCTGCTCGCCGTGAAGAACCTGGCCTCGGCTCTTTCAGGCAAGCGCCCGCCCAACCTGCTCAACCCGGAAGCCTGGCCGAAACGCCGCCGGTAGCGGGCTATTTCGCTCAAGCTGACCCACCACTCGCGGGTCGATCGCTGGTGACTGCATGCTTTTTCGGCTACGCTACGCGACTCCGGGCCGCACCTCGTGAAGAAAAGCACCTTTCCGACGCCGCAGGACGTGGAGGCTGCATTCTACGAGGCGCTCGAGGCAGGCGACCTCGAAGCCATGTTGGAAGTGTGGGCGGACGACGAGGAAATCGTCTGCATCCATCCGGGGGGGCCGCGGCTCGCCGGCTACGATCAGGTGCGCGAAAGTTTCGCGCAGATCTTCGCCTCCGGCCAGCGGCTCAAGGTACACGTCTCCGACCCGGTCGTGCTCTCGGGGATGATGCTCGCGATCCACAGCGTTCATGAAAACATCCTGGTGCAGGGCGAGCCACGGCCGCGAGCGCCGGTCGCCGCAACCAACGTCTACCTTCGCACCGGGAACGGGTGGAGAATGATCCTGCATCATGGATCGCCCGCTCCACAGGCACCGCGCGCAAGCGCCGATTCCCCGAAGATCCTGCATTGAAGAGCTTTCCCTACCGCGCTCCCTGGTGGCTTCCCGGCGGACACCTGCAGACCCTATACGCCGCGCTGATCGGACACCCCAGGGCGACTTGGAAAAGGGAACGTTGGGACACGCCTGACGGCGACTTCATCGACGTCGATCGGCTGCCCGGGGGCGCGGACGCCCCGCTCGTCGCGCTGTTTCACGGCCTTGAGGGTAGTTCGAGCAGCCACTACGCCGGCGCGTTGGCGCATGAGCTGGCGAAGCGAGGGTGGCGCGGCGCGGTGCCGCACTTTCGCGGCTGCTCGGGCGAACAGAACAGTCTGCCGAGGGCGTATCACTCGGGCGACGCCGAGGAGATAGGCTGGATACTCCGGCGTTTGCAGCGCGAGGCTTCAGGCGCGCCGCTGTTCGCGATGGGCATGTCGCTTGGCGGCAACGCGCTTCTCAAATGGCTCGGCGAGGATGCCCGGGCGAAGGATGTTCTCGCTGCCGCCGCCGCGGTGTCGGCTCCCTTCGATCTCATGGCGGCCGGCGACGCGCTCGGCCGTGGATTCAATCTTGTATACGCCCGCGCCTTTCTCGCCACCCTGAAGAAAAAAGGCGAGGGCAAGCTCGAGCGTTTTCCCGGACTGTTCGACGGCGAGGCGATGCGGCGCGCACGCACGCTGCGCGATTTCGACGAGGCCGTCACGGCGCCTTTGCACGGGTTCCACGGCACCGACGACTACTGGACACGCGCGAGCGCAAAGCCCGTGCTCGATCGCATCGAAGTGCCGACGCTGCTCCTGAACGCCCGTAACGATCCGTTCATGCCGGAGACCGCGCTCCCGCGATCCGAAGAGGTATCGTCTCGTGTACTCTGCGAGTTTCCCGAAGAAGGGGGGCACGCTTCCTTTGTCGGCACGCCTTTTCCCGGAAATCTGGGCTGGCTGCCGCGGCGGGTGACGGGGTTCTTCGAGGAAGCGATGGTCGGGCGCGAGGCTGGGTCTCCGGCGCCCGCAGATGGGATAATGACCCCTTAAAGGGGTCCGTCTCGAAATGAATTTTCCTCCGCAGGAAATCTTCAAGGCCTACGACATCCGCGGCATCGTCGGAAAGTCGCTCACCGTAGAGGGCGTGCGACTCATCGGCCAGGCGCTGGGTAGTGAACTCATCGATCGCCGCGAGAGCAAAGGCCGACCGGAGATCGCAGTGGGCCGCGACGGCCGGCTCTCAGGCCCCGAGCTTGCGGAGGCGTTGATGACAGGCATCCGCGCAAGCGGCGTGGACGTTGTCGAAATCGGGATGTTTGCGACCCCGATCGCGTATTTCGCGGCGCACGAGCTGGGATGCGGCAGCGCGGTCGCGGTCACGGGCAGTCACAACCCGCCCGAGTACAACGGCCTGAAAATGGTGCTCGCAGGAACGACCCTCGCGGGCGAAGCCATCCAGCGACTGCGCCGGCGGATCGAATCTGGCGATCTCGCTCGCGGCGCCGGGCGACACCGCCACGCCGAAATCCGCGAAGCCTACATCGCGCGCATCGTTTCGGACGTGCGGCTTGCTCGCCCCATGAAAATCGCGGTCGACTGCGGTAACGGCGTTGCCGGCGCAACGGCCGGCGAGCTCTACCGCCGCCTCGGATGCGAAGTCCTGGAGCTTTATTGCGATGTCGATGGCCGTTTCCCAAATCACCATCCCGACCCTTCGCACCCGGAGAACCTGAAGGATCTGATTGCTCTCGTCCGCAAGGAGCACGCGGAGATCGGATTTGCGTTCGATGGCGATGGCGACCGGCTCGGCGTGGTGACGGCCGAGGGACAGATCATCTACCCCGACCGGCAACTGATGCTGTTCGCGAAAGACGTGCTCTCGCGCCAACCCGGCGCGGAGATCATTTACGATATCAAGAGCACGCGCAACCTCGCGCCCTGGATCCGCGAACACGGCGGCGTGCCCAGCCTTTGGAAAACGGGTCACTCGCTCATCAAGGCGAGAATGCGCGAGCGCGGCGCGGCGCTAGCCGGAGAAATGAGCGGACACGTATTCTTCGTTGAGCGCTGGTATGGCTTCGACGATGCCCAGTATGCAGGCGCGCGGCTGCTCGAGATCCTCAGCAAGACGGCCGACGCCACCGCGACGCTCAACGCGCTTCCCGATTCCATAAGCACGCCCGAACTGCACCTGAAGCTCGCCGAGGGCGAGCCGCACCGCCTGATCGAGGGTCTTCAGAGGAGCGCATCGTTCCCGGGTGCAACCGAAGTGATCCGGTTGGACGGATTGCGGGTCGAGTACCCCGACGGGTTCGGGCTCGCGCGCGCATCCAATACGACACCGGTTATCGTGCTGCGCTTCGAAGCCGATAGTGAAGCAGGGCTGGACCGCATCAAGTCCGAATTCCGGCGCGTGCTGCTCACCGCCAAGCCGGACGCACGACTGCCCTTCTAGGGAGCGCGAGAGGAGCGAGAAAAGTGGCGCGAGTATCTCTGATCAAGGAAGGCGAGCGTCCCGAACTAAGCGACCTGATCGGGACCATCAAGGCACAGCGCGGAGGAAGGTTCCCGAATCTGTATCGCGCGCTGCTGAACAGCCCGGCGGTAGCCGAGGGCTGGCTCAAGTTCTTCACCGCGGTCCGGCAGAAAGCGAAACTCTCCGGGCGCTATCGCGAACTTGCGATCCTGCGCGTCGCCCTGCTGAACGCGGCCGACTACGAGTACCGGGCGCACGTTCCGTTCGCGCTGCAAGAGGGCGCGACTCAGGCACAGATCGACGCGCTGCCGGGCTGGCAGGTCTCGGGAAAGTTCGACGATCGCGAGCGCGCCGTTCTCGCCTACACCGATTGCGTGACGCGGGAGATCCGGGCGCCCGATCCTGTTTTCGCCGAGCTGCGGCGGCATTTCGACGATCGAGAGCTGGTGGAGCTTACCGTCACCGTTGCGGGCTACAATTTGGTTTCGCGGTTTCTCGAGGCGATGCAGATCGACCACGAGAAGTAGCGCCGCAAGGCCCGTCCCCGTGCGGGCATCAAGCGAAATCCGGACCGATCAAGTCCAACCTGTCGGTGAAAATCGCGTCCACGCCCCAGGAGAACAAGCGCCGCGCCGTGTCGGGGTCGTTCACCGTATAGGAAAGCAGCCAGTAGCCTGCGTCCCGAATCGCCCGCGCCCGCTCCGCGGTCAGATGCTCGCAGTTACAGTGGATGGATACGCACGCGAGGTCTCCCGCGGCCTTGCCCCACCCGACCTCGATCTTGTCGGTGAGAAAACCGCGTTGCAGCTCCGGTGCGGCTGCGCGCGCGGCCTCGAGAGCCCCCGGATGGAACGAGGACAGCAGCGGCGCGGACGGCGCACCACGCCACAGCTCACGTGCGAGCCTGGCTGCGATCGCGCCCGTCTCGCGCTCGAATCCCGGCGCGGGCTTGATCTCGACGTTGGCCCACAGGCCGAGCTCGACGCACAGCCTTCCGGCTTGTTCGAACGAGGGCACGCGCTCGCCGAGATATTCGCGGTGGAACCAGCCGCCGGCGTCCAGGCTCGCGAGCTTCGCGTAGGGCGTCGCGGCGACGGTGCCGCGGCCGTTGGTGGTGCGCTCGAGCGTTTCGTCGTGAATAAGAACGGGGATCTTGTCGGCGGAAAGCATCACATCGAACTCCACCCCGCTGAATCCCATTGCCGCAGCCTTGCGAAAGCCCGCGAGGGTATTCTCGGGCGCAAGCGCCCCGCCTCCGCGGTGTCCCACTACTCGTGAATAGGGCCAGGGTCGTTGCATGCGAGGGGTGGAGTCGAATATGCGATCCGCGAGCGAGACTAACCGGAACGGGCCGTGTTATAGATGTGGGCAAGGGCGTCCGAAGGCTCGGCGCGCAGGCAAAAAAAAACGGGGGGAGGGAGGGTTCCCCCCGTTTAGCCGCCGTTTGCTGGGCCGGCGGGCAACCTGCAGGCTCAGCCGAAGCTTCATCGGCTAGCGCCCTAAATTCAAACTATGACGGCATCATATCACCGCCGGGAAAGTCTCCTTGTGACTTTTTTCACGAAGATCGAGGTCGGGTGCACGAGTGCGGGCAAAGCCTCAATCTCCACGCTTCGCCGGCGTGATCGGTTCCCCGGTGCTAGTATTTGCCCGACTTTTTGCCGCTGTCTCTTGCATGGATGTTACCCACTTTTCTCTGCTTCGCATCCTGGCTGACGGGAGGTTTCATTCCGGCGAGAGTCTGGGCCGGTCTCTGGCTCTCTCCCGCGCCGGCGTATGGAACCTCGTGCGCCGGATCGAAGCGCTGGGCCTGCGCGTGTTCAAGGTGCGCGGCCGCGGTTATCGGCTCGCAGAAAGTCCCGATCTGATCGAGACGAATGTCCTCGCGGCGCGACTGAGGAAAATTTCCCCGGAGCTTCGCCTGGAGTTGCTCGATGAATGCCCGTCGACCAACACGGTTCTTGTCGAGCGCGCCGCGGCCGGTGCGCCGCACGGTGCGGTGCTGGTGTGCGAACACCAGAGCGCCGGACGCGGCCGGCGGGGAAATCCCTGGGTGTCCGGCGTCGGCGGCAGTCTCGCATTCTCGATCCTGTGGCGTTTCGCCCGGGGCGCTGGAGCGCTCGGGGGCCTGAGCCTTGCCGTGGCGGTGGGTGCGGCGAAGGCGCTCGGTCTCCTAGGCGTTCGCGGCGTGGGGGTCAAATGGCCGAACGACCTGTATCTCAAGGGGCGTAAGCTCGGCGGCATGCTGATCGAAATATCGGGCGATGTGCCGGGTCCCAGCGTAGCGGTCGTCGGGGTCGGCATCAACGTTCGGCTCAACACCGCAATGCGCGGGCGGATCGGCCGGCCGGCGACCGACGTCGCGAGCCACGCCGATGCGGCGCTCTCGCGGACCGCGCTGCTCGCCGGGCTGCTTCCGTCGCTTGCCGCCGTCCTCGATCGGTTTTCGCGCGAGGGCTTTATGCCGTTTCGCGAAGAATGGCTGCGACTGCACGCGTGGCGTGGGCGGCGCGTGGCATTGTCCATGGCCGACCGGCGCGTGGCCGAAGGCAAGATCGTCGGTATTGCCGAGGACGGCGCGCTCATGCTTGCCTCGGCGCGAGGGGTCGAGCGCTTTCACAGCGGCGAACTGTCGCTCAAGACCCGATGATTCTCGCGATTGACTGCGGCAATTCGCGCCTGAAATGGGGGTTGCACGTGGCAGGCGTTTGGCGCAGCACCGGCTCCGTGCCTCTCGCGGATATCTCGCACCTTGGCAAGAAATGGAGGAGAATCGCCCCGACCGCCAAGGTTGTGGTCGCAAACGTTGCGGGCCCGTCCGTGCGCAGGCGTCTGGAAGCGATTCTTGCCGGCCGACCGGTCGTTCCGGCATGGGTGCAGGCGAAGCGGCGCGAATGCGGCGTGACAAACGGGTACGGCAAGCCGGCGCAGCTCGGAGCCGACCGTTGGGCTGCGCTGATCGGCGCCTGGTCGATTCTGCGCGGAGCTTGCCTGGTGGTCGCCGCGGGCACTGCGACCACGGTCGATGTTCTGAAGGGCGATGGGACGTTCACAGGAGGAGCGATTCTTCCGGGCCTGGAGCTCATGAAACGGTCGCTGGCTCGCAACACCGCGAAACTCCCGTTCGCCAAGGGGCGTTTCTCCAACCCACCTCGAAGCACGGCGGATGCCATCGAAACCGGGTGTCTCCTCGCGCAGGCCGGAGCGATCGAGCGGATGTTTGCGGCGATGGAACCCGGCGCAGTGTGCACACTCACCGGCGGCGCGGCGAGCCGGATCGCGCAACACCTCAGTATTCCGGTTCGACTTGAAAATAATCTCGTGCTGGAAGGCCTGGTCCGAATCGTCCGGGAGACAGTGAAGGACCCGGGATACTCGTGAAGATCGTATTCTTCCTGTTGCTGCTGGCTAACCTTGGTTTCCTCGCCTGGAGCTATTTTGGAGCAGGTCCTGCGTTCAGCGAGGCGCAACTGATGGAGCAGCAGCTCAATCCGCAGGCGATCCGCTTGCTCAGCGCCGAGCAGCTCGCGGCCCTTGCCACCGAGCGCCCCAAACCGCCGCCCAAGCCGATCGTTGCCGCGTGCCTGGAGCTCGGGTCGTTCAATCCTGGCGACGTTGCGCGCGTGCAACAGGCTCTCGATCCGCTTGCGCTCGGGCCGAGGCTCTCGCAGCGCCGAGCGGAGGAAATCGCGAGCTACTGGGTATTCATGCCGCCGCAGCGCGATCGCCAGGCGGCCAACCAGAAAGCCGGTGAGCTGCGAAAGCTCGGCGTCGAGGATTTTTTCGTGGTCCAGGAAGATCCCAGGCACCGTTTCGCCATCTCGCTTGGCGTGTTCAAGACCTCGGAGGCCGCCCAGGCGCGCCTGGGAGAGCTGCGAGCGAAGGGAGTGCGGACCGCCCGAGTGGGTCCCAGGGAAACTCCGGTGCACAAGGTCTACTTCACCGTGCGGGACGTCCCGGAGGCGCTCGCCACCAAACTGAACGAGCTGCGCCAGGGCTTTCCGGGAAGCGAACTGAAAACTTGCCCGCTCGAGGAAAAGCGCGCGGGGAATTAAGCCGGAAATCGGAGGGGGTAACGGGGGAACCTCTAGGTTCCTCTGTTCGTACTACTTTCCGCGAATCTTCTGAAGCAGCGCGGTCGTCGATAGCCTGTGCTCGAATGGGATCGAATGCACGCTTCCGCCCCATGTCCGCACTTCGCTCGCCCCGACGATCGCGTCGGATTTCCAGTCTCCGCCTTTGGCGAGCACCTCCGGCCGGCTGGCAAGGACCAGTGCGAGCGGAGTGTCCTCATCGAACCAGGTGACTAGATGGACGGACTCCAGCGCCGCCACCACTGCCATGCGGTCGGCCAGCGAGTTCAGTGGGCGTTCCTCGCCCTTGCCGAGGCGCTTCGCCGAAGCGTCGCTGTTGATCGCGACTAGGAGCGTCGCCCCCAGCGCGCGGGCCTGGGCGAGATAGGTGACGTGCCCGCGATGCAGGATGTCGAACACACCATTGGTGAAAACGAGCGGGCGGGCGCAGGAGCCCAGCCGCGCTGCAAGCTCAGGCGGAGGACAGATCTTCCGTTCGAAGGGAGCGCCCATTGAGAGTGTGGCTCGGCTCCCTTCTATCTTACCCGATGGGTTCAGGCGATAGCTTTGACAGAACTATCCTTGGGTAGTAAGTTTGCCCCACACCATCCTCTCAGGGACGACGATGCGCGCTTTCCTCGCTTTTCTGTTGCTGACTGCGCTTGCAAGTGCGCCTGCCGCCGCCGGGTGCCCGCCGCTGCTCACCCATACCCTTCCCAGTCTGACGGACCAGGCCACGCCTCTGTGCCAGTTCCAGGGGAAGGTGCTGCTGGTGGTGAATACGGCGAGTCAATGCGGATACACGCCGCAGTACGAAGGACTGGAGGCGTTGTACCGTCGCTATCGTGAAAAAGGGCTGGTGGTGCTCGGATTCCCGGCAGACGATTTTGGCGGCCAGGAGCCCGGCAGCAACAACGACATCGCCAAATTCTGCGAAATCAACTATGGCGTGAGTTTTCCGATGTTTGCGAAATCCGCGGTGCGGGCGGGTAAGGCCAACCCCTTCTACTCAGCGCTTGGCGCGAAGACCGGCGAACGGCCTCAGTGGAATTTCCACAAGTACCTGATCGACCGCTCGGGAGAAAAAGTGCTGTCCTTCGGAACCCAGGTGACCCCCGGCGATCGCAAACTCGTGGTCGAAATAGAACGGATGCTCGCGGCGCCTGGGCGCAAGCTATAGGGGGCGAGGGGATGCCCCTTATTTTGCAACCGGTTCTGATTTCTTGCTTGCCGGAGCGACGTACTCGAACACGCGAACGACTTTCTGCACGCCTCCGGTGCCGCGCGTGATGTCGGTTGCGGCGTCGGCTTCCTCGCGCGTAACGAGGCCGAGCAGATATACGACGCCTGCCTCGGTCACGACCTTCACGGCGGTGGGTTGGAACTTCCCGTTTCCCAGATAGTTGCTTTTCACCTTGCTGGTGATATAGGCATCATTGCTGCGCGAGGCGGCCGAACTCGTGCCGGCAATCTGCAGCTCGTTGACCACGGTTTTCACTTGAGGCACCTCGCTCACGATCTTCTCCGCCTGCACTTTGGTTTGCCCAGTGGGTACCTCGCCGGTGAGCAGCACCGTGTAGTTAAAACTGGTGACGACGACGTGTCCCTGGCCCTTAAGCGTGTCGCCGACACGGGCTGCCGCGGCGCTTTCAATGCGTTGATCGTCGAACATGACTTCGATCTGGCGACGGTCGGTGGCGATGATTACCCCCGTGGCGACGCCCCCGACGACGAGGGCCTCGACGCAAGCTTGAAGCGCCGGCGCCAGGGCGAGAAGCAGCACGACTGCGGCCCACCGCCTGGATGTGGAGCAGCCTGTCAATCGGCCCCCAGCAGCATGGCGTCGATCCCGTCGCAAAGGCAATGCAGCGTGAGGAGATGCACTTCCTGGATGCGCGCGGTCTGCGAGTGCGGTACGCAGACGTTCACGTCCTCCGGGGCCAGCAGCTTGCCGATTTCCCCGCCGCCCCGGCCGGTGAGCGCGATGACTCGCATGTCGCGCTCGTGGGCCGCCGCGATCGCGCGCGCAACGTTTTTTGAGTTGCCGCTGGTGGAGATCCCGAGAAGCACATCGCCCGCCTGTCCCAGAGCGCTCACCTGCTTGGAGAACACCTGTTCGTATTCATAATCGTTCGCGATCGAAGTAAGAGTGGAAGTGTCGGTCGTCAGCGAGATGGCAGCGAGCCCGGGGCGCTCGCGTTCGAAACGGTTGAGCAGCTCGGCGGAGAAATGCTGGGAGTCTGCCGCCGAGCCGCCGTTTCCGCAGGCGAGGATCTTGCCGTTGGCGAGCAGGCATCTCACCATGATCTCGGTGGCGCGCGTGATCGGCTCGGCGAGCGCGTCGGCTGCCTTCAGCTTGAGCTGGGCGCTGTCGCTGAACTGGCGGCGGATCCGCGCCGGAAGGTCGACGCTGTCCTCGGCTGGGCGGGCGATTATGGATTTCATACGAGCTTCATTCTACCGCAAGCTTCCTCTCGAACGTCGCGTTGGATGCATACCGTGCCCGAGAGACGGCCGCAGAACCCGGCAGGCTTCAAGCCGAGAACGCGTCGCGTATCCATTCGATCCGCGGCGGTTTGAGCCGCTCGAGTAACACCACGTCGAACCGGCATGGCGTTTCCTTTTTGCCCGCCAGGTAGTGGCGCGCCGCGGCGATGATCCGCGTTTGTTTACGCGGAGTAACACTGTAGGCGGCGCCGCCAAAACTCTTGGAGCGCCGCAGCTTAACTTCGGTAAAGACGATCGTGTCCCGGTCCCGCAGGACAAGATCGATCTCACCCCAGCGGCAGCGATAGTTGGTCTCGATCAAAGCAAGGCCCTTGCGCTGCAAGTAGCCGGCGGCAATTCGTTCCGCCTGGTCGCCGGCCTTCATCTCAGGTCCTCGGCTGATACTCCCACCCCGTCCTTGAAAACCGCCTGAACCGGCTCGCGTTGAAGCGCGCTGCCTCCACGATAGGAGACCTTCCCCGTTACCCCGTCCAGGGCTATGCGTTGTTGTCCCGCGAGGATGTCCCCCGCGATCCGGCAGGAATCGATGCCAAGCGCGTAAAAGCGCTGAAGCTCCGCGGAAAAGCCTTCGAGGCGCGGATAGATCATGACCGCCGCGTGATCGGGCTGCACCAGCCAGGGCATGTCGACGAAGCGAATCCCATTCAGATCGCTGTTCAAAAGTGGTCCGGTCTTGCCGTCGTTGACCTGCGAGGTCGCGAATACCGGCATCTGGTTGTTGAGATAGGGTCGCACGGTGCGCGCCTGATCGGCCTCCGCAGCGAGGAAAATGAGCTGCGCCTGCGAGTCCGAGAGACCGCGGCGCAAATCGATCAATTCGCCTCGGGGCCCGAACTCCCGCACATCGCTGATTCTTCCGCCGAGAGAAAACCACTCGTCGGCGAAGGCCCGGCTCAGGCGTTTGGCGAGCGCGTTCGACGCCTGCACGACCACGGCCTCGCGCAGTCCGCGCGCATAGGCCGTGCGCGCCACGGTGCGCGCCTCGGTGTCCACCGAAAGTCCGAAGGTGTAAAGGCGCGGCGGGAGCGGCGCGTCGCCATCGGCGACGTTGAGGGCGAGCGTCACCACGCTGACACGACCCGAAGTTGCGAGCGCCGAGACGCCTGAACGCGTCAGTGGGCCCACTACCACGGCGGCGCCGCGCTGCACGGCGGCTTCGTATTCGAGGAGAATGCTCTCGGGCTGGGCGCCGGTTCGCACCACCTGCAGCGCCTGGCGGTGCTCCGCAAAGGCGATCGCGGCCTGGCAACCCAGACGAACGGCTTCGGCTGCACGCGCGAAGTCCGGGGAATTGAGCGGCAGCAGCAGACCTATGAAAGGTCTCTCGCGTACAGGAGGCTGGCTTGCCGGATCGTCGGCGGCCGAGCACAATGCCGGACTCAACAACGCCAACAGGGCGAAACAGAATTGGGCGCGAGAACCAGGAAGCATGGAGAGAGCCCAAGTGGGCTAGGTCAATTATATGTGGTGGCGACGCCCATTGGGAACCTCGAGGACATCAGCGCGCGTGCCCTGGGTTCGCTTTCCCGAGCGGACGTTATCGCTGCGGAGGACACACGCGTCACGGCGCGGCTGCTCGAGCACCATCGCTTGCAGGGGAAACTCGTAGCGGTGCACGAGCACAACGAACGACGCTCCGCAGACTGGATCGTCGAGCAGCTCGCGCACGGTAGAAACGTCGCGCTTGTCGCCGACGCCGGCACGCCCGCAGTATCCGATCCCGGTGCGACGGTAGTCGCGAGGGCGCGCGCCGCCGGATTCAAGGTTGTCCCAATTCCCGGCCCGAACGCCGCGGTGACTGCGCTCTCGGCGGCAGGCATCGCGGATGGACCATTCCTGTTCGCGGGTTTTCTTCCGGCCAAACCTGCCGCGAGGCGCAAGGCGCTCGAAGCCTTTAGCGCGCTGCCCTATACGCTGGTGTTTTACGAGGCGCCGCATCGCATCATCGAATGCGTCGAGGATCTGGCCGCGGTTCTCGGACCGGAGCGCATTCTCGTGATTGCGCGCGAGCTGACCAAACTGTTCGAGCAGATTCATCGGTGCCGTCTCGGCGAAGCCTCGGACTGGCTCCTCGCGGATACCGATCGCCAGCGCGGCGAGTTCGTGCTGATCGCCGAAGGTTCTGGGGTCCCGAAGGAGAGTGCGAAGGCCGATTGGGAGCGCGTACTCACTACACTGCTTGCCGAGATGCCGCTCGCGCAGGCGGTGAAGCTCGCGTGCAAGGCCACCGGAGCCAAGAAGAACGCGGTGTACGCACGCGCTTTGCAGCTCGTGCGCGGCAAGAACACTAGCCGCTCCTGATTCCGTGCAATCCCTCACGCTGACGCGGCCGGACGACGCCCACCTGCACCTGAGGGACGGCGCCGCGCTGGCGAGCGTACTGCCCCACACGGCTTGCGTGTTTGCGCGCGCGGTGGTCATGCCCAATCTCAGACCTCCGGTCACCGACACCGCACTCGCCGCCGCCTACCGAGGACGCATACTCAAAGCGCTCCCGAAGGGCTCCGATTTCGAGCCTCTCATGACCCTGTATCTGACCGACAACACCAGCGCCGAGGAGATCGCGCGCGCGAAGCGCTCGGGCTTCGTGTTCGGCGTGAAGTACTACCCGGCGGGAGCGACGACGAATTCGGACGCCGGTGTCACGCGCATCGAGCGCATCCACACGGCGCTCGATGCGATGCAGGAGCACGATCTGCCATTGCTCGTCCACGGCGAAGTTACCAGTCCCGGCGTGGATGTTTTCGATCGCGAGCGCGTGTTTCTCGATACGGTTCTCGCCGACATCACGCGGCGCTTCCCGAAGCTCCGGATCGTGGTCGAGCACGTCACCACCCGCGAAGCGGTGGAGTTCGTTCTGGCGGGCGGCCCCAATATCGCCGCCACGATCACCGCGCATCACCTGCTCTACAACCGCAATGCGCTTTTCGTCGGCGGCATCCGTCCGCACTACTATTGCCTGCCCGTGCTGAAGCGCGAGGAACACCGACAGGCGCTCGTGAAAGCCGCGACGAGCGGCAATCCGAAATTTTTCCTCGGTACCGACAGCGCGCCGCACGCACGAGCCAGCAAGGAGACTCTGTGCGGTCACGCGGGCATCTATACGGCGCATGCGGCGATCGAGCTCTACGCGGAGGTCTTCGAGCAGGCAGGGGCGCTCGACAAGCTCGAAGCCTTTGCCAGCATTCACGGGGCGGATTTCTACCGCCTTCCGCGCAACCGCGGCGCGATCACCCTGCGCAAGGAGGCCTGGACTGTGCCCGGTGAAATCCCGTTCGGCGCAGCGACGCTCGTGCCGCTGCGGGCGGGGGAATCGGTCGGATGGCGGCTCGCCGGATGATGCCAGCCGACGGCTGGAAAAAGGCGTTCGATGGATCGATCTTCGCGGCGCTCACGCCTTTGCTCGAGCGCCTGCCGATCGACCGGTTTCCCCGGCACGACGAGCTCAATGCCCTGACGATGCCGTCGGTAGTGAGCGGCGGCGGCGCGCAAATCCGCTTCGTGCCGCCGGCGGCGCCCTCCAAGAAACTCTCCGGCTATTACGAAGCCTATATCTTCGAGACGGGAGAAGTACAGACCCGTCCGGACAACTGGCACGATCTGTTTAACGCTCTGGTGTGGCTTGCGTTTCCGAAAACCAAGGCGGTGCTGAACCGTCACCATTTCGAGGAAATCCGCGCGCGTCGAGGCGAGCCGCTGAGGGGCACGGCTCGCGACGTGCTGACCATGTTCGACGAGGGCGGGATCGTCGTTGCGTCAGCCGATTCGGAATTGTCGGACCTGCTGCTTGCATTCCAGTGGAAGGAGCTCTTCTGGAAGCGCCGCGCGCAGGTGCTGCAATCCATGCGCTTCTACGTTTTCGGTCATGCTATCTACGAAAAAGCGCTCGAACCCTACAAGGGCGTGACGGCCAAAGCCCTGATTTTCGATGTCGCGCCAGCTCTGTTCGATGCGCCGCTCGCACCGCAACTATCGCAGCTGGACGCGCGCGCCGCGGACTATTTCTCCGGGACGCAGGCGCTTACCTCAACCCGCAACCTTTCGCCCTTGCCGATTCTCGGGATTCCCGGCTGGGAACCGGCCAACGCATGCGAGGCGTACTACGACGACCGCGCGCAGTTCCGGACCGGCCGGTCAAGTGAATCGGCCGCCCGCAAATAGGAACGACCCGTTCGATCCGAAGTCAAGCCGCCGATCTCGCGATGCGATAAAATCGCATCCGAAGCTGGCCAGACAGTCGCTGGCAATTGTTTTAGCTGCCAGAGGAAAGTCCGGGCTCCACAGAGCAGGGTGCTGGGTAACGCCCAGGCGCCGCGAGGCGACGAACAGGGCCACAGAGACGAGCCGGTTAAGTCCGGTGTGAAACGCGGCAACCTCCACCCGGAGCAACATCAAATAGGCGGACGATGACGTGGCTCGCCGAGTCCGCGGGTAGGTGGCTTGAGCGCCGGGGTAACCCGGTGCCTAGAGGAATGACTGTCCACGACAGAACCCGGCTTACCGGCCAGCTTCACTTCTTTTTTTGCGGTGCATCGCGCGCCGCGCGCTGAACCCACTCCGTAATCGCCGCGACGATCTCCGGCGCCTCGCCGAGCGCGGGCGTCACGCGGAACCCGGTCTTCGCGTGGCGTTTGCGGATCTTTTCCGCCATCGCAGGCAGATCGTGTTTCAAGTGCGCACCCTGCGCGAGGAACAGCGGCACGATGGTCACCTTCTCGAAGCTCTTTTCCGCCAGCCGCGCCGCGGCTTCCTCCAGCGACGGCGACATGATTTCCAGGAAAGCCAGCTCGACTGTCATCCCGGCCGCCCGCAGCCGGTCGCGGATGTTCTCAAACGGCTGAGCCCATTCGGGCTCGCGCGCGCCGTGAGCGAAGAGAATGACAGCGCTTGAAGACATGGAAAGCCGAGCTTAACGGCGGGCGGTTCCGCGGTCAAAGCGGTTCCGCCTTGTAAGAGGAGAGCGGACATTCGCGCTGGAAGCAAGGGCTGAACTCAAGAGCCGCAAGGAGACGCTTCCCGTGAGCCAGCCGATCGCGTAATCTGTTCTGGCAGATGTGAGACACGCAAAAGCGAAAGCGCCTTTGAGGGTTTGGACGTCTATGTCAAGCGCCTGCCGACCGGACCCAAGAGCAGCAATCCGCTGAACGAGATTTCCACCGACTAATAACGAAAGACGACCATGCCAACCAATCGCCAAATCCTGCTCGACAACCGCCCGAAGGCAGAGGCTGAAGCTTCCAATTTCAAGCTCGTCAGCACCCAGACGCCTGCACTGCAGGACGGCCAGGTGCTGGTGCGGCACCACTACTTGAGCCTGGACCCGTACATGCGAGGCCGCATGAACGAGGGCAAGAGCTACGCCCAGCCGCAGCCTTTGGGTGAAGTCATGATTGGCGGCACCGTGGGTGAGGTGGTCGAGAGCCGCAGTCCCAAGTTCAGTGCCGGCGACAAGGTCGTCGGCATGGGCGGCTGGCAGGAATACAGTGTGATTGACGCCTCGCAGGTAGGTGCTTTGCGCAAGGTGGACACCACGCACGTGCCACTGAGCCACTATCTGGGTGCCGTCGGCATGCCGGGCGTGACGGCCTGGTATGGCCTGGTGAAGATCATTGAGCCCAAGGCCGGCGAGACCATGGTGGTCAGTGCCGCTACCGGCGCCGTCGGCAGTGCCTACGGGGCCCTGGCCAAGGCACGTGGCTGCCGTGTGGTCGGCATTGCCGGTGGCCCTGACAAATGCAAGTACGCAGTGGATGAACTCGGTTTTGATGCCTGCATGGACTACAAGCTGCACAAGGATGCCAACTCGCTGTCCAAGGCGCTCAAGGAAGCCTGCCCGAAGGGCATCGACGGTTATTTCGAAAATGTGGGCGGCATGGTGCTCGACGCCGTTCTGCTGCGCATGAACGCCTTTGGCCGCATTGCCGTGTGCGGCATGATCGCCGGCTACGACGGACAGCCGCTGCCGATGGCTTATCCGCAACTCATACTGACCAACCGGCTCAAAATCCAGGGCTTCATCGTCAGCGAGCACATGGAAGTCTGGCCCGAGGCGCTCAAGGAACTTGGCACACTGGTGGGCACAGGCAAGCTGCGGCCGCGCGAGTCGGTTGCACAAGGCATTGAGTCGGCGCCGCAGGCTTTCCTGGGTTTGCTCAAGGGCAAGAACTTCGGCAAACAGCTCGTCAAGCTAATTTGACGCTCAGGTGCGGCCATAAGGAGAGCGTCATGCACGCCACCCATGAAGTCTTCAACCAGGCCGAACCTCTGGTTGACTACAACCTGTTTGAAGCCAACCGGCCGCTGCGTGACGCGCTGAAATTCAATGCGCCGGCGTTGAACGCGGCGCCGCTGCAAGCCCTGGGCGAGCAACTGGGTACCGCCGCGATGCAGACCCATGCTCGCCTGGCCAATGTGCATACACCCGAGTTGCGCAGCCATGACCGCTTTGGCCGCCGCATCGACGAAGTCGAGTTTCATCCGAGCTACCACGCCCTGATGTCTGCCGCCACGGCAGCCGGCCTGCATGGCACGCCCTGGGCTGAAGGGGAGCGAACAAAGGGCTCATCGCCTCATGTGTTGCGCGCCGCCGGTTTCATGCTCTTTACCGAACTGGAACCCTCCATCCTGTGCCCGATCTCCATGACCTATGCGGTCACGCCAGCGCTGCGCCGTAACGCGGCGGTTTACGCCGACTGGGGCCCCAAGCTCACCAGTCGTGCTTATGACCCGGCGCTCAAGCCGTACTCGCAAAAAGCCGGCGTGACCATGGGCATGGGCATGACCGAGAAGCAGGGCGGCTCTGACGTGCGCTCCAACACGACGCAAGCGACACCTGACGGCACCGATGGCTGGGGCCGGCGCTTTCGCCTGACCGGGCACAAGTGGTTTATGTCGGCCCCCATGTGCGATGCGTTTCTGGTGCTGGCGCAATGCCAGGGTGGCCTGAGCTGCTTCTTTTTGCCCCGGCTATTGCCGGATGGCACGGTCAACGCGATCCTGATCCAGCGCCTGAAGGACAAGTTGGGCAACAAGGCCAATGCCAGTTCCGAAGTTGAATTCATTGACGCCACGGCGTGGCTGGTCGGCGAAGAGGGCCGCGGTGTGCCGCAAATCCTCGAAATGGGCAGCATGACACGGCTCGATTGCGCTTTAGGCACCAGCGGGCTGATGCGCCAGGCTTTGAGCATTGCGCTCAATCACACGGCGCAACGCCAGGCCTTTGGCATGCCACTGATCGAGCAGCCACTGATGCGCAATGTGCTGGCCGATCTGGCACTGGAGAGTGAAGCGGCCTGCGCGCTGTCGCTGCGGCTGGCCAGGGCATTTGACCGCCCGGATGACGCGCATGAGCAAGTCATGGCTCGCCTGCTGACGCCGATTGCCAAGTTCTGGATCTGCAAGCGCGGCAGCCATTATGCGCAGGAAGCGATGGAATGCCTGGGCGGCAACGGCTATGTGGAAGAGGGCGGCGCGGGCATCATGGCGCGCATTTACCGCGAGATGCCAGTCAACTCCATTTGGGAAGGCGCGGGCAACATCATGGCGCTCGATTTGCTGCGCGCCTTGCGCAAGGCAGATGCGGCCGCCGCGCTGGCGCAGGAGTTCGCACCGGCCAAGGGTTCCCATGGCGCGCTGGACCGATTGGCCTCAGCCTTGCCGCACCGGGTTGAAACCATGGCCACCGAGACGCAGGCGCGCCGTCTGGCACAGGATGTGGCCCTGGCGGTGCAGGCAGCCTTGCTGCTGCAGACGGCACCCGGCGAAGTGTTCGCCGCTTTTTGTGATTCGCGGCTGGACGGCAATTGGGGCCAGACCTTCGGCACCCTGGGCAGCGCATGCGATTTTGACACCATCCTCGCGCGCGCCATGCCGCGGTAAAAACAACCCATACGAGGAGACGACACCGTGGCCGACCTGATCCTGCATCACTACGAGATCTCGCCGTTCTCGGAAAAAATCCGGCTTGTACTTGGCTACAAGAAACTGGCGTGGAAGTCGGTCATCGTTCCCCGGATCATGCCCAAGCCCGACGTGGTGACGCTCACCGGCGGCTACCGCAAGACACCGTTCCTGCAGATCGGCTCGCACATTTACTGCGACACTGCGCTCATCTGCGATGTGCTCGAACATCTGCAACCCGCGCCGACGCTGTACCCGTCAGGGCACAAAGGGCTGGCGCGCGTGCTGGCCCAGTGGGCGGATGAAAAGCTGTTCTGGGCCGCCATGGCCTGGAACTTCAGCCCCAAGGGCACTGCGCAGATATTCGGTGGTGGCACGCCCGAGCAATGGGGGCCGCAAGCCAAGGTCTTTGGAGAGGACCGCAGCAAGATGCGCATGGGCGCACCGCGCATGCATCCGTCTGACGCTGCTGCCACCTACAAAAGCTATCTGCGGCGGCTTGCCGACATGCTGCACGAGCAACCCTATCTGCTGGGCGACCAGCCCTGCATCGCAGATTTTACGGCCTATCACCCGTTGTGGTTCACCCGCACGCAGACCAGTGTCATGGCGGGCGTCCTGGACGCAGCGCCGGCCGTGCTGACCTGGATGGACCGCATGGCGGCCATTGGCCACGGCATGTCGCAAGAATCAAACGCTATTGATTCGATAGCAATCTGCGCTGCTTCTGCAGGGGCTGGAGTTGTATTGGCCAGCGAACCCTTCCAGGACGAACATGGCATCGCCCTGGGCAGCCGCGTGACGGTGGCAAGCGACAGCTTTGGCCCGGAACCGACCGAAGGCGAGCTCGTGGCAGCCACCCGCATGCATTACACGTTGCGGCGCCGGGACGAGCGTGCCGGCGTCGTGCATGTGCATTTCCCGCGCATTGGCTACGTACTCAAACGAGCCGAAGCCTGAATCAAGATCTTCTACTCCGGGGACACCACAATGATTTCCAACTTCAAAGGCAAGACGGCGGTTTTGACAGGTGCCGCTTCCGGCTTCGGGCTGGAGTGCGCCCGCATTGGTGCCAAGCTCGGCATGAAACTGGTGATGGTCGATGTTCAGCAGGACGCGCTGGACCGCGCCGCGGCAGAGATGACCGCAGCCGGTGCTGAAGTCATGGCCATCCAGATCGACGTATCGGACGCGGCTCAGATGACGCACCTGGCGCGCAGGGTGCAAGAGCGGTTCGGTGCGCCGCACCTTGTCTTCAATAATGCGGGCGTGGGTGCGGGCGGTCTGATCTGGGAAAACACGGTTGGGGACTGGAACTGGGTGCTGGGCGTCAACCTCTGGGGCGTGATCCACGGCGTTCGCCTGTTCACACCGATGATGCTGGAGGCCGCCCAGAAAGACCCGTCCTACCAGGGCCACATCGTCAATACCGCCAGCATGGCCGGATTACTCAACCCGCCCAATATGGGCATTTACAACGTCAGCAAACATGCGGTGGTGTCCTTGAGCGAAACGCTGTACCAGGACTTGGCGCTGGTGACGGACCAGATCGGTGCGTCCGTGCTGTGCCCATTCTTTGTGCCAACCGGCATCCATAAGAGCGAGCGTAACCGGCCTTCGGGGCTGGCCGCTGAGAAGCCAACGCGCAGCCAGTTGATCGGGCAAGCGATGAGTGACAAGGCTGTGAGTTCAGGCAAGGTCACTGCGGCACAGGTAGCACAAAAGGTGTTTGACGCCATCGCGGCCAACCAGTTCTACATCTACAGCCACCCCAAGGCCATCGCGTCCGTGCAGACGCGGTTGGAGGACATCATGCAGGCACGCAATCCGACCGATCCGTTTGCACACAAGCCGGAACTCGGTGTGGAACTGAAGCGCGCGCTGCGTGCGGCACTTCTATCGACGTGCAACTCTTCGGTCAGGGTATCGACGATCTCGTGATACATCAGCCGCAGACCCAATCTCTCGGCAACGCCGGCGGCCGCAGAGACGCAGCTACTAAACGCGGGTCTCGATCGCGGCGATTTCCTGGAGCACCCGCTCCGGCGTCAACTCGTTCATGCACTTGAAATGCCCGAGCGGACACTCACGCGCATAGCACGGACTGCATTCGATTCCGGTGCGTACGAGGCGCGCCCGCGCCGAGAGCGGCGGCGTGTGCTCGGGACTCGAGGAGCCGTACAGCGCGACCACCGGGCGTCCGACGCCGGCGGCGACGTGCATCAGCCCCGAGTCGTTGCTCACCACGACTTCGGCGAGCGACAAGAGATCGATCGCGCCGGCGAGATCGGTCTTGCCGCAGAGATTGATCGCGGCGCCATCGCTCAAGCGCGCGATCTCATCGCCGATTGCGCGGTCGTTTTCCGAGCCGAACAGCCACACCGCGTAACCTTTCGCCACGAGTCTCTTGGCGAGCGAGGTGAATTGACGCGCAGGCCAGCGCTTGGCGGGTCCGTACTCGGCGCCGGGGCAGAACGCCGCCACGGGCTTTGCGCGCGAGAGCCCCAGCCGGTTCAGCGTGGCGAGCCGGTTTGCTTCATCAACGCGCAGCCTGACCCCGGGCAGAGGCCTTAGCGGCGGCACGCCTGGTTGTTCGGCAAGCTGCGCGTAACGCTCGACCATCAGCGGCAGGCGATCCTCATCGAGCTTGTGTACGACGTTGAGCAGTCCGTAACGTAGCTCGCCGACAAACCCGACGCGAAGGGGAATCCCCGCGAAAAGCGGAATCAGCGCCGACTTGAAAGTATTGGGAAGAACAATCGCCTCGCCGTAGCCACGGGAGCGCAAAGCGCGGCCGAGGCGCCGGCGCGCCAAGAGCTTCAGCTCGCCGTGCCCGAACGGCGCTTCGATCACATCGCCGATTTCGGGCATTCGGCGCAGGATTGGCGCAGTCCAGGCTGGCGCGAGTGCGTCGATCTCAGTGCCGGGAAGCCTCTCGCGCAGGCGCGCAAAGAGCGGCTGCGCGAGCAGCGTATCGCCGATCCAGTTCGGCGCGACGATCAGGATTCGAGGCACGGAGGCCTCAGTGGCCCTTTGGACGCTGGCCCTTGTAGACGTAGCGCGTGCTGCAGTAGGGACAGAGCATCTGGCCCGCCTTGGCGACGTCCAGAAACACCCGCGGATGCATGCACCATACCGGCGACTTGGGCGTGGGGCAATGCAGGGGAAGATCGGACTCGGTGACTTCGACCAAGCGGCTTGCCTGTTCGTTTGCGCCCATCAGGCTTTTTCTTTGGACTTCGCCGCGACCTTCTCGTGTACCGGCGAGAGCCAGTCCTTGTACTTCGCGACTTTGCCGGCGACGACGTCGAAGAAAAGCTTCTGGATCTTCGCGGTGACCGGCCCGCGCGCGCCCGAGCCGATCGTGCGTCCGTCGAGCTCGCGGATCGGGGTGACTTCGGCCGCCGTGCCGGTGAAGAAGGCTTCGTCGGCGATGTAGATGTCGTCGCGGGTGATGCGCCGTGAAATGACTTCATAGCCGAGTTCGTTCGCCAGCGTGATCACCGAGGCGCGCGTGATGCCGCTCAAGGCGGAAGTCAGCTCCGGCTCGTGCAGCTTGCCATCCTTGACGATGAAGAGGTTCTCGCCCGAGCCCTCGGCGACAAATCCGTCCACGTCGAGGAGCAGCCCCTCGTCGTAGCCGTGCTGGGTCGCTTCCAGATTGGCGAGGATGGAGTTCGGATAAGTCCCGGCCATCTTGGCGCGCGCCATGGTCACGTTGACGTGGTGGCGCGCGAAGGACGAAGTCTTGACGCGGATGCCCTTTTCGATCGCCTCCTGCCCAAGATACGCGCCCCAGGGCCAGGCGGCGATCGCCACGTGCACGGTCGCGCCGATCGGCGACACGCCCATTTTCTCCGAGCCGTAGAACGCGATCGGCCGGATGTAGCAGGACTCGTGCTCGTTGGCGCGCACCACTTCCTTCTGCGCCTCGATGAGCGTCTCCCGGCCGTAGGGAATCTTCATCATGTAGATGTGCGCCGAGTTGAACAGGCGCTCGGTATGGTCGCGCAGCCTGAAAATCGCAGGGCCCTCGACGGTCTTGTAGGCGCGCACGCCCTCGAATACGGCGAGGCCGTAGTGCAGCGAGTGCGTGAGGACGTGAGTGGTCGCGGAACGCCAAGGCACCAGCTTGCCGTCGTACCAGATAGATCCGTCGCGATCGGCCATCGACATGGGGAGCTCCGCTAAGCAAGTAAAGCAGACATTTTATCGGAATCCGGTCATGGCAAGAATGTTAGGCACCCGCGCCGCTCGGCGCCGGGCGCGGTTTGCCCGCTGCGCGTGCTAGAAGCGGAAGTACAGACCCAGCTGCACTACCGGATACCACTTGAAGCTGCTTAGGTCCTCTTCTGTTTGCTGGCGCTCGGCTTCGAGGTCGGCAGCGAGGGACGGTGGGGGAGCAATGCCTCCCGTAGCTTCCAGGGAAAGCTTTGGCTTGCCCTGATAGACGGCCCCGATATCGCCGGTAAACCCCCAGCTGCTATTCGGGCGGTTTCCCCAGCCAATTCCGAAGTACGGGGCACTTTTGTTGAACGAAAGCGTCCCGGTCAGGGTTCCGACTTGAGCGGCCGAGTAGGGTATGCCGTTGATGTCGTAGGTCTGGCCGGCACTAGGTTTGCCCGTCATCAGAACCTCGTTCCCGTTGAAAAGAACACCCGCCCTCAGACGAAACGCCCCAGTAAAGGGATGGTAGCTGGCGAGCAGGTCGGCGGATCGGAGTTTGTAATTGTAATCGTAGTCGACGCCGTCCGCGCTGTCCTGCCTCTTGTAGCTGGCGTTGTTGAATCCCAAGCTGAGGTTGAATTTTTCGCTGAGTCCGGCCGACAATTCGATCCCATAGCCCAGCGTTCCGACTCTGGGGTTGATGCCGATATCCGCTCTAGCGCCCGGAACGGATAGAGCGAGCGCCAACGCCGCGATGACGACCGAAAGACCTGATTTCATCGTGCCTCCTTACGGATCGTGTCCGGGGCATGAGTGATGCGATTCCATGCCACGCCGATTCGGCAATTGGAGCAGAAGGCCGGGGCGAGATCAAGAACTGAAATGGCCAATCCGTGAAATACGCGCCGCCAGATGATGCCCGCCGACGGGGGTCGGGCGCGGGTATATTGCTCTCTGACCCGATCGCTTTCAGGCTTTCCCGAACACTTTCCGCCACAGCGCGAGCGTCGCAGCGATCTGCTCCTTCACGTCCTCGTGCGGCACGCGGGCATACTTCGCGCCGTTCAGCCGCAGGCCGTGTTGGTGCCGCCTGAACTCGCGGTAGGCAGAACCGACGTTCTCCGCTGCGTCTGCGGGAATCAAACCAAGCTTCCCCGCAAGCTTCAATAGCGCGATGTTGCCTGCGTTCGCGGTCAGCTCCGAATAGCGGTGCGCGTGGGCGAGTACGAGATACTGCACGATGAACTCGATGTCGATCATGCCGCCGCGATCGTGTTTCAGGTCGAAGTGCTCGCTCCGGTTAGGGTGGCCCTCGAGGAGCTTTTCCCGCATGGTGAGAACGTCCTCGCGCAGTTTCGCTTCGTCGCGCTGCGTTCGCAGAATGAGCTGCCGTTCGGCCTCGAGGGCTGCGCCTACCGTTGTGTCGCCGGCGCAGAAGCGCGCGCGCGTCAGCGCTTGATGTTCCCACGTCCAGGCCGATTCGCGCTGATAGCGGCGGAACGCCTCGATCGAACTCACCATGAGGCCGCTCGCGCCGTCGGGTCTCAGCCGCAAATCGGTCTCGAACAGAACTCCGGCAGCGGTGCGGCTGGTGAGCCAGAGATTGAGCCGCTGCGCGAGGCGGGCGTAGTTCTCCTGCGCAAGTTCGTGCGGGTCATCGTATAGAAAGATAATGTCCAGGTCCGAGGCGTAGCCCAATTCCTTCCCGCCGAGCTTGCCGTAGGCGATGATCGCGAAATGCGGTTCCTCGACGTGCCGGCTGCCCAGTTGCCTCCAGCACAATTCCAGGACGATTCTCAGCATCACATCCGCCAGATCCGAGAGGTGATCGGCGAGCCGCTCGACTGTCAGCGTCCCGGAGAGGTCCTGCGCAAGCAGCCGGAACACTTGCGCGTGGTGAGCCTCGCGCAGCGCGTCCATCTGCCGCTCGGTATCGCCGGTCAGATCCGACATCTGACGCCTCAATCGAAGGGCAAATTCCCTCCAATCGGGTGGCGCAAACAGCAGGCGCGCGTCCAGCAGCTCATCGAGCAATATGGGGTGCCGATTCAAGAACTCGGCCGACCAGCTCGAAGCGCTCATCAGAGCGGCCAGCTGCTTCAAGGCTTCGGGATGCTCGGCAAGGAGTGCGAGGTAAGCGGCGCGACGACTGATGGTCTCCAGGAGATCCATGCAGCGCGCGAGGGTCGCGTCCGCATTCCCGCACCGCCCCGCCTCCTCGATGACGCGCGGAACCAGTGCGTCGAAGCGCTCGCGGCTTGCTTCAGGAAGGTTCCTGTAGCGGCTTCCCGTGCGAACCCCCTCTAGGCGCGCGGCGCTGCTCGCAGGGTCGCGAAAGCCGAGTCCGCCCAGTTGAGTTTCGACGGCGCTCTGGTCTTCTTCCCGCCACAGCGGTGCGAGTGCGTGCCGCGGCGATTCGCGCGTTGAGAACACATCCTCGAAATGGCGCGATACGCGCTCGCGGTGAGCTTCGAGCACCGGGGCGAATGATTGCCACGAGGGAAATCCCATCGCCTGGGCGACGAGCGCGCGGTCTTCGTCGCTTGCGGGAAGCTTATGCGTTTGAGCGTCATCGAGGTACTGCAGCCGGTGCTCGAGGCGTCTCAGAAACAAGTAGGCCTCAGTGAGCTCGGTCGCGGTTTGCGGCGGCAACAGCCCTTTTTGCGCGAGCAGCGCAAGCACACCGACCGTGGGGCGAAGCTGCAGCGACGGATCGCGCCCGCCGCGGATCAGCTGGAACGCCTGCGCGATGAATTCGATCTCGCGGATTCCGCCGGGCCCGAGCTTGATGTGATCGGACATTTCGCGGCGCGCCACTTCGGCGCGGATTTGTGCGTGCATCTCGCGCACCGCGGCGAATGCGCCGTAATCGAGATACTTGCGGAACACGAACGGCCGCACGATCGCGGAGAGCGCGTCGACCTGATCTCCGGAGAGCGCTCGCGCCTTGATCCAGGCATAGCGCTCCCATTCACGCCCCTGGGTGACGAAGTAATGCTCGAGCGCCTCGAAGCTCGTCGCGAGCGGTCCCGCGTCGCCCCACGGGCGCAGCCGCATGTCGACGCGGAACACACGGCCTTCGTCGGCCGTCTCGTCGAGCGCTTTGACTAGGTTGCGTCCCAGCCGGTCGAAGAATTCGTGGTTGCTGACCGAGCGCCCGCCTCGGGTTTCGCCCTCCTCTGGATAGACGAATACCAGGTCGATGTCGGAAGAAACATTCAGCTCTCCGCCGCCGAGCTTTCCCATGCCGACGACCAACAACTTCTGGCGACCTCCGGCGGCGAAAGGCGTGCCGAGCTCCGCCTCGAGCGCGGGTTGGAGTGCTTCGAACGCCGCGGCAATCGAGACCTCTGCGAGAGCGCTCATCGCGCCGCAGACCTCATCGAGCCCCGCGAATCCGCCGAGGTCCCGCGCGAGCACCCGCAGCATGACGCGCTGGCGCAAGCGCCTCAGCGCTTCGCGCATTGCGGATTCGTCCCCGGGATTCTGCGACTTCAGGAACGAGCGCATCGAAACGGCTGTCCACTGGCCATGTGCTGCCTGACCGAGTTCCTCCTGCAGCTCGGGCCGAGCGGCGACAAGGCGTTCGGCGAAACGCGACAACCTGAGGAGGTTCATGGATTTGTCGGTGCTTATCGCGCGGCCATCGGGGCCAGCGGGTAAAATGCCGTTCATTGCGGGCGTGTCGTCGTGAGGCGGCGCTCTCGCGTTTAACCATTAGTTGCCGAACACGGCCTTATTGTAAGTCGGGGCCGAATTTGCCACGCCGACAGGCGAACTTATCTTGGGCCAACCTCTTCAGAAACTCGAGCAAGCGATCGAGGAGACGATCGCCCACGCCATCCCGCAGAGGGGCCGGTGGCGCACCGTTGCGCGCATCGTCGGCTGGGCGCTCGTGGTCGTCTATTTCCTGTTTGCTTTAGCCGTGCTTTTCCTGCGCTACTATGCGCTCCCAAAAGTCGGGGAGTACAAGGGCGACATCGAGCAACTCGCGTCGAAAGCGCTGGGCCAGCGCATCACGGTCGGCACGATCGAAGCGGGCTGGCAGGGTCTGCGGCCGGAGCTGCTTCTTGCCGATGTCACTATTTACGATCGGGACGGCCGCGCTGCCTTGACCTTGCCCGTGGTCGAAGCAACGGTTTCCTGGATCTCGGCACTGATCGGACGGCCGCGGTTCTATTCGCTCGTTTTCGACCGGCCCCGGCTCGAGATCCGGCGTGACGAGGCCGGCAAGTTTTACGTTGCCGGCATCGAGCTGCATTCGGAAACGGGGGATGCGGGGATCGCGCAGTGGGTGTTGGCACAGCGTGAAATCGCGATCCGCGATGCCAGTGTCACCTGGGACGACCAACTTCGCGGAGCGCCGCAGCTCGCGCTGCCGGCGCTCAATTTTGTTCTGCGCAGCGGTCTGCTCGGACACCGCTTCGCGCTGCGGGCGAAGCCGCCCGCCGAGCTCGCCTCCGCGCTCGATGTGCGCGGCGAGCTGAACCGCGGAGATCTCGCCGATTGGGAATCCTGGACGGGTGAGCTCTTTGCTGAGCTTGAATATACCGATCTGATCGCATGGCGACCGTGGGTCGATTACCCACTCGATCTACGCTCGGGCAAAGGGGGTGTGCGTCTGTGGGTGACTTTGGGGGGGAAGAGTTCCAGCGAAGCCACTGTGGACGTCGCGCTCTCTCAGGTGGCGATGCGTGTGGCGAAGGGCCTGCCGCTGCTCGAGCTTGACACCCTTCAGGGACGTCTGGGCGCGAGTCAGAGCGAGGGCAAGAGCTTCGAAGTCTTCGGCCGCAACGTCACGTTCAGGAGCGGCACCGGCGTGGCGCTTTCGCCCACCGACTTTCGCGTCTTGTGGCAACCCGAGGACGGGCAAACTCCGCAGAAGGGCGAAATGGAAGCGAACACGCTCGATCTTGCGCGGCTCGCGCGGCTTACCGAGTTTTTCCCGTTTCCGCGGGCCGCGCGAGAGCGCCTTGCCGCCACCGACCCGCGCGGCAGCGTCCACAACTTGAAAGTGACGTGGACCGGCGATGTGGAGAACCCGCAGCAATACAGTCTGCGGGGAGCCTTCAGCAATCTCGCTGCGCGCGCGAACAACAGGGTTCCCGGATTCGCGGGACTCACGGGGCGCCTCGAAGCGAGCGAGAAGGGCGGCAACATCGTTCTCGGATCCGAGCAGGTCGCGATCGAACTGCCGGAAATCCTTCCGGAGAGCCCGGTCCGGCTCGACTCGCTCGCCGGCCAGATCAACTGGAAAATCGTCCGGAACCAGCTCGAGCTCGGTTTCAACAGTCTTTCAATTGCCAACCGCGACCTCGCCGGAACATTTTTCGGCAACTACTCCACCAAGGAGGGTAGCGGGGGCGCCATTGACCTCACCGGGCGCCTTTCCCGCGCCGACGGCAGGGCCGCATACCGCTACATTCCGCTGCTCCCGGCGAAGGTGGCCGAGTATCTCAAAACGGCGATACGCGAGGGACGATCAAAGGATGTCAGGCTGCGCGTGAAGGGGGATCTCGCGAAGTTTCCGTTCGAAGATTCCAGCTCGGGCATTTTCCAGATTGTCGCCAAAGTCACGGACGCCGACCTGCATTACGCCGAAGCCTGGCCGCAGGCGAGCGGCATCTCAGGCGATCTCATCTTCGAAGGCAGGAGCATGCGCGTGGTCGCCTCGAAGGCGTCCATCGTCAACGTTCAGGTAAGCAGCCTCCGCGTGAACATTCCGGATCTGTTTCACCGGGACGTGCATTTGGGAATCGAGATCCGCGCCGAAGACCGCACCAGCGATTTCCTGCGCTTCATCGCGCAAAGCCCCGTCACCCAGGCGCTCGATCGCGTTACTGAAGGCATGCGGGCGACGGGCACCGGGCGTCTCGCGCTGCAGCTCGACATCCCGACACGGAATCCGGAGCGGTTCAAAGTGTCCGGCGGATTTGAATTCGTCAACAACGAGCTCAGAGTCGATTCCGACGCACCGCCTTTTTCGCAGCTCAACGGGCGGATCGAATTCACCGAGTCCGCAATCTCCGCTCGCGCGGTGACGTTGCAGTTCCTCGGCGGTCCGGCGACGATTTCGGTGGCTACCCGAGCCGACGGCATGATTGCAGCGAGCGCTCAGGGAACCGCGAATACTGCGCAGATTCCGCGTTCTTGGGGCGAAGCGGTGCTCCGCCAGATCTCGGGCGCTGCGGCCTGGCAGGGTACGCTGACCGTCGCGCGGGGGCGGCCCACTACCCTGCTCGTGCAGTCGCAGCTCACCGGCATCACCTCTAACCTGCCAGCGCCCCTGGCAAAGGCGGCGCTCGAGCCGATGCCGCTCACGATCGAGCGCGTGGTCCCAACAGGTTCCCGCGGAGATACGATCGCAGTCTCTCTCGGCCGCGCCGTCAACGCCCGCATTCTGCGCCGGCGCGATGGAGCGCAATACGTGGTGGAGCGCGGCGTGATCAGTCTGAACGAGCCCGCGATGCTCGGCGACCGCGAAGGAATCGCCGTGACCGGCAGCCTGGACTACGTCGATGTGGATCGCTGGCGCGCGCTGTTCGGGAGCAAGGACGAGGCCGGCCCGTCAACCTCGCCGCTTTTCGATCTCAAGGTCGCGGCTCTCGATTTCGGCGGCCGGCGCCTGAACGACGTCACCCTGCGCGCCGAAACAAAAGGCAGCGTGCTGGAGGCGAATGTAACGGCGAAGGAACTCGCCGGCGAGATCAAATGGTTTCCCGAGGGCCTCGGGCGCGTCGAGGCGCGGCTGAGGCACTTCAGCATGCCCGAGGCGACGCCCGGCAGGAAAGAAGAAGCGCCCTCGCGCGATCTGCCGGCGCTCGACATCGTCGCCGACAAGCTGATTCTGAACGGCAACGACCTCGGCAGGCTCGAGCTGGTTGCGGTTAACAAGGCGCTCGACTGGAGCGTCGAGAAACTGGTGCTGAACGGGCCCGAGAGCACGCTGACGGCGAAGGGCACGTGGGAGAGTTGGGCGCTGCGGCCCAAGGTCAGCATCGACGGCATCGAGCTCGAAGTCCGGGACGTCGGCAAATATCTCGATCGCATCGGTTATCCAGACACCATGCGACGAGGCGCCGCGGCGCTGAAAGGGAATCTGAGCTGGGCGGGAAGCCCGCAGTCGATCGACTTTGCGACGTTGACAGGAAATCTGGCACTCGAAGCGCAGAAGGGCCAGTTTCTCAAGGCCGATTCGGGCGCGGCGAAATTGCTCGGCGTCCTCGGCCTGCAATCCCTGATCACGCTCGATTTCCGCGAGTTGGAGGGTCGGGGCTTCGCCTTCGACACCATCTCGAGCACCGCGACCATCGCCAACGGCGTGATGACGGCGCGGAAGTTCGAAATGCGCGGACCCTCGGCGCAAGTGAGCATGAAGGGCGAAGTCGATCTCTCCCGGGAAACGCAGAACCTGCACGTGCGCGTGGTGCCGCCGCTCGGGGACAGCATCGCCACGGGCGTGGTGTTCCTCCATCCGATCTGGGGACTCGGGGCGCTGCTCGCGCAGCGCATCCTGAAGGACCCGCTCGGGCAGATCTTCGCCGTCGAGTACTCGGTCACCGGCACCTGGGACCAACCCGTGGCGAAGCGGCTCAAGGTCGAGGCGAAGACGCCGGTAACCGACCCGCAAGGCGGGTAATGATGAGCACCAGGGTCGCTGTCGTGCAGATGGTATCGACGCCGAGTGTCGAGGAGAATCTCGCCGCGGCGGCGGGACTTGTCGCGCAAGCGGCCGAGCAAGGGGCGAAGCTGGTCGCGCTTCCCGAGTATTTCTGCATTTTCGGCATGCGCGACCGCGACAAGGTCGCGGTGAGGGAAAAGGACGGCACCGGTCCGATCCAGGATTTTCTCGCGGCGACGGCGGCGCGGCACGGCGTGTGGTTGGTCGGAGGCTCGGTGCCGCTCGAATGCGCCGATGCTGCAAGAGTGAGGAACAGTTGCCTGGTGTACGACGCGGCCGGACGGCGCGTCGCGCGTTACGACAAGATTCACCTGTTCGGACTGCAGCTGGGAGAAGAGCGCTTCAACGAGTCCGCGACCATCGAGCCCGGAGTCGAACCGCGCGCGATCGACTCGCCGTTCGGGCGGATCGCACTCTCCGTGTGCTATGACGTGCGATTCCCGGAGCTCTATCGCGCGCTCGCGCCGATGGACATGATCCTCGTGCCCTCGGCCTTCACCGCGACGACCGGACGAGCGCACTGGGAGACGCTGCTCCGCGCTCGCGCGATCGAAAACCTCGCCTGGGTGCTGGCGCCGGCCCAAGGAGGAACGCATCAGAACGGCCGCGAGACGCACGGTCACAGCATGATCATCGATCCCTGGGGCAAGGTCGTCGCCGAACGCGCCACCGGACCCGGCGTGGTCACGGCCGACATCGACCCGCAGTTCCAGGCGAAGATGCGCAAGAGCCTGCCGGCGCTGGAGCATCGCGTGATGCGGGGTCCAGGATAGAGGACTAGGAACCGGTTGCCGCCATTCCAGTAGAATGATTTCATGAACGCCCCCGAGCAGCTCTTTTCCACGGCGAAGTCGTTCCTGCTTGCACCGCACGATCTGGAGGAGGGAAAACTCTCGCGTGTATTCGGGTCGCTGCTTTCTCACCGCCTCGACTACGCCGACCTCTACTTCCAGTACTCGCGTGCCGAAAGCTGGAGCCTCGAGGAGGGCATCGTCAAGTCCGGCAGTTTCAGCATCGACCAGGGCGTGGGCGTGCGGGCGATCGCCGGAGAGAAGACCGCATTCGCCTACTCCGACGAAATCAGCCTGCCCGCACTCGAGGACGCGGCAAAAGTCACGCGGGCGATCGTGCGCTCGGGCGGCAGGAGGCATCCGGCGAAAGCGCGCAAAGGGGCGGGCCTGCAGCTCTATCAGCCGGTGGACCCGTTAGTCTCGCTGCCGGACGCGCAGAAGGTGAAGCTGCTCGAGCGGCTCGAGCAACTCTGCCGGGGTCGCGATTCCCGCGTCGTTCAGGTCATGGCGACGCTCGCCGCCGAGTACGAGGTCGTGCTGGTGGCGCGCTCAGACGGCATGCTGGCCCCGGACGTGCGGCCGCTGGTGCGGTTGTCGGTGCAGGTCATCGCTGAGGCGAACGGACGCCGCGAACAGGGATCGTCGGGCGGAGGAGCTCGCAGCGATTACGCGCACTTTACCGAGGAGCGGCTCAAGGACTATGCCGGGCGCGCGGTCGACCAGGCGCTGGTCAATCTCGAATCGCGTCCGGCGCCCGCGGGAACCATGACGGTGGTGCTCGGCCCGGGCTGGCCGGGTGTGCTGCTGCACGAAGCCATCGGCCACGGCCTGGAGGGCGACTTCAACCGCAAGGGTTCATCCGCCTTTTGCGGAAGGATCGGCGAGAAAGTGGCGGCGCGCGGCGTCACCGTCGTGGACGACGGCACGCTTCCTGGACGGCGCGGGTCCCTCAACATCGACGACGAGGGCAATCCGACCCGCTGCAACACGCTTATCGAGGACGGCGTGCTGCGCGGTTACATGCAGGACAGCCTTAACGCGCGCTTGATGGGCGTGCCGGTCACCGGCAACGGCCGGCGCGAGTCCTTCGCCCATGTCGTGATGCCGCGCATGACCAATACTTATATGCTCAACGGGAAGCGCGATCCCAAGGAAATCCTCGCCTCGGTCGAGCGCGGCCTGTACGCGGTCAACTTCGGCGGCGGGCAAGTGGACATCACCAGCGGCAAGTTCGTGTTTTCCGCTTCCGAGGCCTACGCGATCGAAAATGGAAAAGTGACCTACCCGGTGAAGGGCGCCACCTTGATCGGGAACGGCCCGGACGTCCTCACTCGCGTCAGCATGGTCGGCAACGACCTCGAGCTCGACTCCGGCGTCGGCACCTGCGGCAAGGAAGGGCAAAGCGTTCCGGTCGGCGTGGGCCAGCCGACGCTCAGGATCGACGGGCTCACGGTGGGGGGTACTGGGTAAGACAAGGTACGGGGAGGCCGTTTGCCGGCGTCAACGCCCGGCCCGCAACCGCCGGAGGCTAGTAGCAGTTCGCTTCGCGCCCGAGCCGCGTGCAGGAAAAGAGCACCGCGCGTATCGGCTGCATCCGCTGGTCTACCAGCCGTTGCTTGAGAAGGGCGTTCTGAAAGGTCGAGATCGCGGCACTTGCTGCCGGTGACTGCGGTCCCGTTTTCGCCTTGAGTTCCTCGGCGCGAGCCTGAATCGTCTCGTCCGTTCTCGTGGCAAGCTCAAGGCGCGCCCTGTTGAATTGCCCGTAATCGATGCCGGCCCCGTGCAGCCTCGCGAGCAGGGTAAGCGAGGCCGCGCGGGAAGTCTCAAGAATGGGGATCGTCCAGGCCGATGTTCTCGGGAGTTGCTGGCTGACCTTGAGCTGCCAGTAGCGGCTCACGCCCTGCCACTCCTCCAATGCACGCTTCTCCGCATCGGTGGGAAATGTGGTGAGGGCCAGCATGGAAGGGGTTGCTTCCCTTGCGGCGACAAAGCTCACTTTGCCGCGAATCGGGTCGAGCCTGCTGTCGGCGGCAGCCTCGTTCCGAAAGGCCGTCGTCACCTTGTCAAGCTGCTTCGCCGGATCCGGTCGAAAAAGGGTGCAGGCGCCGACGAGCACCATCAGCAGAATCGTGCTGAAGCGAAACAAGCGCATGGGTCCTCCCGAGGATCGAGCGGGGACATCTTACGCCTCTCCCCGCATGGGTCCTACGGGCAACGACGGGTGGGTCCGACTCCTGCCTCGCTTACCGCCCTTCGCTCTGCGGCAAGGAAGGGCAAAGCGTTCCGGTCGGTGTGGGCCAGCCCACGCTGCGCATCGACGGACTTACCGTGGGTGGAACCGCGTGAAGGCGAAGTTTGACCGAGCGAGAAGCAAGGCGGTAACATTCCCGGCGTCGCAGGGAACGCGTGCTCCGGCGCGGAGCCAACTGACAAGAAAGAGGTTCGCCATGAGATCGTTCAAGTCCTGGATGCTGCTCGTTGCCGCTGTCGCGGGGTTCAGCTCGCTTTCGGCGCAGGCCCAACATACTTTCCGTCCTTATGCCGGCCTCGCGGCGACCAATTACAGCATCAAGTTCGACAACAATGCTTTTGTGGGCTACCAGAACAAGACGGCCAAGTCCGACTATCTGGCGCCGACTGTCGGCTTCACCTGGGTATCGCCGCAGAGAATTTTTGTCGATGCGCAATATCAGTGGAGCGGCAGTGCTACCCACGATCTGTGGAAAGACATCACCCCGGCGGATCAGGACTTTTCGCGCGATACTTTTACTCTAACCGGGGGCTATGTCCATGTTTTTCCCGGCGGCAACAGCATGTCGGGCTTTGGCGGCTACACGCAAGGCGAATCGACGCTTGCTGCTCCCAGAGGTTCGACTATTCCAAATTCTGGTGGTGCCACTATCGGCTGGTCTGAAGACAAGTTTAAGAGTCGAGGCCTCTTCGTCGGAGTGGGCGGGGGATTTCCGGGGCTGGGTGGTCAGTTCAGCGTGAGCGGCGCGATCGCCCTCATGAGCGGGAAATGGACGGACGACACGGGCTTTAGCGTCGACGCCGCAGCTACGGTCGGTGTCAGCCTGAGCGGCGGCTACACTTACAGAATCACCCCGGCCTTGGGGATCACCGGGGACCTCAAGCTCCAGAACTACTCCTACACCTTCGACCCCGTTACGGGGCTGGACTATACGGTCAAGGAGAGCACCAAGGCCTTGGGAGCTAGGGTTTCCTACCAGTTTTAGGACTTCGCCTGACTGCCAATCGGCGGCGCGCGCTTCCGCTCGAAAGCCGGCGCCCCTATGCGGGTCCGGTGGCGCGGCCTTTCGGACCTAAAACGTTGGCACGAAAATCCCTGCGGACCGCTCCTGCCGCGGTTTGTCCGGACGGGGTGCTGGCGCGCGAGACGCCGCCTGCCTCGGAGGGGTTTTCGATTGAGCCGACACGCCACAGGAGTTCGGGTCAAAGTCGCTCACCAGTTTGTTGATCCTGACGGTGAGCTTTTGGTAGGTGCCCGGGACTTCGTTTTTCAGCCTCTGCACCACTTCGTCCGGCAGGCCCTTGGCCTCGATCAGGGCGGACATCTCCCTCAGGTATTCGTTCGGGAGATCGGCCAGGGTGGAGGCGCGCAGGAGCACTTCAACGCCCTGCTCGGGGGCGAGCCTCGTCGAGCTGCCGGTGCCTTCCTTGGCAGCGGAGAACTCGATCCTCCCGTCGCCTGCGAGATTTCCCGTCAGACGTAAATTCAAGGGGAGCGATGTCAAAAACAGAGGATTGGCGGTTCCCGCCGAGCATTGCTTGTTGCGGACAAACCGGGCCGCGGCCTCGTACCGCCGCCCTTGCTCTTCGCTTGCAAGGTCCGAGCTGCTCACATAGGGAACTCTGGCGAGGCCCGAATCGAGAGTTTGCACGGCCTCCTGCAGGGTTGCCGGACCTGCGGGCCTGGACTTGCACCCGTATCCCGCGAACGCCAAGGCTGTGATTAGCGCCACGCGAAAGCTCCACACGACGTTCTCCTCCCGAAGCGACGACGGGCTCATTCTATGCGCATCAGTCCGTCAGCGCCCGTCCCCAACCCCTCGCCCGCTCCAGCGCTCGCTTCCACTCCTGCATCCGCCGCTCCGCGTCCTCGCGCTTCATCCTGGGCTCGAAGCGCTTCGCTACTTTCCATTGCTTCGCGATTTCCTCGCGGCTCGCCCATACGCCGGCGGCCAATCCAGCGAGATAAGCCGCCCCAAGCGCCGTGGTCTCTAAAACCCTCGGGCGCACGACGGGAATACCGAGCAGATCGGATTGAAATTGCATGAGCAAATCGTTCGCCGCGGCACCGCCGTCGACGCGCAGTTCCTTCGAGTTCACACCCGAGTCCTGCTCCATCGCGTGCAACAGTTCCGCGGATTGAAAAGCGATCGATTCCAAAGCCGCGCGCGCGATGTGGCCGGCGTTCGAACCGCGCGTGAGGCCGACGATCGTCCCGCGCGCGTACGGGTCCCAGTGCGGCGCGCCCAAGCCCGCGAAACCCGGTACGAAGTAGACGCCGCCCGAGTCGGGCACGCTCGCGGCGAGTTTTTCCACGTCCACCGATCGTTTGATGAGGCGCAGGCCGTCGCGCAGCCACTGCACTACCGCCCCGCCGATGAAGACGCTCCCCTCGAGCGCGAACTGCCTGATCGGAGCTTCCGCGGCGCGGGTGGTGACGAGGCCGCTCTTCGACTCGATCGCCTCGCTCCCCGTGTTGAGCAGGAGAAAACACCCGGTGCCGTAGGTGTTCTTCGCCATCCCCGCCTCGTGGCAGGCCTGGCCGAAGAGCGCAGCCTGCTGGTCGCCGGCGATTCCCGCGATCGGAACTTCCGCGCCGAGCATCTTCTTCGCGGTCGTTCCGTACAGGTGCGAGGAGGGCAGGACCTCGGGCAGCATCGCGCGCGGCACGCCGAAGATCTGGAGCAGTTCCCCGTCCCACTCGCCGCGGTGGATGTCGTAGAGCTGGGTGCGCGAGGCATTCGACGGATCGGTGAGATGCAGCCTTCCGGCGGTGAGCTTCCACACGAGCCATGTATCGATGGTGCCGAAGAGCAGCTCGCCTTTGTCCGCGCGCCCCTTGAGCCCCGGGACGTTCGCGAGCAGCCACTCGAGCTTGGTCGCGGAAAAATAAGGATCGATCACGAGGCCCGTCTTCGCGCGGATCGGTTCGGCGAGGCCTTCCTTCACCAGCAGCTCGCAGCGATCGGCGGTGCGCCGGTCCTGCCAGACGATGGCGCGGTGCATGGGCTTGCCCGTGCGGCGGTCCCAGACGACCACCGTTTCTCTCTGGTTGGTGATGCCGATCGCGGCAAGGCGCGAAGGCGCAAGGCGCGCTTTCCTGAGCGCCGAGCGCGCGCAGGCGAGCTGCGAGCGAAAAATCTCCTCGGCGTCGTGCTCGACCCAGCCGGGCTCGGGGAAGAACTGCCGGAACTCGCGCTGCGCGATCGAAACCGGCGTGCCTCGCTCGTCGAACACGATGGCGCGCGAGCTGGTAGTTCCCTGGTCGAGGGCCAGAACGTAGCGCATGGAAAATTCTAGCAGGGGCGGGGCCGGCACCCGCTTTCAGTCGGCGGGACGATCGAAACGGTAAGGGTGGGCGAGCAGGCGCGCGATCGTTGCGTCGAGATCTGCCCCGTGGTTGAGCACCTGGTCCACGGCCTCGGCGATCGGCATGTCCACCCCAAGGCGCCTTGCCAGCGCGGCGACGGCTTCCGCAGAGAGGGCTCCTTCGGTGACCTCCTTGCGCGCTGCGAGGACGTCGTGGAGTTTCCTGCCTTCACCGAGCGCGACGCCGAGCGAGGTGTTGCGCGACTGCATGCTGTTGCAGGTGAGCACGAGGTCGCCCACGCCGCAGAGGCCCATGAAGGTCTCCATCCTGGCGCCCTTGGCGATGCCCAGTCGCGTCGCCTCGGCGAGGCCCCGCGTGATGATTGTGGCCCGGGCATTCTCGCCCAGCCTCTTTCCCTGGACGATCCCGGCGGCGATGGCGAGAACGTTCTTCATCACGCCGCCGATCGCCGCGCCGGTCACATCGTCCGAAAGGTAGGTGCGAAAACGCGGCGTGCCGATCGCGCCCGCCAGCGTCTCGCCCACCGCTTCGTCGGCGCAGGCAAGCGTGACCCCGCAGGGCAGGTCGAGCGCGATCTCGCGCGCAAAGGACGGGCCCGACAGGACCGCGATCTTCGCGCGGGGCAGCGTCTCGGCGAGCACTTCGGGCATCAGCGCGCAACTGCCGCGCTCGACGCCTTTCGAGCAGCTCACCACGGGGACGCCCCGCTCGAGGACCGGGCGCAACTGCGCCGTCACGGCGCGCATGTGCTGCGCGGGCGGCGCGAGCAGCAGGAAATCCGCGCCGCCGGCCGCCGAAGCGAGGTCGTTGGTCGCGACGATCCCTGGAACGAGCTGCACCCCGCCGAGGAAAAGCGCATTCATTCCCTGCCCGTTGATCGATTCGGCGACCTCGGGCTCGCGCGCCCAGATGACGGTTTCGTGACCCGACCGGCGGATGACGCACGCCATCGCGGTGCCGAACGCCCCGCCCCCGATGATTCCCACTCGCGCCATCGACGCATGCTGCCCGGACAGTCCGGGTCCCTATTGACCTAAATCAAGCCAGGCCCTACGCTCGCGTCCAACATTGGGGGCGTCGGTTTCTTTGCCTGAAAGGAGAAATGCCATGGTTCGATACCTGAATTGGGTTGCAGCGGCCCTAGCGGGGATGATAGCCGCACATCCGGTCGCCGCGCAGCAAATCGAGAACGAGCTGGTCCTGATTACGCCGGTCGCGAGGACCCTGACCGACCCGGCGCTGGCGGATTTCGCCAAGTACGCCAAGGAAAGATGGAACATCAACGTGAAAACGAGCGCCCTGGCCGCCGGCACGCCGGTGGCCTACGGCCGCATCGTCGAGTGGAAGGGCCGGCCCGACGCCGATATCTTCTGGGGCGGCGAGAGCGCGTTGTTCGACAAGCTCGCCGAGCAGAACCTGCTGGCGAAGCTGAATCTGCCGAAGGACGTGGTTGACTCGATTCCGGAGAGCATCGGCAAGCCCAAGCCCATTCCGCTGAAGGACCCGAAGGGATTCTGGATCGGCACCGTGCTCGAGCCCTACGGCCTGGTGTATAACCCGAAACTGTTCGCGCGTCTCGGGGTGCCGGAGCCCAAGGACTGGGACGACCTGCTGCACCCCAAGCTGAAGGGCAACGTGGCGCAATGCGCGCCGACGCGCTCCTCCAGCAGCCACGCAACCTACGAGGTGATCCTCCAGCGCGACGGGGACGAGAAGGGCTGGGCGTGGCTGAAGCGCCTGGCGGGAAATACGGGGATTTTCACGGCGCGCAGCCGTGACGTGCCGTCGGTGGTGGCGAGGGGCGAGTTCGCGGCGGGGTTCGCGGTGCCGAGCTACATGGCGTTCGAGGATCGCTTAGCCGGCTACGAAATCAAGTTCGTGGCGCCGAAAACCGCATGGATCACGCCCGAGCCGATCGCCATCATCGCGGGCTCCAGGAATCCCAAGGCGGCGCGCGCGTTCATCGAGTACATGCTGTCGGAGCGCGGGCAGCGGATGGCGATGGAGCGGGGCGTGTTTCCGATCACGCCCAAGTACCGCGTCCAAGGCAAGCCGGGCTCCCAGGCGGAGATGGCCGTCGAATTCACCGGCGGCATGCGCTCCTATTTCGACGTCGAGGTGGTCAATATCTACGACGATGACGTCGCCCAAAAACGCTACGAACTGGTCAACTCGCAGTACCGCAAGGAAATCGAGTCCGTCGCGGAAGAGCTGAAGAGGAAATAGGCAGCGACCTTCAGCCGCCGGCCTGAAGTCACGTGCGCATTTCGGTCGCGAACCTCACGAAACGTTTCGGGCCGCTGGCGGTGGTCAGCGAGGTCAGCCTCTCGATCGAGGAAGGGGAACTTTTCACCCTCCTCGGGCCCTCGGGGTGCGGCAAGACCACGCTGCTCCGCCTCATCGCCGGTTTCTACGCCCCCGACGGGGGGGAGATCCGCTTCGACGACCGCGTGGTCAACGCCGTGCCCCCGCACGAGCGCGGCATCGGCATGGTGTTCCAGAACTATGCTCTCTTCCCGCACATGACGGTGAACGAGAACCTGGCATTTCCCCTCGAGGTCCGCAGCGTGAGCAAGGTGGATATAGAAGAGCGGGTGAAGCGGGTACTCCACATGGTGGAGTTGCCGGCGTTCGGCAACCGCCGGCCAGCCCAGCTATCGGGGGGTCAGCAGCAGCGGATTGCGGTGGCGCGCGCGCTTGTTTTCGATCCCGATCTCGTCCTCATGGACGAACCTCTGGGCGCGCTGGACAAGCAGCTGCGCGAGCAGATGCAATACGAGATAAAACATCTGCATGAACAGCTGGCGATTACCGTTTTCTATGTCACGCACGATCAGGGTGAAGCTCTCACCATGTCCGACCGCATCGCGGTATTCAAGGATGGTGTCGTGCAACAGCTTTCCGCGCCCGCCGAGCTCTACGAACGGCCGCAGAACTCCTTTGTCGCCCAGTTCATAGGCGAGAACAATCGCCTGAAAGGCACTGTGCAGGAGATGGCAGGTAACGGATCGTGCACGGTGAGGCTCGGCACCGGTGACCTCATCAGCGCCTCGGCGATCAACATCGCCGGCAAAGGCAAACGTACGCTTCTGTCGCTTCGCCCCGAACGGGTGATTGTCAACCCGGCCAAGGGCAAGCTCGCCAACGTCCTCGATGGCCGTATCGAGGAGCTCATCTATCTCGGTGATCACATCCGCGCGCGGCTTTCCGTCGCCGGCCATCCCGATTTCATCGTCAAGGTGCCC
The DNA here is from genome assembly GCA_964430565.1 of uncultured Enterobacteriaceae bacterium. Classification (GTDB taxonomy): domain Bacteria; phylum Pseudomonadota; class Gammaproteobacteria; order Burkholderiales; family SG8-39; genus VBDM01. The sequence continues at coordinate 203,787 of CAYSFD010000019.1, forward strand.
AACAGCACCGGACTCGGTGCCTTCAGGGAGGGGGTGACAGTCAAGGTCGGCTGGTCGGCCGAAGACTGCCGCGCGCTCGACCACATTGATGTTCATTGAGCCGCTGAAATTGCGGATGCCGCGAGGAACTTGACGGCGGTTGCAGCGCACGTGACAGTGCCCCATGTGCGGCGCTGGAGGCTGTTACTTCAAAGGCGGATCGGCCATTCTGTGGGCGACGTCAGTCATGCTTGCCGGGACGATACTGCTTGCCGGATTGCGTGCGCTCCCGGCCGCCGGGGCCGAGGCTGATCTCGACGTCGATCTGGTGCTGGTGCTGGCCGTCGATTGCTCTTTCAGCGTCGATGCCACCGAATTCCGCCTGCAGATGCAAGGCCTCGGCCAGGCTTTTCGGCGGCCGGAAATTCACGATGCGATCGCCGATGGCGCTGCCGGCAAGGTGGTGGTTTCGGTGTTCCAGTGGTCGGATGACCGCAGCCAGTTGATTGTCGTGCCGTGGACCGTCATCGACGGACCGCAGTCGGCGCTGGCCCTGGCCGACGTTCTCGAAACCATGCCGCGGCGGCTGGCCGAAGGCGGCACATCGATTTCGAGCGCCATGCGCTTTGCGGCCGCGATGCTCGAAACCGCGCCGTTCACGACGCCGCGGCGGATAATGGATATCTCCTCCGATGGCCGCAACAACATCGGTATCGCGACCGACCTGGTGCGCAACGAGATCGCCAGGCGCAACATCACCATCAACGGCCTCGTCATCGTCAATGAATGGCCGACTCTCGATATATATCTCGAACAG
>CAYSFD010000020.1:0-147887 GCA_964430565.1 uncultured Enterobacteriaceae bacterium
CTCAATGGGCAACTAAGCGGTTACATCGAACGCTTCTACAACCTCAAACGCATTCACTCCAGCTTGGGGTACCATTCCCCGGTCGAGTTCGAACGCTTGGCCAATGCCTAGCGAAGTGTCCACAGAAACGGATGAAGATCAACGCGCGAAGAAGCAGCGCGCGTCAACGCGGCGGGAACGACGTTCGTTAGGCACGAGAGCGCTGGCACCTTGCGATGAGATTTCGGTCGGGTAGCGCGGCAGCGGGCTGGTCCACGCCGTCTGCGCCAACTCTTCAAATTGCTTTTTGATGATCGACCGAGCGGCAGCTATTGGCCGGTAAGCGACCCATGGCTCTTTTCCATGGCATTTCATATCGAGTGACCTGACCCCTTCCGTAGTGCCCGCATGTTCTCGTCGAACGAGTGCTGATTGTTGTCGGCCATTGCATGGCTGGACGTCAGAGTCGTTGCTGCAGCCACTCCGCGACCGCCAGGGCGCGGGCGTCGTCGTTGTTGCGGCCGACGATCTGCACCCCAACGGGCAGGCCGTTCGGCCCCTGGCTGCAGGGGATGTTCATCACCGGTACGCCAAGCAAGGTCCAGATGCGGCAGAAAATCGGGTCGCCGGTCGCGGCCAATCCTCTCGGCGCCTCGCCCTGCGCGCTGGGGGCGAGGATGACGTCGGCGTCGGCGAACACGTCGCCGAGCATGGCGCGGCAGGTGGCGGTGAGCGCGCGGGCTGCGTCGTAGCGGGCGGCATCGACTTTGCCTGCACTATCGAGCAGTTTCTTCAGCGTGTCGCTCAAGCCCGCGAGCTGGTGCACGCGATCGCTCGCGAGCGCCCGATACGCCTCGTAGTTCATGAGGTCGATCTGCGCCTGCAGGAGGCCTGAGAATTCGCGCGGCAGCTCCAGGTCCTTGACCTTCGCGCCGGCGCGCGCGGCACTTTGCGCCGCGTGCTCGAGCGCGGCCGCGGTTTCCGGGTGCGCGGCGGGCCATTCGTGCGTGCGGCATAGCGCGATCACCGGCGCTTGAGCGAGGGGCGAGGGCAGCAGGTCGCGCCCGCTCAGTACCCCGACGAGCAACGCTGCGTCGCCGGGGGTGCGCGCCAGCACGCCCAGGGTGTCGAGGCTCTCGGCGAGCGGCTTGATGCCCGCGCGCGGCAGGGTCGCGTAGCTCGGCTTGTAGCCGACGACGCCGCAATAGCTCGCTGGCCGCACGATCGAGCCGGCCGTCTGCGTGCCGAAGGCGAGCGGCACCATCGCATCGGCCACCGCGGCGGCCGAGCCGCTCGAGGAGCCGCCGGGCGTGCAGCGCGGATCGCGGGGATTGGCGGTCTTGCCCGGATGGAACCAGGCGAATTCGGTGCTCACCGTCTTGCCGAGGATGAGCGCACCGGCGGCGCGCGCCAGCGCCACGCAGGCCGCGTCGGCGGCCGGCCGGTGCCCGGGATAGACCGCGGAGCCGTAGGAGGTCGGCATGTCGATCGTGTCGATGATGTCCTTGACCCCGATCGGCAGCCCGTGCAGGGCCCCGAGCACCGGGCCCGCATCCAGCCGGCGCGCCTGCGCCAGGACAGCATCGGGGTCGAGATGGATCCAGGCGCCCACCGTGCTCTCGCGCTCCTCGATGCGCGCGAGGCAGGCGCGCGCCAGGTCTTCGGCAGTGATCTCGCGCGCCGCCAGGCGGCGCGCCGCTTCACGCGCGGTCAGTTCATTGAGCTTTTGCATCAGGCTTCTCCTCCGACGCCCAGGTAGGTCGCGGTGACATTCGCAGCGGCACGCAGGCTCGCCGGCGAACCCTCGAAGACCACGCTGCCGTGGTCGACGACGTAGACGCGGTCGGCGAGCTGCAGAGCCATCTCGGCGTTCTGCTCGACGAGCAGCATGCTCACCTGCTGTGCTTTGAGCTCGCGGATGGTTTCCATGACGGCGTTCACCACCATCGGCGCGAGACCCTGGGAGGGCTCATCCAGCAGCAAGAGGTCCGGTCCGGTCATGAGGGCGCGGGCGATGGCGAGCATTTCCTGCTCGCCGCCCGAGAGCTCGCGGCCTTTGTGGTTCAACCTTTCTTTCAGGCCCGGAAAGCGCCCGAGCACGGTGTCCATCTGCCAGCGCGAGTTCTTTCGATGGGCGATGGACAGGTTCTCCTTCACCGTCAGGTAGCTGAAGATATCGCGTGTCTCGGGGACCATCGCAATTCCCATCCGGCTGATCCTGTGGGCGTCCAGCCCGGCAATGTCGCCGCCCTTGTAGAAGATCCCGCCCTTCTTCGGCGGGGTGAGGCCGGTGACGCTGCGCAGCGTCGTGGTCTTGCCGGCGCCGTTGCGGCCGAGGAGGGCGACGACCTCGCCTTCGGCCACGCGAAGCGACAGGCCGTGGAGGATGTGACCCAGCCCGTAGAAGGTATCGATGCTGCGTATCTCGAGAATCAAGCCGCGACTCCCCCCAGATAGGCGCGGCGCACTTCGGGATTCTTCTGGATCTCCCCGGGCGTGCCCTCGGCGATCAGGCTGCCGAAGTGCATGACCGAGATGCGGTCCGAGACGCTCATGATGATGTCCATCTTGTGCTCGATCAGAACGATCGTGTAGCGCCCTTTCAGCGCGCGCACCAGCGACACCATCTTCCGCGTCTCCTCCGGCGAGAGGCCGGCGGCGGGCTCGTCGAGCAGCAGCACGCGCGGTGCTGCGGCGAGCGCGATCGCGAGCTCGAGCTGGCGCTGCTCGCCGTGCGAGATCTCGCGGGCGAGTTGACTTGATTTGCCTTCGAGTCCTACGTCACGCAGCGACTGCCTGGCCCGCTCCGCTGCATCGGGAAATTCATTTGCGGATTTCCACATCAAACCGTTCCAGGATTTTCCCGTCGCAAACGCGGCCACCCAGACGTTGTCAAAAAGACTGAAAGCCGGAAAAACGCTCGTGCGCTGATACGAGCGTGCGAGTCCCAGGTGTGCAACCCGGTTCGCCGGCGTTCCGGTGATGTCTTTCCCGTCAAAAACGATTCTTCCCGATGTCGGCGCAAAAGTGCCCGTAAGCAGGTTGAAGAGCGTGGTCTTGCCCGCGCCGTTGGGGCCGATGATGGAATGCAGCGAGCCCGCTTCGATCCGCATGCTCACCGCGTTGACGGCAGTGAGGGCGCCGAACGCTTTTGTCAGGTCTTTTGTTTCGAGGATCGCCATAACCAGAACCGCGTCCAGGCTTCCACAACCCCACCGCGGAAAAACATCACCACAATGACGAACGCCACGCCGAGCAAGAGCGGCCAGCGCGCCCACACGGTGCTCATGGATTCCGATAGCCAGATGAAGACGAACGAGCCGATCACCGGCCCGTAGAGGGAGCCGGAGCCGCCGATGAGCGTTGCGAACAACACGTTGCCGGAGAACACGAAGCCGATCGCCTCCAGCGGCACGATGCCGAACAGCATGGCGTAGAGCACGCCGGCGAGGCCGGAGAAGGCGCCGCCGATGACGAAGGCGAGGAGCTTGAAGCGCGGCACGTTGTAGCCCACGGCTTCGGCGCGCACCGCGTTCTCGCGGATCGCCTGCAGAATCCTGCCGAGCGGCGACTCGACGATGCGCTTCATGATCCACAGCGAGGCGAGGAACAGCACGGAAACGAAAGTGTAGTAGACGAGGGGATTCGTGAAGTCGATGCCGGCGAGCGCCGGCCGCGGCACGCCGGGCATGCCGTCCTCGCCACCGGTGACGCTGGTCCACTGGTAGGCGATGAAGTAGAACAGCTGGTTCAGCGCGAAGGTGAGCATGATGAAGTACAGGCCCGAGCGCTGCACGCACAGGTAGCCCACCAGCGCGGCGGAAGCGGCGCCCACGCCGACCCCGATGCCGAGCGCGAACAAGGTGTTGATGCCGTAGTACTTCAGGAGCCAGCCCGCAACGTAGGCGGCCGAGCCGAAGAAGGTGGACTGGCCGAAGGACAACAGGCCCGTGTAGCCGAGCAGCAGATTCAGCCCCAGCCCGAAGATGGCGAAGATCCAGATCTCCGTCGCGATGGCGGGGCGCACGATGAAGGGAAGCAGGACCACCGCCGCGAGGAGAAGAATGGCTGGTTTCTTCATCGGATGCCGAACAAGCCCTGCGGCCGCACGAGCAGCACCGCGGCCATCACCGCGTAAATCACCACCGTCGAAGCCTCGGTCCAGTAGCCGGCCACCAGCGCCTGGGCGACGCCGATGAGCAGACCCGCGGCGATCGCGCCGAGGAGGTTGCCCAGGCCGCCGAGCGCGACCACGACGAAGGCGATGCCGAGCATGTCCACGCCCATGCCGGGGTTCACGCCGCGGATCGGCACGGTGAGCGCGCCCGCGATGCCGGCGAGGTAGGCGCCCAGCGCAAAGGCGACGGTGAAGAGCTTATGGATGTCGATGCCGAGCAGCGACACCATCTCCTTGTTCTCGATGCCGGCGCGCATGATCGCGCCGTAGCGCGTCTTCTCGAGGAACAACCAGGTGGCGAGCACCAGCAGGCCCGCCATCACCATCACGAAGAGGCGGTACTTCGGATAGAAGGTGAAGCCCAGGTCAAGGCCGCCGCGCAGGTCCGGCGGCGGCAGGTAGCTGTAGCCGACCGGCCCCCAGATGAGGATGATGGCTTCGCTCAGGATCAGCGCGAGGCCGAAGGTAAACAGCAGCTGGTAGTCGTGCCCCGCGGCATACAGCCGCCGTATCCCCGCGTACTCGATGGCGAGGCCCAATACCGCCACGCCGATGGGCGCCACCACGAGCGCGATCCAGAAGTTGCCGATCGCGACCGCGACGGTCGCCAGAAGGTAGGCGCCCACGGCGAAGAGGGCGCCGTGCGCGAAGTTCGGGATGTTGAGGATCCCGGTGATCAGCGACAGGCCGAGCCCCATCAGGGCATACAGCATGCCCGTCGCGATCCCGTTGAGGATCTGTGCGGCGACGAAGCTCAGAGGCGAACGCCCGCTAGAACCCGCTCTAGAAGCGCGCTCAGAGCGATCCGATGTCCTTGCAGGCCGCGTATTCCTTGGGCAGCGGCGCGTCCCCGGTCGCGATGATGTCGGCGAAGTCGGTGGCGTGCTTCATCGCGCCCTTGGACTTGCAGCGCATGAAGAAATACGGACGGATGTTCTGGTGCGTGGCCGCGTCCATGCGCATGCGCCCGACGATGTCGTTCACCTCGATGCCTTCGAGCGCCTTGACGACGTCCTGCACCTCGGCGGACTTGGCCTTGTCGAATCCGGCGAGCAGCAGCCGCGTCATCGAGTAGGCGGCCGAGGGCGCGTAGCCCGGCGGATTGCCGAATTTGGCCTCGTAGCTCTTGACGAAGGTCTTCGCCACCGGCGTGTCGGCGGTATAGTAGAAGTTGGAGCCGACCCAGATGTTCTCGCGGATTTCGGGCGAAAGCTGCACCAGCTCCTCCACGCCCGAGGACCAGGTCATGATGAGCGGCACTTTGGGCGTCAGGCCGAAGTTGAAGATCTCGCGCGCGCCGGAGACCGCGTCGAGGCCGAAGTTGATCATCGCCACCGCATCGGGCTTGTTGGCCGCCGCCTTTTGCACGTAGTTGGAGAACTCGCGCTCACCGAGCGGGTGCCGGTCGGCGCCGACGAACTCGATGCCGTGCGTCTTGCCGACCTCCTTGACGTATTTCTCCACCGACCAGCCGAAGGCATAGTCGGCGACCAGCAGGTGCCAGCGCTTCGCCTTGGGGTTTGCCTTCATGAAAGAATCCACCACGGTCTTCGCCGCGGTATAGGGGCTCGCCGCCCATTGGAATGAGTAACGGTGGCAGCGCGACCCGGAGATGTCCTCCGTGCCGCCGCTGAACAGGTGCAGCACCTTCTTCCTCTTGGCCACCTCGGACACCGCGAGCGCCACGCCGGAAGACCACGGACCGATGACGAATTTCGCGCCGTCGCCGTCCACCGCTTCCTCGGTGCGCCGCGTGGAGGTGCCCGCCTGCGTGGCGCCGTCGCGCGTGATGTATTTGATCGGCCGGCCGAGGATCTGCATGCCGCGCTCTTCGAGCGCCATCTTCATGCCGCGGTCGTTGATCGGCCCGACGTCGGCGAAGGCCCCGGTCTGGTCCCACAGGCCGAGGATCACGATCTCCTTGGACTGCGCGCGGACGATGGCCGGAAAGCCAAGGCCCGCGGCGGCCACGGCGCCAAACTTCAGGACGTCCCTGCGGCTGAGCTTGTTCATGTCGCCTCCTCAATAATCGGCGCGCTTGTTCTTTCCCGGACGGGAGCGCCGCGCCAGCAGAAGACTACTCTGTGTCTCGGCGACGCGCCACACGCGCGACCTGCTCCGAGCCGATGTTCGAGCCACCGCCGGGCTTGTTCTCGACCACCACCGGCTGGCCCCACGCTTCCTGCAGTTTCTGCGCCATCAGGCGCGCCACCACGTCGGTGGCGCCGCCCGGCACAAAGCCGACGACGATGCGGATCGGCCGGGAGGGATAGCCGGCGGCGGCGTCCTGCGCGGCCGCGGAGAAGGACAGCGCGCCGCAAGCTATCGCGGCGGCACAGATCAGGATCCTGCCAAGTGGGGAGAGTGCGCTGCGTTTCATGCCGGGTTGCTCCTGTCGTTCCGTTGCGAGGGCGAATTTGCCGTGTGCCGTTCGACCGCGTCGATCACGAATGCCAGATCCTCCACATCGGCGAATGAATGGGTCCGGCTGGTAGAATGCACCGCGTGTGCCCGCGCTTCAATAATGCCTCCTCTTGGCCTTGCGCGAGTCCAGAGCAGCGATACGGTTGGCGGTGGAGAGCAGGGGTCGTCAACCCTCAACCTCACGTGAACGAAGATACGTTTGAGGGTATCGAACCCCAATATCGAACTCTGATCTTTTAAGAGTCAACGAGTTAGAGTCAAAGTGCGCATTCTGCTCAGCAACGACGACGGGTACTTCGCGCCCGGCATCACGATTCTCGCAGAAGCACTGGCCCGTCTCGCCGACATCACCGTAGTCGCGCCCGAGCGCGATCGCAGCGGCGCTTCCAACTCCCTCACGCTCGATCGGCCTCTCTCCGTGCGCAAGTCCGGCAACGGCTTCCTGTTTGTGAACGGCACGCCCACGGATTGCGTCCACCTCGCCGTGACCGGCTTGCTTGAGGGTCTGCCCGACATGGTCATCTCGGGCATCAATCTGGGCGCTAACATGGGCGATGACACCATTTATTCGGGCACCGTGGCGGCGGCGACCGAGGGCTACCTGCTCGGCATCCCGTCGCTGGCGATCTCGCTGGCAAGCAAGGCCGGCAGGCACTACGCCACCGCGGCAAGAGTAACGTGCGAGCTGGTCGAGCGTTTCCAGAGGCAGCCTCCGCCCGAGCCTGTACTGCTCAATGTGAACGTACCCGACATCGCCTACGACGCACTCAAGGGAGTTGAAGTGACGCGGCTGGGCAAGCGCCATAAGGCCGAACCCGTGATCAAGACGGTCAATCCCCGCAACGAAACCGTATATTGGGTCGGCGCCGCCGGAAGCGCCCAGGACGCAGGGCCAGGGACGGATTTTTACGCCCTCGCCGCAGACCGCGTTTCGATGACGCCGCTGCAGATGGACCTCTCGCACCAGCTGCAGATTCCCGTAGTTAAGTCGTGGCTTGCGCAATGATGCTCTCGAAAGCCCGGGGTATCGGCATGACCTCGCAGCGCACGCGCGACAGGATGGTCGCGCGGCTGCGGGAAAAAGGCATCCGCGACGAAGCGGTGCTCGCCGCAATTGCCGCCGTTCCTCGCCACATCTTCATCGAGGAAGCGCTGGCGAGCCGTGCTTACGAGGACACGGCGCTGCCAATTGGTTTCGAGCAGACCATCTCACAGCCCTTCATCGTGGCGCGCATGCTCGAGGCCATAGGCGGAGAGAGGCGTCTCGGGACCGTGCTCGAAGTCGGCACCGGATGTGGGTACCAGGCGGCGGTTCTCGCGCGGCTTGCGAAGGAAGTCTATTCTGTCGAGCGCATCGCGGGATTGCTCGAAAAGGCGCGCAGCAACCTGCGCCCCCTGAGGCTGTCGAACCTGCGTCTGGTGCACGCCGACGGCACTCAGGGGCTGCCGGAAGCGGCACCGTTCGACGGCATCATCGTCGCGGCTGCCACCCCCGGGATTCCGCAGGCGCTGGTGCAGCAGCTTGTGCAGGGTGGCAGAATGATCGTGCCCGTGGGAGCCGACAATCAAGTTCTTTGCCTCATCGAAAAGACATCGACCGGATTGACTGAAAAATGGCTCGACGCCGTGCGTTTCGTACCTTTGAGAGGTGGCAGGCAGTGAAGCCGATCGGCACTTACTTCGCGGTGCTCGGCGCCGCGCTTCTTGCCGGATGCGCCGGCCCATACCAGGCGCCGGTCTTCGAACGGAGTACCGCGCGCCCACCCGCCGCGACGCCGGCGGCGCCGGCAGAAAAACGGCCCGAGAGCTACACCGTCAAGCGAGGCGATACCCTTTACAGCATCGCACTCGACTACGGTGTGGACTACAAAGATCTCGCCGCCTGGAACAACATCACCGATCCCGCCCTGATCCAGCCCGGACAAACCTTGAGCATGCGGCCACCGGCACTGTTTTCGCCGGCGCCGGCACAGCCGCAGGCCGGAGTGCAGGTGCAGCCGGCGATCGCGCCGGGCGCCGTGGAAGTGCGTCCGCTCGGCGGTGGACCGGGGTCCCGCACGGAGGCTCCACGGGTCGTACCCGGGCTTCTCAAGACCGGACCCAAGGCGATGAAGCTGCCGTACTCGGAGGAGAACCTCGCCATGTTGTTGCGGCAGTCCCCGCCCAAGCCGCAGTCTCAACTCGATTCGCCGACGCCGCCGCCAGTTGCCGTCGAGGGTCCGGACAGCGTCGCCTGGATGTGGCCGGCTTCAGGCCGCGTTCTCGCCGGCTTTTCCGAGGCGACCAACAAGGGTGTGGACATCGTCGGCAAAATCGGCGATCCGGTCTATGCGTCGGCTTCCGGCCGTGTAGTCTTTAGCGGTACGGCTCGTGGCTACGGCAAGCTCGTCATCGTCAAGCACAACGAAACTTATCTGTCGGCCTACGCGCACAACAGCAACGTGCTCGTGAAGGAAGGACAGAACGTGGTCAGGGGCCAGAAGATCGCCGAGATCGGCAACACGGATTCCCCCCAGGCGAAGCTCCATTTCGAAATCCGGCGTTTGGGCAAACCGGTCGATCCGTTGAAGCTTCTGCCGGCGCGGCCGTCGTGAATCCAGGCGCGCCCGAACACAAGCTCCACGCGGATTGGGTCGGGGGCGACCTCGCCGATGCCATCGCGCCGGCGTTTCGCGCCTCGGAGGGGCCTGAGGGCGACGCAGCAGTGAGTGGGCGCGGCGTATCTTTGCGCGGGGAACCGAATAACGATGCGGCGGAAGTCTTTACTCTGAGCGACACGACCCAGCTCTACCTTCATCAGATTGGCCTCAATCGCCTTTTCACGCCGGAGGAGGAGCTGCGTTTCGCGCGGCGCGCGGCGGCCGGGAATTTCGCCGCGCGGCAGAAGATGATCGAGCACAACCTGCGCCTGGTCGTGAACGTCGCCAAGGGCTATCTGAACCGCGGCATGCCGCTCCTGGACCTCGTGGAAGAAGGCAACCTCGGCCTGATGCACGCGCTCGACAAATTCGATCCCGAACGGGGCTTTCGCTTTTCGACTTACGCCACCTGGTGGATCCGGCAGAACATCGAGCGCTCGATCATGAACCAGTCGCGCACCATCCGGTTGCCGGTCCATGTGATCAGAGAGCTGAACATCGTGCTTCGGGCGAAGCGCCACCTCGAGGCGCACTCCAAGTGCGAGCCGACCGTCGAGGATATCGCCCACCTCGTTGGCAAGGACTCCGAGGAAGTGCGCCAGGTGCTGATGCACAGCGAGTACACCGCTTCGCTCGATACGCCCCTGGATATCGATCCGATGCTTTCCCTCGGCGAATCGATTGCCGACGAAAGCAGCATGAGCCCGGAGCTGCAGCTCCATGCGATCGAGGTCGAGTCGCTCGTTCGCGAATGGCTCGCAGAGTTGAACGAAAAGCAGCGCGTGGTGATCGAGCGGCGCTTCGGGTTGAACGGGCGGGAGTTGCTCACGCTCGAGCAGCTCGCTGCGACGCTCGATCTGACCCGCGAGCGGGTGCGCCAGATCCAGCTCGAGTCTCTCGCGCAGCTGCGAAACATTCTGGACCGCCACGGCTTGTCCAAGGACGTACTTCTCTAGAAACCCGCCCGCGTACTGCGATGGCTACGACGGGCCGCAGAAGCGGCTGGCGTACGCTGCGCGCACGCGCTGGAGAAATCCCGGCGCGCTAGTCGGACTCGTCCGGGATCGTACTTGGAGGAGTGCGTCTTAGCGCGGCGCGGTCGGTCTCATCGTTGATGGACTGCGCGAATTCGATGTTCTTCTTGAGCTCTTCCAGATACAAGTGCTGCCCGCCAAAGTGATCCCGAACGTACTGGTGGGCCCCGCCGAGGTCCGCGTCCAGGCGGTGGGTTGCGCCCTGGTAGAAGTGCGGAGTCTTCCTTACCAGGTCCTCCCCGGATGCGTACAGGATCTCTTCCTTGCCGTCGGGAAGACGCTGGCGGGTGATGCCTCCGGCGAGAAATTCCGGGTACAGGCGGTCGCGGCATTTTTCAAGGTAGCAGCGGTCCGACATCTGGGCAATGATGTCCGCCGAGCCGAGCAGGCGGCCTAGCAGCTTGTAGGCGAGCGTAGGCACTGTGATTTCGGCCACCGGGATCTCGTAGCCGGTGAAATGGATCAATACTCCGGCGATCTCCGCCACGTTGCCCATGCCGATCTTGGGCAGGTAGTCCCTGAGAAAGCTCACGCCACGGGACACGTGCGTCAGCGTGAGCTCGCCTCCGGTCTTGTGCTGCGTGTCATCCAGCGCCCGTACATAACCGCAGTCGTGGAACAGCGCCGCGATTACGCCGAGCCGGAACATCGGCGCGTCGAGCGGCTCCAGGCCGACGCGGCCGCGCTCGTAACCATCGATCAGCCGCGCCATGGCGAGTGTCACGTCGAGCACGTGTTGAATGTCGTGATAGGCCGTGTCGCAGGCGTGGTAGCCCGGATACCGTCCGCTGTAGAGCGCGGCGAGGTCGCGAAATGCCCGGTCCATCTCGGCGGTCGACGCCGTTGGATACAGCTCGTGAAAAATCCGGTTGATCTCAGCGTTGACTACCGTTGGCTCGGTTGTGTTGACGAGACAAGATACATCGTATTCACTGCCGCGACGATTCACAAAAAAGTCCCTTGGGCAAGCTGTGCCCTTCAAGTGCAAATCATTCTACTGCGTATCCTGCGAGCTATGCGCCCCAGCGGCGTGAATTCTTAGTTTTTCAGACTAGGCCTTGAGCGTAAACGGATTGAAGTCGGTGTTTCTGTCGTAATAGTCCTCTTGTTCAGCTCGCTTGAGCCAGCCGACGACGGCATAGGTCAACGGCGTGAACATCACCTCTACTGCGACCTTCGAGACGAACTGGACCAGCATGATCTGCGGCAGCTTGTCATCCGGAATCAATCCGCCTCCCCAGAACGCAAGCGGATAGAAGATGAGGGAGTCGACGCCTTCGCCGAGAATCGTCGAGCCGACAGTGCGCGTCCAGAGCCACCGCCCCTGCGTGAGAATCTTCATCTTCGCCAGGACGAACGAGTTGACGAACTCCCCGCACAGGAACCCGATCAAGGAAGCGGCGGCGATGCGCCAGGTCGAGCCGAACGCGATCTCGTAGGCGGCCTGGTTCGTCCAGAAGGGCGCCGGGGGCAGCCAGACAACGATCCACGCCATCAGGGCCGCAAAAGCGAGGCCGGCGAATCCGGCCCAGATGACCCTCCGGGACCGGGCGTAGCCGTAGACCTCGGTGAGAATGTCGCCGAAGACATACGAAATCGGAAAAAACAGCACGCCCGCTCCGAACGAGACTGCCCCGATCAGCGCAATATCGACCTGCGCGATCTTGGCCGGGCCGATGAGATTGGAGCAAATCAGAACGGTGACGAACGCCGCCATCACGAACTCGTAATAGCGGTAGGGTCGCGCCGCAGGATTCAAGGGGTTCCCCTTTGGATACTGACTGTCGGAGAAATAGCCGGCCTCGGGCTTGCCCGAGCAAGCTCCGCGGCCAGATCGAGCACCGCGGTGGCATAGAAACTGGAGCGGTTGTAACGCGTCAGAACAAAGAAATTCTGCAAAGTCACGCGGAAGTCGGATGGCTGCCCCTGCGTTTCCAGCTCGATCAGCGCGCACAATGTGTCGGAGGTTAGGGGGACGGCAAGCTTGACTCCGAACCCGGGAAGATCGGCGGCGCGATACACCGGCGTGATTCCCGCATCGACGAGCTTGCGCCAGCCCTCACCCGTCACCTGCGCGCCGAATGCCACCGGCTCCCCTCGTGCCCAGCCGTGTGCCCTGAGGAAATTACCGACGCTGCCTATGGCGTCGGCGGGACTCGTGGCGAGATCGGCACGACCGTCGCCGTCGTAGTCCACCGCGAAACGCCGGTAGCTTCCGGGCATGAACTGGGGGATGCCGATCGCCCCCGCGTAGGATCCCTTGACCACAAGCGGGTCTATACGCATCTCGCGGGTAAAGAGCAGATAGTTTTCCAGCTCCTCCTTGAAGAATTCTGCGCGCTTCGGATAGTCGAACGCGAGCGTGGCCAGGGCATCGATCACCCGATAGGCGCCGACGTTGCGACCGTAGACGGTTTCCACTCCGATGATGGCGACGATGATTTCGCCGGGAACGCCGAACTCCGTCGCGGCGCGCCCGAGCGCCTCGGCGTGCTGATTCCAGAACTGCACGCCGGCTTCGACGCGTTGCGGATTGAGAAAGAGCGCGCGGTAAAACTGCCAGGAAGACAGCGGCGATTCGGGAGGCCGCTCCATGGCCTTGATGATGGCCGGCTGAAACTGGGCCTGCCCGAAGACGCGGCCGAGCTCCTTGCGGGTGAAGCCGTGCTTCTGCGCCATCTCATCGATGAACTGCGCTACGTCCTTGCGCTGAAGGTAGGCGGGCGGCTCCGCGCCCGCCGGCGTCATCTGCAGCGCAAGCGCGAGAGCGAAGAGGATGCGATGCAGAACGCTCAAGGCCTGAATTCCCGTACGAGTAGCTTCAGGCGCGCAACCGAATCAAGCTCGGCGCGCGGACCGTAGCGCAGATCGACGTAAAGCGAAACGATCGCGCGCACCGCAGTCTCGCGCGCCGGCATGCGACCGGCGATGCGGGCTGCGTAGTCGAGCGGGCCTTCGACATTTGAGCGCGCCAGCCCCGCGCGGGCGAGCTTGCTGCAGAAGCGCCGCCACGCGCGCTGTACAGCGTCTTCGCGCTGAATGCCGCGAAGCAGCCATAGTGCGATGAGCAGCAACACACCGGCTACGCCCCAGAACAGCATCACCGTCATGGTTTGCCAGCTCGGCTGCTGCACGCCCAGCCACGAAAGCACCTCGCGCTGCCGGTCCGGGTTGTAGCCCAGCACCCACTGGTTCCATTGGTTGGTGAGCGCTTCCCAGTTGTTTCGCACGGCTTTGAGCCAGTTCATGTTGGTCCGCATCAGAAGCGGCAAGGTGGCTCCCGCGGGCGCCGCGGCCGTGATGCCGAGTTCGACTCGGATCGGCACTGCTGCCGCGGTAGGATCGACGCGCGTCCAGCCGTTTTCGGGCAACCACACTTCCGCCCAGGCATGGGCTTCGGCTTGGCGCACGACCATGTAGCCGTCTACCGGATTGGTGTCCCCTCCCTGGTAACCGGTCACGACGCGGGAGGGCACCCCGGCGGCGCGCATCAGAAATACAAAACTCGACGCAAAGTGTTCGCAGAATCCCTGCTTGGTGTTGAACAGGAATTCGTCCACCGAGTTTGCGCCGAGCGTCGGCGGCTCCAGGGTGTACTCGAAGCGGCTCCCGCGGAAAAACTCGATGGCCCGGCGAACGATCGCGGGGTCGTCGGCAACCGACTCGCGCCACTCGCTCGCCAGCGCACGGGCGCGGGGATTGACGCCGCGGGGAAGCCGGAGCGCAGTTCCGAGATCTTGGGGATGGGCTCCGCCTTTCGCCTGAAAGTCCGGGTGGGAGCGCATCGCGTAGCGCAATCGCGTTCGAATCGGCGTCAGGGAGATCACGAGGTAATCGGTCATGACGCGGGCGGTCGATGGAACGCGCACCGGCATTTCAAGCGGGAACAGCCAATTCCGGTTGTGCGGCTCGAGGGTCACTTCGTAATCGATCGGCGCGCCGCTGACTTCGAGGTCTAAGTCCCGGCGCAGTTGGGGCAGGCCCACTCTCCAGGTGAAACCGTCGAAATCCGAGAGCACCGGCCCGCGCCAGTAAAGCCGGTTGCGCGGCGGCGGCGCGCCCTCGAATTTCACTCTGAACGCGATCGCGTCCGATAAAGACAGCGCGCTGATCGAGCCGGGCGACATGCTGTCGGATAGGCCGGTCACTCCGGTGTAGGCATCCTGCGGCAATCCCCAGAGAGGCCCCTGCACCCGAGGAAAAAGGAAAAACAGCAACAGCATCACGGGGCCTGCCTGGGCGAGCATGCGGCCGGCCGTCTTGAAGTAATCGACGATGGGCCGTGCCGGCGCGCTGAACCCGACCAGCGCCGCCGTCGTGATCCCTACGGTGAGCAGCATCAGCCCCGCCGTCTGAATGGATTGAGAATAGAAAAAATTGGCCAGGGCGACGAAATAGGCGAGGAAAGCCACGACGAACACGTCGCGCCGGGCGCGCGTCTCCATCAGCTTGAGGAAAAGAAGAAGCACGAGCAGCGTCACGCCCGGGTCCCGGCCCATGAATCTGCCGTAGGAAAAATACACGCCGACCGCCGTGACCAGGGTTAAAAGGACCAGCAGCCAGCGTGGAGGCAGGGCGCGTTCGCGGAGGGCGAGGGCGGCGCGCCACAGGAGCAGAGCCCCCGCGGTCACGTTGACCCACCAGGGCAGCCACAGCGTGTGCGGGGCCGCTGTGAGGGTGGCGCCTGCGACCAGCACTGCGAACGCCGGCGCCGGCAGCGTCATTGCGGAGCCGCGGTCAGCCATCGTAGATCGCCAGTTCTTTCAGGCAACGCTCCCTGTGCGCGAACCCCTCGCCGAGCGGCACCGTGACGCCGGGGAGTTTCAACCCGTAGCGCAACCCGCGTTCCTCGGCGAGCAGCACCCAGCGCGCGAGGCGCGACAGGCGCGCTTCGGCATGCATGCTCGCGGGGAGCTGGTCCCAGTCGAACCAAAGCTCGGAGGCGGCCCGTCCGGCGAAAAGCTTGGTGAGCAGGAGGTCGCTCCGGGCCGAGGACTTCCAGGCGATATGGCGCGGGGAATCGCTCGCTTGGTAAGGCCGAAGGCCGGAGAAATCGTCGGTTCCGGCGCCCGCCGAGACCGCGTCGCCCGTGTCCGCATCCGAATACGGCAGGGGCAGGGGGGCCGTATCGGGTCGCGGATAGACCAAGGCGCGCATGTCCGGTTGCACGTAGCTCCAGGCGCGCATCAAGCCCAGCGGAAACCGCGTTTCGATCGTCACCCGTTCGAGCTGCAGCCAGCCGCGCTTTTCGGCTTTCAGCGGGAGCACGACCGAACAGTGCGCGCGCGCGGGCGCGTTGCAGCTTGCCGTGGCTTCGCGGCAGAGGATATCGAGCGAATGGCGATCGAAGTCGCTCTTGTTCTCCAGGACGATCTCAAACTTTGCGGTGTCTCCCGCGAACACGCTCGCCACGCGTCCGGCGGAAACGTAGAGGTGCGCGAGATTCCGGAACGTATGCAGGATCGAGACGATGCCCAGGCCCGCGAGTAGAAACGTGAGGATGTAGCCGAGGGAAAGGTTGTAGTTGATCGAGCCGATCAGCATCAGGACGACCGCTGCCCCGAAAGTGAGGCCGTGACGCGTCGGCAGGATATAGACGCGGCGCTGGCTGAGAAACACTACACCCGGCTCGGGAGCGTGCCGCCTGAACACCCACTGGAAGAAATTGTAGGCCTGCGAATATTGCAGTATGCGGTCGAGCATCATGGGATCGGCACGGCGGAAATCAGGCCGTTCGCCTTGTCGATGCTCGATGCGCGGATTCCGTCGTGCACGGGGCGCAGGCGGTGGCCGGCCACTCCGGGCAGAACCGCCTGCACGTCCTCGGGGACGACCTTGTCGCGGCCTTCGATCAGCGCCCAGGCGCGCGAGGCGTGCACCAGCGCGAGCGCGGCGCGCGGGGAGAGGCCGGTCGCGTACTCCGGCGAGCGGCGCGAATGCTCGACCAGCGCTTGAATGTAGTCGAGCAGCGGCGAGGCGACGTGCACGGTCTTCACCATCGCCTGCAAATCCATCAGCTCGCCGGGGGCGAGACAGGCATCGAGCCCGGCGATCATGTCGCGGCGATCCGCGCCCTGGAGCAGGGTGCGCTCGGCATCGCGGTCGGGATAACCCAATTCGATCCGCATCAGAAAGCGGTCGAGCTGCGACTCGGGCAGCGGAAAGGTGCCCACGAGATGCGAAGGGTTCTGCGTCGCGACGACAAAGAAGGGCTCGGGGAGCCGGCGCGTCTCGCCTTCGGTGGTGACCTGATGCTCTTCCATCGCTTCGAGCAGCGCCGACTGGGCCTTGGGCGTGGCGCGGTTGACTTCGTCGGCGAGAATCAGCTGCGCGAAAATCGGCCCGGCGTGGAACTTGAAGCTGGCGCTCTCGCGCTCGTACACCGACACGCCGATGATGTCGGCGGGGAGCATGTCGCTGGTGAACTGTATGCGATGAAAATTCAGTCCGAGGAGCTTCGCGAGCACTTGCGCGAGCGTGGTTTTGCCGACGCCGGGCAGGTCCTCGATCAGGAGATGCCCGTGCGCGAGCAGGCAGGCGAGCGCGAGGCGAATCTGGCGCTCCTTGCCGAGAATGACTTTTCCCGCCTGCTGGACGACGCCTTGAATCAGTGGATAGGACATTTCGTGCGCTGTGCCGGCAAACCGGCTCGATGAAAGTCGTCAGTTTAATGGAAAGCCGCTATGATTGGACGGAAGGAACAAGGTTCATGACTACGGCGTTTATCACCCATGCCGACTGCGCAAGGCACGACATGGGCCGCCACCATCCGGAGAGCCCGGCGCGGCTCGCCGCGATCGAAGACCATCTCATCTCCTCGGGGATCGCGGGGCTCATCGAGCGTCACGAAGCGCCTGCAGCCAAAGTGAGCGAGCTCGCGCGCGTACATCCGCTCGAATACATCGAAGCGATCCGTGCGGCCTCGCCGCAGGCCGGAATCGTGCATCTCGATCCCGACACCGCGATGTGCCCGCATACCTGGGATGCGGCGCTGCACGCAGCGGGCGCCGCGGTGCTCGCCACCGATCTCGTGATCGGCGGGCGCGCCGACAACGCCTTCTGCGCGGTGCGCCCGCCCGGCCATCACGCGACGCGCACCCGCGCGATGGGCTTTTGTCTGTTCAACAACGTCGCAGTCGGGGCCAAACATGCGCTCGAGCAGCACGGCCTCTCGCGCGTGGCCATCATCGACTTCGACGTACACCACGGCAACGGCACCGAGGACATCTTCAGCGACGACGAGCGCGTGGTGATGGCAAGCATATTCCAGCACCCGTTCTATCCCTACAGCGGCGCCGAGGACGTTGCGCCCAACATGGCGAACGTGCCGCTGCCGGCGGGCTCCGACGGCAGGGCGCTGCGCGCCGCGGTGGAAAAAGTGTGGATGCCGGCGCTCGACGAGCTGCAGCCGCAGGCGATCTTCATCTCGGCGGGCTTCGACGCCCACGTCGAGGACGACATGGCCGCGCTGCGCTTCACCGAGGCCGACTACGCCTGGGTCACGCAGCGAGTCAAGGAAGTCGCGGACAAGTACGCCGGCGGAAGGATCGTGTCGATTCTGGAGGGCGGCTACGCGCTCTCGGCGCTGGGACGGAGCGTCGTGACGCACCTGAAGGTACTGGGAGCTCTGTAGAACCCGGGTGCGCAAGGCGAAGCCGGGCTGCACTCGTTCGCCTCGTCTTGGTTGAAACTTCCGGAGTGAGAACCCTACGGGTGCCCGGATTTGAGTATTCCGATTTCTGCGCAGGCATTCAGAAAATCCGCCGCGTCTCCGGCAGCCACCTCGCACGCATCGGCCAGCGCACTGGCGAGCGTGGCGCGGGCCGTCAGGATCGCCGCCATCTTCAAGTGACATTGCCGGTGAGGGAGGGAGGCGAAGTTCGGCCATCGACTGAGCCGGACGGGCTCGCGAGGATCCCAGCCGCCGAGAGACTCACCCGCACCAGTGACAAGACCCGTCAGCCACAGCAGCTCTTCGAGCGGGCGCGGCATGATCCCCCATCTGGCGAGCCGGCCGGCGAATTTGCGCGCGTCGGGGACGGCGACGACCTTTCCGTCGATGCGGCGCCGGTTGCGCAGCAGCGCAACCAGTTCGTCAGTGGTCCTCGAAGAGTAGTAGACCTGCGCCGGAGGATCGACCACCACGACAGAGCCCTTCGCGAGCATGACGTCCGCGGGATATGACTCGCCGAACGCCTTGCGCACCAGATTGGCGAACGGGCTCCATTTGGACGTAGGCGACGATTGCTCGGGAGCCGATAGCTGCATCTTTCCCGCGACCGCGGAAAGGACCTCCGTCAGGCTGTGCGCACCGCCGGGGCGGATCGGCTTGAGCAGCGTCCATTCCGCGGCCAGCACCCGGTCGCGACTCAAGGCAATGCGCGGAATATCGCCGAAATGCACGTTTTCCCAGACTTGGCGCCCTTCCTCGTTGTCCATGTCCACGAGGACTGCGTCCGGCAGATCGCCCAGGCGAGCCGCGACACACCATGAGGGCTCGAGGTAGGACTTGAGCAGTGCGAGCACCGAGCGCAGATACCGTTCTTCGTCGGCGCCGACGCTGACGAGCGAAAGAACCATCGGCCGCGGATCGTCTTTAGAAGTCACTTGTTGTTTTCCTCATCGGCCTTTCACGCGCCCACCGGACTGCCGCGTACCACGGGCAGTCCCGCCACCGCCCACGCATTGGTCCCGCCGTCCACGTGCACGACGCGGCGGAATCCCGCCGCCCGCAGTTTGCCGGCAGCGAGCTGGCTGCGCGTGCCCGTCTGGCACACGCAATACAACGGGTCGTCTGCGTTCATGCTGCCGAGCAGGGCGGCGGGGTCGAGCCGGTCCAGGGGGATATTGACCGAGCCGGCGATCCTCACGGTCTCGAATTCCTTCGGCGTACGCACATCCAGGAGTTGTACCCCACCCGAGGCAAGCGCTTCGGCGAGTTGCCTGGCTGAAACGTTTTGAATGGAGACGCGGTCCTCAAGCTCGGCCCATTGCCTGGGAGCGCTCTCGACCGCGGGCTGGCCGGCGCCCGCTTCGAGATTGGCCGGA
The DNA here is from genome assembly GCA_964430565.1 of uncultured Enterobacteriaceae bacterium. Taxonomy (GTDB): domain Bacteria; phylum Pseudomonadota; class Gammaproteobacteria; order Burkholderiales; family SG8-39; genus VBDM01. The sequence goes on from CAYSFD010000020.1 coordinate 19,302, forward strand.
ACCGCCTCGTGGATGCGCGCCGGCATCGGCAAGTTGAGGTTCGCCATCGTCTTGAGGAATTCCTCGCGGGTCTTGCCGGCGACGCGCGCGTTGAAGCGCTTCTCCTCCCCGATGCTGCTCACGCGGCGTCCCTTGTAGTCGTGGCCCGGGTAGACAAGGATCTGCTCGTCGAGCGCGAACAGTTTTTCCGTGATGCTGTGCCACAGCGCCTCGGCGCTGCCGTTCTGGAAATCGGTGCGCCCGCAACCGCCGATGAGCAGCGTGTCGCCCGTGAAGACGCGGTCGCGCCACAGGTACGAGAGACTCCCCGGCGTGTGACCCGGAGTGGCGATCGCAAGGATCTCTTCGTGGCCGAACAGGATCACGTCGCCGTCCTGAAGGAGCCTGTCGTACCCTTGAGCGTTGCAGTCGCGCGCGACCACGGTCTGCGCTCCGGTAGCCTGCTTTAACGCCTGCGCTGCGGTCACGTGATCGGCATGCACGTGGGTCTCGATCGTGTACTTGAGCTTGAGGCCGTGCTCGCGTAAGAGGCGCACGTCCCGCTCGACCTGATCGGCCACCGGATCGATCAGAACCGCCTCGTGAGCCGTGTCGTCGGCGATGAGATACGTGAGAGTGGACGACGCCGGATCGAAAAGTTGCTTGAAGAACACGGTACCTTCCCTTCGTATGCGTCCGCCCGCTCAAGCGTTGCCATTCAACAGCTCCGCGGCGGCTTGCGCTAATCCGGTTTCGTCGAGCCGCTCGAGGGTTAAGCGTCGGGCATCATCATAATGCAAGTAGTTTCGCGCGGCCGCGCGCACGTAGGACGGGTCGTAATGGGTGACGAGCAAGTCCTCGACCAGCTCGCTCCATGCGCCCAAGTCGGTCTGAGCGAGCCAGCGCTCGATGACCGCATGGCCATGGCGGCTCGTCAAACATCGGAGCCTTTCCTTGAGCGCGGCGGGCTGCGCCAGAAAATGCCGGTACTCCGCGATGAGGAAGCGCACGCGCTCGGGCGTGGGCGCTTCCAGGCGCAGGCAATCGCTCTCGCGCATGCGCTCGAGGAGCTTGGCGGGTACCTGCAGCTGGCCGATCTTCTTGCTTTCCGCCTCGACGAAAACGGGGTGCCCGGAGTCGAGCCGCTTCAGCATGCTCCACACCAGGCTGTCGAACAGTTTTTGCGAAGGCTGAGGCTCGCCCGGAAGCTCCCCGAGCAGCGATCCGCGGTGGCAGGCGAGGCGCTCGAGGTCGAGGACCTGCGCACCTTGTGCCGCAAGCGCGGCGAGCAGCCGGCTCTTGCCGCAGCCCGTGGCTCCGCACACCACCCGAAACCGGAATCGAGCGGGCAGCGCCTCGAGTTGCGCCAGAACTTCGCGCCGGTAGGCGCGGTAGCCGCCTTCGAGGGTCGCCGCCTCCCAGCCCACTTCGCGCAGCACGTGAGCCATCGCCGCCGAGCGCTGCCCGCCGCGCCAGCAATAGACCAGCGGCCTCCAAGCGCGGCCGTGGCCGCGAAAATGCTCCTCGATGTGCCGCGCGATGTTCTTCGAGACGAGCGCCGCACCCAGTTTCTTTGCGTCGAAGGGCGAGACCTGCTTGTAGAGCGTCCCCACCTGGGCGCGCTCCGCATCGTCGAGCACGGGGCAGTTCACCGCTTGCGGGACGTGATCGAGCGCGAATTCGGCGGGTGAGCGCACGTCGATGACCTCGTCAAAGGCATCGAGCTGTGCTACGGTAACGGCGTTCGAACGCTTTGAATCCACGGCCTCATTTTATCCATGAACGCACCCGCCGACCTGATCCGCCTGACGCAGTTTTCCCACGGCGGCGGCTGCGGCTGCAAGATTGCGCCCGCCGTCCTCTCTGAAATCCTCGCCAAGACGCCGGTCCGCGGGCTGCCGAAGGATCTGCTCGTCGGCATCGAGTCGAGCGACGACGCGGCGGTGTACAGGCTCAACGACGAGCAGGCGATCGTCGCTACCACCGATTTCTTCACGCCCATCGTCGACGATCCCTACGACTTCGGGCGCATCGCTGCGACCAACGCGCTCTCGGATGTCTATGCGATGGGCGGGAAACCGATCTTCGCGCTCGCGATTGTCGGCATGCCGCTCGAAAAGATGCCCGTCGAAGTCATTCAGAGAATCATCTCGGGCGGCGAGTCTGTGTGCGCTCTGGCCGGAATCCCCATCGCCGGCGGCCACTCGATCGACACCCTCGAGCCGATCTACGGCTTGGTGGGGCTCGGGCTCGTGCATCCGAAGAACGTCAAGCGCAACGACCGCGCGCGCGCGGGCGATGTGCTCATTCTGGGCAAGCCGCTCGGCGTCGGCATCCTTTCTGCGGCGCTGAAGAAAGGCAATCTGTCTCCGGAAGGCTACAAGCAGATGCTGGAAGTCACGACCCAGCTCAATACCCCGGGCACTGCACTCGCGGAAATGGAAGACGTTCACGCTTTGACCGACGTCACCGGCTTCGGCCTCGCGGGGCATCTTCTCGAAATCTGCCGCGGCTCGAAGCTCGGAGCGGAAATTCGGTTCGACGACCTGCCAGTCTTGCCCGAGGCGCTCGAATGGGTGAAGCAGGGGACCGCGACCGGCGCGTCGGACCGCAACTGGAAAGGCTACGGTCACGAAGTGCGCATGCCCGCGGGTGCGCCCGAATGGAAGAGGAAGCTCATCAGCGATCCGCAGACGAGCGGCGGATTGTTGGTGGCGTGCGCGCCGGGGGCAGAAAAGAAAGTACTCGAAAAATTCAAGGCTGAGGGTTTCGCTTCCGCCCATGCTGTCGGTGCAATGAGAGTGGGCGAGGTCACCTTAGCAGTCGTCTAGATGTGGCGGATCGCCTTCGGGTCGGCCACGTGCAGAAAGCACCCGAGGCCATCAGCTCTGCTCAGACAGCATCGCCCTTTCACGGCGGTAACAGGGGTTCGAATCCCCTTGGGGACGCCAGAATAAACAAAGGCTTGATTGTCCTCATTTCTACCGCTCGCAACCACCGTCCGTATTCTGTATGCTGTTTCTCGCACCATCACGAGAGTTCGCGACGTTCCCGCTGCTGCGGTCGCGATCATCGCGGAAACATCCACAAAGATACGTGACACGCGAAAGGGGGGGTCTCACATGTCCCAGGCTTTTCGGCTAGTTTGGTTGTCCCCATTTGTCATCGCCTTCATCGGTGCGCTTGAGGGCTGCGGCACCGTGCCGGTAGTGGCCAATCCCCACACCTTCGACGTGCGCGGAACTACGCAGAAGCTGAATGCGCCGCAGACGATCACTCTCAATAACGGCTATCCGTCGGAAACCAGGATGCCCATCGGCTCGCAGGGCGCCATGACTTTTGAGGCAGACATGCGGCAGCTTACCGATGTGGCGATCGAAATGATCAGCCGCCATTTGGGCAAGAATGGCGTCAAAGTAGGCTCGGGGGAGAAGACGATTACCGTGAGAATGCGCGATGTCAGGATTGACGTCGTCCCTATCCCGTTCGCGACTCGATATAACGCGACCTTGGCTCTTGAAGCTCGGCTTGGCGACGGGACCGTGGCGACGATACCAGCTACGAACGGCTCCCCCGGCGGCGCGGACCGCTCGGTCGACGGTGCTATTCTCTTCGCGATCACAGGGTTGCTGAACGACTCGGGCTTCGTCGGCTACGTCAATCGCTGACGGGTTCACGCCGCGACCCGCCATTCCCAGGCTAATCCTCCTGGGGCGCGTCAAGTGTGCGTCCCCTTGGGGACGCCACCAAGACCAGGGATTCACCCCAAATCTTGAGTAACGCAACCCGGGAAATAACCCTGGCTCGCCAAGTTCGGCTAGATATTGTTTCAGACCGCGACCCGCTGTCGTAGCCGCCACTCCTGCCTATTTGCTTGGAGGGCACCACCATCCCCGCCAGCCCCCGCCACACGTTCTCCAGCATGATCGGCTGCGCCGCGGCGGTGGGGTGGATGTTGTCCTCCTGAACCATTTCGCGCGTGTCGGAGACGCCTTCGAAGATGAAGGGCACGAGGGCGGTGCGTTCGTCGCGCGCCACTTCGCGGAACGCCGAGCGGAATTCGTTGGTGTATTTTGCGCCGTAGTTGGGCGGCATCTGGAGGCCGACGAGGAGGACGCGCGCTCCCGCCCGCTTGGACGCGCGGATGATGGCGGTGAGGTTGGCCTTGATCTCTCGCACCGGCAGCCCGCGCAGGCCGTCGTTCCCGCCGAGCTGGACGATCACGATCGCGGGTTTGACCGAGGCGAGGGTGCGGCCGATGCGCGCCGCGCCGCCGGCCGTGGTTTCGCCGCTGATGCTCTCGTTCACCACGGTATAATCGAGCCTTCTTTGTTTGAGGCGCTCGCCGAGCAACGCCACCCAGCCCGCGTTCTGGGGGATGCCGTAGGCGGCGGAGAGGCTGTCCCCGTATACGAGGATCGTCTGCGCGGCACCCGCCGATCCGCAGGCGGCGAGCAGCAAGGCGAAAAGCATCGATCTCATGTCTGATTCATCCCAAGCTATTGTCCAGGCTACCGGGCTCTCCAAGGTCGTTCGCCTTGCGAACGGGAGCCCGGGCGCGAACGAGCTGGTTATTTTGCAGGACATTTCGTTGGAGGTCATGTCGGGCGAGGCAGTCGCCATCGTCGGCGCCTCCGGATCGGGGAAATCCACTCTGCTCGGGCTGCTCGCCGGCCTCGATACGCCGAGCTCAGGCGCGGTGCGCCTGGATGGCGCCGACCTCTTTGCCCTCGACGAGGACGGGCGCGCGGCGCTGCGCGCTCGGCTGCTCGGCTTCGTTTTCCAGTCCTTCCAGTTGCTCCCGGCGCTCAATGCCCTCGAGAACGTGATGCTGCCGCTTGAGCTTGCGGGCGAGCCGCGGGCGGCGGAGCTCGCGGAAAAGATGCTCGCACGCGTGGGCCTCGCCGAGCGGCTGCGGCATTACCCGAAAACGCTGTCGGGGGGCGAGCAGCAGCGCGTGGCGCTCGCGCGCGCCTTCGTCACGAGGCCCAAGCTGCTTCTCGCGGATGAGCCGACCGGAAACCTGGACGCCGCGACCGGCGCAGGCGTGATCGAGCTCATGTTCGAGATGAACGCGGAAGCGCGCACGACGCTGCTTCTGGTGACCCACGACGAGGCGATCGCCGGCCGCTGCGCGAGAAGGATCAGGCTGGCCGCCGGCCGCATCGACCGCGAAGGCTGATCGGCGATGCTGCGACTTGCCCTCCGCATGCTGCTGCGCGATTGGCGAGCGGGCGAGTTGCGCGTGCTCGCGCTCGCTCTGGTGCTCGCTTCGGGAAGCGTCACCAGCGTCGCCTTCTTCGCCGACCGCGTGCGGCAGGCGCTCACGCGCGAGGCTCACCAGGTGCTGGGCGCGGACATGCTGATGACCGCCGACCACGCTTGGAGCCCGGAATTCCGCGACGAGATCGCGAAGCGCGGCCTCTCCCGGGCGGAGAGCGTGAACTTCGTCAGCATGGCGCGGGCGGGCGACGAGGCCCTCCTCGCCGCGGTCAAGGCCGTGACGCCGGGCTACCCCTTGCGGGGGAAATTGCGAATCGCGCCCGGCTTGAACACCGAGGGTGCGGACACCGACTCGGTTCCGCCGCAGGGGGCCGCGTGGCTCGACGAGCGCATGATGGCGGCGCTCAAACTCTCGCCCGGCGACGCGCTCGAGCTGGGCAATGCGCGCTTTCGCGTCGATGCCGTGCTGACCGTGGAACCCGACCGGGGCGCGTCCTTCATGAATTTCGCGCCGCGCGTGATGATCCGATTCGACGATCTGCCCGCGACGGGCCTGGTGCAGCCCGGGAGCCGCATCAGCTACCAGCTGCTCGCCGCAGGGGAGAGAGAATCGATTCAGCAGTTCGAGCAATGGGCAAGGGCGCGATTGGGCCGGGGCGAGCGCATCGACAGTCTGGAGAACGCGCGCCCCGAAGTGCGCGCGGGACTCGATCGCGCGCAGAACTTCCTCGGGCTCACCGCGATGCTCGCTGTGATACTCTCGGCCGTGGCGGTCGCGCTCGGCACGAGGCGCTACACGGAGCGCCACCTCGACGGCTACGCCGTCATGCGCTGCATGGGTGCAACCCAATCGCAGCTCTTCGCCCTGTTCGCCTGGGAGTTTCTGCTCCTCGCGCTCGGGGCGTCGCTCGCGGGCTGCGCGCTCGGTTTCGCAGTCCAGGAGCTGGTCGCCTGGTCGCTGGCGGCGCTGATCCCGGGGATCTTGCCTGCGCCCGGGCCGATCCCGCTCCTCCAGGGCGGCGCGACCGGGCTGGTACTCCTCCTTGGCTGCGCGCTTCCGCCGCTCCTCCAGCTAAAGGAGGTCCCGGCGCTGCGGGTGATCCGGCGCGACGTCGGCCCCCCGAGCCAGGGCGCCCTCGCTGTATACGTACTGGGTTTCGTCAGCGTGTTCGCGCTGCTCTTATGGCAGGCGGGGGAGATCAAGCTCGCGGCCTACGTGTTCGGCGGCTTTGCCGCGGCCTTCGGGATCTTCGCCGCGCTCGGTTACGGCGCCTTGAAGGCGATCGGGCGGTACGGCAGGACGACCGGAGGCATCTCCTGGCGCTACGGCCTTGCCAATCTCCTGCGGCGACCGCGTGCCAACACGGTGCAGATCGTGGCGATCGCCGTGGGGCTCACCGCGATCCTACTCCTCACCGTGATCCGGGCCGACCTGATCGACGTCTGGCGCGGGCGGCTCCCGGCGGACGCGCCCGACCGGTTCCTCGTCAACATCCAGCCCGAGCAAAGACAGCCGCTCGCCGAATTCTTCGAGCGCAACGGCGTGAAGCAGCCGCAGACTTTTCCGATGGTGCGGGCGCGCCTCGTCGCCGTCAACGCGAAGCCGGTGGGAGCGGACGACTATTCGGACGAGCGCGCTAAGCGCCAGATCGAGCGCGAGTTCAACGTGACGCACATGAGCGAGCTGCCGCCCGACAACAAGGTCACCGCGGGTGCCTGGTTCGGCCCGGATGATCTCAAGCGCGGAGCGATTTCGATCGAGTACTGGATCGCCGAGCGCTTCGGCGTCCGCGTGGGCGATACGCTCGAATTCCTCGCCGCCGGCCGCAGCTTCTCCGCGGTCGTGACGAGCGTGCGCAAGCTCGAGTGGGATTCGATGCGGCCGAATTTCTTTTTCATCACCACCCCAGCGCTGCTCGAGGGCTTTCCGGCGAGCTACATCGCGGCCTTCCATGCGCCGCGAGGCGATCCTGTGCTGACGCTGCGCCTGTCGCAGGCCTTCCCGAACGTCACCGTGATCGACGTGACTGCAATCCTCGCCCAGGCGCAGCGCGTGATGGATCAGCTGATCGGCGCGGTGCAGCTCGTTTTCGCATTCGCGCTGGCGGCGGGAGTGCTGGTGCTGTACGCGGCGCTGCTCGCGACCCAGGACGAGCGCACGCACGAGGCGGCGGTGATGCGCGCCCTGGGGGCAAGCCGGGCCCAGGTGCTTGCCGCGCAGCGCGCCGAATTCGCCGTGCTCGGCGCGATCGCAGGCCTCCTCGCCGCGTTCGGCGCGAGCGCGATCGGCTGGACGCTCGCGACGCGCGTATTCCAGTTCGAGTTCTTCTGGAACGGCTGGATCTGGCTGGCGGGGCCGGCGCTCGGGCTTGTCTGCGTCGTCCTCAATGCCTGGGCCGGCGCCCGCGCGGCACTGAGTCGACCGCCGATGGATGCGCTGCGAGAGGGCGTGTAGCGTGCGCCGTGCGCACGCGGTCGAGAATTTCGTGCGCGCGGCGCACGCTACATTCCGCTACGACGGCCGCGCCGCTATGCGCACGGTGCAGGCTACCACTACAATGACGCATGCCTGAGATCATTCTCACCGTATCCGTCATTGCGCTTCTCGTCCTTGTCTGGGCAACCTGGCGCATCGCTTCCCTCGAACGAAGGCTGAAAGATCCGGTCGCGGCCATTGCGCCGCTGCTTGAGGAAAAGCACCGTGCGATGCTGACCGACCTCCACACAGGGCTCACGCAACAGGGCGACCGGCTGGGGCGCCACCTTACCGAGTCGAGCGAGCGCCTTTCCGCCAAGATCGACCAGCGCCTGGACCGGATCGCGGGGAAGGTGGACGAGCGCCTCGAAGAAGGCTTCAAGAAGACCAACGACACCTTCGTCAACGTCATGCAGCGCCTGGCGACCATCGACGAGGCGCAGAAAAAGATCGAGATCCTTACGGGCAGCGTCGTCAGCCTGCAGGATCTGCTCGGGGACAAGCGCAGCCGCGGCGCCTTCGGCGAAGTGCAACTCGAGGCGCTGGTGAGGAACGTCCTCCCGCCCGCCGGTTTCGAATTCCAGTACACGCTCTCCAACGGCACGCGCGTCGACTGCGTGCTGCGGCTGCCGCCGCCGACCGGCATGGTGCCGGTGGACTCGAAGTTTCCGCTGGAGAACTACCACCGCATGTTCGACCGCGAGGCGGACGAGGCGGAGCGCGCGCTCGCCCAGAAGCAGTTCAAGGCCGACGTCAGGAAGCACGTCGACGACATCGCGAGGAAGTACATCATCGCCGGCGAGACCTCCGACGGCGCGGTGATGTTTGTTCCAGCGGAAGCCGTGTTCGCCGAAATCCACGCCTACAACCCCGAAGTGGTCGAGTACGCGAACGGCAGGCGGGTGTGGATCGTCTCGCCGACCACGCTGATGGCGGTGCTCAACACCGCGCGCGCGGTGCTAAAGGACGTGGAGACGCGCAGGCACATCCACGTCATCAAGGAAGAGCTTGGCAAGCTGGGCGTGGATTTCAGCCGGTTCGACGAGCGCATGAAAAAGCTCGCCGACCACATCCGCCAGGCGCACCAGGACGCGGAGGACGTGCAGGTCTCGAGCCGGAAGATCTCCCAGCGCTTTGCGCAGATCGAGTCGGCGCAGATCGAGGAGCGGCCCGCCGCGAACGTGGTGCGGCTTGAGCCCGACAGGAAGTAATCGAGGAGGTTCGACATGGGAAGCGCTACCCACCCGCGCGAGCGCTGTGACGCGCTGCTCGAAATCATGCGCAACCGGCTGACGACGCGCCAGTTCGATCCGGGCTACGCCGTGCCGCGCGAGCACTACGATCTCATCCTCGAGGCGGCGCGCCACGCGCCTTCAGGGGCGAACGCGCAGCCCTGGCACTACATCATCGTCACGAATTCAGAAACCAAGAAGAAGATCGCCGACTACTTCGTCGAAGAGCAGCGGCGCCGCGCCAAGCTCAAGATGAAATTTCCGACGCCGAACTACCGCGGCCTGGAGACTGCGCCCGGGATGATAGTCGTGGTCGCCGATTTCCGCTGGACACGGGCGTTTCCCGTGCTCATGGACGGGAGCGATCTCGACCGTCGATACCACGAGAACGCCGAGCGTATCCTGCTGCAGAGCGTGGCCGCTTCGACCATGTCGGCGCACCTCGCCGCCGCGGCGCTCGGCTACAACGTCTGGTGGGTCACCGCGATCGGCCAGGAGAGCGCGCAAGAAGCGATGCGTCCGCTGCTTGGAGTGCCGGAGGACCTCTCGATCATCGACATCTTCTGCTTCGGTCCGGCAGCGAAGGCGCCCTACAAGCGCTGGAAGAAGACGATCGACCAGATCCGCAGCTGGGACCGGTTTGACATCAAGAACCACATGACCTCGGAGCAGATCGGCGAGTGGATCAAGGAGACCCGCCACAAGGTCATGTACCGCGACGAATCGAAGATCGACTAGAAGGAGGCTTTATGAGCAGAACAGGAAATGTGGGATTGGGCATCGTCTCCCTGGCCGCAGCGGTGCTGCTGGCCGCGTGCGCGCAGACGCCGAGCGTGCCCCGGAGCGGCCTGCAGCGCATGTACGTGTTCGACTGCGGCGAGAACCAGACGAAGGACGTGTCGCCCTGGACGCCGGGGGCGAACGTCGGCAAGTACTGGGAGTTCAGCGACCACTGCTACCTGATCCGGCACGCCAAGGGGCTGATGCTGTGGGACGCGGGGCTCGATGACTCGATCGCCTCATCACCAGAAGGAGTGACGCGCGGAAGAGGCGCAATTCGCTCGATCGTGCGCAAGACGCTGGCATCGCAGCTCGCAGAGATCGGAGTGAAGCCCGAGGAGGTCACCCACATCGCGTTCTCCCACAGCCACGCCGACCACGTGGGCAACGCCAACACCTTCAGCCGCGCGAGGCTCTACATACAGGAGATGGAATACGAGGCCGCGTTCGGCCCGAATGCCGCCAAGTTCGGTTTTGATCCGTCGAACTACGACAAGCTGCGCACGGACATCGTCCTGAAGCTGAACGGTGACTACGATGTGTTTGGCGACGGATCGGTGACGATCCTGTCCACTCCCGGCCACACCCCCGGTCACCAGTCATTGCTGGTGCGTCTGCCCAAGCGGGGCGCGGTCGTGCTCTCGGGCGACCTGACGCACTCCGAGGACAACTGGGCGAACCGGCGCGTACCCGTATTCAACTTCAGCCAGGAAAAGAGCCGCCAGTCCATGGAAAGGATCGCCGCGCTGCTCAAGGTCAACAAGGCGCAGCTTTGGATCAATCATGACAAGGTGCAGAGCGCCGGCATACCCAAGTCGCCGGCGTACGTCGAGTAGATCCGTCGGCTCGTGGATGTCGTCATTCCCGCGTAAGCGGGAATCTACTTGGGCAGGGTCAGCCTCCGGCCGTCCAGCTCGAGCACCTCGCCGATCTGGCGGATGCGCTCGAGCTGATCGTAATACACGGTCTCCTCGATCATCAGGCCGTCGCGCATCCGGCAGATCGCGCACAGGTGCTGCACGGTGCGCTTGCCGGTTGGAGGGATGCCGAGCCAGGGACCGAGGTGCGTCGCGGTGACCTCGTTCTCGGCGAACACCCATTCGCCCGAGGCGACCAGCCGCTTGACCTCGATGGTGACGTCGGGGAACGCCGTCCACCACACGTCGTAATATTTCGAGACCGCCTCCTTGCCGTGCACGATCGCACCGGAGGCGACGACGTGGTACATGATGTCATCGGCAAGCGTCGCGAGCGTGCGCTCGGTGTCGTGCGCGCTTTCGGCTGCGAAGTGCTCGCGGGCGACGCGGACGTTCAACTCCTCGAGCGCAGTCAACTTTGGTTCCGGTGTTGTTTTGGCGTGCATGCGTTCCTCTGACCCGTTCGTGGTGGCGCTGTTCCGGGGCGGAATTTTAGCCGGTAGAATGGGCCGCGTATATCGAGGAAGGGGAGATCCGATGATTCGGGCAAGAAAAGCAGACTTGGGTCGCTGGCTCGCCGTGTTGGGGCTGACTGTGATGTGCGGGGAGGTTCTCGCGCAGGCCTGGCCCGCAAAGCCGGTGAAAATGATCGTGACTTTCACGCCCGGCAGCGCGGTCGATCTGGTCGCGCGCACGCTCTCCGACCCCCTGTCGGCGCAGTTGGGCCAGCCGGTGCTGGTCGAGAACCGTCCGGGAGCGAGCACGACGATCGGCGCGGCGCAGGTCGCAAGGGCCGATCCCGACGGCCACACGATTCTCATGACTTCCTCCGCGCACACCGTCGCGCCATTCCTGTACACGGCGCTTGCCTACGATACGGGGCAGGACTTCGCCGGCGTGACTACGCTCGCCAATCTGCCCACGGTGCTGGTGGTCGCCCCCTCGAAGGGGTTCAAGTCGGTACACGACCTCGTGGCCGCGGCCCGCGCCAAGCCCGGGTCGATCAACTTCGCCTCGGCGGCGGCGTCGACGCATCTGAACGCCGAGCGCTTTCGCCGCAGCGCGAAGTTCGAGGCGGTGCACATTCCCTTCAAGGGCGCGCCCGAAGCGCTGACCGAGGTGATGACCGGCCGCGTCGATTTCTACTTTTCCCCGATCGCCCCGGCCATGCCTATGCTCAAAGACGGCAGGGTCGTGGCCCTGGCGGTCGGAAGCTCGAAGCGCGCCTCGGCCTTTCCCGATCTGCCCACCACCATCGAGGCCGGCTTCCCGGATTCCGAATACAACTTCTGGATCGGCATGTTCGTCCCCACGAAGACCCCGCGCCCGGTCGTCGCGAGGCTTTACCAGGAAAACCTCAAGACCCTGCAACTGCCCGCGGTGCGCGAGCGCATCGGGAAGCTCGGCGCCGAGCCGATGACCATGGCGCCGGAGGAGTTCGACGCCTTCGTCAAGGAGGAGCTCGGAACGAACGCGGTGCTCGTCAAGGCGGCCGGAATCACGGCGAACTGAAGATTGAGTACCGCGGCAATTATCAGAAAGGGCCGCCGAGCGCGGCTCTTTTAGTTGCCACGGGCCATGAGATTGGACCACCAGCAAGTGTCCGCGCTGCGCCAGGGCGCGCTCGCCTCGGCGTCGCTCCTGGTCGGCATGGTGCCGTGGGGCATCGTCGCCGGCGTCGCGATGGTGAGCGCGGGTCTTACACAGACGCAGGCGCTCGCGATGAGCGTGCTTGTGTTCGCGGGCTCGGCGCAGCTCGCGGTGCTGCCGCTTCTCATCGTCAAAGCGCCGCTGTGGGTGATGCTCGCCACCACGCTCGTCGTCAACTTGCGCTACGTGATCTACAGCGCCGTGCTCGCGCCGCACTTCGGGCACCTTTCGCGGCCGTGGCGGGTGCTCCTTTCCTACATCACGGTGGACGGCGTTTTCGCGCTCTTCGCCGCCCGCTTCCGCCCCGAGGACGCCGATCCGCACAAGCACTGGTTTTTTCTGGGCGGTTCGCTCGTGATGTGGTGCGGCTGGCAGGTCTCGACCTCGATCGGCGTTTTCGCCGGCGCGATGATCCCCAAGGACTGGTCGCTTGAATTCGCGAGCACGCTCGGGCTGATCGCCTTGGTCATGCCGCTGCTCTTCGATCGCGCGGTCGTGTGGGGAGCGTTTGCCGCGGGAGGCGTCGCGCTCCTCGCCGCGAGGTTGCCGCTCAATCTCGGCTTGCTCGCGGCCATCGGGGCGGGTGTCGCGGTCGGGCTCGCGGTCGCGCGATTCGGCCCGCAGAAAGCGGAAGGGGGCTAGCGTGGCAGGCGAATCCGCTTTCGGCTGGGCGCTGATCGCCGGCATGACGGTCGTAGCCTTTTTGACTCGCGCCGTGTTCATATTGCCCGGCAGCCGGCTGCGCCTTCCGCCCACCGCGGAGCGGGTGCTGCGCTACGCGCCGGCGGCGGCGCTCGTAGCAATCATCGTTCCCGACCTCGCGTTTGCGCACGGCGCCTGGGCGGTATCGATCGACAATCCGCGCCTGATCGGCGGCCTCGCCGCGTTCGCGATCGCCGCGGCGACGCGCAGTATCCTGCTGACGATCGCCGGCGGAATGCTGGTGTTGACGCTGGCTAGGATTCTGGCGGGGGGATGAAACTCAGCGCGCCCCTGCCTGCTCGAGCAGCTTGACCATCGCGTCGTAGCGGCGCGAGCGCGCGAGCGCGAGCGGACTGTCTCCGTTGCGGTCCGGGAGGTTGAGGTTGGCCCGTGCGTCCACCAGCGCCTTCAGCGTCTCGGTGTGATGCGGGCCGCCGTTGCCGAGCACGATCGATTCGATCAGTGCCGTCCAACCCAAATTGTTGACGTGATCGAGCGGCGCGCCTGCGGCGATCAGCGTGCGCACGACCTCCGCGTGGCCCAGGTGCGCGGCGGCAATCAGCGCGGTGCCGTCGTAGCGGCTGGTGATGTTTTTCGCGCTGCATCCCAGTGCCAGCGCCGCCTTGAGGGTCGGCACGTCGTTCGCGACGGCCGCGATGGTCACGATGTCGTAGCGGTCGCGCTCCAGCGCATTGGGATCGGCGCCGGCGCTGATCAGTTCGCGCATCGCCTCGTGATGTCTGCCGTAGGCCGCGACGTGCAAGGGTGTTCGTCCGTAGCCGTCGCGTATGTCGGGCTTTGCACCCTTCGCGACGAGCGCCTTGATCTGCCCCACCCCGCCTTTTGCCGCGGCGGCGAGGAGGCCGGTGTAAGCCGCTTTGTCCGCGGGAGAGGGCGGCACTTGGGCGTGCAGGGCGCAACACACGAACAGCAATAGACCGCCTGCGAGCCTCACGACTTCGGTATCTCCGCTGAGCACCCTGGTCTGTCCCTTGACTTCCTGTTGAACCGACGCCTTGGGCGCGACGGCATGGTCGAATTCCTCATTGGGGGGCTTTCAATATTGCATTAGAGTACACGTTCTGAAGGAGGACGCTATGAACAGACTGGGCAGATCCTTCCTCGTGGGAACCAGCGTCGCATTTTCGCTCGTGGTCTCCGCGGGTGCGGCCGAAGACCGGCCGAACGTTGCGGCGGGCCCGGAGGTCCGGGTGCAGAGCGTCGAAGTCATATTCTCCCAGGTGGGACCGGTGGTGCTGCTCAAGTTCTGGAAGAAGGCGGTTCCGGTTTTCGTGGATTCGCTCGTCGCCGGATCCATCCAGGGGGCGCTCGCCGGACAGAAACCCCCGCGCCCGCTCCCGCATGACCTGATGCACACCATCCTTGAATCCCTGGACGCAAAAGTGTCGCAGGTCATCATCACGGAGAAGGACGGGATTTTCTACGCAGCCCTCACGATCGTAGTGGGGAAGACCCCGAAGGTCTTCGACAGTCGGTCCTCCGATGCGATCGCGTTGGCGATTCGCTTCAAGGCGCCGATCCTGGTGCACCAGAGTCTCGTGGACTCCTTTGGTGTGGATCTTCCGGAAGCGCGCGGAAAAGAGTTGTGATCGGGACGTACTTCGGGCGCGGTTACGCCATCAGCACTATAGCGAGCGCTATTGCGCCCGGAAGCCCCTGGACCCAAAGAATCTTTCGGTTCACCGTCAACGCACCGTAAACGCCCGCGACGATGACGCAGCCCAAGAAGAAAATCTTGATCGGGTTTCCGGTGCCGCCGAGGACAAGACCCCACACCAGCCCGGCGGCGAGAAAGCCGTTGTACAGGCCCTGATTCGCCGCGAGCGATTTCGAAGCCGCGGCGAATTCGGGTGTCAGACGAAAAGTGCGAAGGCCAAGAGGTTTGGTCCAGAGGAACATCTCGAGGACGAGGAACCACAGATGCAGCAGCGCTACCAGTGCAACGGCGATATTTGCGACAGTCGTCATTTGTGATCTCCCAGTGATGTGTTCAGTTGGCGCGGCGGGCATTTCGCGGAGCCGTACGAGCAGAAGACGCAGCAATCGCCGGCCTTGGGCTTGAGCATCTCGCGACAGGCAGTGCACTCATAGAAGTGAAGGCAAGCGTCGGTGGGCATCGCCTCGGCCTGACTGTGGCCGCAGAACGGGCAGGTGATGGTCGCCTCGAGAATCACAGGTGCCGGCCGAAGAATGCGGCGACCTCGCGAACACTATCGTTCCAGGCGTCGCGATCGCCGCCCGTGGTGGCGCCGTACCCGCTTGGAGAGTTCAGGTTGATGCGCGCCGCAACGTAGCGCACCGGATTGGAACTGTCGAACGAGTGGTGCGCACCCGGGTAGATCTTGATCGCCACCGGATGGCCGGCCGCCCGGGCGGTTTCGGTCAGCTTGCGGCAGGGTTCGGCCGGTGTCCAGTCGTCTTTTTCCCCGATGAGGATCAGCAGGGGCGCGGCCGGTTTGTACACCACGGAAGGGTCCCGCGGCGTCGCGCACCTGGGATAGAGCGCCACCGCGGCGGCAAAGCCCGCGCGCTTCTCCTTGGCCAGCGGCGCCGCGTCGCTTGCCGGGGCGATCATCGCGGCTAGGGTCGTTGCCCCGCCGTGCGAGCCGCCCATGATGCCCACGCGCCGTCCATCGACATAGGGCAGCGCTCGCACGTAAGCGAGCGCGGCGTACGCGTCGCGGGCGCGGCGTTCGAAGCTGACGTCAACTCGGCGCTGCGACAGGGGAACAGTGCACACGCCGCCGGCGTAGCCGCGCGAGCTGAAGCTATCGGGGAGGACGACGACGTATCCCCGCCCCACAAGTTCCAGTGCCCAACGGCCGGGAGCGCCGCTGGAAAGCGAACCGAGGCCGCTGCAGTCGTGCATGATCACGACCGCGGGAAAGGGTCCGGGCCCGTCCGGCTTGGACACCATTGCCGGAATCTGCTCCGAAGCGCCGTTTGGCGCGGTCGTCGTGATGCACAGGCCGGAGGTCGTGGCGGCGCAGCCTGTGAGGAGCAACAGGGAAGCCAGCAGAGGCAAGAGCCTTCCAAGCATGGTGTGCTCCTGGTGGTCTTGACTGAGAAACTCAGGGGCGGTTCATGACCCAATGCTTTGCAGCCTCAAGTTTCCCCGCAGAAAAATGCCTGATCTCGGCTGACACAAAGTGTGACGCCAAACGCTCTGCGACATTTCCCATAGGGGAATCGGTTACTAGGCCGATCTTCTTGATGTGCTTGTGATGATCTCGCACGAAGCGGAAGTGGGCCGCCATTGCTCCAAGACTTTCCCATCCGGGAAACGCAGGGGCCTCGATGATGAGGCCGGCGAGATTCCCCGTCTTTGCGATGTATGGGTCGACCGTCTTCGCGAGTTGCATAAAATCGCCTTGCTCGAGCGCGGATTTTGGTCGCACATACAGAATGGAGTCCGCAGTGTCGAGTGTGTGTTCAATCATGTAATGCTCCTTCCGTATTGATGAAACCCTATGCCGCCATATAGCAGGGCGGGGTACCGACCTAGTCGCTAGATGCCGCTTTCGCGAGCATGACGGAATTCAGACCAACCCATCCATCAGCATCACCTCGACATAGTCCCCCGCCTTGACGTTTCCCTGGTCGTGTCCTAGCACGACGAAGCAGTTCGCTTCGGTCATCGAATGAAGTATCCCCGACCCCTGAGCGCCGGTGAGGTGCACGCTCCATTCGCCGTTCTTGAATTCCAAAATCCCGCGTTGATATTCGGTGCGCCCCGGCTTCTTGCGCATCGCGGTTTCCGATTTGGCGCGCAGGAGCGGGAGATCCGTATCGGTGCGGCCCATCATGTACAGCAGCGCGCCGCGCACGAAGTGATAGAACGTCACCATGACCGCGACGGGATTGCCGGGCAGTCCGAAGAGGTACGCCGCTTTTCCGCGCGTGCGGATGCGGCCGAAGGCCATCGGGCGGCCCGGGCGCATGGCGATTTTCCAGAACACGACTTCGCCGAGCTTCGCCATCATTTGCTTGGTGAAATCGGCTTCGCCGACCGACACTCCGCCCGAGGTCACCACCGCGTCGGCGCTTGCCGCGGCCTTGCGGAACGCGGCTTCCAACTTTTTCGGGTCGTCGCGCACCACACCGAGGTCGATCACCTCGCACCCCAGTCGCTCTAGCATGCCCCACAGCGTGTAGCGGTTGGAGTCGTACACTTCGCCGGCCTTCAACTTCTTTCCGACCGAGACCAGCTCGTCACCGGTGGAGAAGAACGCGACTTTCAATTTCCGTCGCACGCTCACCTCGCCGATGCCGAGCGAGGCGATCAGCCCGAGCTCCGCCGGGCGCAACATCGCGCCTGCTTTCAGCGCGGGCTTGCCTTTGTGGAGGTCTTCGCCCGCGAGCCTGCGGTTCTGCCCGGGCTCCTGCCCGGGGGGAATCGAAATGCGCTTTCCGTCCACCGCCACCGCTTCCTGAATGATCACCGTATCGGTGTTCTTCGGCATCACCGCGCCGGTCATGACGCGCACGCACTGGCCGCGCCCGACCTCGCCCGCGAATTCCTTGCCGGCATAGGCCGTGCCGATTTCGGTGAGCGTCACCGGCATGTGCACGCCGAGGTCGTCGTTCCTCACCGCGTAGCCGTCCATCGCCGAGTTGTCGTGCGAGGGGACGTCGATCGGTGAGACGATGTCCTTGGCGAGCACGCGGCCGAGCGCCGCGCGCACGGGGAGTTTCTCGATGCCGGAGACCGGCGCGACGAACGATCGGATGACTTCGTTCGCTTTGGCGACCGGCAATGCGTCCGGGTCGTAGTCGCTGGTGCAGGAGATGACTTCTTTTAGGGTGGCCACGCGCGGATTATCCCGCTTTGGAGCTTGACTTGCTGCGGCTGGCGACTGCAAGATTTGAAACGCCCTTGAATTGAATATGGGAGGGGTTGTCATGCGCATGACCTTCGCTCGTGCAGCCGTCCTTGTCGCTGCTCTCATCGGACTTTGCGCCCTGCCGTCAACGCCCTCGCAGGCGCAGGGCTGGCCGCAGCGGGCGGTCAAGTTCATCGTGCCCCTGGGCCCGGGCTCCGGCGTGGATATCGGTGCACGGCTGTTCGCGGATCGGCTCTCCGCGCGCTGGGGCAAGCCGGTGGTGGTCGAGAATCGGCCCGGCGGCGACAGTCTCGTGGCGATCAAGGCATTCATCAGCGCCAACGACGACCACACGCTGCTGTTCGGCCCCAGCGGCTCGTTCACGGTCCATCCGTTCCAGTATGACAAGCTGCCGTATGCGCCGGCCGACTTGCAGCCGATCGCGCGGGTCTCCAACACGATTATTGCCGTCGGCGTGCCGGCGTCGATGAACGTGGGAACGCTGGCGGAATTCGTCGCCCGCGCACGCGCGGAGCCCGGAAAGCTGAACGCGGCCGTCGTCCCCGGCATTACCGAGTTCACCTTCGATTATTTCGTGAAAACGGCCGGGCTGAACATCGCTAAAGTCCCGTACAAAGACATCGTCCAGGCCGCCACCGATCTCGGCGAGGGACGTGTCCAGGTGATGGTGGCGTCCTACGCGATCCTGAAGCCGCACGCCGAGGCGGGGCGCGTCAAGACGCTGGTGGTGACCGGGCGCCAGCGGGCGCCGATCCTGCCCCAGGTTCCGACCGCCATCGAGGCCGGTTACCCGGCGCTCGAATTGGAAGGTCTAGCCGGGCTGTTCGGTCCACGCGACATGCCGCGCGAGCTGCGCGAGAAAATCGGCGCCGATGTCGTGGCGGTTGCCGCCGATCCTGTGGTCGCGGCGCGACTCATCGGCACCGCCCAGATCGTCAATCCCGGCGGGCCGGCTGAATTCGGCGCGGCGATCAGTGCGCAGACCGCCCAAGTCGCCGCGATGGCAAAGGCGCTCGGCATCAAGCCGAAGCAGTGAGGGCGGGACTCGCGCTGGTGACACGATCGCTCGTGGAATTCAAGTGGCGGCGCGCAAGCTCATGACCTGGCTGCTGATCGCGTTGCTTGTGCTCGTAGCTGCGGCGTTCGTCGCAGTTCAGGCGGGGTTGCTCTCGGGGAAGGAGCCGAGCAATCTTGGCGTCAGGGACGGCAGGCTGAAGCCTCCCTCACGCACCGAGAACAGCGTGAGCAGCCAGGCGGGCCTGTACGCCGATCATCCGATGAAGGCGTACGCTGAGATCGCTCCGTTCCAGTTCACGGGAGAAGGCAGGGCGGCGATCGATCGCATCAAGCGCATCGTCGAGTCCACCCAAGGCGCGCGGGTCGTCCGAGCGGAGTCTACGTACCTCTACGCGCAATTCCAGACCCGCTGGCTGAAGTTCGTGGACGACGCCGAATTCTTTGCCGACGAGGGCGCCAAAGTGGTCCACGTCCGCTCGGCGTCGCGGATCGGGAGGCGGGACTTCGGCGTGAATCGCGCGCGGATCGAAGTGATCCGCGCGCGTTTTGCCGGTCAGTGATCGGGCGTTCGCGATCGAAAGAAAAGGAGGAGTATCCGTGAAAAAAATTCTGACCATCGTGGTTGCGATCGCGGCGGCGATTGCGGGCTCCGCCGCCCTGGCGCAGAGTTATCCCGTAAAGCCGGTCAGGCTGATCGTGCCCTTCCCGCCGGGCGGCAACACCGATGTCCTCGGCCGCCTGATGGCGCAGAAGCTCACCGATGCCTTGGGCCAGCAGTTCTTCGTGGAGAACCGGGCGGGCGGCGCCGGCACTATCGGCGCCGACGCGGCGGCCAAGTCGCCTGCCGACGGATATACGATCTTCTTCGGCACCACCGGCGCGCTGTCGAGCGCGCCAGCGCTGCGGGCCACGCTTGCCTACGACCCGATCAAGTCGTTCGCCCCGATCAGCTTGCTGGCAGGCGCACCGGTCGTCGTGATAGTCAACAGCTCGATGCCGGTGAACACGCTCAAGGAGTTCATCGAGTACGCCAAGGCGCGACCCGGCAAGCTGACCTATGGCTCGGCCGGCGTCGGGCACTTCCTGCATGTCGCGGGAGAAGCGTTTAATGCGGCCGCCGGCGTGCAGCTGTTTCACATCCCGTACAAGGGCGTGGATCAGGCGCTACAGGACATGCTGGCCGGGCGGCTGGACGTGATGATCGACACGATCGTCATCTACGCGCCCCACGTGCAGAGCGGAAAGCTCAAGGCTCTCGCGGTTGCGCAAAGCAAGCGGCTTTCGCGCAGGCCCGAGCTGCCGACGACCGCGGAAGCGGGATTGCCCGGCTACGAGTTCATTGCCTATTTCGGGCTGGTGGCTCCCGCGGGAACTCTCGCCGACATCGTGCGGCGCCTGAACGCGGAAGTCGTGAAAGCCCTGGCCGCGCCCGACGTGATCGAATCTCTGGCTAGGATGGGTCTCGAGCCTTATCCGACCACGCCCGAGCAATACGCGGCGCTGATCGCGGACGATCTGGCGAAGTGGAAGAAATTGGTGGGCCAGATCGGAATCAAGCTCGAGTAGGAGTTCGTGACCACCAAGAAAAAAGGCCGCGACGCGCGGCCTTTCTAGTTCGGTCCAGCGAAACCTCACGGCTCCAGATTCTTCGCCGCCGGGACGTCGCGCGAGTACACCGGCGCGGCGAGGAAGGCTTTCGGGTCATAGGTCCAGAACTGGGTCACCTGCGGGTAGGTCTTCACCACGGTGTTGACGAGTTTCCCGCCCTTGCGCTCGACCTTGCGGATGTAGATGTTCTGGACCGGGTTGCCGTACTCGTCCATGCGCCAGTCGCCGCGCGGGTCCTTGACCGCGCCGGGGTTGCGCAGCGCCTTCATGAAGGCCTCCTTGTCCTCCACGTTGCCGCGCACCGCTCTCGCGGCCGCTTCGACGAGCGAGCCGGCCGAATAAGCGCCGAGCGTGTAATAGCCGGGGTCGGCGCCGTATTCCTTGTTGACCGCTGCGACGAAGCGCTTGTTTTCGGGGGAGTCGATGGCGGCGGAGTACCAGCCGCCCGTCACCACGCCGATCGCCTCGTCGCCCATCTGTTTGAGGATGCCCTCGTCCGCCGTGGTCATGCTGCCCAGAACCGGCAGCTTCATCCCGTATTCCTTGTATTGCCTCAGGAAGCGGAAGCCGTTCGCGCCGGCGAAGCCGGCGTAGACCGCGTCGACGTTGGTCTTGATCTGCGCGATGTAGGTGCCGTAATCGGGCACGCTCAAGGGCGGCAAGAGCTTCTGCACCACCTTGCCGCCCGCGTCTTCGAACACGCGCTGGAACCCGGCCGCAGTCTCGTGGCCGTAAGCGAAATCGTCGGCGATGATCGCGACGCGCTTATAGCCGAGCGTCTTCGCGGCGTAGTCGCCGAGCGCGTGATTCGGCTGGGCGGAGCTCGCCGCGCTGCGGGCGAACCAGGGGCTCGTCTTGCGCTGCGTCATGTCCTCGGCGGCGGCCGAGCAGGACACGATCGGCGTGCGGGACTGGCGGATGTAGTCGTCGATCGCGATCGCCTCGAACGCGGCGAGCGGGCCGATGATGACGTGCACCTTGTTGCGCTCGACCAGCTCCTGCGTCTTCGTCCTTGCGCCCGCCGGGTTGCCGCCCGTGTCGGCGATGATCAGTTCGACCTTGCGGCCCGCGATGGTGTTGTTGCGCTCCTTCAAGAAGAGCAGGATGCCTTCCTCCATCTGTTTGCCCCCCGCGGCGAGCGGGCCGGTGCGCACGGTCAGGAAACCGACGCGGATCGGATCGCCTTGCGCGGCCGCGGGTTGGGCCAACGCGAGCGCCGTGGTTACAGCGAACGCGGACAGAAACATTCGAATGAATTTATCAAACATCACGACCCCTCTCGTTCAGAACATTACGGGTTGAGCACCGCAGGCGACTTTCGCCGCCAGCGGTGCCTGCGACAAGTCAATTGGACGCTTACGCCTTCAGCGTATCGAGCACGCGCGCCGGTGTAAACGGCATGTGGTTCAGCCGCTTGCCGGTGAGTCGGTAGAAGGCATTGGCGACCGCCGCAGCGACCCACGGATTGCCGATCTCGCCCAGGCCGCTCGGCGCGGCGTCGCGATCGACGAAGGCGACGTGCATCTCCTCGGGCATGTCGGCCATGCGCAGCACGTGGTAGTCGTGGAAGTTGGTCTGCTCCACCGCGCCGCCTTTGATCGTCGCGCGTTCGTGGAGAACGCTCGACAGGCCGTAGACGATGCCGCTCTCGACGTTCGCGCGCGCCATCTCGGGCTGTACGATGAGACCGCCGTCCACGGCGAGCCAGACCTTGTGCACGCGAATCTTGCCCGAAGCGCGCTCGATCGATATCTCGGCCACGCCGGCGCCCAGCGATCCCGAGCGCTCGCTGATCGAGATGCCGAGCGCGCGGCCTGCCGGCCGTGGGGCTTTCCAGTCGGACATCTGCGCGGCCTTCTCGAACACCGCGCGCGCGCGCGGCGTGATCGACATGCGCTGGAAGCGGAAGTCCACCGGGTCCATGCGCTGGTCCACGGCCATCTGATCGACGAAAGATTCGATGGCGAAAACGTTGAATACGTGACCGACCGCGCGCCAGTGCTTGACCCGGATGCCGTGCGACACGCCGCGCGCTTCGATGTGCTGGTTGGGAATGGCGTAGTAGCTGCTCGGCCTGATCCCGGTCTGCAGGAGAACGCCGCCGTCGCCGACGACGCAGTGCGTCCAACCGGCGACCTTGCCGTCCTTGTCGAGCGCCGCCTCCAGGCACTGGAACGACTGCGGCCGGAACATGGCGTGCGCGATATCTTCCTCGCGCGTCCACACGAGCTTCACCGGACGCTTCACCTCGCGCGCGATACGCGCGGCCTCGGCCGAATAGTCGCCCAGCGTGCGCCGACCGAAGCCGCCGCCCATGTAGCACTGGTGGAGCGTCACCTGCTCCGGGTTGAACCCGAGCGCCTTTGCCACCGCCTCGCGGGAGGCGTCGGGCGCCTGAGAGCCTTCCCAGACCTCCACTCGGTCGCCTGCCGCGTTTAAGCGCGCTACGGCGTTCAGCGGCTCCATCTGCGCGTGGTAGCCGTAGTCGCTGCGGAACTCCGCCTTGTAGAGCTTGGCCGCGGAGGAAAAAGCGGCCTTCGCGTCGCCCCTGGAATCGAGCGTCTGCGTCTTCGCCGCCGGGTCCGCGTGGATCTTGGCGTAGGTTTCCTTGAGCGCGGATTCGGAGTTGAAGCCTTCCGCCTTGGCGCCCTTTTTCCAATTCACTTCGAGCGCCTCACGCGCGGACATCGCGTGCGGGAAGCTTTCGGCGATCACGGCGACGCCGTCGGGTAATCTCACAGTGCCGATCACGCCGGGCATCGCCTTGATCCTGGCGTCGTTCCAGTTGTCGGGCTCGCCGCCCTGCACCGGGGAATGCTTGGCGGTCGCATACACCATTCCCGGCAGATCGACGTCGATCGCGTATTGCGCCGTGCCGTTCACTTTGGCCGGAATATCCCGGCGCGGGACGGGCTTACCGATCAGTCGGAATTGATTCTTTAGGGTGAGCTCGCTCTTGTCCACCGCGGGCAGCGGGGAGGGCAGCTTCGCGAAGGAGGCGATCTCGCCGTAGCTCATGCGCCGGCCCGAAGCCGGTTCGATGACCACGCCGGGCTCGGTCTGAAGCGATGCCATGGCAACTCCCCATTTTTCGGCCGCGTTCGCGAGCAGCACTTTGCGGACCTGGGCGCCTGCGATTCGAAGATCGTTGAAGTACAGCATCACGGCGCGGCTGCCGACGATTGCCATATTGCGCTGGTTGGCGAAGGTGTAGCCGTAGACCTTCGCATCGGCCGGCGCCCACTCGATCGCGACCTTCGACCAGTCGGCATCCATCTCTTCGGCGAGGATAAGCGGCAGCGAGGTCATCGAGCCTTGGCCCATCTCGGCGCCGGGCGAGAGGATGGTCACGACGCCGTCCGGCGCGATGCGCACCCAGGCGTTCATCGTGCGCGCTGCGCCTTGCGCTTCGGCCTCCGAGATCAGGCGAACGCCGTTCGCGCCGAGCGCGACGCAAAAGGTAAGGCCGCCGGCGCCCTGAAGGAACTTGCGGCGGGAGATGTCGAAATCGGTATCTAGTTTGGTGGTCATGGCTCAGCCCTCCCTGGCCGCGCGCTCGATGGCGGCAGCGATACGGTGGTAGGTGCCGCAGCGGCAGATATTGCCGTTCATGTGCGAGACGATCTGCGCGCGCGTCGGCTTGGGGTTGGCGGCGAGCAGCTCCGCCGCCTTCATGATCTGGCCCGACTGGCAGTAGCCGCACTGCGGCACCTGCTCGGCGATCCAGGCTTTTTGCAGAGGGTGCGAGGAGGTCGGCGACAGCCCCTCAATCGTGACGACGCGCTTACCCGCGACCGCGGAGAGCTGCGTCGTGCAGGAGCGCACGGCCGCGCCGTTGACGTGCACCGTGCACGCACCGCACAGCGCCATGCCGCAGCCGTATTTGGTGCCGGTGAGCTTGAGCTGATCCCGGATGACCCAGAGCAGCGGCGTGCTGGAATCGGCCTCGATCGAAACCGGTTTTCCGTTCAAGGTGAATGCGACCATGCTGTTTCCTCCGTGGGGTTCGCGATGGGGGACGCGCTATCTTCTGCCTTTCCGGGCTCTTTTTCGGATCGGGCGCCGCGCCGCGATGGCGCTCAGGCTGCGACGCGGTCGGGTCTGCCGCGCAGTCTTACGGGAATAACCTTCTTGTCCGCAGGCAGATACTGCTCCGGCACGTCGGCGTAGGCGGTGTTGGAGGTGGTGCCGGCCGCAAGCTGCTCGCGCGGCTGCGCGGGGTGGAGCGGGATCTTTTCCAGCTGGGTGGCGACCGAGACGCCCTCGTGGGTGAAATGGTTCTTCGCACTGATGATCATGGGCAGGTTCTTGATCATGTGCCACAGCGTCCAGCGGTGCTGCCAGATGCGCTTGCGGAAGCGCTTCTGGTACGGCTTGCCGTGGTAGAAGCGCATGATGTGCCAGTTGTAGAGGTGCTCCATCTGTTCCCGGGAAGAGAAACCCTTCGGTATGTACACGAAGTTCAGGCAGTTCATCAGGCGCCAGTCTTCGTGGAAATCGCCTTCCTTGCCGTTGTTCTGGATGATCTCGTGCCACATCGGCGCGCCGTGGAAGGGCGTGAACTTGGTCATGTTCATCTCGTCGAGGTCGAGCTCCAGGATGAAGTCCGAGGTCTTCTTGAAGGTCTCCGGGGTTTCGCCCGGCAGGCCGAAAATGAACAGGCCCTTGACGCGCATGCCAAGCTTCTGGATGCGCTTGGTCGCCGCGCGGACCTGCTCGAGCTCCACGCCGGTCTTGTGCCGGTCCATCATGTCGGGATCGGCGGTCTCCATGCCCATGGCGAGCTGCAACGCGCCGGCCCGCTTCATCAGGGTGAAGAGCTCGTCGTCGTCGTTGTGGCCGACGCGGATGGCGCAGTTCCAGTCCATCCCGAGAGGCTTGCGGATGAGCGTCTCGCACAGTTCGACCACGCGCTTGCGGCTGGCGGTGAACAGGTCGTCGTAGAAATTGATATGGTGCACGCCGTAGGTGTCGCGCAGGAACTTCATGTGCTCCCAGGTGTATTCGGCGGAATTGTGCCGGTACTTGTGCTCGAACACCGTGCGGTCGCAGAAGCTGCAGGTGAACGGGCAGCCGCGGCTGGTGATCAGGTTGGTGCCGTAGCGCTTTATGTAGCTGAACAGCGGCAGGTGGTAGCCCTTGGGGAAGCCCTCCAGCTTGTGCCACGCCGGGAACGGCAGCTCGTCCAGATCGTTGATGCGCGCGCGCCGCTCGTTGGAGACGATGCGCTCGCCGTCGCGCCAGACCAGGTTCGAGATCGTTCCGAGCGCCTTGCCGTCGGCGAGATCCTGGAGCGTGCCCTCGCCCTCGCCGACGCACAGGTAGTCGATTTGCGGGAAGTGTCCGAGCAGCTGGCCGCCGATCGAGGACGGGTGCACCGCGCCGAAGATGGTCTTGACCGAGGGCCGCTTATCCTTGATGAGGCAGGCGATGTCGTAGCCGTCCAGGAACGCCGAGGTGGTGGTCGAAAACCCCACCATGTCCGGGTTCCAGTCGAGCACTTTTTGCGCGGTCTCTTCGGCGTTGCGCGGCGGGTTCGGGCCGAGGCAGTCGAGGAGCATGGTCTCGTGGCCGTGCTTGTCGAGCCAGGACGCCAGCGACAGGATGCCGATCGGGGCCATCCGGTTGGCGAACAACGACAGATTAGGCTGGCCGGGGCAGAAGTTGTAGCCGGCCGGGTGGACGAGGGCGATGCGCATTTTTCTTCCTTCCTGAGCAATAGGAAAAAAAGCGATAGAACCTGAGTGGACAAAGATAATGCAATTGTGCCGCGATTGTACATAGCATTAGGGATTTTCCCCGACATGTTTTGATGCAGTTGGCGGCACGTCTTCCCAAGTTTGCAGCTCTTCGCGGGTGTTGATGTTGGAAAAGGCCTGGGCTTCGTCGTCGAAAGCCACTTCGACGACGTTGAGCGTCGCGTACCAGGCATCGATCTTGCGTCCGCCCCCTTTCAGGAAGTCGCCGAGGTGATCGAGAACGCCGCGGCGCATGAGCGAGAACACCGGGTGCGGCTGGTCGCCGGTCTTCGCCACGGCGAGCTCGGCGCCGGCTTCGTCGAGCCGCTGGTACAGCCGCTCGACGAGGTCCGCCGGCAGGAACGGAGAATCGCAGGGGACAGAAGCGAGAAACGGCCGCTTCGACACCGATAATCCCGCGTGCAGTCCGGCGAGCGGCCCGGCAAAACCGCCGATCGCGTCGCTCACCACGCGCACGCCAAAAGTCTTGTACTCCTCGTGGTTCTGGTTGGCGTTGATGATGATGCCGCCGACCTGCGGCGCGAAGCGCTCGTACACGTGATCGACGAGGCGCTTGCCCCGGAAGGCCTGCAGGCCCTTGTCCACCCCGCCCATGCGGCTGCCTTTGCCGCCTGCGAGGATGAGGCCGGTGACGCTCGATGTCATCTTGTCATCCTGAGCGGAGCGAAGGATCTGCTTTTGAACGATCGAAAAAGCAGATTCTTCGGGCTGTGCCCTCGGAATGACACATGATGCGCTGTCGCTACGCCAACAACGTCGGCGCGACGGTTCTCTTGAAGCGGTGTTTGCCGGTGAAGAGCAGGTAGTGCTTGCCGCCCGCTGCGCGCCCGATCATGGTGATGCCGAGCTTCGTGGCGATCTCATGGCCCATCTTGGTGAGACCCGAGCGGGACACGAGGAATGGGATCTGCATCTGCGCGGCCTTGATCACCATCTCGGAGGTAAGGCGCCCGGTGGTATAGAAGATCTTGTCGGAGCCTTCCACACCGTCCAGCCACATCTGCCCGGCGATCGCGTCCACCGCGTTGTGCCGGCCCACGTCCTCGATGAAGTAGAGGATTTTCGGGGCTGAACTCTTGCTGGGCGCCGCATTTTCAGCCAGTGCGCAGCCGTGCACGGCGCCCGCTTCCTTGTAGATGGCTTCGTGGCGGCGTACCGCGTCGAGCAGCGCATGCAGCGCTTCTTCGGTGAGCGTCACGTCGTCGCGCAGCTTGATCGAGTCGATCTCTTCCATCAGGTCGCCGAACACCGTTCCCTGGCCGCAGCCGGTGGTGACGGTGCGCTTTTTCATCTTGTCGTTCAGTCCTTTGAGCGGCTTGCGCGTGGTCACCACGACCGAGGCGGTTTCCCAGTCGACCTGCACCGCGGCGATGTCCTCGATGGATTTTGCCAGGCGCTGGTTGCGCAGATAGCCGAGGGCAAGCGCCTCGGGCGCCTGGCCGAGCGTCATCAGCGTCACGATCTCGCGCTTGTCGACGTAGAGCGTGAGCGGATGCTCGCCCGCGATCGGCGTCGGGACAGCTTCGCCGCGCTCGTTGATCGCTTCGACCTCGAAGGTGAGGGGCTTGGAGGCGCGGGTGAGCTTTGGTCGATGACTCGGGGCTGTTCGCATCGTGTAACGAGTTGAACGGCGCGGCTCGGCCGCGCCCGTTCGAACTATCCGCCTATATACGACATCTCGATCTTGCGCAGCTTGGCGGTTTCGGCGGTGCGGATTTCCGAGTATCGATCGGTTCGCGCCTGCCAGATGCGCGCGACCGCGCCCGAGATCTCCTCGTCGGAGGAGCCGCTGCGGAGCATCGCGCGCAGGTCGTAGCCGGCCCCGGCGAATAGACACGTATACAGCATGCCTTCGGTCGAGAGCCGCGCGCGGGTGCAGGTCCGGCAAAACGCCTGCGTCACCGAGGAGATCACGCCGATCTCGCCTGAGCCGTCCCGGTAGCGCCAGCGCTCGGCGACTTCACCGGTGTAGTTGGGTTCGACTGTCTCGAGCGGCATCTCCTCGCCGATCGCGCGCACGACCTCGCTCGAAGGCACGACGTCGTCCATGCGCCAGCCGTTGGTCGCGCCGACGTCCATGTATTCGATGAAGCGCACGATGTGGCCGCTGCCTTTGAAGTGCCGCGCCATCGGCGCGATGGAATCCTCGTTCGCGCCGCGCTTGACCACCATGTTGATCTTCACCGGCGCGAGCCCTGCGGTGGCGGCGGCGTCGATGCCGGCGAGCACTTCGGAAACGGGGAAATCGGCGTCGTTCATCATGCGAAAGGTACGCTCGTCGAGTGAGTCGAGGCTCACCGTGACGCGCGTGAGGCCGGCCGCTTTCAGGGCGCGCGCTTTTTTCGCAAGCAGCGAACCATTGGTGGTGAGCGTGAGGTCGAGGCCGGGAATCGCGGCGAGCATCTCGATCAAGCGCTCCAGGTTCTTGCGCAGCAGCGGCTCGCCACCGGTCAGCCTGACCTTCTCGACGCCCTGGCTCTTGAAGACCCGCGCGAGCCGCGCTATTTCCTCGAAGCTCAGCAATTCGCTTTTCGCGAGGAATGGATACTCCGGACCGAACACGTCGCGCGGCATGCAGTAGATGCAGCGGAAGTTGCAGCGGTCGGTGACCGAGATGCGCAGATCGCGCAGGGCTCGGCCGAGCGTGTCGCGCCCGGCGCGCGCGGGCACGCTCGATCCCCCCTTTGCGGGAAGGGGTGTTGCTCTGCGCGCGTCGTTGATGGGGATGACCCGGTCCGTCATGGTTCGCGTAGCCGCATCATGAAATGCGGTTCATAATTCACCGTTTCGTCGAACAGTGAGTATAGCCGGAAAGATGCAGCACCCGAGCCTCGCCGTGGCGGTCGTGATGGAGCGCACGCCGCTGGAAAACAACCGCTGGCAGTCGGAAAAGTGGGAGCCGATCGGCGTCGTGCCGGACTCGAGCGGGCCCGGCGCCGTCCCGCGCGCGCTGGTGCAGGACGAGGCGCGCGCGCAGTGGCTGCACCCGGGATTCAAGCTGGAGCTGTTTCACGACGAGGCGGAGGGCTATTACCTCAATCTCGCCACGGAGAAGCCGTTCGTGTTCGTGAACTGGCTCGAAGAAGAGGGCGCGGGCGTGCCGAAGTTCGTTACCGTGAGTTACAACGAGGCGGCGCGCCTGCTCGATGCCGGCGCGCGCGTGGACGGTGTGCCGATGCCGCCGCAATGGATCCCATGGCTCGCGGAGTACGTCGAGCGCAACTACAAGCCGGAGCCGAAGAAGCGCGCCCGGCCGCAGTCGTTCAAGGGCGCGAAGCGCGATGATCGCTGACGACGACGAGAATTTCGTCTCACGCTGGTCGCGGCGCAAGAGCGAGGCGCGCGAGGCGGAGGAAAAACCAGCCGAACCGGCGCCGTCGCCGGAGCTCGCGCCGCCGACAGTCCCCGCGATTTCGAACGCGGGCGCAGCGCCCTCTGGCGCCGGCGTTCAATCCGCCGTTGCGGCGCCGCAGTTGCCACCGGTCGAATCCTTGAAGGGCTTGGCATCCGAATACCGCGCCTTCATGCAGCCGGGCGTGGACGAGAGCATGAAGCGCTCGGCGTTGAAGAAACTGTTCAGCGACCCGCACTTCGAAAATTTCGAACGATTCGAGGCCTACTGCGAGGATTACACCCAGGGCGAGCCGATTCCTCTGGCGATGCTGAAGACGCTCGAGCACGCGAAGGGGCTGCTCTTCGACGAGGAAAAGAAAGAGGAGAAGAGCCTCGTCGCGGAGAAACCGGCGGCCGCCTTGCCGAAACCGGACGAGGCGCCGCAGGCGCAAGCGACAGCACAGGCCGAATCCCCCGCCGCGGCGGCGCAGCCGCAGGAAAAGACCTGACATGGCGCTCGAAAACAAAACGCTCAAGATCTGCAACTGCAACAAGACCATGGCGCTCGACGCCAAGGCGCTCGCTGCGGCGCTGAAGTTGAAGCAACCGATTCAGATTCACACCGAGCTGTGCCGCAAGGAAGTCGGCAGCTTCCAGGAGGCGCTGAAGGACGAAGCCTGCGTGGTCGCCTGCACTCAGGAAGCGCCGCTTTTTTCGGAGATCGCCGAAGGGGCGGGCGCGGCGACCGACCTCAAGTTCATCAACATTCGCGAGCACGCCGGCTGGTCGAGCGAGGGCGCGCAGGCGACGCCGAAGATCGCGGCGCTCTTGGCGCTCGCTGAGTTGCCCGAGCCCGAGCCGGTTGCCGAGGTGTCCTACCAGTCGGGCGGGCAACTGCTCGTCATCGGACCGGCCGAGGCCGCGATCGCCTGGGCCGACAAGCTCGCCGGGCAGCTCGAGGTCAACGTGCTGATTGCGGGCGGCAAGGAGGGGGAGGGGTCCCTCCGCAACGTTGAAGGGCGCGGAGAATTGCCCGACGAGCGCCGCTACCCTGTGTTCTCGGGCAAAGTGAGTTCGGTGAAGGGCCATCTCGGCGCGTTCGAGGTCGCCTGGGAGCAGGACAATCCGATCGATCTCGAAGTGTGCACGCGCTGCAACGCCTGCATTCACGCTTGCCCGGAGCAGGCGATCGATTTTTCCTACCAGATCGACATGGACAAGTGCAAGGCGCACCGCCAGTGCGTGAAGGCCTGCGGCGCGATCCGCGCGATCGACTTCGAGCGCGCCGGCCGCGCGAGGAGCGAGCGCTTCGACATGGTGCTCGATCTGTCCTCGCAAGCTCTGATAAGGACCGCGCAACTGCCGCAGGGCTACCTGGCGCCGGGCGCCGATCCGCTCGAGCAGGCGCTCGCGGCCTCGCAGCTCGGCCAGATGGTGGGAGAGTTCGAGAAGCCGCGGTTCTTCGCCTACGACGCGAAGATCTGCGCCCACAGCCGCTCGTCGAAGACCGGCTGCAACCAGTGCCTCGAGGTCTGCTCGACCGGCGCTATCGCGCCGGACGGCGATCGCGTCAAGGTCGATCCGCACCTGTGCATGGGCTGCGGCGGCTGCGCGACCGTGTGTCCCTCCGGCGCGATGACCTACGCTTACCCGCGTGTTCCGGATTTCGGCGCGAGGTTAAAGCGCGTTCTTTCGGTGTATGCCCAGGCCGGTGGGAAGGACGCCTGCCTGCTTCTGCACAACGCAAGCGAGAGCCGCGCGCTGATCGCGAAGCTCGCGCGGCGTGGGCGTGGACTGCCGGCGCGGGTGATTCCGCTCGAGATCCACCACCCCGCCTCGGTCGGGATGGACGTGTTGCTCGGGGCGCTCGCCTACGGCGCCGGCCAAGTCGCGGTGCTCTCGACGCCGAAGGAAGCCGCCGAATACGGCGACGCGGTGAAAAAGCAGATGGGCTTTGCCGAGGCCATCGCGAACGGACTTGGCTACGGCGGCGCGCATTTCCTCCTCATAGCGACGGACCAGCACGCGGTCCTGGAAACGGAGATCTGGGCGCTCGCTCCCGCAGTTTCGGTGTCGAAGCCGGGGACCTACAACCTTTCGCCGGAGAAGCGCACCACGCTCGATTTCGCCATCGATCACCTGGCAAAGTTCGCGCCGAAACCGCAGGAGGAAATCAAGCTCGGCGCCGGCGCGCCGTACGGGCAGATCCTCGTCAACAAAGAGACCTGCACCCTGTGCATGGCCTGCGTCGGCGCCTGCCCCGAATCGGCGCTGCACGACGGGCGCGACCAGCCGATGCTGAAGTTCATCGAGCGCAACTGCGTGCAGTGCGGCCTGTGCGAGGTGACGTGTCCGGAAAACGCGATCAAGCTCGCGCCGCGCCTTTTGCTCGCGGCGCACGCGAAGCAGGAGGTCGTTCTCAACCAAGCCGAGCCGTTCAACTGCGTGCGCTGCGGCAAGCCCTTCGGCACGCGCCAGATGGTGGATAACATGCTCGGCAAGCTTACCGGCCACTCGATGTTCGCCGGCGGCGGCGCATTGCGTCGGCTGCAGATGTGCGCCGACTGCCGCGTCGTCGACATGATGGACAACAAGGACGAAATCTCGATCCAGGACGTGAAGAGATGAGCGCAAGCGTTACGTCGCTCAATTTTCAGTCCCCGGAGGTACCCGAGGATCAAGCGCGCGCCGGGTACTACGCGCTGCTCGCGCGGCTCTTTTACGCCGGACCCGACGCGCAGTTACTCGAAGCCATCGCGGGATCCAACGAGATCGTCGCCGACGGCGGTCCGCTCGCCGGTCCCTGGAGTGTTCTGGCGGCGGCGGCTCGGGCGATGGATCCCGAGGCGGCTCGCCTCGAGTACGACGAGGTTTTCGTGGGCACCGGAAAATCCGAGGTGACCCCTTACGCCGCGTTCTACCTCGCCGAGACCGGCCGGGAGAAGATCCTGGTGCGGCTCAGGCAGGATCTGGCCTCGCTCGGTTTGGGCAAGACGGGTGCCGCGCGGGAGCCCGAGGACCACATGGCCGGGCTCTTCGAAGTCATGAGGCTCTTAATTTCACAGGGCTCCGGTGATGCTGCATTGCAGAAACAGCGGGACTTTTTCGGCCGGTACATCGAGCGCTCTTTCAGGGCATTCTGCAGTGCAATATCGGCTTCGGAGAAAACCAATTTCTATAAGGCAGTAGGGGTATTCGCGGAAGCCTTTCTTGTGGTTGAAACCGAAGGGCTAAAGGTGTTCTAATGCCCCCATGCAATAGCTTACATATTCAGGTGTTGACGATAGGAAGGAGACGACATATGAAAAACGAAACCAAGTCCAAGCTCAGCCGCAGGAACTTCCTACTCGCAGTCGGCGCTGGCGGCGCCGCCACGGCAGCCGCGATCGCCGGCCGCGCGGTCACATCAGACGAGCCCAAAGCAGTCGCAAGCACCGACAAACGGCGCGGTAAGGGATATCAGGAAACCGCGCACGTCCGCAGCTACTACAACACCGCAAAAGTCTGACCCGAGGAGGCGCGACCATGATGCTCACCAGGAAATCTGCTGGAGCCCCCGCTCATTTTTCTTCCAGCCGTCTTTCTCGCAGCCTTTCTGGGATGCTTGCGAAGACCATCGACCGCCGCTCGTTCCTGAGGCGTTCCGGCGTTGCAGTCGGCGCAGGCGCTTTCGCGACCCAGCTGCCGTTCAACATGATCGGTAAGGCCGACGCGCAGGAAAAGGGCGGCAAGATCGAGGTCAGGCGCTCTGTCTGTACGCACTGCTCGGTCGGCTGCGCCATCGACGCGGTGGTGCAGAACGGCGTATGGGTGCGTCAGGAACCGGTGTTTGACTCGCCCCTTAACCTCGGCGCGCACTGCGCCAAGGGCGCTGCGGTGCGCGAGCACGGCATGACCGAGCACTCGCACCGCCTGAAATACCCGATGAAGCTGGTGAACGGCAAGTACCAGCGCCTCTCCTGGGACCAGGCGATCAACGAGATCGGCGACAAGATGCTCGCCATCCGCAATGACAAGACTAATGGCGGCCCCGATGCGCTCTACATCGTAGGCTCCTCCAAGCACAACAACGAGCAGGCGATGCTGATGCGCAAGTGGGTGTCGCTGTGGGGCTCGAACAACACCGACCACCAGGCGCGCATTTGCCACTCGACCACCGTCGCCGGCGTCGCCCAGACCTGGGGCTACGGCGCGATGACGAATTCGTACAACGACATGCAGAACACCAAGTGCGCGATGTACATCGGCTCGAACGCGGCCGAAGCGCACCCGGTGTCGATGCTGCACATGCTGCATGCGAAGGAGACCGGCGCCAAGATGATCGTAGTCGACCCGCGCTTCACGCGCACCGCGGCCAAAGCGGACGACTACGTGCGCATCCGCTCGGGTACCGACATTCCGTTCCTGTTCGGCATGCTGCACATCATTTTCAAGAACGGTTGGGAGGACAAGAACTACATCAAGGCCCGCGTCTATGGGATGGACCAGATCAAAGAAGAGGTGAAGAAGTGGACGCCTGAAGAGGTGCACAACGTCACCGGCGTGCCGCCCGAGCAGTTGCTGAAGATCACCGAGATGTTCGCGAAGAACCGGCCGAGCACCATCGTCTGGTGCATGGGCCAGACGCAGCACACGATCGGCAACGCCATGGTGCGCGCTTCCTGCATCCTGCAGCTTGCGCTCGGCAACATCGGCGTCTCCGGCGGCGGCGCCAACATCTTCCGCGGCCACGACAACGTGCAGGGCGCGACCGACGTCGGCCCCAACCCCGATACGCTGCCGGGCTACTACCCGGTTGCGGTGCCCGGATCCTGGACGCACTGGGCGCGCGTATGGAACGTGGACCTCAAGTGGCTGCAGGACCGTTTCGCTCCCGGCATGATGGGCAAACCGGGCATGACCGTGTCGCGCTGGATCGACGGCGTGATGGAGAAGAACGAGAACATCGACCAGGACTCGAACATCCGCGCGCTGTTCTACTGGGGCCATGCGCCGAACTCGCAGACCCGCGGCCTGGACATGCTCAAGGCGATGAAGATGCTCGACCTCCTGGTCGTCATCGACCCGTACCCCTCGGCCACCGCCGCGATGGCGGCGATGCCGGTAGAAGGGGTGCAGGAGAAGGCCGGCCGCGGCGTGTACCTGCTTCCCGCGGCGACGCAATTCGAGACCGACGGCTCGTGCACCGCATCCAACCGCTCCATCCAGTGGCGCGAGAAGGTGATCGATCCGCTGTTCGAGTCGCGCTCCGACCAGGCGATCATGCTGGCGCTGGCGAAGAAACTCGGCTTCGAGAACGAGTTCCTCGGCAAGAAGGACGGCAAGCAGAACCTGCGCGTGATCAAAGTAAAAGGCGGCTCCGAAGTGAAGGGCGGTTACGACGAGCCTTCGATGGAGGACACGCTCGCGAACGAGATCAACCGCGGCGCGTGGACCATCGGCTATACCGGCCAGTCGCCGCAGCGCCTGCAAGCGCACATGCGCAACATGCACGTCTTCGACGTGAAGACGCTGCGCGCCAAGGGCGGCAAGGACGCCAAGACGGGCTACGACCTGACGGGGGACTATTTCGGCCTGCCGTGGCCGTGCTACGGCACGCCGCAGTTCAAGCACCCCGGCTCGCCCAACCTCTATGACACTTCCAAGCACGTCATGGACGGCGGCGGCAACTTCCGCGCGCTGTTCGGCATGGAGAGAGAAGGGGTCAATCTGCTCGCCGAGGATGGCTCGCACCCGAAGGGCGCGGACATCACTACCGGCCATCCGCAGTTCGACCACGTGCTGCTGAAGAAGCTCGGGTGGTGGGATGAGCTCACCGACGAGGAGAAGAAGGAAGCCGAGGGCAGGAACTGGGCGACCGACCTCTCCGGCGGCATTATCCGGGTGGCGATGAAGAACCACGGCTGCCATCCGTTCGGCAACGCCAAGGCGCGCGCCATCGTGTGGAACTTCCCCGACGGCATCCCGCAGCACCGCGAGCCGCTGTACGGCATCCGCGCGGACCTCGTCGACAAGTATCCGACCCACGACGACGTCAAGGTGCTCTGGCGCCTGCCGACGCTGTTCAAGTCGGTGCAGGAAAAGAACAAGAACGTCGGCAAGGACTTCCCGATCGTTCTCACGAGCGGACGCCTGGTCGAGTACGAGGGCGGCGGCGAGGAGACGCGCTCCAATCCGTGGCTGGCCGAGCTGATGCAGGAAAACTTCGTCGAGATCAATCCGAAAGCGGCGGCCGACCGCGGCATCAGGAACGGCGAGCAGGTCTGGGTGAAGACGCCGACCGGTGCTCGCCTGAAGGTCTCGGCGCTGGTGACCGAGCGCGTCGGGCCGGATCATGCATTCATCCCGTTCCACTTCTCGGGCTGGTGGCAGGGCAAGGACATGCTGCCGTACTACCCGGCCGGAGCGGCGCCGATCGTGCGCGGCGAGGCGGTCAACACGGCGACGACCTACGGCTACGACCGCGTCACCATGATGCAGGAAACAAAAACGACCGTGTGCCAGATCGAGCGGATAGCATAGCGAAAGGGACGAGGAGACAACCATGGCGAGAATGAAATTCCTGTGCGACGCCGAGCGCTGCATCGAGTGCAACGGCTGCGTGACCGCCTGCAAGAACGAGAATGAGGTTCCTTGGGGAGTAAACCGTCGTCGCGTCGTGACCATCAACGACGGGGTGGTGGGCGCCGAGAAATCGATCTCGGTCGCGTGCATGCACTGCTCGGATGCACCCTGCATGGCGGTCTGTCCGGTGGACTGCTTCTACCGCACCGATGAAGGCGTGGTGTTGCACGACAAGGACCTGTGCATCGGCTGCGGCTACTGCTTCTACGCGTGCCCGTTCGGCGCGCCGCAGTTCCCGCAGGCAGGCGCCTTTGGCCTGCGCGGCAAGATGGACAAGTGCACCTTCTGCGCGGGAGGGCCAGAGAAGGACCTCTCGAAGGAAGAGTTCACCAAGTACGGCTCGAACCGTCTTGCCCAAGGCAAGCTTCCGGCGTGCGCCGAGATGTGCTCGACCAAGGCGCTTCTGGGCGGGGACGGCGATGTCATCGCCGACATCTATCGCCAACGGGTGTTCAAGCGCGGCAAGGGCTCTGAAGTCTGGGGCTGGGGCACCGCCTACGGCAAGCCCGACCAGCCCAAGGCGGCGGCGGCGGGAGCGAAGTCATGACGGCAGCCCGCAAGTTCGTCCTCGTGGGCGCCGCGGTTCTTGTCGCGCTAGGCCTCGGCGCCTGCGGCGAGCGGGATCAGGTCACCGTATACAAGCAGGGCAAGTACCAGGGCAAACCCGACACCAAGCCCTGGGAGAACGATCCGGCGCTCAACCCTTACCCCGGCTCCAAGTGGAACAAGGGCGACAAGACAAGTTGGGAAAGCGCCGTCAAGACCCGCAACCTCGCACAGAACGAATACACGCGGGCGGAATAAAGGAGCACGGTTGATGAAACCCATTGCGGTTTGGGGGCGTTCTTTCGCCGTCGCGCTGGCTCTTGTCTTGCCGCTCGGCGGAACCTCGCTCGCGCAGCAGCAGGGTGAGACTCAGACTCAGCGCGCGCAGAGCCAACCCGGCAACAACGCCCCGGTCTGGCGCGACGTGCGCAAGGAAGGCCAGGAGCACTACACCTCGATCAAGGGGCGTGAAACCGGTGTCTTGGTGCAGATGTACGGTGAGACCTGGAGGCAGCTGCGCAACGCCTGGATCACGCCGATCGGCGGCTGGCTGATGGCTTTCGTCGCAGTCGTCATTGGTGTTTTCCACTGGCGGAAGGGGGCGGTGAAACTGCATTCCAGCCCGACGAGCCGGCTGATCGAGCGGTTTACTCCGTTCGAGCGCTACGCGCACTGGGTGATGGGGATCAGCTTCGCGATTCTCGGGGTGACCGGGCTGATCATGTGGGTCGGAAAATACATACTGCTGCCGGTCATCGGCTATACGCTGTTCGGGTGGCTCTCGCAGCTCTCCAAGAATCTCCACAATTTCGTCGGCCCCTTGTTTGTCCTCAGCCTGCTCGTGTTCATCGTCATGTACGTGAAGGACAACATCCCCAGGGGCTATGACTTCAAGTGGTTTGCCAGCGCCGGAGGTATGTTTGGAGGCAAGCACGTCGCCTCCGGCAGATTCAATGCGGGCGAGAAAGTCTGGTTCTGGGTCGGCGTGGTCGTGTTGAGCCTCGTCGTCAGCGGGAGCGGCCTCATTCTCAACTTCCCCAACTTCGATCAGGCGCGCGCAGTGATGATCGAGTCCAATATCGTGCACTTGATTTCGGCGTGCGCCGTGATGGCGCTCTCGTTCGGCCACATCTACATGGGCACCATCGGGGTGGACGGCGCCTACGAATCGATGCGCTATGGCTACGTCGACGAGGCCTGGGCGAAGGAGCACCACGAGCACTGGTACAACGACGTCAAGTCCGGGAAGGTCAAGGCCGGGACGGCAATGGGCCAGCCGGGCGCGCCGCAGGCTCAGCACTAAAGAAGAGAGGAAGCGCCATGAATATTCGTATCCTGATCATGAGCATCGCGATGGCTGCGACCGCGGGCGCAGTGTGGGCGAAGTTGCCCGCCGCACCGGCTGATCCGGCGAAGGCTGAGGCCAAAGCGAAGGCGGACGCGGCAGCCAAGCAGAAAGACGCGGAACAGCTCGGCAAGTCCCAGGACAGGGCGGTCGCGAACTATCGCAAGAACAAGGGCATCAAAGCGCCGGCATCCATGGCGGGCAAGAAGTAGGGCGTAGAATGCGCGCCCGGCTCAACGAAGTGAAAGGAAAAATGAAGCTCGCCATTGCCACAGCGACGGCAACAGGTTTACTTGCGGGATGCGCGATCATGGGCGGCGGCGGACCGAGCGCGAAGGCCACCTTGCAGGCGACCAAAGGCAACAGGGCGGCGGGTACCGTCACCTTCACTCAGAAAGGCGACAAGGTGCAGGTGGTGGCGAACATCACCGGCCTCGAGCCCGGCCAAGAGCACGGTTTTCACATCCACGACAAGGGCGATTGCAGCTCGGGCGACGGCATGAGCACCGGCGGGCATTTCAACCCGCTCGGCAAGCCGCACGCGCATCCGTCCACGCCCGATCGGCACGCCGGCGACCTGCCGGCGCTGAAGGCGGACGCCAACGGCAACGCCTCGCTCTCCGTTGAGCTCGACGTCATTTCCGTGGCCGACGGGCCGACCGATGCCTACGGCACCGTGGCGAACCGGCCGACCAGTATCATCGGCAGGGGCCTGATCGTGCATGCGCAGCCGGACGACTACAAGACCCAGCCGACCGGCAACGCCGGGGCACGCATTGCCTGCGCGGTGATCCAAAAGAACTAGCTGACCTCCGGCATCACGATAAGGGGGCTTCGGCGCCCCTTTTTTTGTCTGCGGCAGCGCTTAGCTTCAGCCCGCGATCAGCCGGTAGGTCAGTCCGGCAGCGCCGCAGGCGAGGATCACCGGAATCATCCCAGTCTTGTAGCGCCACAGCGCAACGATGGCAGCGAGCCCGACCAGCAGCGAGAACCAGTCGAAACGACCTGAGGAGCCCTCCGGCCACAACACGTGCCCCGCGAAGAACACCGCGAGGTTGACGATCACCCCGACCACCGCAGCGGTGATCCCGGTGAGCGGCGCTGTGAACCGCAGATTGCCGTGTGTCGATTCCACCAGCGGGCCGCCGAGGAGAATGAACAGGAACGAGGGTAGGAAGGTGAAGAAGGTCGCAACGACCGCGCCGGCGCACCCGGCGAGCGCCAGACTCTCGGGACCTAGGGCCGCCTTGGTCCAGGTGCCGACGAAACCGACAAAGGCCACAACCATGATCAGCGGTCCCGGGGTGGTTTCGCCGAGCGCAAGGCCGTCGATCATCTGCGTCGCGGTCAGCCATTGATACTGCTCCACGCCACCCTGGTACACGTACGGGAGGACCGCGTAGGCCCCGCCGAAGGTGAGCAGCGCCGCCTTGGTGAAGAACCATCCCATTTGCGCGAACGTGCTCTCCCATCCGAAAAACGCGACGAGCGCGCCCAGCGTACCGCCCCAGATCGCCAGGAACACAGCTAGCACTCGGAAAAAGTGCGGCCAGCGGAATAGTGCGTGTTGCGGAGTCGGCGTGCCATCGTCGATCAGCGCAGCGCCGTAATGTCCTTCCGCGGCGCCGTGGCCTCCGGTAGCGAACTTATCCGGCGCGATGCGTCCACCCAGATAGCCGATAACTCCGGCGCCGAGGACGATGTAGGGGAAAGGCGTGTCGAAAGCGAAGATCGCGACAAAAGCCGCGAGGCTCATGGTCCACAGCACGGCGTTCTTGAGCGCGCGCGAACCGATGCGCCAGGCGGCGAAGAGCACGATCGCGGTGACCGCCGGCTTGATGCCGTAGAAGAGCCCTGAGACCAGCGGCACATCGCCGAACACAAGGTAAATCCAGGTCAGTGCAATCAGGATGAAAAGGGAAGGGAGTACGAACAGCCCACCCGAAATCACTCCGCCCCAGGTCCGGTGCATCATCCAGCCGATATAGGTCGCAAGCTGCTGGGCCTCCGGTCCCGGAAGCACCATGCAGTAATTGAGCGCGTGAAGGAAGCGCTTCTCGGAGATCCAGCGTTTCCGCTCGACCAGGTCCTGGTGCATGATCGCGATCTGCCCGGTTGGTCCGCCGAAGCTGATGAAGCCGAGCTTCAGCCAGTAGCGGAACGCCTCGGCGAAGCTGACGGGCGTGGGCGGCTGATTCGGAGTCTGAGACGAGGCGGCGGTGTCCATGATGTTCCCTTTGCAGTGGTTTTCGCGCAGCGCTTGGACGGGACACCGTCTCACGGGGAGTCTGCGATCCTCGACGAATGAAATATACTTTCGATATCCGACATTGGCAATCCCCTGCGGCGCGGTGAGAGAGGCACGAGTACAGCTGCATCTGCGTGTCTCTAGGATCACCGCGGGCGCGGTTCGGCAACGTAAGTTCGCCTAGCCGCGGGCAGCGACTCGCGCCGGGCGCGGGCCGGCAAGTCCTTCCTCCACGTCCATGACGCGACCGGTGATGGCGTTGTTGTAGCCCGGCAGATTTGCGAGTACCGCCTTGAAGGGCTTGCCATGCAGGGCCGTAAGAAGTCTTCTTAACTCCACACTGTGCAGGCGGCCTGCGTCGCAGGCGAGCAGGTAGCGTTCATTCACCAGAGGGATGAATCCCAGATCGAAGCGCGCCGCCGCCGCGCGAATCCCGAAACCGACATCTCCGCGACCCTCCAAAACCGCGGTGGCGACTGCGACGTGAGTGAACTCCTCGTGGGCGTAGCCTGAAATCCGCTCGCCCGCGATTCCGGCGCGCGCGAGCAACTGGTCGAATACCAGGCGAGTTCCGGAACCGCGCTGGCGATTGATGAATCGCAGGCGCGTTAGGTCGCCCAGGCCGAGTATTCCTTTCGGGTTGCCGCGGGCGACGATCAGTCCCTGTTCGCGTATGGCGAGGCCGATCAGCTTGTGTGCTTCGGGTCTCAAGCGTTCGTGGATCTCGGGCGTCTGCCACTGCTCGGCAACGTGGAATCCCGCGAGATCGCAGTCGCCGCGCGCCAGCGCCTCCAGGCTTTCCACGCTGCCGTGAAACTGAAGGTCCAGCGCGAGTGCGCCTTCGAGGAAATCCGGAAGTCGCTCCAGGGCAAGATCGTGGCTTGCGTACAGCGTCAGGCGCGGTGCGCGGGCGCTCGCCTCGCCGTAGAGCTCGCGTTCGAATTCGCGTGCGAGCTCCGCAAGATGAGGAGCGAGTCGGACGCGTGCCCGCTCCTCCAGTTCCACGAGCTTCACGGCAAAACCTGTGAGGTGTGCTCCGCGCCCTCGCTCCAGGTTGACTAGGGTCTGTCCCATGCGGCGGTTCCAGTCCCCAAGCAGGTTCCAGACGTGACGGTA
Organism: uncultured Enterobacteriaceae bacterium; assembly: GCA_964430565.1. GTDB lineage: Bacteria > Pseudomonadota > Gammaproteobacteria > Burkholderiales > SG8-39 > VBDM01. The sequence continues at coordinate 60,722 of CAYSFD010000020.1, forward strand.
GGAATAGCCGACCTCGCGCGATGCGGCCGCCAGCGACCCGGTGCGCTCGATAGCCACAAGCAGTGGGACGAGCAGCGGGGCAACAGGTGCCGAACGCAGTTTCCAGGCAGGCTCGAATTCAATCTTCATAATGAATAGCTAGAGCATATTGGCGTATGAAGTTATGATATATCTGAAAATTAATGCGAATTATGCAAAATAATACATATAATGGAGGGATCGGTCAATCGGTGGTCACTGCATGTCCGAAGCCCTGACTGCGGCCCTGGCGCTGCTGGTCGGCCTCGACTCCAAGCTGGTCGAGATTGTCCTGCTTAGTTTGCGCGTGAGTCTGTCTGCGGTCGCGATTGCCGCGATCCTGGGCTTGCCGCTCGGCGCTGCCATCGCCGTCGGCAGGTTCCCGGGCCGACAGGCCGTGATCGTATTCCTGAACGCGCTGATGGGCCTGCCGCCGGTGGTAGTCGGGCTGCTGGTCTATCTACTTCTGTCGCGCGCGGGTCCGCTCGGTCTGCTGGGAATCCTTTTCACACCCTCGGCGATGATCTGCGCCCAAGCGATCCTGATCCTGCCGATCATCGCGGCGCTGTCGCGCCAGGCGATCGAGGATGCTTGGCGTGAATACGAGGAGCAACTGCGCTCGCTCGGCGCGCGCCGCGTGAACGCTGCGCTGACGCTGCTCTGGGACACCCGCTTCTCGCTGCTGACCACGATCCTCGCCGGCTTCGGGCGCGCCGCCGCGGAGGTCGGAGCGGTGATGATCGTGGGCGGAAACATCGACGGGGTAACACGCGTGATGACCACCGCCATCGCGCTCGAGACCAGCAAGGGCGACCTGCCGCTCGCGCTCGGACTGGGCATGATCCTGATCGCCATCGTCATCGCAGTGAACGCGGCGGCCTACCTCACCAAGGAGCTGGCGCAGAGGCGCCACGGATGAGCAAGGGCGCTATCCTCCCGCTGCGTCTTGCCGAGGTGTCGTTTGTCGCCGGCGGGCGAGCCGTCATCGATCGGGTTTCGCTCGAAATCGAACCGGGGCCGAGCACGATCATTCTGGGGGCGAACGGCGCAGGGAAAAGCGTGCTGATGCGCCTCATGCACGGGTTGCTCGCGCCGACCTCGGGCCGCGTCGAGTGGACTTCGCCCGAGCGTCCGGGCGCGCCGAGGAAGCAGGCCATGGTGTTCCAGCGGCCGGTGATGCTGCGCCGCTCCGCCCAGGCCAACGTCGCCTACGCGCTCAAGATCGCCGGAATCCCCGAGCCGCAGCGCGGGGCGCTGGTGCGCGAATCGCTGGAAAGCGTTGGTCTCATACACGTGGCCCACCGGCCGGCGCGCGTGCTCTCGGGAGGCGAGCAGCAGCGGCTCGCGCTCGCGCGGGCCTGGGCTCTCCATCCGGAGGTGCTGTTCCTGGATGAACCCACCGCCAGCCTCGACCCGCACGCAACGCGCGAGATCGAAACCGTCATCAGGGCCTTCGATGCGGCGGGCACGAAAGTTGTGATGGCGACGCACAACCTCGGCCAGGCGCGGCGCCTGGGCGACGAGATCCTTTTCCTCGATCAGGGGCGGCTGGTCGAGCGCGCTTCGGTCGGGGAATTCTTTTCCAAACCGCAGACGGCGCAAGCCGCTGCATTCATCAAGGGAGAGCTGCCTTGGACTTGATCCGGAAGTTGTTGCCCATTGCCGCGCTGTGCCTGTCTTTCACGGCGCATGCCCAGCAGAGGTTCATCACCGTGGCTTCGACCACCTCGACCGAGCAGTCGGGCCTGTTCAAGCACCTGCTGCCGGCGTTCGAGAAGAAAACGGGAATCCAGGTGCGCGTCGTCGCTCTCGGCACGGGGCAGTCCCTGGACATGGCGCGCCGCGGGGATGCCGATGTCGTTTTCGTTCACGCAAGATCGCTCGAGGAAAAATTCATCGCGGAAGGATTCGGGGTGAAACGGATGCCCGTCATGTACAACGACTTCGTGCTGATCGGCCCGAAGTCCGATCCCGCGAAGGTCGCCGGCGGCAAGGATATTCTCGAAGCGCTGCGCAAGATCAGGTCCGCGACGGCGCCTTTCGTGTCGCGCGGGGACCGGAGCGGAACCCACACCGCCGAGCTCGAGCTGTGGAAGTTGGCGAACGTGGACATCGCGAAAGACAAGGGGCCGTGGTACCGGGACACAGGGCAAGGCATGGGTCCCGCGCTCAACGCCGCGGCATCGATGAACGCCTACATCCTGGCCGATCGCGGCACCTGGATCTCGTTCAAGAACCGCGGCGAGCTCGTGATCCTGGTCGAGGGCGACAATCGGCTTTTCAACCAGTACGGGATCATGCTCGTAAACCCTGCGAAGCACCCGCACGTGAAGAGGGAATGGGGGGAAAGGTTCATTGATTGGGTGATTTCGCCCGAGGGGCAGAGGTCGATTGCCGACTACAAGATCGGCGGCGAACAACTGTTCTTTCCCAACGCGAAATAGCCCTTGCGGCGGCGTTGAGGTATCGTGCGGGGCGCATGGAGCCCGCCACCACCGCCTTTCTTTCGGCCGCGATGCTTGTCGCGGCGTTCGGTTATGCCTCGGTCGGCCACGGCGGCGCCTCCGCTTACCTCGCGGCGATGGCGCTTGCCGGGATCGCGCCGCCGGAGATGCGTCCGATAGCCCTGACGCTCAACATCCTCGTGTCGGCGATCGCGACTTGGAAGTTCCAGCGCGCTGGGCATTTCCGCTGGCGGCTGTTCTGGCCTTTCGCGGTGGTGTCGATCCCGTTCGCCTACGCGGGCGGCGCGATCACGCTCCCCGGAGACGCGTACAAGACCCTCGTTGGCGTGGTGCTCGTGTACGCCGCATGGCAGCTCTGGCTGAGCGGACGCGCAGGCGAGGAAATGCGGCCGGTGCGCGAGCCGCCGATTCCATGGGCCTTGGCGATCGGCGCCGCTATGGGATTGCTGGCGGGTCTGACGGGGGTGGGCGGCGGGATATTTCTCAGCCCGCTGCTTCTCATGCTCGGCTGGGCGGGAACCAAGCAGACCTCGGCGGTCGCAGCGCCCTTTATCCTGGTGAATTCCATCGCAGGACTGGCCGCCGGGTTTGTCGCGAACGCGGCTGCGCTGCCCCAGCACATCTGGGTGCTGGGGGCCGTGGTTGTGGTCGGCGGCTGGCTGGGGGCGGAGTACGGGAGCCGCCGGTTCGCGAACCCCGTCGTGCGGCGCGTGCTTGCCGTGGTGCTCGCGCTCGCCGGGGCGAAGATGATTCTGGCGTAGCGCGTTCGCTTTACAATCCGAACCTCGCACCATGAAAACCTTCGGATTCGCAGGCTTTTCCGGCAGCGGAAAGACGACTCTGATCGAAAAGCTCATCCCGCGATTTGCGAAGCACGGCCTGAAGGTGTCTCTCATCAAGCACGCGCACCACACGTTCGATGTCGACCAGCCGGGCAAGGACTCGTACCGTCACCGCCATGCCGGTGCGATTGAAATCCTGGTTACGTCTTCCCGACGCTGGGTGCTGATGCACGAGCTACGCGGGGAATCTGAGCCTTCGTTTGACGAGCAGCTGAAGCATCTGTCGCCCTGTGACCTGCTGCTCGTCGAGGGCTTCAAGTACGCTCCAATACCCAAGCTTGAGGTTTGGCGCGAAGAGACAGGCGAGCCGCTGCTGCATCCGAATGACCCTCATATCGTCGCGGTGGCTTCCGATCGCAGGGTCGAAACTCGCCTGCCACGTTTCGACCTTGACGACTGCGACGGAATAGAAAATTTCATCTTGACCTATAACGGACTCAAATGAACAAGGGAGTGCTCAACGTTGACGAGGCGCTGGAGAAGCTGCTCGCCGGCGCGCGCCCCGTTGCCGAGACCGAAACGGTGCCCACGCTCGCCTCGGCCGGCCGCGTGCTCGCCACGGTCCAGCGCTCGACCATGAACGTTCCGCCGATGGACAACAGTGCCATGGACGGCTATGCGGTTCGCACCGCCGATCTTCCACGCCCGGGGACGCGGCTGAAGATCGCGCAGAGGATAGCTGCGGGCTCGGTCGGCACGCATCTTGCGGTCGGTACGGCGGCGCGCATCTTCACCGGTGCACCGATCCCCTCCGGGGCCGACGCCATCGCGATGCAGGAGTACTGCGTTCAGGAAGGCGACGAGGTCGTGGTGAAAAAGGTTCCCGCGCGCGGTGAATGGATCCGACTCACGGGGAGCGACATTCGCGCGGGCGGGGAAGTCCTCCCCACGGGTCTGCGTCTGCGGCCGCAGGACACGGGACTCGTTGCGTCGGTGGGCATTGCCTCGCTTCCCGTCTACCGCCGCGTGCGCCTCGGGCTGTTTTTCACCGGCGACGAGCTCGTCATGCCGGGTGACCCGCTGCCGCCGGGGCGCATCTACAACTCGAACCGCTTCACGCTGAACGGGCTCGCCGCGACTTTCGGTTGCGACGTTCGCGACTACGGTATTGTTCCCGACTCTCTCGACGCGACGCGGGCGGTATTGCGCCGGGCTGCAAGCGAGTGCGACGTGATCGTCACGAGCGGCGGAGTCTCGGTCGGAGAAGCGGACTTCGTGAAGCCGGCCGTCGAGGCCGAAGGCGAGCTCCTCATGTGGAAGATCGCCATGAAGCCGGGGCGGCCGCTCGCTTTCGGCAAGGTCGGGAAGGCCGCTTTTCTCGGCTTGCCGGGAAACCCGGTATCCAGCTTCGTGACGTTTTTGATATTTGTCCGGCCGTTCCTGCTCAAGACGCAAGGAATCACCGACGTGCAGCCCCGTGCCATTACCGCGCGCGCCGACTTTCCCTGGCTCGAGCCCGATTCCCGCCGCGAGTATCTGCGCGTAAAATGGAACGCGCGTGGCGGATTGGATCTGTATCCGACGCAAGATTCGGCAGTATTGATGTCGACGGCTTGGGCCGACGGCCTCGTGGACAATCCGCCGAACCAGCCGATCCGTCCCGGCGACACGGTGAAGTTCATTCCGTACTCGGAGCTGTACCGATGAAAGTCAAAGTGCTGTATTTTGCGGGCCTGCGCGAACAGCTTGGAACACGAGGTGAGGATCTCGATGTTTCGCCGACGATGACCACAGTAGCTGGCTTGCGCAATCTGCTCATGGCCCGCGGCGGTGCCTGGCAGACCGCGCTCGCCCAAGGGAAGGCACTGCGTGTCGCAGTCAACCAGGACATGGCCCAGCCGACTACGCCGGTCAAACCCGGCGACGAGGTCGCTTTCTTCCCGCCGGTTACCGGGGGCTGAGATGCCGGTGCGTGTTCAGACCCAGGATTTCGACACGGGCGTGGAGATCGCGGCGCTGCGCCGGGACAACCCAAAGATCGGCGCGGTGGCGAGTTTCATCGGCGTGTGCCGGGACGCCAACGAGGGCGACGCCGTGACGAAGATGACGCTCGAGCACTATCCGGGCATGACCGAGAAGGCGCTCGAGGGCATCGTCGCCGAAGCGAAGCGCCGCTGGAACGTGATGGACGTGCTCGTCGTTCATCGAGTCGGCGAGCTGAAACCCACCGACCAGCTCGTGCTTGTCGTCGTCACCGGTGCGCATCGCGGCGAAGCCTTCGCAGCCTGTGAATTCATCATGGATTACCTCAAGACGCGCGCGCCGTTCTGGAAGAAGGAAGACACGGCGCGGGGCACGCGCTGGGTCGAAGCACGGACCTCGGATGACGAGGCGGCGGAGCGCTGGAATTCAACCAAGGCCGATGTTGCCTAGCGCGAGAGGACTTGAATGACGGCGGCGGGTGTAGCGGCGGTCGGAATCGGCGCCGCGCTTGGCGCGTGGTTGCGCTGGTGGCTCGGTGTTGCGATGTATGCGCTCGTACCCGCTTTGCCGATGGGAACTCTCGCCGCGAATCTGATCGGAGGTTATCTGGTTGGAAGCGCGGTCGTGATTTTCGAGCAATATGGCGGTCTTGCGCCCGAGTTGCGGCTGTTCGTGATCACCGGTTTTCTGGGGGGACTCACCACCTTTTCGACTTTTTCGGCCGAATCGGTGTCTCTGCTGACCACGGGGCGCTATGGCTGGGCGTTCGCGCACACACTGGCGCACTTGCTCGGCTCGATCTCAATGACGATGCTTGGCATCGCAAGCGTACGCGCGCTGCAGGGCTAGCGGAGAGATTCCGGCGGCCCTAACCGCGCCCGGCAAGCCGGAGGTTCGCATGGGTGAGGCGATCGACCAGCACCCGCATGAACGCCTTGTTGAAGCCGACCTGGCAGCCGTTGGTGGCCGCGCGCAACGCGTCCGCCTTAATCTCGATGACGGTTACTTCGCCCAGCGTGGTGATGGTCGTCGTGCGACGATTGACCTTGTCGCTGAAGTAGAGGATTTCGCCGAAGCACCCTCCGGGCTTGATGGAGTTGAGCTGCTTCCCCAGTAGCGTGACGCTGACCTCGCCGGCGACCAGAAGAAAGAAGCTATCGCCCTGGTCGGCCTCCCGAATGATGGCCGTTCCCGCCTTGATCGGTTTCCAGCTGCCTATGCGCACCACTTCCCACAGACCGACGTCGTCGAAATCCTCGAAAAAGGCCATCTCCCGCAGCTGGTTGAACTTCTCCGAATCGGAGATCGATGCGCCGGAGAGGCGCAGCGTGGTGAAGGCCTGGCTCAGATCCTTGCCGAATTCGAGCCAGGACTTGTAGCGGGCCGAGAGGTTCTTCTCTATCGCCTTCATCACGATCTGGTCGAGCAGCAGCGGCAGGTCCGGGCGCAGCGTTGTGGGGCGTGCCGGGGTTGCGTTGAGAATCGCGTAAGTCAGGCTTGCCTGCGTATTGGCCTCATGAGGAAGCCGGCCAGTGAGCAGGCGGTACATCACAATTCCCAGCGAGTAGATGTCGGTCTGATGGCTGATGTCTTCCATTCGGATCTGTTCGGGAGACATGTAGGCGGGGGAGCCAACGCCCGTGATCTGGGTCGTTTCCTGGCCGAGCCGCTGCTGAAACGAAGCTCCAAAGTCGCTCACCTTGGTATCGCCGTTTTGCGAGAGCAGGATGTTGCCGGGCTTGATGTCGCGGTGGATCACTCCGTGCTGGAATGCGTACTCGAGTGCCCGGATGCACTTGAAGATGATTTCGATTACCTTGTTGAGAGGTAGTAAGTTGGTGACATCCGAATGGGCCTCAAGCGTTGTGCCGGACACATACTCCATCACCACGTAGGTGTGCTCGATTTCGGCCACGGCGTCGAGGATCTCGACGATGTGCGGATGGCTGAGTTTGCCGACGAGCGCGGCCTCGGCGAGGAACGCCTTGTGCATCATGAGCTCGGTCTGGGGATTCACGTGCTCGTCGAACAGAAACACCTTGATGGCGACGTCCCGCTCGGCGAACGGGTCGCGCGCGAGATACACTCGGCTGGTGGCGCCGCTGCCGATCTCGCGACTGATCGGATATTTTCCCAGGTGCTCCTTGATTTCGAACTTCTTCGCCATGGTGATAGAGATCCCTCTCAGGATGGAAAATGTCTGCTGCGGCGCGCTATTCTAACGCCTCTGCTGCGATGATCTCTTGGGGGAGCCCGTACGCCGAAGCCTTGAAAATCGGGCCAATCGCCCCACCTTGCCTCCACAGGAGATCGGGTTGACGCACCATGCGCTTTGACAAATTCACCACCAAATTCCAGCAGGCGCTGGCCGATGCGCAGAGCATTGCGGTCGGCCAGGACCACCAATTCATCGAGCCTGCGCATCTGCTGGCGGCGCTGCTCGCGCAGGAAGACGGCACCGCTGGGTCGCTGCTCTCCCGGGCGGGCGTAAACGTGCCGCGGCTGCGCGAGGCGGCGAAGCAGGCGATTTCACGCTTGCCGAAGGTCGAGGGCCACGGCGGGGAAGTGCAGATCTCGCGCGAGCTGAACGGCCTGCTCAACCTCGCCGACAAGGAAGCACAAAAGCGTGGCGACCAGTTCATCGCCTCGGAGCTTTTCCTGCTTGCGCTCGCCGACGACAAGGGCGAGACCGGCCGGCTGCTCAAGGAGCAGGGCGGCAGCAAGAAGGCCATAGACCAGGCGATCAAGGCGGTGCGCGGCGGTGAGACGGTCGCGAACCCGGAGGCGGAGGGCCAGCGCGAGGCGCTGAAGAAGTACACGCTCGATCTCACCGAGCGCGCCCGGTCGGGCAAGCTCGATCCGGTGATCGGGCGCGACGACGAGATTCGGCGGGTCATCCAGATCCTTCAGCGGCGCACCAAGAACAACCCGGTTTTGATCGGCGAGCCCGGTGTGGGCAAAACCGCGATCGTCGAGGGCCTTTCGCAGCGCATCATCAACGGCGAAGTGCCCGAGACGCTCAAGAATAAGCGCGTGCTGTCCCTCGACATGGCGGCGCTGCTCGCGGGCGCAAAGTACCGCGGCGAGTTCGAGGAGCGCCTGAAAGCGGTGCTCAAGGAATTGGCTCAGGACGAAGGCCAGAGCATCGTCTTCATCGACGAGCTGCACACCATGGTCGGTGCCGGCAAGGCCGAAGGCGCGATCGACGCGGGCAACATGCTCAAGCCCGCCCTTGCGCGAGGGGAGCTGCACTGCGTCGGCGCGACCACGCTCGACGAGTACCGCAAGTACATCGAGAAGGATGGGGCGCTCGAACGTCGCTTTCAGAAAGTGCTCGTGGACGAGCCCTCGGTCGAGGCCACCATCGCCATCTTGCGCGGGCTGCAGGAAAAGTACGAGGTTCACCACGGCGTGGACATCACCGACCCGGCGATCGTTGCGGCGGCCGAACTGTCGCACCGCTACATCACCGACCGCTTCCTTCCCGACAAGGCGATCGACCTGATCGACGAGGCCGCCGCGCGCATCAAGATGGAGATCGATTCCAAGCCCGAGGTCATGGACAAGCTCGACCGGCGTCTGATCCAGCTCAAGATCGAGCGCGAGGCCGTGAAGAAGGAGAAAGACGAGGCCTCGCAGAAGCGCCTGACGCTGATCGAGGGCGAAATAAGGAAACTCGAGCGCGAATACGCCGATCTCGAGGAAGTGTGGAAGGCGGAAAAGGCGCAGGTGGCCGGCTCGCAGCACATCAAGGAAGAGATGGAGAAGCTCAAGCTCGAGATGGAGGCCGCGAAGCGCAAAGGCGATTGGCAAAAAGTCTCCGAACTCCAGTACGGCCGCATGCCGCAGCTCGAAGCGCAGTTGAAGAAGGCCGAGAAGACGCCGACCGCGCGCGAGAAGCCGAGGCTGCTGCGCACCCAGGTCGGAGCCGAGGAAATCGCCGAAGTCGTGTCCCGCGCGACCGGCATTCCGGTCTCGAAAATGATGCAGGGTGAGCGCGACAAGCTGCTCGCGATGGAATCGAAGCTTCAAGAACGCGTAGTCGGCCAGGGCGAGGCGGTGCGCCTGGTGGCCGACGCGATTCGCCGCTCGCGCGCCGGGCTTGCCGATCCGAACAAGCCCTACGGATCGTTCCTGTTCCTCGGGCCTACGGGTGTGGGCAAGACCGAGCTATGCAAGGCGCTCGCCGCGTTCCTGTTCGACTCGGAAGACCATCTCATCCGCATCGACATGTCGGAATTCATGGAGAAGCACTCGGTGGCGCGGCTGATCGGCGCGCCGCCCGGCTATGTCGGCTACGAGGAGGGCGGGCACCTCACCGAGACGGTGCGTCGCAAGCCCTACAGCGTGATCCTGCTCGACGAGATCGAGAAGGCGCACCCGGACGTGTTCAACGTGCTGCTGCAGGTGCTCGATGACGGCCGCATGACCGACGGCCACGGCCGCACGGTGGATTTCAAGAATACGGTGGTCGTGATGACCTCCAACCTCGGCTCGCAGATGATCCAGCAAATGTCGGGTGACGACCCCGACCTGATCAAGACCGCGGTCCTGGCGGAGGTCAAGACGCAATTTCGGCCCGAGTTCGTCAACCGCATCGACGAGATCGTGGTGTTCAACGCGCTCGACGAAAAACACATCAGGAACATCGCGAAGATCCAGATGCGGTATCTTGAACAGCGGCTGGTTAAGCTGGAGATGGCGCTGGAAGTCGCCGACAGCGCACTCGTGCAGCTCGCCAAGGCCGGGTTCGATCCGGTTTACGGCGCTCGACCGCTCAAGCGCGCGATCCAGCAGACCATTGAGAATCCGCTTTCGAAGCGCATCCTCGAAGGCGCGTTCGGCGCGAAGGACGTGATTCACGTCGAATACAGGAACGGCGCGATGCAGTTCGAGAAATCTGCTGCAAAGCCCCCGGAGAAGGCGGTCGCTGCACTCTAAGCGGGTCGGCGACCACCTCCAACTCGAAATTCGTTCCGGAGTTCCGCGTTCGAAGCAGAGCGCCCAGTGGTTCTTTGCCTTCCGCCTCGATGCAGCGAGTGTTGGCCAGCCGTACAATCCCGGCTTTCCGGACGACTCTTCTTGGAAGGGAAACCCAATGTACGTCGCAAACGCCAAGCGCCTGACTCACGCCGGTGCAAAAAAAATAGCCGACACGGCGGTCGGCAAAGCCCAACAGGCTGGAATCGCGATCTCGGTGGCGATTGCCGACGCCGGCGGGCATCTCGTCGTGCTCGAGCGCATGGACGGAGGCCGCTTTCACTCGTTGCACTCGGCGACGACCAAGGCCGCCTGCGCCGCCTCCAACAAGCGTCCGACCTCGTCCCACGGCGCGCAGGGGCAGGCGCTCGATGTGGCTCACGCGCTTGGGCTAGCGCTTGCGGCGGGACCCGAGCGCTGGACCGCGATGGAAGGCGGCTGCCCGATCATGGTGGAGGGCGAATGTATCGGCGGTGTTGGCGTCAGCGGCGCCGACTGGGCGACCGACGAGCGCATCGCGCGCGAAGCGGTCGAGTCGATCGGCGCGGGCGAGTCGATCCGAAGCAAGAGCTAATAGATTAGAATCTAGCTAGCCAGAATATGACGAGGCGCAATAATGGAACGAGTGGGCATCTACGAGGCGAAATCGCGGCTTTCCAAGCTCATCGAGCAGGCGGAAACCGGCAGGGAAGTCACCATCACCAGGCACGGTAAAGCGGTGGCGAAGCTCGTGCCCGTGCGCGCGCGGAGCGGCAAAGCCGAGCGGGCAGCAGCGTTCGACGAACTCGCCGCCTTCGCTAAGACCGTCAAGACCAAGCCCTTCAATCTGCGCAAGGCGATCGAGTGGGGGCGCAAGTAGTGGCCCTCGTTACGGACAACTCGGTGGTGATCGGGTGGTTCGTCCCGTCCCAGGCGACGGCCTATACAAAGCGGTGCAACCAACGCGCCAGACGTGAAGCGGTGCTCGTGCCGGCGCTGTGGGAAACCGAATTCGCCAACGTGATGCTCGTGCTCACGAAGCGCAAGATTCTCTCGCGCCACCAGGCCACGGCGGCGTTCCATCACGCCGCGCGCCTGCCTTTGAGCGTGGATCGCGAGCCCGTCGCCCCGCGAGCGTTATTCACGCTCGGGGAGCGTCACGACATCAGCACCTACGACGCCGCTTACCTTGAGCTTGCTCTGCGGCGAGGCTTGCCCCTCGCCACCCAGGACGTGCGCCTGGCGCGCGCTGCGGCGACCGCCGGAGTCCTGATGCATTGACTTCTCGCACCGAACCCATCGTCAAGCCCGCTAGGGTGTAGATCAGCGTCGGCAGCGCTCAATGTCGGTGGTTGGACGTAGATGATGCATCATAAATAGCATCAAATGATGTATTATGGATGCATACCCAGCCGAGGTAACACCATGCGCACTACCATCAATCTGGACGATCAACTCCTGACCGAGGCGCAGCGCATCACGGGGATGAAAGAGCGCACCGCTCTGATCCATGAGGGGCTCAGGGCCCTGATCGAGCGCGAAAGCGCCCGGCGTCTGGCCCGGCTCGGCGGCAGTGATCCTCGTCTGCAGACGGTCCCGCGGCGCCGCTCTGCGGCTGCATGATCCTGGTCGACACGTCCGTGTGGGTCGACCATCTGCGCGAAGGCGCGACGGAGCTCGCCGCCGCGCTGGAGCAGGGTGGGGTGCTCATGCATCCATTCGTCCGGGGGGAACTCGCCTGCGGCAATTTGAAGAATCGCCGCGAAGTACTCCGGCTCCTGAGCGAACTGCCCGGCGCGCCAGTGGCCACGGATGCCGAGGCGCTGGATTTTATCGAGCGGCGCGCCGTCATGGGCCGGGGCATCGGCTACATCGACGTTCATCTGCTCGCTTCGGTGGTCCTGGCCGGGTCTGCGCGGCTGTGGACGCGGGACCGGCGCCTCGCCGCAGTGGCCGAAGATCTGAAGCTGGCCTACGCGGAATAAGCATGAGCGAGGTGGCCTTATGCGATCTCTGTGGCGCAACGAGCGTGATTCGAGGGGCGCGCGATGACGCCTGAACCGCTGCGCGTCGCCTGCATCGGCATGGGCTGGTGGTCGGACATCCTAGCCGATGCGATCCAACGCTCCGGCAAACTGAAAATCGTCGCTTGCTATACGCGCTCGGAGGAAAAGCGCCGCTCGTTTGCCGCGAAATACGCTTGCGCCGCCGCTCCCAGCTACGAGGCTATCCTGAAGGACCGCGCGATCGAAGCGGTGATCAATACCACGCCGAACGACGTGCATCTCGAAACGACGCGCGCCGCGGCCGCGGCCGGAAAGCACGTGTTTCTGGACAAGCCGATCGCCAATACCGTCTCCGAGGGGCGCGCCATTGCCGAAGTCTGCCGCAAGGCCGGGGTCGTGCTCGCCCTGGGATACCAGCGGCGCAGAGAAAGCCAGTTCCGCTGGATCCGGCGCCAGATCGACGAGGGAGCGTTCGGCAAGCTGGTCAATGCCGAGGCGAACATCAGCCGCGACCGCCTCGGCAAGGTCGATCTGAACTCCTGGCGCTACACGGCCGCCGGCATGCCGGGCGGGGTGATGCTGCAGATCGGCATTCACTACAGCGACGTGCTTGAATATCTCCTGGGGCCGATCAAGGCGGTGAACGGCAGGTTCGCGCAACTCGTGCTCCCCGGCGACAATCCTGATGTCGCGAGTCTCGTACTGGAGCATGAGAGCGGCGCGCTCTCGACGCTCAACGCGAGCTACGCCTCCGCGTCCGAGTACTACCTGATGAATATCTACGGTAAGGACGCCAGCGCGTATTACGATATGCACCAGGGCCTGCGTATCCTGAGGCGGGGAAGCGACAGTTCGAGCCCGGTTCCTTTCGAGAAAAACGACACTTTCGTCGAGGAGCTCGAGGAGTTCGCGAAGGCGGTGCGCGGTGAAGGCAGGCCCGAGATGGACGGGGGGCGCGCCACCGCATCGCTCGCGGTGATCCGCGCCGGAATAGTGTCGGCGCGCGAAGGTCGCCGTGTCGAGGTTACGGAGATCCTGGCCAACGATTGACAGGAGGAGTTCATGAGAGCATGGGTGAAGATGCAGGCGGCTTGCGGGGCGGCTATTCTGGCCGCGACGGTCCAGGCGCAAGAGCCGCCATTTCCGCAAAAAGGCGCGATCGAGATCACGGTGCTCTTTCCGGCTGGCTCTTCGGCCGACGTGACCGCGCGGCTGCTCGCCGACGGCATGTCCAGGCAGCTCGGAGCCAAAGTGCTCATAGTCAATCGCCCAGGAGCCGGCGGTGCGATCGGCTACCGATACGTCGCAGGGCAGAAACCGGACGGTTATTCGGTCGTGTGGAATTCCAACTCGGTCTCCACCACCTACCACTCAGGAATGATGACGCTCGACTATCGCGCCTTCGACCCTGTGGCTCGGGTGTTGGTCGAGTCGCCGGTGATCGCGGTAAAGAGCGACTCGAAGTGGAAATCGCTCGGTGAGCTCGTCGCCTCTGCGAAGTCTCAGTCCAAACAGATCACGGTCGGGAATTCCGGAATCGGCAGCCACACCCATATTTCCGCGGTCGCCTTGTTCAAGGCTGCCGGGGTCGAAGTGGTGGACGTGCCCTTCGGCGCCGCTCAGGTCGTGCCGAGCCTGCTGGGCGGGCAGGTGGATGTTGTCGTGCAGTTGCCCGCGGCGCTGTCTGGCTACGTGAAATCGGGCCAGGTACGCCTGCTCGCCGCGCTCACTTCCGGCCGCGATCCGGCTCTCCCCGGCGTACCGACTGCGCGCGAGCAGGGCTTCGGTGTTTCGCTGGAAGCCTGGCGCGGCATTGCCGTGCCCAGCGGCACGCCCAAGCCCGCTATCGCGATCCTCGAGGCGGCGATCCGCAAGACGGCGGAGAGTTCCGACTTCGTTCAAGCGAGCGAGCGGCTCGGCGTGCGCCCCGCCTTCATGCCCGCGGATGAATTCGGCGCGCTGATCGCCAAGGAAGATGTGGAACTCGCCCGCATCATGCAGCTCATCGGTCTAAAGAAGTAAGCCTGGTCCGATTTCGGTCGATGCGATCCTGAGGCCGATCGACTCGACTTAACGCCTCATCGGCAGCGATCCGGCTTCAACGCGGACCCCGCTTGCCCGCCGCACCAAGTCTCGCCAGAGTCTGGAGGTGTCCTTCAGGAAGACGGTGTCGGCCTCGGCATCGACGACTAGCCAGTCGCCGCGGTCGAGTTCCCCTCGCAGTTGTCCCGGCGCCCATCCGGAGTATCCCGCAAAGAAGCGGATTTTCTCCGGAGGACTGCCGAGCAGCTGGTCGATCGTATTCGGATGCAGCGCGAGGTACAGTCCCGGGAGCATCGCCACCGCTTCGCCGGGAAGCTTGTCGGCGCGGAATACCGCGAACAAGCCCTGCAGCTCCACCGGCCCGCCGAAAAATATTGGATCGGTGAAAGACTTGAAACGCTCGCTCGGCAGAAGCTCGGCAAGCGAGCGATCGGTGGGGCGGTTGACGATTACGCCCGTTACCTGCGCGCGTTCGTTCTCGGTGACGAGCACCACGGTTTCCCGGAAATTCGGGTCGAGCATTCCCGGTCTTGCGACGAGGAAAAACGTCCCAGAAGGAGTCTGCGCGCACACGCCGGCCGCGATAGCCCAGACGGGAAGCGCGAGAAGCATCGCGCGCCACGACAGCTTCATCGCGGCCGCCCCAGCGCTAGTCAGGATAAGCGGCGAGGGGGCCCAGGCGCTCGCTCGTCCAGGCGGTAACCGCACGAGCGCGCAGCATCAGTTCCTCCCAGAGTCTTGCCGGGTCTTTGCGGAAGACGAGTTCGGGGTCGGCTTCGAGCAGGTACCACAAGCCGCGGTCGATCTCCAAGCGCAGTTCCCCGGGCCGCCAAGCCACGTAGCCCACGTAGTAGCGAGCCTCGTTGGGCTTCTGCTCGATGATGCGATCGACCACGGAACCCTGAGTTGCGAGGAACAGCTCTTTCATGATCCGGATCGATCCGGGGCCGGGCGTTTGGCCTGCGTGGACCACCGCGAAAATCGCCTGGCGCAGCATCGGCCCGCCGAAATACACCGGATCGCGTACGAGCTTGGACGGGGCGTGCCCGGGGAAAAGGCTCGAAAGCAAGCGTCCAGTGGGGCGATTGATGATGACGCCGACGTGCCGGTTGTTATCTGTCGGTACTGCAAGCAGCACGGCTCCCCGGTATTCAGCGTCGATCAGGCGCGGTGTCGCGACCAGGGTCACGGCGCCGGTCAGATCGCCTGTCTGGGCGTAGGCTTGCGGAACCGTAAGCCATCCGAATCCGAATGCGAGCAGTGCGGCGATACGGCGCATCGATTTCCCGGGACTGTTCATTTTCTTGAGAGTTTAGCCGAAGAACGCAAGCTTGGGCGCATTTGCAGCTGCGCGCGGCGAAAACAACTTGTCAGATGATCGTTGACCATGCCGACCGCCTGCAAGAAAGCATAGATGATGGTCGAGCCGACGAAGCGGAAGCCGCGACGTTTCAGGTCCTTGCTGATCGCGTCGGACAGGGGCGTGCACGCCGGCACCTGCTTCATGCTGCGCCGAGGGCTCTGCAGGGGACGGCCGTCCACGAAGCCCCACAGATAAGCATCGAACGAGCCGAATTCCCGGCGGACTTCGAGGAACGCCCGGGCGTTGCCGATCGCCGACTGGATTTTGAGACGGTTTCGCACGATTCCCGCGTCGGCCAGGAGCTTCTTTGCCTCGCGCGCGCCGAAGCGCGCGACCTTTGCCGGATCGAATCGGGCGAACGCCTTGCGGTAGTTCTCACGCTTGTTGAGAATCGTCGACCAGGACAGACCGGCCTGCGCGCCTTCCAGGATCAGGAACTCGAAGAGCCGCCGGTCGTCGTGGACGGGAACCCCCCATTCCTCGTCGTGATAGCGGAGATACTGCTCGCTTCCGAGACACCATGGACAGCGATGCCTGGCGGTCGCTCTGCTCATGCGTTGCATGATATATGATGCAGGCCGGAACGCTGGCGCCTGGATCGCGGCGAGCGGCACTCCGGAAGGGCGTGCGCTGATACGTGTCCGCGCGAAGATCTGATGGGGGAGCGTGCCGTGGACGACCTGCTCCGCTTGAGTCTCGCGGCGCGCGATGAAAACGGCGGCCCGGGGATGCTGCTTGGGGAGATCGAGCGCGTCTGCGCGGTGGCAGCCGGCGCAGGCTGAACGTCCCTTTAGTATTTCACCTTGATCTTGTCCAATTCCTCTCGAGTGATGCCGGGAACATCGCCCCTCGCGTTCCATCTTTTCAGGGTCCAAGCGTCCTTACCGACCCATTCCTTGAAGGCGTTCAGATTCCTTTGACGTTCTTCCTCGTTCGCGCCGAGGTACTGATACATGTTGCCTGGTTTGCCGCCTTTCACGCTCTTACCGTCATCGAGCCTCCGCATCAACGCGCCCGTGTCGGGCCAACCGACATAGAAAATAAGGTCGGCATAGGTGTCCATTCGCGGGCCCTTCATCTCCGCGGTGTACTTGGCGGCAGCGACTTCGAAGTCGCCCAGGTAGGGCGAATTCGGGCCATGGCATAGCGAGCATTTCTCTAGCCAGAGCGCGCGGATGTTTTTCCGGTAAGTCACTTCCTGCGCGAGCGAAATATCACAGACGCCCACCGTGAGCCATATCGCAAGAGCAATTTTCGCGATTTTCAACATTTGCCTTCTCCTTTTCCGACTCAGCCGGCCGATTCGTTAAGGCAGAATCGCCCTACCGTGTGCCATGGACTACCGTTGCATAGGGATGCTCAAGATCGCCTTGACGACTCGATCGTCCGAGGCGTCGGTCAGGCCACGGCCGATGCCGAAGTTCACGCCGAAGCCTTTGCGCTCGAAATCGGCGGCGAGATAGAAAACGTGGTCCTGCTGTGACGAGCTCGCTATATCGTTAATCGGGCCGAACCCGGAGTAAGTCTCGATCCCGAGCGACCATTCGTCGTTTAACCCGCGCGCGATCTTGAAGTTGAGAGTGAAGTCCGGTGTCGCCGATTTGTTGGGCCCGGAGAGGGCCCAACCCAGGATCGGGTTGACTGCAAACAACCACGGGCCGTCGCGGTAGCCCAGAATCCCGCGCAGCTCGCTCGCGTAACGGTCTTCCGATTACGCGAGTCGGGACGTAGCCCACCTCCAAGTTGGCGCCGTAAAAAAAAGGCTTTGTGGTTTCAACCGCGGCCAGGTACTTGAGGCGCCCACGCGCCCCGTCCAGGTACGCGTTACCCCCGGGCGCAACTTCGGTGGGCAGGTAGAGGCCCACATCCCAGTTGGGTCGGAGCCCGATCGAAAACTCCGGTGTTGCGCGAAACACGTGGTTCGGTGGGATCTCCCCCGGGTAATCGGGCGTCTCCCTGCCCTTCGGGACGTAGTTGAGATGCAGCTCGATCCCGAATTCGCCCGGCGCCCTGATGTCGTCGAGATAGACCTGGATCTCGTCGGGTGCGGCGAGGGCCGGCGGACAGACAACTGCGCCAAGGCACAGAGCAAGGACGCCGGCTCCCACGAAATCACGCAGCCGATAGCCCATATCCGCTCGCTGTGCGGATCGGTGGTCACTGTTGTATGGCCTCATGCTTTGTTTCTACTTCTTCGGCAACGACCGACACTTGATTTGGGTCAAAGGAAACCAGGATCAATTGCGATTTCATCAGCTGTCGAATATCGCCGGACTTCTTCCGGCGTTGCTGGAGAGAACTAGCGCTGTCGCAGGGGACGAGTCGATCGCGCTCGGGTGCCTTGGAAGTGAATTCCTCCGCCGCACGCGTAGCGCGCCCGAAGCTAACTATCGAACTTGATGTACTTCACCATCTCCTTCTGCACCTCCGGCGGCTGCTGCAGCAGCGCGGCGAACAGCCTCGCCACCTCTTCGGCGGAGATAAGGCTCATTCCGATTTTGGCTTTCTGAGCGTCGGCGAGCAGTTCCTTGTCCTGCAGCGCTTTTGCAAAAGCATCTCTGAGCACTTTCACCCGATCCGCCGGCGTTCCTGGCGGGGCGGCGAAGCCCCGCCCGATCGTCAGAGGTGCGGCGCGAATTCCCATGATCGACTTGCCGAGCGCGCTCGTAGCGAGGTCCTCATCGACGGGCAGTTTCTCGAAGCCGGCAATGGCGACCCGGCCGCGCACCAGCGGGCGCACGGCGCCGCGATCGGCCGCCAGCTTGATGGTGGTCGCCAGGGCCGCCCAGATATCGACCTCCTTGCGCTCCACGGCGAGGAGAATGTCGGAGTTGGCGGGATAGCCGGACACGAGCCTGAACTTCGCCCCGGCGAACTCTTTCAGCAGCAGCGGGAAGTCGTGCGCGTTCGACCCCGGGCCGGTGGTTCCGACGACCAGCTCCTTGTCGGCTTTCTTCAGCTCATCCCAGGTCTGGTAAGGCAGGTCGGGGCGGATCGAAAGCGCCACCCCATCGGCGCCCGATGAGCCCAGCCACTCGAACTTGCGCAGATCGAAGCGCGCCGCATCCACTTTGGTGAGCTGCGCGATGCCCACCGACGGATTGACGGCCAGCAGCGTCAAGCCGTCGGGCCTGGCCACGTTGAAGACATGATTGGTGGCGACCAGGTGCCCGGCTCCGGGCATGTTCTGGACGATCACCGTCGGGTTGCCCGCAATGTGTTTGCCGAGATGGCGGGACACGATTCGGGACGCGATCTCGAGGCTGCCGCTCTTTGCCCCGATCACGACCGTGATCGTCTTGCCCTCGTAGTAGGGCGCCTGCGCCCAGGCGGGAGCGAGCAATAGCGAAGTTGCCGCCATGCCGGCCAGGACACCGAAGATCCATTTGCGTTTCATCGCCTTTCTCCTTGATTTATAGACCGAGCCAGGTTTGGATAACACCCGCGCCGAACGGGAAACGAAGCAGCCGTTCGAACAGGCCGTAGAAGAATCCCCATGCTACCGCAGTCAGGGCGAGCGAGCGCCACCAACCGGCTGCGCTCTGCAGCATGAGATAGCAGAACATGAAAAGCGGGACGGCCAAGGGAAAACCTATCAAGAACACCAGCGCGATGAAGGCAACCATCCACGCGAAGCTAAGAAGGGTCCGTCGGCGGGCGATCGTTTCGGGGACCTCGGTCGAGGGCGCGAGGTCCATAGGGGGGCCGTCGGCCGGCCCGGCCTTGCCGCGCAGGTCGAGCAGGAGCTGTACGAGCGCGAGCACGAGGAGCGGAATTGCCGTGACCAGAGGAAAGAGCTGGGTCTTGAACGGCCAGGACCACGCCGATGCGATCGCGAAAGCCGCGAGGATAGCAAGGAAGAAACTGAAGATGGAAGGCGCGCTAATCCGCATAGACTCTCCGTGTCGTTCCCCTGCGCCGCTCCTGGATGAACGGGTACGCAATGACAAGTACGGTGAGCGCGATCAGCACGAGCACCAGCGGCTGGGTGAGCCAGGAAAAACCGTAGCGCGCCATCGAGATGAAAAGGTAGGTCTCGGCGAGCTTTCCCAGCACGAAGCCGAGCACCAGCGGCGCGCGCGGCCAGCCGAAGCGCACCATCAAATAGCCGAGCGCGCCGAACCCGAGCGTCACGAGCAGATCGGCGATGTGACTGTTCGCAGTGTAGCTCCCGATGAAGACCAGCAGCAGCACGAACGGAATGATCAGGCTGCCGCGGATCTGCGTGAGCTTCGCAAGGTGGTTCAGAAAAACGAAGCACAGCAGCACTGCGATGACATTGGCGATCACCAGCGTCCACACCATCGAGTAGGTCACGTCGAGGTGCTTGGTCAGCATGTCCGGGCCCGGGACGAGCCCCATGATCATGAAGGCGCCGAGCAGGATCGCCATCGGGGCGCTGCCGGGCACGCCGAAGGCGATGGTCGGAATCAGGTCGCCTCCTTCTTTGGAGTTGTTCGCCGCTCCCGGCCCGAGCACGCCGCGGACGTCGCCCTTGCCGAAGCCCTCGCGGTCTTTCGCGTCCTTGGCGCTTTGCACCGCGTGGGCATACGCCATCCACTGAGCGACCCCGCCTCCCGCGCCCGGCAGGATGCCGACGAAGACGCCGACCGCCGAGCAGCGCATCACGAGCCAGAAGTGGCGGAAGGTATCCTTGACGCCTTCCCAGACGCCGGCGCCGAGCTTTCCCGCCGGCTTCTCTCCGGCGATCGCAGTGCCGCGCACCGCGAGGTCGATGATCTCGGGGATGGCGAAGATCCCCACCAGGACCGGGATCAGGTCCAGTCCCTCCCAGAGATAGATCAGGCCGAAGTCGAAGCGCAGACCGCCCGACTGCCGCTCCTGCCCGATCGTGCAGAGCAGGAGGCCGAGAAGGCCCATGGCGAATCCCTTGATCTGCGCGCGCGCGCCAAGGCCGCTCAGCGACGTGATACACGCGATTCCCATGACGGAGATCATGAAGAGTTCCGGCGAGCCGAAGGTCAGAACCAGTGGCCGAACGATAGGGATGGAGACTGCGAGCGCTGCGGCTCCGATCACGGCGCCGATGAGCGAGCTCATCAACGCCGCGCCCAGAGCGCGTCCCGCCTCGCCTCGCTTGGCCATCGGGTGCCCATCCACCACCGTCGCAGCGGAGAGCGCTTCACCTGGCACGCCGAAGAGAATCGAGGTGATGTCTCCGGTGGTGGCCGCGACCGAATGCATGCCGAGCAGGAATGCAAAGGCCTCCGCCGGCGTCATCGCGAACACGAACGGAAGCATGAGCGCGAGCGTCGCCGCGCCGCCGATTCCCGGCAGCAGGCCGATGACGAAGCCCAGACCCATCCCAATGAGCATCAGGCTGAACGCCTTCCACTGGAGGACCAGAAGGAGGCCGCCGATCAGCGCATCAAGCATGAACCGATCGTGCAGCCTTCGGGCGAACCGAGCCAAGCGCAATGTCTCTGGCCCGGCAGATAGCGGGCCATTTCGCCTTCGCTCCTGGTGCGACAGACGACACGCTGCGGGTGCCCGGCCGCTTGCGACTCCAATGAAACGGTCGGCGCGCGGCCATCCGGAAATGGATTATCCAGGCGGCATCGGTCAGAATTCCTCAAAGCGCTCTTTCTCACGCGAGGCCGTTCTGTCCACAAGGGAAGCGGCCCGCGGCGTCGTGCTCCCGCCCCTGAGCGCGACTTTTCCCATTCCTATCCCCGTCTTCGTCCTCACCACGGGCGTCGTCGGCTCGTACGCGTGCGCTGTTGCGTGCATCTGCGCTTGGCTTTCGTCTCCAAGCTTGAATCTTCCGACCAGCGCCTGAAGCTGTCGGCCTTGTTCCGCCATCGAATGCGCCGTGGCGCTCAACTGCTCCGTCTGCGCTGCGTTGGACTGCACCACGTGATCCATCTGATTCACCCCCAGGTTCACCTGATCGATCCCGGACGACTGCTCCTGGGCGCCCGCCGCTATCTCCCCGATGATGTCGGTCACCTGCTTCACCGAAGCAACAATCTCCTGCAAAGTCTGCCCCGATTGGTTGACGAGAGTTGATCCGGTTTCCACCTTCGCCACCGAATCCTGAATCAACTCCCTGATCTCCTTGGCCGCCGTTGCGGTCCTCTGCGCCAGACTCCTCACTTCCGTCGCTACCACCGCAAACCCGCGCCCCTGCTCGCCCGCGCGCGCCGCCTCCACCGCCGCGTTGAGCGCCAACAAATTGGTCTGAAACGCGATCTGGTGAATAGTCGTGATGATGTCTGCGATCTTCTTGGAAGACTTGTCGATCTGCCCCATCGCCGAGACCGCCGAGGCCACCACCTGTCCGCCCTTGTCCGCAGCTTCCCTTGAGCCTGCGGCCAGTTGGTTCGCCTGCTTGGCATTGTGCGCGGTCTGCTTCACCGTAGCGGTGATCTGTTCCAGTGAGGCTGCGGTCTCTTCCAACGATGAGGCCTGCGCCTGGGAACCGTCGGAGAGCTGGCCCGCCGCAGAGGAGAGCTGCTGCGAAACCGAGCCAAGCTGGACTGCGGCCACCTTCACCTGGCCGATCAGATTGTGAATCTTGTCTAAAAAAGTGTTGAACCAATACGCCATCTCGCCGATCTCGTCCCTGCTTTGAACGTCCAGGCGTTTGGTCATGTCGCCCTCGCCTTCAGCAAGGTCTTTCGCCAGCGCGATCATTCGCTCGCTTGGCCTGGAGATGGTTTGCCGAACCACCCATAGCGTACCTACGCCGCCGACCAGGAGTGCGACAAGAGTCAATACAAGAAACGTCAGTGCGATCCTTAAGCGAACCGCCTCGATCAGGTCCCCCCGGGACCCCACGGAAACGTAAACCAGCCCCTTCTCGTAAGGCACCGGAAGAAGGGTGTGGTAGCTCCCTTCGAAGAAAAAGGTGACGGGCTTCTGAGGCCGCGCTTCAAGAGCCTTCTGAACGGGACCCAGGACCTGCTTGAGTTTCGCCTGCTCGGGGTCGCTGTGGGTCAAAACCTTCCCGGTCGGATCGTAGACGGCTATGTGAGAAAGCTCGCGATTTTCCTTGATGATGGGTGCTATTTCGACGTTCAAGACGAGAAAGACAGATTCGCTGTAACCCACCTGGGTCATCAAGTCCTTGATGCGGTCTCGCAACGGCCTGCCCAGCACCTCCGAGCGCGCTTCCACCCACGCCAGATATTCATTTGTGAAGAATGAAACGCTCACCCAGGCCATCGCTCCGAGGACAAAGACCAGGATGCCCCCGATCCCCACCGCTATCTTGACGCTCAGGCTTCTTCTTTTGAGTGTGTTCCCCTTACGTTCATTTTTTTCCGGCATGGTCCTCACCCTCCAACTGTCCGCGTTCAGGAGAAAGCCTGAATCCCGGTTTGTGCACGCCCGAGTATCAAGGCGTGGATATCGTGCGTTCCTTCGTAGGTGTTGACGACTTCGAGGTTGACCATGTGGCGCACCACGCCGAACTCGTCCGAGATGCCGTTCCCGCCCAGCATATCGCGCGCCATACGCGCGATATCGAGCGCCTTGCCGCAAGAGTTGCGCTTCATGATCGAAGTGATCTCCGGCGTATCGCTGCCTTCGTCCTTCATCCGGCCGAAGCGCAGCACACCCTGCAGCCCAAGGCAGATTTCGGTCTGCATGTCGGCGAGCTTTTTCTGAATCAACTGGTTCGCCGCAAGCGGCCTGCCAAACTGCTTGCGATCCAGAACGTACTGTCGCGCGCGGTGCCAGCAGTCTTCCGCCGCGCCGAGCGCGCCCCAGGCGATGCCGTAGCGCGCCGCGTTGAGACAGGTGAACGGGCCCTTCAGGCCTTCGACACCGGGGAGCAGCTTGTCCTCGGGCACGAACACGTCGTCCATCACAACCTCGCCGGTAATGGAGGTCCGCAGCCCCACCTTGCCGTGGATCGCCGGCGCCGAGAGCCCCTTCGCTCCTTTTTCGACGAGGAATCCACGGATGCGGCCGTCCTCGGTCTTCGCCCAGATCAAAAACAGATCGGCGATCGGCGCGTTGCTGATCCAGGTCTTCGAGCCGCTTAGGCTGTAGCCGCCGGAGACTTTCTTCGCCCGCGTCTGCATGCTGGCGGGGTCGGAGCCGTGATTGGGTTCGGTCAGGCCGAAACAGCCGATCAGCTCGCCTTTGGCGAGTTTCGGCAGGTAGTTTTTCTTGTGCGCCTCGGAGCCGAATTCGTAGATCGGCGTCATGACCAGCGAGCTCTGCACGCTCATGGTCGAGCGGTAGCCGGAATCCACGCGCTCCAGCTCGCGCGCGATCAGTCCGTAGCTCACGTAGTTGACGCCGGCGCCGCCGTATTCGGCGGGAAGCGTAGCCCCGAGGAATCCGAGCGCCCCCATCTCGCGGAGGATCGAGGGATCGGCCTTCTCGTTTCGGAACGCCTCCAGAACGCGAGGGCTGAGCTTGTCCTGCGCGAACGCGCGCGCCGCGTCGCGCACCATGCGCTCGGCTTCGGTGAGCTGCGCTTCGAGCAGGAGCGGATCCTGCCAGGAGAACTCTGCTTTTCTGGGCTTGGCTTTGAGTGGGGCGTTCATGAAAGTGTCCGACCTCAGGCTTCAGCGGTGAGTAATGATACTCCCAGACGCGCCCGCCGCTTGAGCCAGGGGCTTGCGCGGTAGCGCGGATCGCCGTAGAAGTCTTGCAAGGCCTCGAGAATGACGAGAACTCTCGCTGTGCCGATCGCATCGCCCCAGGCGAGGGGTCCCTGGGGGTAGCCGAGGCCGAGCGTCACCGCCGCGTCGATGTCGGCCGGTAAGGCGATGCGCTGCTGGGCGATGTCGCAAGCGATGTTGACGACTTGCGCGATGACGCGCTGCGCGACGAATCCCGGCGAATCATGGACTACCGAGACCGGAACGCCGTCGCTCGAAAGGAGTCCATGCGCGGCGGCGGACATGGCCGGCGCAGTCACCGGAGTGGTCATGAGCGTGCGGCGCTTGTCCAGCGGAAACAGGCAATCGACCGCGAGCGTGCGTGTCGGATCGAGTCCCTCATCGAGCGCGGCGCTCGTCGCATCGCGGCCGATGGGCGCAACCAGACATAGCGACCGTGCCGCGGGTTCAGCGCCGGAATCGACGCGCGCGCCGAGCTTGCTAGCGAGGTCGGCGAGCTTCGCTCCGAGTCCCACGCGGCTCACCCACACGCTCTCGGGGCGCGCGGCCGGCGCGGGAGGCTCGGGGATTTGTTCCTGCTTGCCGTTCTCGTGGCGATAGAAACCGCGGCCGGACTTGCGGCCGAGCAGCCCTGCGTCGACGCGCTGACCGGTGATGGGCGAAGGGCGAAAGCGCGGCTCCTCGTAATATTGCCGGTAGATCGATTCCATCACCGGGTGCGAGACATCCAGCCCGGTGAGATCGAGCAACTCGAAGGGGCCGAGGCGGAAGCCCGCGCAATCGCGCAGGATGCGATCGACCGCATGGAACTCGGCGACGCCTTCCCCGAGGATTCGCAGCGCCTCGGTGCCGTAGCCTCGGCCCGCGTGATTGACGATGAAGCCCGGTGTGTCCTTGGCGCGCACCGGCTTGTGGCCGCAGCGCAACGCGAGCGCGCTGAGCGCTTCGCCGACCCAGGGCGCGGTCAGCAGCCCGTCCACGACCTCGACGACTTTCATCAGCGGCACAGGATTGAAGAAATGAAACCCGCCGATGCGCTCGGGCCGCTTGCACGCCGCGGCGATCGCGGTGATAGACAACGACGAGGTGTTGCTCGCAATCAGGCAATCCTCGGCGAGGATCGTCTCCAGCGCGCCGAACAGCTCGCGCTTGGCCTCCAGGTTTTCCACGATCGCCTCGATGACGATGTGGCAGGAAGAGAGCGAGCTCAGGGACTCGGCGACGGCGAGGTTTCTGGCGGCGCGTTCGGCGTCGCTCGCGGCGAGGCGGCCTTTCTCGGTCAGCCTTGCGAATTGCTGCGAGATCGAGTCCTTCGCTCCTTGCGCGGCTCCCGGACGGTTGTCCTGGAGCAGCACGCGGATGCCGGCCTGCGCGGCGATCTGGGCGATGCCGCGGCCCATCACGCCGGTGCCGATCACCGCCAGGGTAAGATCGGGGCGGGAAATGTCGAGGGGCATTGGAGGCAAGCCGGAAAAGAGTCGATTTTACTCCGACCTGGTTGCACCCCGCCGCAAGCGCGTTGACGTTTCGGCGCGTTTTCGGCAAGCTTGCGACCGCGCGCTTACAAAAGCTTGCCCGCCGGGCGAAGGACGCCGGAAATGGAGGAGGGCCGCATGAAACTACTCGCACGCACACTCGCGCTGCTCGGGCTGGTCGTCGTGTTGCCAGTGACAGCGCAGGAATTTCCGTCCAGGCCGATCCTGCTCATCTGCCCGTGGCCTGCGGGCGGCCCGACCGATACCCACCTGCGCCGATTCGCCGAGATCGCCGCGAAGCAGCTCGGCCAGCCGATGCCGGTCGAGAATCGCCCGGGAGGCGGAGGAATGGTCGGACCCGGAAACATGGCGCGTACGGCGAAGCCGGACGGCTACACACTGTCGCAATTGCCCGTATCCGCATTCCGTATTCCGCACATGCAAAAGGTTGCCTGGGATCCGATAAAGGATTTCACTTACATCATCGGCCTGACCGGCTATACCTTCGGCGTGGTGGTGCGCAGCGACTCTCAGATCAAGTCGTTTCGCGATCTGCTCGATTACGCCAAGGCCAATCCCGGCAAGTTCTCCTACGGCTCGACCGGAACCGGCACTTCGCCACACCTGCTCATGGAAGAGGTGTCGATGAAAGCGGGCGTCGAATTCCTTCACGTGCCATTCAAAGGCAATGCGGACTCCACACAGGCGCTGATGGGAGGACATGTAATGGCCCAGTCGGACTCGAGCGGCTGGGGCCGCTTCGTGGACGCTGGCCAGTTCAGGCTGCTCGTCACTTTCGGCAGCCGGCGCACCAAGCGCTGGCCGAGCGTGCCCACCGCGAACGACCTGGGACTCGACATGGTTTACAGTTCTCCCTATGGAATCGTCGGTCCGAACGGCGTGGATCCGCGCGTGGTCAAGACCCTGCACGATGCGTTCAAGAAGGTGCTCGATGATCCCGAGCATATAAAGGTGCTCGATCAGTTCGATCAGGAGTACTGGTACCAGTCGAGCGAGGACTACGCCCGATATGCGCGAGCGACGCTGCAAAACGAGCGCGCGCTGATCGAGCGGTTGGGACTGCTCGCCAAATAGGCGAAAGGAGACTGCCATGTTCAACAAGATACTGTTGGCCTACAACGGCTCGCGCGAAGGCAAGTCGGCCTTGCTCGCCTGCGCCGAGATCGCATCGTTCGCCAAGTCGGAGACCCACCTTCTCGCGGTCGCCGGGATGCCCTCGAGCATGTTTCTGACCGAAGGTTTCCTCCCAGAGGAATTGCTGGAGGAGGAGAAGAAACGCGCGCAGGAAGTGCTCAACGAGGGCATCCAGCAGCTCAAGCAGAAGGGCTTCGCCGTCACCGGCCACCTTGCCGTCGGCGAGCCCGTGGAAGAAATCTGCCGTCTTGCGGCGGAACTGAAATGCGACATCATCGTCGTAGGCCACCAGCAGAAAGCCTCGTTCGGGTCGCGCTGGTGGCGCGGGTCGGTCGGAAAAAACCTGCTCGACCACGCGCCGTGCAGCATTTTTGTCGCGCAGACGCGGGATTGAGCTCGTAAGCAGCGGTTGTCCCGAGCGGAGGTTCGCCCCCGAGTGTCGTAAATCGGGGACGGGGACTCGGAGACTTCAAGACAAAGGCGCTGGATTCTTGCTTACGCCGGCATAACGGCTAGAACCGCAGCGTCGCCCCCGCTACGAACGCAGTCGGCGCTCAACTGAATGCCGTTGTAGTATCTTTCCCAGTATGAAAGGAAGACTGGAAGACCGGCGCCTCCTGACCGGGCAGGGGCGATTCATCTCAGACTGGAATTTTCCGAATCAGGCCTACGCGGCGTTTCTGCGCTCGGACCGCGCCCACGCCGAAATTGTTTCCGTCGACTCCACGGCTGCGCTCAAGTCGCCCGGCGTATTGACTGTGCTGACAGGCCAGGACGTCGCCCAGGCAGGCTACAAGTCGATCCCGACGAATCTCGCCGTGAAAGACCGCTTCGGCGAGCCGCTCAAGAAACCATCGCGCCCCGTGCTCGCCCAAGGAAAAGTCCGTCATGTCGGCGAATGCGTTGCCTGTGTGGTGGCGGAGTCGCCGCACGCCGCACTGGACGCCGCTGAATTGATCGCGGTCCAATACAGGGACCTGTCGGCGGTGACCGTGGCGGAGAAGGCTCTAGCACCCGGCGCGCCGCAGCTTCACGCCGAGCTTCCCGGCAATCTTTCATTCGACTGGTCCGCCGGCGACGAAGCCGCGACCGAGGCCGCGTTTCGTTCCGCCGCGCGCGTCGTAAGACTCGCCCTGGATAATCCCCGCATGGTCGGCAACCCGATGGAGCCGCGCGCCTGCACCGCGACCTACGACGCCACAACGCAGAAATACGCGCTCTACGCCTGCACTCAGGGGACGGCGGGCATGCGCGGGCAGCTGGTGCACACGATGGGGGTTCCCGACGACAAGATCGACGTGATTGCAGAGGACGTGGGCGGTGGGTTCGGCGTGCGCTTCAACATGTATCCGGAATACTGCGCGGTGCTGCTCGCCGCAAAAAAAACCGGGCGCGCGGTGAAATGGACCGGCAGCCGCTCGGAGGTTTTTCTTTCGGACGAGCAGGGGCGGGACGTCACGAGCACGAGCGAGCTCGCGCTCGATGCCTCGGGAAAATTCCTCGCGATGCGCTTTGCGTACATCGCCGACCTCGGCGCCTACCTCGCCCCGACCGGGCCTTTCATCAATACCCAGGGCGTGGTCGCCTGCC
Source organism: uncultured Enterobacteriaceae bacterium (assembly GCA_964430565.1). Lineage (GTDB taxonomy): Bacteria > Pseudomonadota > Gammaproteobacteria > Burkholderiales > SG8-39 > VBDM01. The sequence continues at coordinate 89,161 of CAYSFD010000020.1, forward strand.
TCACCGGCGTATACGACGTGCCTACCGCATGCGCGCGCGTGCGGCTCGCGGTGACGAACAAAGCGCCCGGGGCCGCCTATCGCGGCGCGGGCCGCCCGGTGATGTCCTACATGATCGAGCGTCTGGTCGAGCAAGCGGCCTTCGAACTGAACGTGGATCCCGCCGAGCTGCGGCAGAAGAACCTCGTGCCCAAGCACAAGTTTCCCTTCGAGGCGGCGAACGGCAACACTTACGACTGCGGCGATTTCGAGGGCGTGCTCGCCGATGCGCTCGCAGCCTCGGACTGGGAGGGATTCCCTGCGCGGCGCGCGCAATCGGCAGCGCGCGGCAAGCTGCGTGGGCGCGGCATGGCGGCCTACATCGAAGCGAGCGGCGGCGGCTTCGCCCCTTCGGATCAGGTTGAGCTGCGCTTCGATTCAGGAGGTGTGATCACGATGTACGCGGTCTCACACTCGCACGGGCAGGGCCACGAGACGAGCTACGCGCAGATCGTCTCTGCCGTGCTCGGCGTGCCGATCGAACAATTCCGTCTCAGGAACGGCGATCCTGCAGTGCGCCTCGTCGGCAACGCCACCGGCGGTTCGCGCTCGCTATTGGGCGTCGGCAGCGTGATGCAGCTCGCGGCAAAGCAGGTGGTGGAGAAGGGCCTTGCGCTTGCGTCGAAAGATCTCGAGGCGGCCGCCGCAGACATCGAATTCCGCGACGGTACGTACCGCATCAAGGGCACCGACCGCGCCATCACGCTTCTTTCGCTCGCCAAAAAGTACGCGGGCACGGTTCAGGCGCTCGACGTGAAGACCGAAAGCAAGTTCGGCGTGACCTTTCCGAACGGCTGCCACATCGCCGAAGTCGAGATCGAGCCCGAGACCGGGAGCGCAGAGATCGTGAAGTTCACCGCGGTGGATGACGCGGGCAACATCGTCAACCACCAGATTGTCGAAGGTCAGATGCAAGGCGGGATTACTCAAGGGGCCGGGCAGGTGTTCGGCGAGCACCTTATCTACGATTCGGAAACCGGCCAGCTCCTCACCGGGAGCTTCATGGATTACGCCATGCCGCGAGCGGGCCTGGTGGACGGCCTGACGATCTGCGAGCATCCGGTGCCGACCGCGACCAATCCGCTGGGCGCGAAGGGCGTGGGCGAGGCCGGAGTGAGCGGGTCACTCCCCGCGCTGATGAACGCGGTGCTCGATGCCCTGCGCCAGGCGGGCGTCACGCATTTCGACATGCCGGCGACGCCGGACCGGATCTGGCGGGCGATTCAGGCGGCCAAGTAGCTTAGAACTCTTACCGCACACGTCCCTTGTTCGACTTGGCTTGAGAGGGCTGGAAAATATAGCCTTTGTCGGTGGCGTCGGCCAGACATCCTTCATAGTTCTTGTAGGCCCGAAGCGATTCCGAGACTACCGTGCGGTCGGCGGAAAGACGTTGCCATCTCCAGCTAAGCGTAGGATCGCTGTAAAAACGCCAGATGATGTTCATCGGCGAGATCCTCCCGGATCGCTATGAACTACGCAGCCTTCAGGTTCTCGGCCGACGTTTTGCCGTTCTTCCCCTCGACCAGCTCGTATCCGACCTTCTGACCTTCCTTCAGGGAGGACATGCCGGCTTTTTCTACGGCCGATATGTGGACGAAGACATCCTTTGAACCGTCGTCAGCGGCAATAAAACCAAACCCCTTCGACGGGTTGAACCACTTCACTGTTCCAGTTGGCACAGAATTCTCCTCATAGCGTAGTTGGATGCCGCCCTTGGCTTTCGCAATGCCGGGACGACGGAAGTAGTTTACCCCATCACGGCCGAGTCACAAATGCCGAGGGCCCCCCGTGGGGGACCCTCTTGGTTTGGTGGAGGTGGGCGGAATCGAACCGCCGTCCGCAAGTCCTCTGCAGTCAGGCCTACATACTTAGCCTGGTCGTTTGGATCTCGCCTCGCGCCCGCCGACCGGCAGGCTGGCGCTTGGCCAGCCGCTTCGACGGATCCGCGCGGCCAAGCGGCCAGACCGTGCAGAGAGGCTGATGTGAATGACGCTGCACTCCCTTTCAGGAGCCTAGCCCATCAGCAGGCTAGTGCAGCGTCTAGCCGGTATTAGGCGGCTAGAGCGAAACGCTCGTCGTTGGCGTTTGTAGGTTTCCAGTTGGATTTACGAGGTCACTGGCCCTCGGTATGCCCTGTGCTGCTTTGCTACCTGCGTCGAAACCTGGTCACCCCCGAATTCCGTGCAACATTATCCCATAGATGCGGATGGGTCCGGCGGGTTCAAGGTGCCAATCGACTATTTCGGCGCGCTTTCGCCGGCTTCGATCATCACCAACTCGTTTTCCCCTGCGTTGCTCCTGCGGCGAAAAGCCGCGGCGTCCTTGTATTCCTGGGAGTTGAAGCAGGCGACGCCTTGCTCCAGAGTCGGAAACTCGATCACGACGAAGCGGTTGAATTTTTCTGGACCTTCGAGGATCTGGTAGCGTCCGCCGCGCGCGAGCACCTTCGCGCCGTATTTCGCGAGGATCGCGGGCACGCGATCGGTGTATTTCTTGTACTCGACGGGATCGTTGATCCTGGCGCGGGCGACCCAGTAGGCAGGCATGGCGTTCTCCATTAATTAAGGAACCCGAGGTTCCATCTGAAGTGGGGGAGTTACGAGGGGGCGTAGCCCCCTTGTTCGTATAGCTTCCTTATGAGATGAGATTGAGCGCTTCGCGAGGGTGAGAGATCACCGCCTCGGCGCCCCAGGTGTGCGGATCGGCGCCTTCGCCGAGGTAACCCCAGCCGGCGGCGGCAAAGCGCATGCTCGCGGCGCGCGCCGCCTGCGCGTCGCGCAGGTCGTCGCCGAAGTAGATGCATTCCGCGGGCGGGAGCTGGAGCAGCGCGGCGGCGAGTTCCAGGGGCGCCGGATGCGGTTTGAGGTGCGGAGTCGAGTCGCCGCTCACCACGCAGGCCGCGCGCTTGCCGAACCCCAGCCGTTCGAGCAGCGGGTCGGTGAAGCGCTTGGCCTTGTTGGTGACGATGCCCCAGGGAAGTTTGCGCGCCTCGATCGCCGCGAGAAGCTCGGGGACTCCGTCGAAGAGTTGCGTTTCGACGCACAGGTTTTCTGCATAGAACTGGAGAAAGCGATCGCGCAAGGCTTTGTAGCCCTCGCTCTCCGGCGTCAGGCCGAAACCGGCGTTCAACAGCCCGCGCGCGCCGCTTGAGGCGCGCGAGCGCATGATCGCAATCGCCAGAGGCTCGAGGCCTTGTTCGGCGCGCAGCCGGTTCACCGCCCGGCCGAGATCCGGAGCGGTGTCGGCGAAAGTTCCGTCGAGATCGAAGAGGACCGCGCGAGCCTTGCTCAATCGTTTTCGCGCGCCGCGTGGACGAGATAATTGACGTCGGTATCCTCGCCAAGCGAATAGGTCATGGCGAGCGGATTGTAGGTCATGCCGATGATGCCGCGCACCGCGAGCCCGCAATCGCGGCAATGGCGCGCGAGCTCCGAGGGCTTGATGAATTTCGCGTAGTCGTGCGTTCCTTTGGGAAGGAGTTTCAACACGTATTCGGCGCCGATGACGGCGAACAGATACGATTTGAGATTGCGGTTGATAGTCGAAAAGAACACCTGGCCGCCCGGGCGCGCGAGTTGCGCGCAGGCGCGCACGGTGCTCGCCGGATCGGGTACGTGCTCGAGCAGCTCCAGGCAGGTGACTACGTCGAAAGCGGAAGGTGAGCGCTCGGCGAGGTCCTCGGCGGAGACCGCCTCGTAGTCCACCGCGATCCGGCTTTCAAGAGAATGGAGTTGCGCCACCTTGAGCGCCTTGTCGGAGAGATCGATGCCTTTTACGCGCGCCCCGCGCCGCGCCATGGATTCCGCAAGGATGCCGCCGCCGCACCCTATATCGAGCGCGGATTTTCCCGCGAGCGGCGAAAGGCGGTCAATCCAGTCGAGCCGCAGCGGATTGATCTGGTGCAGCGGCTTGAACTCGCTCTGCGGGTCCCACCAGCGGTGCGCGAGCGCGCTGAATTTTTCCAGTTCCTGTGGATCGGCGTTCATATCGAGCTGTCATCCTGAGTGCAGCGAAGGATCTGCTTTTCCCAAGCAGATTCTTCGGGCGGAGTTTACCCTTGAGCGGAGCGAAGGGCCCTCAGAACGACATTGTAAGCACTATCGGGCGTCGCAATAAAAAAGCCCTGCCGGAGCAGGGCTTTTTAAGACGCTTGCCGTTGTTACTTCATGACGGAACCGACCGCCTCGACCTCGGCCCGGCGGTTCGGCTCGAGGCATGCGATCAATTCCTTGGTCTTGCCGTCGCCTTTGCAATCCTTCACGGGCTGGCGCTCGCCCTTGCCTTCGGTGTAGACGCGGCTGGCGGCGATGCCCTTGCTGACGAGGTAGGCCTTGACCGAATCGGCGCGGCGCACCGAGAGTTTCATGTTGTAGGCGTCGCCGCCGAGGCGGTCGGCGTGACCGACGGCGATGATCACCTCCAGGTTGACGTTGCGCAGCTTGCCGACCAGGTCATCGAGCTTGCTTCTCGCATCGGGCCGGATCACATACCGGTCGAAATCGAAATTGACCGCGGACGCTGTGGTCACCTTCTCCGGCTTGGCGGCAGCCGGCTTGGCCGGTGCCGGTGCCGGAGCCGGAGCTGGGACCGCAGCCGGTGCGGCGCGCGGCGCGGGCGCTACGGCCGGCGCCGTAGTGGATTCTGGGGTGGTCGCGCAGGCTGCGAGCGCGAGCAGGACAATCGCCGATGTCGAGGTGCTCAGTCTTTTAATCATGCATTCCTCCTGGGTTGTCGCTCGAGCCGCGGCTCGAGCAGCTTTGGCGCACCGTCGGGAATCTAGGGAATTCCTGAAACGTCCGCTTCAAGCTTTATCATTAAGCTTTTGTTTCTGCTGCCAACTTATTGTGCCACAAAAGAACGCGCTTGTTCAAGCTCGCGTATTCGAATCCTACCAGTGCTCGCTCCTTCAGCCTGGCCTGCCCGGCAACCCAGACATGCGACACGTGCTCGCGCCCTGCCGAATACACCAGGTGTGATATCGGGTCATAGCAGGGGAGAAGCTCCGGTTGATCCATGTCGATCGCGCACAAGTCGGCGAATTTGCCCGGCGCGAGGGACCCGATCGAGGCTTCGAGGCCGAGCGCGCGAGCGCCGTTCAGCGTCGCCGCCGCCAGAGCCGTGTGCGCCGGCATCGCCTCGGCGTCGTTCCCCACCGCCTTGGCGAGGAGCGCGGCGGTGCGCATCTCCTGGAGCAGATCGAGGCGGTTGTTGCTGGCGGCGCCGTCGGTGCCGATGCCGACGTTGATGCGGTGTTGCAGCATGGCCGCGACTGGGGCGAAACCGCTCGCGAGCTTCAGGTTCGAGGAGGGACAGTGCGCGACCGAGGCGCCGAAGCGCGCGAGCAATTCGATCTCGGATTCGTTGACGTGCACGGCGTGCACGGCGATCAACCGCGGTCCGAGCACGCCCAGTGCGCGCAGCCGTTCCAGCGGCCGCGCCTTGAATTGAGCGATGCTTTGGTCGATCTCGTGGCGAGTCTCGTGCAGGTGGATGTGGATCGGCAGGTCGAGCTCTTCGGCGATGGTGACGACTCTCGCGAAAGTCTTGTCGCTCACGGTGTAGGGCGCGTGCGGAGCCATGCAGAAAGACAGAAGCGGCTCCTCCTTCAGGGCGTCTCTTGCGGCGAGGCCCTTGGCGAGGTAGTCGTCGGCGTCGGCCGCGTAAAGCGTGGGGAATTCGAAGGCGATGATCCCGATGGCCGCGCGCATTCCGGCCTTGAGCGCCGCCCGCGCCGCCGCCTCGGGAAAAAAATACATCTCGTTGAAACAGGTCACGCCTCCGCGCAGCATCTCGGCGCAGGCGAGCAGCGTGCCGTCGTATACGAATTCGTATGACGCGTGCTTCGCCTCGGCGGGCCAGACGTGGTCTTTAAGCCACGTCATCAGGGGAAGATCGTCGGCCAGCCCGCGCATGAGCGTCATCGACGCGTGGGTATGCAGGTTGACCAGGCCCGGGATCAGGGCCTGACTATCCAGGCGGACGCGTTCCGCGGGCTGGTAACGCCGCTCGGCTTCGGCCGTAGGGAGCACGGCGAGGATGCGGCCTGCGTCCACGGCGACGCTGTGATCGGCGAGCACGGTTTCCGCGGGCTCGACCGGGATCACCCAGCGCGCGCTGACGAGGAGATCTATGGGTTGCATGCCAAAAAAAAGCCCCGCGCGCAGCGGGGCCCTTCGAGAGGTCGTCTGTCGCTTTACTTGGCCGGGCCTCGGATCTCGATGATTGCGCGTCGGCTCGGTGCGAGGCAGGCGATCAGCTCGGCGCGCTTCCGGATGTCGGGGCAGAACTTCGCCGGGACGGTCTTCCCCATGCCGATCGTCTCGACCTTGGTTCGATCGACGCCCTTGCCGACAAGGTAGCTCTTCACGCCGTCTGCACGACGCTCGGACAGCTTCTGGTTGTACTGCGGGCTGCCGATGCGGTCCGCATGTCCCTCGACCACCACCGCATCGACGCTGGCGCAGGTTGCGAGCTTGCCGATCACGTCGCCATCGAGACGCGTTTTTGCCGCGTCGGTGAGCGCGAATCTGTCGAACGGGAATGTCTCTTGATTCCGGAAAGTCACCGTCGCATTGCATCGTCTTGGCGCGGCGACGGGCGCCGGAGCCGCTGCCGCTGCGGGCGCGGCGCGCGGCTGCGCCGGCGCTGGCGCTGGGGCTGGAACCGGCGCCGGCGCAGCGGATTCCGGCGTGCTTGCGCAGGATGCAAGCAGGGCGATCGCAACACATCCGAATGCTAGTTTGAATTTATTCACTGGACCTCTCCTCTCCGAATGCGTGTGGATTTGACCGGAGCCTCACCTATATTCTCGGCGAAGAATCATACACCACATCGCAGCCGGCAACACGGGGCCCGCATGGTGATCTGCGCTCGGTCTAGCGAGCCGATTTGAGTGGTTCGCGCACTCCCAAGCTGATAAAATTTCACCTTTCAGGAATCCTTCCGCCGTTCCGAATTCTGAAGCACTCATGGACCAGTTCGCCAAGGAAACTCTCCCCGTCAGCATAGAAGAAGAGATGCGCCGCTCTTATCTCGATTACGCCATGAGCGTGATCGTGGGCCGGGCGCTTCCGGACGTGCGCGACGGGTTGAAACCGGTGCACAGGCGCGTGCTGTTTGCGATGCACGAGGCGAACAACGTCTGGAACCGGCCCTACGTGAAGTGCGCCCGCGTCGTGGGCGAGGTTCTCGGCAAATACCATCCGCACGGAGACAGCGCGACCTACGAGGCGCTGGTGCGCATGGCGCAGGACTTCTCCATGCGCTACACGCTGATCGACGGGCAGGGGAATTTCGGCTCGATCGACGGGGACGCGGCCGCCGCCTACCGGTATACGGAGTGCCGGCTCGACCGCATCGCCTCGGAGTTGCTTGCCGACATTGAAAAAGAGACCGTCGATTTCACGCCGAACTACGACGGCAAGGAGCGGGAGCCCACGGCGCTGCCGACCAAGATCCCGAACCTGCTCATCAACGGGTCCTCGGGCATTGCGGTGGGCATGGCGACCAACATTCCGCCGCACAACCTCGGCGAGGTGGTGGACGCGTGTCAGGCGCTGCTGAAGAAACCCGATACGACGATCGATGAGTTGATCAAGGTGATACCCGCGCCGGATTTCCCGACCAAGGGAATCATCTATGGAATGGCCGGCGTTCGCGAGGGCTATCGCACCGGCCGCGGCCGCATCCTGCTGCGCGCACGCACGCACATCGAGGACCTGGAAAAAGGCAATCGCCAGGCGATCGTGGTCGACGAGCTGCCTTACCAGGTCAACAAGAAAACTCTGCTCGAGCGGATCGCCGACCTCGTCAACAACAAGAAGATCGAGGGCATCGCCCACGTCCAGGACGAGTCGGACAAGTCCGGCATGCGCGTCGTGATCGAGTTGAAGCGCGGCGAAGTGCCGGAAGTCATCCTCAACAACCTGTTCAAGCAGACCCAACTGGAGGACAGCTTCGGGGTCAACATGGTGGCGCTGGTCGACGGCCAGCCGCGCCTGCTGAACCTCAAGGAAATGCTGGTTGCGTTCCTTGCGCACCGGCGCGAGGTGGTGACGCGGCGCACGCTGTTCGACCTGCGCGAGGCGAGGAGGAAAGCCCATATCCAGGAGGGGCTCGCCGTCGCCTTGTCGAACGTCGATGAGATCATCGCGCTGATCAAGAAATCCCAGACCCCGCCTGAGGCGAAGCAGGCGCTGATGGCGAAATCCTGGCGCTCGCCGGTGGTTGAGGAGATGCTCAAGCGCGCTGCGGCGGACGCTTCGCGCCCCGAGGGCCTGGGAAAGGAATTCGGGCTGCAGAAAAGCGGCTACCGGCTCTCCGATGCGCAGGCGCAAGCCATCCTCGAACTGCGGCTGCAGCGCCTGACGGGCCTGGAACAGGACAAGATCGTCGCCGAGTACAAGGAGCTGATCGAGACTATCGCCGATTTCCTGGACGTGCTCGCCAAGCCGGCGCGGATCACTGCGATCATCTCCGACGAGCTGAAGGCGCTGAAAGCACAGTACGGCGACAAGAGAAAGAGCGAGATCGTCGAGCAGGCCGAAGACCTGTCGATGGAAGACCTGATCGCCTCCGAGGACGTGGTCGTGACGTTTTCGCACTCCGGCTACATCAAGGCGCAGCCGCTCACCGACTACCGCGCGCAGCGCCGCGGCGGGCGCGGCAAGCAGGCGGCGACCACCAAGGAAGACGATTTCATCGAGCGCCTTTTCATCGCCAACACCCACGACACGCTGCTGTGCTTCTCCTCGCGCGGCCGGGTCTATTGGCTCAAGGTATACAACGTGCCGCAGGGCACGCGCACCAGCCGCGGCAAGCCGATCGTCAATCTCTTCCCCCTTTCGGAGGCCGAGAAGATCAACGCCGTGCTGCCGATCAAGGAGTACGACGACAAGCACTTCGTGTTTCTCGCGACCGCGCTCGGAACGGTGAAAAAAACCTCGCTCTCAGGGTTCTCCAATCCGCGCGAGAAGGGGATTATCGCGATCGAGCTCGACGACGGCGATCACCTGATCGGCGCGGCGATGACCGACGGCAAGCACGACGCGATGCTTTTTTCCGATGCCGGCAAGGCGGTGCGCTTCGAGGAAGGCGACGTGCGGCCGATGGGACGCCAGGCGCGCGGCGTGCGCGGCATGAAGATCGCGAAGGACCAGCGGGTGATCTCGATGCTGGTCGCAGGCAGCGAGAGCCAGACGGTGCTCACCGCAACCGAGAACGGCTTCGGCAAGCGCACGGCGATCTCGGAATACACCCGTCACGGCCGCGGCACGCAAGGCATGATCGCGATCCAGACGAGCGATCGCAACGGCAAGCTCGTCGGCGCGGTGCTGGTCGGCGACGAGGACGAGATCATGCTGATCTCCACCGGCGGCGTGCTCATCCGCACCAGCGTCAAGCAGATCCGCGAGATGGGCCGCTCGACCCAGGGCGTGCGTTTGATCGACCTCGACGAGGGCACCAAGCTCGCGGGCGTGGAGCGGGTCGCCGAGAAGGAAGAGGATGAAGGGAACGGGCAGGCGCAGTAATGGGCGCATTGCGTTGATGCGCGCTAAACAACAGTGGTAGGCTAGCCACCATGAGCGATACCGACGTCGCCGAGATCCTCAAGCTTCCTGCCGAGGAGCGCCTGCGCCTCGTCGAGATCATTTGGGCTAGCCTGGTAAGAGAACCGTCGTCCGTGCCATTGGGCGACGCTCAACGCGCGGTGATCGACGAGCGCTTGGCCGAACACGAGCGCAACCCAGACGACGTTGTTTCCCGAGGTGAGGTGCTCGCCGAAGCTCGGCGAGGCTGATGGGGCTGCCGGTTGTCTATCGTCGCAAGGTCGGACGCGACTTAGCCGGTGGTTACGCGTGGTACAACGGGCAACGTGACGGCCTTGGCGAAGAGTTTCTTGCAGCCGTCGACGCGGCGTTCGACACCATAGAGCGTTTCCCTGACATCTTCGCGCGTGTCCACGGGGAGGTGCGCCGCGCAATCGTCTCCCGGTTTCCATACGCGGTGTTCTACCGGGTCGAAACCAAGCGCGTCGTCGTACTTGCAGTCATCCATACGGCGCGTGATCCCAAAGTCTGGCCGCAGCTTCGAAAGATCACGCGCTAGCAAGCGCAGCTGGTCGTCCAACGCATGAAGCACGATGAATTTCGCATTGGTCGGCCATTCTGGTGTGGCGGCAAGCGCTGGCGCTGCACCGATGTTGGTTCCAGGGTCATTACTGCGATCTGCCTTGAACCTCATGAAGTCGTGACCGTCGAAAGGGACGAAGATGATCCTGCCAATCGACGTGAGCACCGGTACATGACCGACGATCCTTCCTGGCTTATCGGACCTCCTTACAAGGTTGCCGAGTCAGTCTTCGACGAATATGACATCCAGGGATGTTCTCTTACCACCCATGAGGATCTGGGCGCTTAGAAAAGTAGTAGACTCGGCGAGTGAATGGAACAGCGCGTTGAAGCAGGTCGGACTAAAGAAATAGGAGCAACGCAGATGGGCAGTAGGCCAGTGACCCGGATCTTCAACTTCAGCGCGGGCCCGGCGGTGCTGCCGGAGGAAGTGCTCGCGCAGGCGGCGGCGGAAATGCTCGACTGGCACGGCTCGGGCATGTCGGTGATGGAGATGAGCCACCGCGGCAAGGAGTTCATGTCGATCGCGGAGCAGGCCGAGACGGATTTCCGCGAGCTCCTCAAGATTCCCGCCAATTACAAGGTCCTGTTCCTGCAAGGCGGGGCGACCCTCCAGTTCGGCGCGATCCCGATGAACCTGCTCGCGGGGAAAAAAGCAGCCGACTATATCTATACCGGCGAGTGGTCGAAAAAAGCGATCAAGGAGGCGAACCGCTTCTGCGAGATCAACGTCGCGGCGAGCTCGGAGGACAAGAACTTCACTTACGCGCCCGAGCAGTCGGAGTGGAAGCTCGATCCGAAGTCCGCGTATGTTCATTACACCTCGAACGAGACCATAGGCGGGGTCGAGTTCCACTGGATCCCGGACACGGGCAAGGTGCCGCTGGTCGCCGATGCGTCATCGCACATCCTGTCGCGGCCGCTCGATGTGACGAAATTCGGTTTGATCTACGCGGGAGCGCAGAAGAACATCGGCCCGGCGGGCCTCACCATCGTGATCGTGCGCGAGGATCTGCTCGGGCACGCGATGGAGTACACGCCCACCATGCTCGACTACAAGGTGCATGCCGAGGGCGAGTCCATGTCCAACACCCCGGCCACCTACGCCTGGTACATCGCGGGGCTCGTATTCCAGTGGCTGAAGAAGCAGGGCGGGCTCGAGGAGATGGAGAAGAAAAACATCGCCAAGGCGAACCTGCTCTACGATTTCCTCGACGCGAGCGCCTTCTTCAAGAACCCGGTGCGCAAGTCCGACCGCTCGCGCATGAACATTCCTTTTACGCTGGCCGACCCCAAGCTCGACGGCGAGTTTCTGAAAGGCGCCGAAGCCCGCGGCATGGTGCAACTCAAAGGCCACCGCGCGGTCGGCGGCATGCGCGCCTCGATCTACAACGCCATGCCGATCGAGGGCGTGAAGGGGCTGGTCGAGTACATGAGGGAGTTCGAAGCGAAGCGCGGGTGATCCTCGGGGTTGCTCGTGGCGCCGTTGCCGGAAGTGTCACCTGTTAATCCGCAGGTCCCAGGTTCGATCCGTGGTCGGGGAGCCAGCGCTTAAGGCTCGCTATCGACAGCGGACGCTCACGCGAGTCGTCGCATCGCGCGGACCACGTGCAGCTTACTCAGCCTTGATGTTTGCTTCCTTCACCACGCGGCCCCACTTGGCGTAGTCGGCCTTGATCTTCTCCACCGTCTGTGCCGGCGTAAGGATTTCGGCGTCGCAGCCGGTCGCGTTGATCTGTCCCAGCAGGCTCTTGTCCGCGCCCGCCTTCGCAAGCGCCTGCGTCAGGCGCACGACCACCTCCTGCGGCAGGCCGGCGGGCCCGAGCAGCCCGTACCAAGCAGTCGAATCGAAACCCTTCAGTCCGACCTCGTCCATGGTCGGCACGTCCGGGAACGCGGCTGAGCGCTGCAGCGAGGTCACCGCAAGCGCTCGGATCTTGCCGCTCTTCACTGCGCCCACAGCCGGCCCAAGCGACGAAAACAGGATCGGGATCTGGCCGCCCATCAGGTCGATCATCGCCGGGCCGCCGCCCTTGTACGGGACGTGCAGCAGGCTCGCGCCGGTAACGCTCTTGAAGTATTCCCCTGACAGATGGTGCGGGCCGCCAACGCCCGAGGTGCCGTAGCTCCATTTAGAAGGCTCGCGCTTCGAGGCGGCCACCACGTCGGCGACGCTCTTGAACGGGGTCGATGGATGCACCACCAGCATGCTGCCGCTGCCGCAGACGTGGCCGAGGTGGGTAAATGACGTGAGGTTGTCGTAGCCCACCTTGGAGAGATGGGGCGCCACGTTCAGCGGCCCGCTGTCGAAGTAATAGAGCGTATAGCCGTCGGCTGGCGCCCTGGCCATGAACTCCATCGCCACGCCGCCCGCGTTGCCAGGCCTGTTCTCGATGATGAGCGGCTGGCCGAGCAGCGGCTCGAGCGCCCGGCCGAGCGGGCGCACGCCCGCGTCCGCCGAGCCGCCCGGCGCATAGCCGATCAGCACGCGAATCGGTTTGTTGGGATAACCCTGCGCCAGCGCCGCGCAAACCGAGGCCACGAACAGGCCTGCGACGGCGGCGAGACGCAAAGCACACTTCCGCATGGCGTACGTACGTTGAAACATCGTTCCCTCCTGCAGGGTCTTCGCCGCATTTTAGACCCAGAACAAAAGAGGGGGTGAAGCGGCTGGTGGAGTACATGCGGCAGTTCGAGGCGAAGCGGGGGTGAACTTGACCGCAATCCGTACAGCCTGTACGGTTCGCACATGTCCCGTTCAAACCGCAAAGGCGTCGAAGACGCCCGCAGCCAGTTGCCGGCTCTGCTGGCCGAGGCCGAGCGGGGGCGCTCGACGATCATCACGCGTCACGGCCGCGCTATCGCGGCGATAGTCCCGGTCGACCGCATGACGGCCGGCAAGCGGCAGAAGTCGCTGCTCGCCCTTGCGGGCTCGGGCAGGGGCTTGTGGGGCAAGGACAGCAGGAAGACGTTGCGCAAGCTGCGGGACGAGTGGGATCGCTAGCGCAGGCGGATTTGCCCGATGGGTCGCTGGTGCTGGTGGATTCGGCGCCGATCATTTACGTCCTCGAGAATTCACCGAGGTTTGCAGCGCGGTTCCGGCCGCTTTTCGAGCGACAGGGCGCCGGCGCGATTCTCTTCGCGGTCACGACGATCACGATAGCCGAGGTTCTCACCGGGCCGCTCAGGGCGCGGGAGGAGGCTGTCGCCAGGCGCTATCGCGCGGTGATGGAATCCTGGCAGGTCGTCGGCCTGAACGGAGATATTGCGGAGAGCGCCGCGCGGTTCCGGGCTGCGCTTTCACTTCGCATGGCGGATGCCATACAGGTCGCAAGCGCCCTGGCGATCGGCGCGGACGCGCTGGTCACGCATGACCGGGATTTCTCGCGCGTCAAGTCGTTGACGGTATTGGCTTGAGATACTCGGCCCGATGCGAGTTGCAGGCTCAGGCGCGTGCGTTTGAGGGGGTGAAGCGGTTGGTGGAGTACATGAGGGTGTTTGAAGCGAAGCGGGGTTGAATTTCGAGGGGCTATACTATCGACTCGCGAAAGAGGATTGGCCGATGAATATGCCCGGAATCGAGTTCTTGCGCGACCGCAAAGGCCGGAGGAAAGCCGTGCTCATCGATCTCAAGAAACACAAGCGGCTTTGGGAAGACCTTTACGATGCTTATCTCGCCCATACCACTCGCGGCGAACGCCGCGAGTCCCTTGCGCTCGTGAAGCGCCTCGTCGAGGCCCGCGCCAAGCGCAAGACGCGTGGCTGACTACACGTACTTGGGTCCCTTGGTTGAAATTCCTATCCTTCCAGAGGTGACCCAAGAAGGGACGCGGCAAGCCCGGCCCGCAGACCACCCGCGCCTACGAGATGGTGAAGGCCTTCATCGCGCGCAACGTGAACAAGACGTAGACAGTTTCGAAGCCCGCAACCCGCGCGGCTGACCCTTTTCAAACCACAGGAGAAACACCGATGCACCGTATTGCTTTTGCGTTTCTTCTCGCGTGTTCTGCCCCGCTCGCCTTTGCGCAGGCGCAGAAAGCGCCCGCTCCCGCCTACGAGCCCTCGGTCGGCCAGGAAGGCAAGGACGTCGTCTGGGTGCCGACCCCGCAGGCCCTGGTCGACAAGATGCTCGACATGGCCAGGGTGACGCCGAAGGACTTCCTCATGGACCTCGGCTCGGGCGACGGCCGCACTGTCATCACCGCCGCCAAGCGCGGCGTGCGCGCGCTGGGCGTCGAGTACAACCCCGACATGGTCGAGCTCTCCAAGCGCAACGCCGAGAAGGAGGGCGTGGCGAAGCTCGCCACCTTCGTCAAGGCCGACCTGTTCGAGACCGATTTCTCGAAGGCGACCGTGATCACGATGTTCCTGCTCCCGGACATCAACCTTCAGCTCCGCCCCAAGATCCTCGACTTGAAGCCCGGCACGCGCATCGTCTCCAACTCCTTCACCATGGGCGAGTGGATCGCCGACGACACGCAGAACCCGGAAAAATGCGAGAGCTCCTGGTGCACCGCGTTGCTGTGGATCGTCCCCGCCAAGGTGGCCGGCAGCTACAAGACCTCGCAGGGCGAGCTGACGCTCAAGCAGGAATTCCAGATGCTCTCCGGCACGCTGCGCAACGGAAGCAAGACCTTCGCGCTCGAGGGCAAGGTGCGGGGCGAACAAATCTCCTTTACCGCCGGCGGCAAGACGTACCAGGGCAGGCTGAACGGCAAGAAGCTGGAGCTGCAGCCCGCGAAGGGATAGGCGGATCGAACCGCGCGAGAAGGGCTGACCTACTCCACCGTCACGCCGGTGCTCTTGACCATCTGGGTCCACTTCGCGACTTCGGCGCGGACGTACGCGGCGAACGCGGCGGCCGGTCCCGGATGCACGTCCATGCCCATGGCCTCGAGGTTCGCCCGGACCTCCGGCAGCGCCAGGGCCTGGTTGACCTCGGCATTGAGTCTTTCCACGACGGCCGCGGGCGTCTTCGCCGGCGCGAAAATTCCCACCCACGAGCGTTCCTCGTACCCGGGGAAACCGAGTTCCGCGACGGTGGGAACATCGGGCAGTACAGCGACGCGTTTCAGACTCGCCACCGCCAGCGCCTTCATCTTTCCCTGCTTGATATAGGGCAGCGCGTTCGACGAGCTGCTCAGCACCGTGACCTGGTTGCCCAGTACGGCCACCGTGGCGGGACCGCCGCCCTTGAAGGGCACGTGCACGGCGTCCAGACCCGAGGCCACGCGGAACAGGTAATCGGCCGAGATATGCGATGACGTCCCGATGCCCGCCGTCGCGTAGGTCAGCCGAGCGCCCGCAGACATGCGGATCAGGTCGCGCAGGTCCTTCGCCGGGTGCGAAACGAGGACGGCGAACAATCCGGGCGTGGAGCCGGTGTTGGCGACCGGCGCCAGGTCTTTCAGGAAGTCGAATCCCGGATTGTCGTAGAGCGTCACGTTGATCGCGCTCGCCGCGGTATGGGCGAGCAGCGTGTAGCCATCCGCGGCGGACTCGGCCACGAACTTGGCGGCGATATTGCCCCCGGCTCCGGGGCGGTTTTCCACTACGAACGCCTGCCCCAGCCTGTCGCCCAGCTTCTGCCCGATGACCCTCGCCACGGTGTCGGCGAAACCTCCGGGCGCGAAGGCGACGACGAGGCGCACCGGCTTGGCCGGGTAGGCCGGTTGAGCGGCCGCTTCGGGCGCGGCGGCGACCACGGCGGCCGCGACCAGGATGCGCGCCACGGCGCCGCAGATCTTTCCGGTTCTCGCAGGCATGGGTGTCCGGGCCAAAAGGCCGTCAGGATAGCCGAAACCGCCGCGCCCTGATCACTCCGCCGAAAACGTTTGGGTAACGGCCTTGGCGACGACGTTGGGGCTGATCGGGTCGGTGTGGGGAAATTGTTTGCCCGGCACCGGCTTGCCCGCCGCATCCCTGTAGACGGATTTCCATTCGTCGACCTCGACGACGTACGACCCTCGCTGAAGGTATATCCGCTGTCCGCCGCCCTTGGGGTTGTTCTTGTCGGCTGTTTTCACGACGGCGAGAGTTACACCGGGCTGCGCCTGAGGTTTCTTGTCTCTCCATTCGTCGCGCATCATCACGCTGTACAGCGCGATAGCCGCTTCGCGGTTGTGAGCGCGGTACACCACCACGTCCAGCTGGTGATCCATGGGCGTGAACCTGTTGTCCGAGGCGATCTGCATGCTGACCACGGAACGAACACGCGTCTTGAGCGCCGCCTCGACCCGGGGACTGCTGGCGGGAGTGGCCGCCGGGCTCATGGCGGCTTTCTTGACTTTGCCGTACCGAAGCCCGGGATATCTTGACGCGGAAAACAGCGATTGCCAGAAAGGGGTCAGATTCGGCATGCCGGACTTATCCAGAGTCTGGGCTTTCGGCTCACGTGGGGCCGGATCTGCCTTGCCGGTTTTCTTCGGAGCCGGGGCTGCTCGCTCCTGTTCGATCCGATTCGGGACCGGAGCGGGTTTGGCGATCTTTTCGGGGGCTCGGGTCTCCGGGCCTTCTTTCGGCCGGAGCGCGGAGGCGCCGGGTTCCTTGCCGCTGGGCGCAGTGCGCTCGCTGCTTTCTCTTGCGCAATATCGCACCGGTTGATCTTGGTAAGTGCAATTCATGCCCTTGGGGCCGCACACCCTTACCGATTCCACCCGCGTGCCCCATTCTTCGCAGGGGGTGCCGGCGCAGCCCGAGAGCAGGATCGCGGGCAGCGCAAGAGTCAGGGTGCCGATCGCGCGCAGCAGGGGTGCCATGTCTACGCCAACCCCACGAACCCGACATACACCCCGCACGCGTGCTCAGGCATCACGAGCATCGCCTGCTCGCCGGTGTTGCGAATTCCCCGCGCCGGCGGCGGGACGCCGTGGTCGGCGATCCACTTCGCGGCGGCGTCCATGCTGTTGGTGCGATACAGGATCTGGAACGGTCCCGGGCCGCGGCGGGCGAGGGCGTCGGCGCAGATGCCCGGCGCGATGGGATGGGCGAGGCCGAGGCCGGTCGGGCCGAGCAGGTAGATCGCCATGTCGGCGTGGATGACGGTGCCGCGCTCCATCTTGGGCGCGACGCCGAGGACGCGGGTGTATTTCTCGACGGCGGCGGCGAGGTCGGTCACCGCGATGTAGACGCGCTCGATGCGCAGCACGCCGTTGGGGTGGCGGCCCGGGGTTGAAGCGTTCCCTTGCTGGATGAGCTTGATGTAGTCGGCGCTGCCGCGAGCGGAGTCGGCGGCAAGGTCGTCGCTCGTGAGGGCGATCGACTGTATACCCTCCTTGGCGCGCACGAGCTGGAGATGATCGCCGTCCGTCCGGGCGACGCCGTGCTCGTCGACGTCGAAGCCGATGCGCCGGTAGGCGTCGATCCCGGCCCGGAGGTCCGCGGCGCCGATCGCGACGTGGGCGATGCGCGTGAGAATGGCCGCGCTACTCCGCCTGGATCTTCGCGCGCTGCACGATGTCGCGCATGCGTTTCAGCCCGTCCTGGGTCCACTGCGTCACCGTCGCGGGCGGCGAGCCGATCGGCTCCAAGCCTTGAGCGATCAGCTTGTCGCGCACTTCGGGCGTCTTGACCGCCTTGACCAGCTCGGCGTTCAGTCGGTCGACGATCTGCGTTGGCGTGCCCAGCGGCACGACGAACGACGCCCAGGTGCGCCACTCGAACCCGGGCACGCCGGCCTCGGCCATGGTGGGCACCTCGGGCAGGAGCGGCGAGCGGGCCGCGCCCGGCACCCCGAGCGCGCGCATGCGCCCGTCGAGGATATACGGCCGCACGATCGACACCGCGCTGAAATGCGCCTGCACCCGGCCCGACATCACGTCGACCGCGGCCTGCGTCGCGCCGCGGTACGGAATGTGCACGACGTCGATGCCCGTCGCCGCCTTGAACGCCTCCATCGCGACGTGCTGCGGGCTGCCGTTGCCGCCCGAGGAGTAGTCGAGCTTCCCGGGCCGGCTTTTCGCCAGCGCGACGAACTCGGGCACCGTCTTCGCCGGCAAGTCGTTGTTCACCACCATCACCCAGGTGATCGCCGCCACCACGCCCACCGGCACGAAGTCCTTCACCGGGTCGTACGCCACCTGCCGGATGTTCGGAATCATCGTGAGGATGCTGTCGTTCAGCACGCCGACGGTGTAGCCGTCGGGCGCGGCGCGCTTCACCCGCTCGGCGCCGATCGACCCGGCCGCGCCGGGCTGGTTCTCGATCACGATCTGCTGGCCCATGTTCTCGCTCATCTTCTGCGCGACGATGCGGATCATCACATCGACCGCGCTGCCAGCCTGCAGCGGCATCACGGCCAGGATCGGCTTCGCGGGGTATTGCTGAGCCGCGCAGGGCAGCGCGAGCGTGAGCAGCGCTGCGCCCGCCACAAACCGGATTAGTCCTTGCGTCTTCATCGTGGCTTCCTCCCGTGGAGTCGGCGCAGAGGATAGCACCTCAGGTGGTCGTGGTGGTTGGAGAGGGTGCGGCGGTATGGTTTATGATTCGCGAATGACCGCGAAGAAATTCGAAATCCTGGTGCTCAATCAGATCTCGCAGATCGGCTTGAAGCGCTTTCCGGCGGAGGGTTACCACATCGTCAAGGACGCCGCGCATCCGGACGCGATTCTGGTGCGTTCGCAGGACATGAACGCGATGAAGATTCCCGAGAGCGTGCGCGCGATCGGCCGCGCCGGCGCCGGCACGAACAATATCCCGGTAAAAACCATGAGCGAGCGCGGCGCGCCGGTATTCAACGCTCCCGGCGCGAACGCCAACGCGGTGAAGGAGTTGGTGCTCGCCGGGATGCTGATGGCCGCCCGCAATCTGGTTCCGGCGGTCCGGTTCGTACACTCGCTCAACTGCGACGACGACACGCTCGCGAAGCGCGTCGAGGCGGAGAAGAAGCAATTCGCCGGTATCGAACTGCCTCAGCAGACTTTAGGAGTCATCGGCCTGGGCAAGATCGGCAGCCTGGTCGCCGACGCCGCGATCAAGCTCGGCATGAACGTGCTCGGCTACGACCCCGAGATCACGGTCGACGCCGCGTGGGGCCTGCCCTCGCAGGTGAAGAAGGCGCATTCGATCGAAGAAATCCTCAAGGCGAGCCAGTTCGTCACGCTGCACGTTCCGCTTCTGGCGGTGACCAAGCATCTGATCAACGCGAAAAACCTGGAGCTGATGCAGCCGGGAGCCATCCTGCTCAACTTCTCGCGCGAGGAAATCGTGGATGTCAGGGCGGTTGCGGCGGCGCTCGCCTCCAAGAAGCTCAAATACTATGTGACCGACTTCCCGGCGCAGCCGCTGTGCGAGAACCCCGCCGTCATCGCGCTGCCGCACCTGGGCGCCTCGACCCGGGAAGCGGAGGACAACAGCGCCGTCATGGTCGTGGACCAAGTGCGCGACTACCTCGAGAACGGCATCATCCAGAACGCCGTCAACTTTCCCGACGTCGTCATGGGGCGCGAGTCGCCGTACCGCGTCGCGATCGCCAACGCCAACGTGCCGAACATGCTGGGCCAGATGTCGAGCGCCATGGCCACGGCGGGCTTGAACATCCACAACATGATCAATCGCTCAAAAGGCGAGATGGCCTATACGCTGGTCGACGTGGACAGCGCGGTGAACGAGGGACTCGTCGAAGGCCTCGCGCGCATCAAGGGCGTGCTGGCGGTGCGCTATCTGCCTTCATCCTGAACGCCACTCGACCCCGACGACGGGCGCTGTTTTCTTCTGACGGCGAAGGAATTGATGCAGGCGGCGCGACTCGGTCTTTCCAAATCATACCCAATTAGGTATAATCCTGCCGGTGCGAGAGCGTAGACCCAAGGAAGAAAAACCGCTTCACTGGGTCGGTTCCGCAAAAAGGGACCTGCTCGGTTTCCCCGAGCAAGTCGTGGACGATGTGGGCTTTGCGTTGGGCGTGGTCCAGTATGGCGGCCATCCGCCCTCGGCCAAGCCTTGGAAGGGGCTCGGGCCCCGGGTGTTCGAGATCGTCGAGAACGACGGATCGGGGACCTACCGGGCGGTGTACACGGTGCGTTTCCACAAAGCGGTGTACGTGCTGCACGCTTTTCAGAAGAAGTCGCCTTCGAGCATCCGGACGGCGCAAACCGATGTCAGGCTCGTGGCGAGGCGGCTCGCGGAAGCAACGAAAGACTATGAGGAACGCTATGGCAAAGAAGCGGATTGAAGTGGAAGCGGGAAGCGGTGATGTGTTCACCGATCTTGGCTACGCCGACGCAAAAGAGCGCCGGCTGAAGGTGCGTCTGGCGCTGGAGGTGAATCAAGTCCTCGCGAAGCGCGGACTGCCCCAGGCGCAGGCGGCGAAGCTTCTCGGGCTCCGCCAGCCGCACGTGTCGGACCTGGTTCGCTACCGGCTCAACCGGTTCTCGGTCGAGCGCCTGATGGAATTCCTGACCCTGCTGGGCAAGGACGTGGAGATTCGGATCACGCAAAGGCCCGCGCGAAGGTCCTCATCGTCGGTGCGCGTGCATCACGTCGCATAGTTTATGATTCGCGAATGGCTATGGCCGACGACATCGCCCAACACCGCGCCGCGATCGACGCGCTCGACGAAAAAATCGTCGCGCTGCTGAACGAGCGCGCCGCCCTCGCCGCCGCCATCGGCAAGCTGAAAGCCGACAGCGGAGCGTACCGCCCCGAGCGCGAGGCCGAGGTGCTGCGCCGCGTCGCCGGAGCCAACCGCGGACCGCTCGCGAGCGATGCGCTTGCGCGGCTCTTCACCGAGATCATCTCCGCCTGCCGCGCGCTCGAGCAGCCGCTTTCGGTCGCCTACCTCGGGCCGCAGGGAACGTTCAGCGAGATGGCCCTGGGCAAGCAGTTCGGCGCAGCCGTCGAGGCGCTGCCGTTCGCCTCGATCGACGAAGTATTCCGCGCCGCCGAAACCGGCACCGCGCGATACGCGGTCGTGCCGGTGGAAAACTCCACCGACGGCGCTATCGGTCGCACGCTCGACCTGCTGCTCGCGACGCCGCTCAAGATTTGCGCCGAAGTCGTGCTGCGCGTGCAGCAGAACCTGATGGCGAAGCGCGCCTCGATGAAGGCCATACGCAAGGTCTATTCGCATTCGCAATCGCTCGCGCAGTGCCAGGGCTGGCTCGCGCAGCACCTGCCGCGCGCCGCGCGCGTGCCGCTTGCGAGCAACGCCGAGGCCGCCCGCGTCGCGGCGAAGGAAGCCGGCGCCGCCGCGATCGGGCCGGAGATCGCTGCCGCGCGCTACGGGCTGAAGCTGCTCGCGCGCTCGATCGAGGACGATCCCAAGAACAGGACCCGGTTCCTGGTGCTCGGAGCGCGCGAGGCGGGGCCCTCGGGCAAGGATCGTACTTCGCTCGTGATGACGGCGCACAACAAACCCGGTTCTCTGCACGACCTGATTGCGCCGCTCGCCGCCCACGGCGTGAGCATGACGCGGCTGGAATCTCGGCCCGCGCGCACCGGGCAATGGGAGTACTACTTCTACGTGGACATCGAAGGTCATCAGCACGATCCGAAAGTCGCCACGGCGCTCGCCGAGCTGCGCGACAAGGCGCCGTTCGTGAAGATTTTCGGCAGCTATCCGGCTGCCGTTCTCTAGGACTGCTCCATGGAGCTGTGCGAGCAGTCGCCGTCTTATATTCGCGCGATCGCGCCCTACCAGCCGGGCAAGCCGATCTCGGAGCTCGCCCGCGAGATGGGGCTGGACGAACGCAAGATCATCAAGCTCGCCTCGAACGAGAATCCTCTGGGGGTCTCGCCCAAGGCGAAGGCCGCGATCAAGAAGGCGCTGAAGGAAGTCGGGCGCTATCCCGACGGTAACGCTTTCGATCTGAAGGCGGCGCTGTCGCGTCGCTACGGCGTGCCGCCGGAATGCATCGTCGTCGGCAACGGCTCGAACGACCTGCTCGAGCTCGTCGCCGGCGCCTTTCTCGCGCCGGGCCGCGCCGCGGTGTACTCGCAGCACGCCTTTGCGGTGTACCCGCTCGCCACCGAGGCGCGCGGCGCCAAGGGCATCGTGGTGCCCGCGAAGAACTACGGGCATGACCTCGCGGCAATGCTCGCAGCGATCACGCCTGAAACGCGCGTGGTCTTCATCGCCAACCCGAACAATCCCACCGGGACATTTCTCCGAGGCGCGGAGATCGAGGAATTTCTTTCGCTCGCGCCGGGAGACGTCGCTGTGGTGATCGACGAGGCCTACACCGAGTACCTGCCGCCGGAATGCCGCTACGACAGCGTGGCGTGGCTGAAGCAGCATCGGAACCTCGTTCTCACGCGTACCTTTTCCAAGGTCTACGGCCTGGCGGGGCTGAGGGTGGGCTTCGCGCTCACGCACCCGGACATCGCCGACCTGCTCAACCGCGTGCGCCAGCCTTTCAACGTCAACAGTCTCGCGCTCGCCGCGGCGACCGCGGCGCTCGCGGACAGGGCATTCGTCGCCAAGAGCACCAAGTTGAACCGCGCCGGGATGCAGCGGCTCGAGCGCAGTTTTCGCTTGCTTGGGCTCAAGACCATTCCTTCATGCGCTAACTTCCTGAGCTTTAGCGTGCCGCACAGGAACGCAAGATCCCAGGCAGACGCGGTATACGAGAAGCTCCTGCGCCAAGGCGTCATCGTCAGGCCCATCGCCGGGTACGGCCTGCCCGACCATCTGCGCGTCACGATCGGCACGCCCAAGGAAAACGAAAGATTCCTCAAGGCCTTGAAGACCGCGTTGGACGACTGATGCGAATCGAGAAGCTCGTGATCGTCGGCGTCGGCCTGATCGGCGGATCTTTCGCCCTCGCGCTGAAAGCCGCGGGCGCCGTGGGCCGCGTGATCGGCGTGGGCCGCGGCGCGCAGAACATTCGCCGTGCGCTCGATCTGAAAATCATCGACGCAGCCGGGGCGCTCGACTCGCCGACGCTGGCGGACGCAGGTCTGGTGCTGCTGGCGGTACCGGTCGGACAGATGCCCCCTGTCATGCGCGCGATGGCGCCTTTGCTCGGCGGCCGGACGATCGTGACCGATGCGGGCAGCACCAAGCAGGACGTCGTCGAGCTGGCGCGGCGCGAGCTTGGCGGCTCGCTTGCGCGATTCGTTCCCGCCCATCCGATTGCCGGTACCGAGAAAAGCGGCGCGGAGGCCGCTTTCGCCGGGCTTTATCGCGAGCGCAAGGTCGTGCTGACGCCGCTTGCCGAAAACGATCGTGAAGCGATCGCTCTGGTACGGGTCGCGTGGGAGCGGTGCGGCGCGCGCGTATTCGAAATGAAGCCCGAGGAGCACGACGCGGTGCTTGCCTCGGTAAGCCATCTGCCGCATGTGCTTGCCTTTGCCCTGGTCGATCTGGTCGCCCGTCACGAGAACGCAAAGCAGCTATTTTCTTTTGCAGCCGGGGGATTTCGCGATTTCACCCGAATTGCCTCGAGCAGTCCCGAGATGTGGCGCGACATCTGCCTGGCCAACCGCAAGGCGCTGCTTTCCGAGCTCGACCGCTACCACGGCGGCCTGGACGAAATCCGCGCGATCATCGACCGCGGCGACGCCAAAGCGCTGGATGCGCTGTTCTCCGGTTCACGCGACGCGCGCGAGCGCTGGCTGAAGGACTTGCAATGAGTCGCACGGCCCGCCGTAGCGTCCGTTTTAAAATGCACTGTCATTCTGAGGGCGCAGCCCGAAGAATCTGCTTCTCGGCCGAAAAAGCAGATTCTTCGCTTCGCTCAGAATGACACATGGGCTGAGTTTGAAAGCGATTCAAAGGACGCGCCGGCTGTGAAATTCCTCGACATCGAGCCGATCGCCCGCGCTGCGGGCACAGTGAAGATGCCCGGATCGAAGAGCATCTCCAACCGCGTGCTGCTGCTCGCCGCGTTATCTCGCGGTGAAACGCGGGTGAGAGATCTGCTGGATGCGGACGACACGCGCGTGATGCTGGAGGCGCTCGAGCGCCTGGGCGTTGCGATCAAGCGGGATCGCGACGGCTCGGTAGCGGTGCGCGGAGTCGGGGGAAGCCTTCCGGTCAAGTCGGCCGAGCTTTCTCTGGGCAACGCCGGCACGGCCTTCAGGCCGCTCACCGCGGTGCTCGCGCTATGCAGCGGGGACTACCGGCTCTCGGGTGCGCCGCGCATGCACGAGCGGCCGATCGGCGATCTGGTCGATGCGCTGCGCGCCTTGGGCGCCCGCATCGAATACTCGGGCAGAGAAGGGTTCCCGCCGCTCGCTGTTCACGCGGGGACGATCAAGCACGGCGCGCCGGTTCGCGTGCGCGGCGACGTGTCCTCGCAGTACCTGTCAGCCCTGCTGATGGCGCTGCCTCTCTCGAATTCGGAGACCAAGGTCGAGGTCGAGGGTGAGCTGATATCCAAGCCTTACGTCGAGATCACCTTGAACCTGATGCGGCGCTTCGGCGTAGAAGTAAAGCGTGACGGATGGAGCACGTTCGTCGTTCCGGCGTGTTCCTATTCGACGCCCGGCGAAATACGCGTCGAAGGGGACGCTTCCTCCGCTTCGTATTTCCTCGCCGCCGGCGCGATCAGTGGGCTCTCGGGCGGCGGCCCGGTCAGGGTGGAGGGGGTCGGGCGCGCGAGCATACAGGGGGACGTTCGGTTTACCGAAGTGCTCGAGCGCATGGGTGCGTCGATTTCGATGGGCGAGAACTGGATCGAGTCGGTTGCGGGGCCAGAGGCCCGGGCGCGCGGCAAACTCAAGCCGATCGATGCGGACCTCAATCACATTCCGGACGCCGCCATGACCGCCGCAGTCGCGGCGCTGTTCGCCGACGGAACGAGCACGCTCAGGAATATCGCCAGCTGGCGCGTCAAGGAGACCGACCGCATCGCCGCGATGGCGACCGAGCTGCGCAAGCTCGGCGCCACGGCTGACGAGGGCGCCGACTTTCTCCGCGTGACGCCCCCCGCGGCACTGCGGCCAGCGACGATCGACACCTACGACGATCACCGGATGGCGATGTCGTTATCGCTCGCGGCGCTGGGCGGAATCAAGGTGCGCATCAACGACCCCGGCTGCGTCGGTAAGACGTTTCCGGGGTACTTCGACGCGCTGGCGAGCATCTCGCCGCGGACCTTCTTGTGAGCGAGCCGCCCGTCATCGCCATCGACGGCCCGTCCGCTTCCGGCAAGGGCACGGTCGCGCAGCTCGTCGCCGGGGAGCTGGGGTTCCACTATTTGAACAGCGGCGCGCTTTACCGTCTGGTCGCGCTTACCGTCGTAAGGAACGGTATCGAAACCTCGGACGAGACCAGGGCAGCGGCTTTCGCCGTGCAGCTGCCCACCCCCCGCTTCGAGGGAGAGGAGATACTTTTGGAAGGCAAGCCGGTGGCCCACGCCATTCGCACCGAGCAAGTCTCCGCGGCTGCTTCCTTCGTCGCGGCCCTGCCCAAGGTGCGCGAGGCGTTGCTGGGACGCCAGCGAGCCTTTCGCCGTCCCCCGGGTTTGGTTGCCGAGGGGCGCGACATGGGTTCGGTCGTGTTCCCCGATGCCGAACTCAAAGTGTTCCTTACGGCAAGTCCGGAAGCCCGGGCCCAACGGCGACATAAACAGTTGAAAGAACAAGGGGTCGCTGCTACACTGGCCGCCCTTTTGCAGGATTTACGCGACCGCGACGCACGCGATGCGACGCGCAGCGTGGCGCCTCTCAGGCACAGTCCCGGAGCACGGCCCCTCGACACGACGTCGATGAGCGCCGAGCAGGCAGCGGCCCGAATCGTGGGCTGGTACCGCGGGACGAATGGGTGACACAAAGCCAGACACCGCAAGAGCTGGCTTTGTGTTGTGGATCAACGAACCCCGCCCTCCAGGGCGGGCAGATGCAAGGTGTTTATGTCGAATGTAGCCTCCGCAGTAGCCTCCGCAGCAGCCCCCGTAGTAGTGCCCGCAGTAGACCCCGAGGAAAGTTTCGCCGCTCTTTTTGAGGAAAGCCTTACGCGCAAGGAAATGCGCACCGGTGAGGTGATCACCGCCGAAGTTATCCGTCTGGACATGAATTACGTCGTCGTCAACGCCGGCCTGAAGTCCGAGGCATTCATCGCCCTTGAGGAATTCAAGAACGAGAAGGGCGAAGTCGAGGTCAAGCCCGGTGATTTCACGAGCGTCGCCATCGAAGCCCTGGAGGACGGGTACGGCGAGACGCGCCTGTCGCGCGACAAGGCAAAGCGCCTCGCGGCTTGGATGGATCTGGAAAAAGCCCTTGAAAACGGCGCTCTGGTGAAGGGCATCATTTCCGGAAAGGTGAAGGGCGGGCTCACCGTCATGACCAACGGCATACGCGCATTCCTGCCCGGGTCGCTGGTCGACATCCGCCCCGTCAAGGACACCAACCCCTACGAAGGCAAGGAGATGGAGTTCAAGGTCATCAAGCTCGACCGCAAGAGGAACAACGTGGTCGTTTCGCGTCGCGCGGTGCTCGAAGCCTCGCAAGGAGCGGAGCGCGAAGCGCTGCTCGCGAATCTGCAGGAAGGGGCGGTCGTCAAGGGCATCGTCAAGAACATCACCGATTACGGCGCTTTCGTCGATCTCGGCGGTATCGACGGACTCTTGCACATCACCGATCTTGCCTGGCGGCGGGTAAAGCACCCCTCCGAGGTGCTCAACGTGGGCGATGAGGTTACGGCGAAGATTCTAAAGTTCGATACCGAGAAGAACCGCGTGTCGCTCGGCCTGAAGCAGCTGGGCGAGGACCCGTGGGTGGGTCTCTCACGCCGCTATCCGACCGGAACGCGCCTGTTCGGCAAGGTGACCAATCTCACCGATTACGGCGCTTTCGTCGAGGTCGAGCAGGGTATAGAGGGACTGGTGCATGTGTCGGAGATGGACTGGACCAACAAGAACGTGCACCCGTCCAAGGTCGTCGCGCTCGGGGACGAAGTGGAAGTGATGATCCTGGAGATCGACGAGGAGCGGCGGCGCATCTCGCTGGGGATGAAGCAGTGCCTGCCCAATCCCTGGGAAGAGTTTTCGACAAACTTCAAGAAGGGCGACAAGGTACGCGGCCAGATCAAGTCGATCACCGACTTCGGCATTTTCATCGGCCTGCTGGGCGGAATCGACGGCCTGGTGCACCTCTCCGACCTGTCCTGGTCTCTGCCCGGTGAAGAGGCGGTTCGCAATTTCAAGAAGGGCGAGGAGACCGAGGCGCAGGTGCTGTCGATCGACGTCGAGCGCGAGAGGATCTCGCTCGGGATCAAGCAGATTGAAGGCGATCCTTTCAACAATTTCGTTGCCGGCCACGAGAAGGGCAAGCTGGTTTCCGGCGTGGTCAAATCGGTGGACGCCAAAGGCGCGGTAGTGGTGCTCACCGGAGACGTCGAGGGTTATCTGCGAGCTTCCGAGATTTCCCGCGACCGCGTCGAGGACGCCCGCACTCATCTGAAAGAGGGCGACAGCGTCACGGCTATGATCATCAACGTGGACCGCAAGAACCGCACCATCAATCTCTCGGTCAAACAGAAGGACTTCGCCGACGAAAACGAAGCGATGTCCAAGCTCCAGAGCGAGAGCGCCGCGAGCAGCGGCAGCACCAACCTGGGCGCGCTCCTGAAGGCGAAACTGGACAACAAGAACACCTAATCGGGGTCCGGCATGACCAAGTCCGAACTGATCGCGAGGCTGGCGGTGCGCTATTCGCAGCTCGTCGCCAAGGATGCCGAGTTCACGGTCAAGATGATTCTGGATGCGATGACGCAGAGCCTGGTCAAAGCACAGCGCATCGAGATCCGCGGCTTCGGGAGTTTCGGGCTGAATCACCGTCCGGCGCGCGTCGGCCGAAATCCGAAATCGGGCGAGAGAGTCCACGTGCCGGAGAAATTCGTACCGCATTTCAAGGCCGGGAAGGAATTACGCGAGAGGGTCGATCAAAAATAGGAGCCTTGGCCGGCGGCATGCGGACGGCGGCATCGACGCGGTGTCGCCGTTTTGCTTTGGGGTCTCAATTCAGGTATGAAAATCGTCGCTCATCTGTCGTGGCTGTTGCGGGCGCTTCTGTTCCTGGCGATATTCTTTTTCGCCCTCATGAATACTGACCCCGTGACCTTGCGCTTCTTCCTGGGGAAAACCTGGGAGACGCCGATGATCCTGGCGTTGCTCGTTTTCTTGGTCCTCGGGGCCGGGTTGGGAGTTCTGGCCTGCCTACCGAAACTGTTCCGCCAGCGACACGAAATCGCAAAACTCAAGCCCGAACTGAGCACGGGAGGAGATCGCGTTGCACCCCCTAAGGCCTAGAACCGGTTACAACATGAGAGGACACATCCCCTCATGCTCTCCTAAATCGGGTCCGTTTCAAGTAGTTTTGAAACGGACTCTTGGACTCTCTTAGGCTGCCTCATGGAATTCGAGCTCTGGTGGCTGTTCGGTTTCGCGCTGTTCTTTGGCCTGGGCTGGCTCGCGGCGCGAGTTGACATCAAGCACCTGCTCTCGGAATCGCGGCAGCTGCCGCGCTCGTATTTCAAAGGCCTTAACTTTCTCCTCAACGAGCAGCCGGACAAGGCGATTGAGGCGTTCATCGAGGTGGTCAAAGTCGATCCCGAGACGGTCGAACTGCATTTTGCGCTGGGGAGCCTGTTCCGCAGGCGCGGGGAAACCGAGCGGGCGATTCGCATGCACCAAAACCTTCTGGAACGTGCGGACTTGCTGGCAGAGCAGCGGCTGCAAGCAATGATCGAACTCGGGCAGGACTACCTTAAAGCCGGGCTGCTCGACCGCGCAGAAGAGGTGTTTGCGAAGCTCAAGGATTCGCCGCATCGCGCCGAGGCGTTCAAGTTCCTGCTCGAAATCTATCAGCAGGAGAAGGATTGGATGAAGGCCATCGGAATCGCGCGCGAGCTGGAAAAGAACTCCGGGCAATCCGCGCAAAAGGAAATCGCGAACTACTACTGCGAGCTTGCGGTTTCGGACACCACGCATTCGCGTCCGGATGGAGCGAAGCGCCATTTGGATGAGGCGCTGGCCATACACCGCAAATGCGTCCGCGCCAACGTCATCCTGGGCGATCTTGCTGCTGACGCCGGCGACCACGCCGGCGCCATCGAAGCGTGGAAACAGATCGAACAGCAAAACCCCGCCTACCTCGCATTGGTCGCGCAGCGCCTGCTCGAGAGCCACCGCGCGCTGGGGCGCGCCGAGGAGGGTCTGACGCTATTGCGCGGCTACCTCGCCAGTTTTGCTTCGCTCGATCTGCTCGACGTTGCGTTCCAATCGACGCTCGACGCCGAGGGTCCCGAAGCGGCTTACAAGCTGGTGAAGGACGAGTTGCGCCGCAACCAGACGCTGCTGGGCCTGGACAAGCTGCTCGAAGCGCAGCTCTTGGTCGCACCCGCGGAACGGCGCCCTGACTTAGAGCTCGTGCGCAATCTAATACACAGCCACACGCGGCGGCTGGCGCGCTATCGCTGCGATAATTGCGGATTCAAGGCGCGGCAGTTCTACTGGCATTGCCCTGCCTGCGGCGGCTGGGAAACCTATCCGCCCAAGCGCAGCGAGGAATTCGAGTTGACGCCCTGAGAGCCTGATGTCGAGAAAGCGGGAGGTCGAAGGTCCTTACTGTCGCTGTCTACTACCAGTCTGGACTCACAACTGAAGAACATGGGAGCACCGATTTGAAAATTACCATCGTTGGTACCGGCTATGTTGGGCTCGTCACGGGCGCCTGCTTTGCCGACGTCGGGAACGACGTGCTGGGCTTGGATCTCGACGCGGCGAAAATCCGCACCCTGGAGGAGGGCGCAATCCCTATCTACGAGCCGGGGCTGCTCGACGTGGTCAAGCGTAACCGCGTTGCGGGGCGGCTGCATTTCACGACCGACGTCGAGCGAGCGGTCCATTTCGGGACCGTGCAATGCATCGCGGTGGGCACGCCTCCCGGCGAGGACGGTTCTGCGGACCTTAAGCATGTGTTAGAAGCGGCTCGCAGCATCGGCCGTCACATGACCGAATACCGGGTGGTCGTGAACAAATCGACCGTGCCGGTCGGGACCGCCGACAAGGTGCGCGGCGCGATTGCGGCCGAGCTTGGCAAGCGCGGTGTCGATCTCCCCTTCGCGGTGGTATCGAATCCGGAATTCCTCAAGGAGGGAGCGGCCGTCGAGGATTTCATGAGGCCGGACCGCGTGGTGGTAGGCGCCGACGACGCCCAGGCAATCCAGATCATGCGAACGCTTTACGCTCCGTTCCAGCGCAACCGCGAGCGCTTTTTGTTGATGGACGTGCGTTCGGCGGAACTGACCAAGTACGCGGCGAACGCGATGCTCGCGACGCGCATCTCTTTCATGAACGAGCTTGCCAATCTCGCCGAGCGTATCGGCGCGGACATCGAGGAGGTGCGCAGAGGCATCGGCTCCGACCCGCGGATCGGGTATCAGTTTCTGTACCCCGGCGCCGGCTACGGCGGATCGTGCTTTCCGAAGGACGTGAAGGCGCTGATCCGCACGGCCGAGGAAGCCGGCGGCAGACTCCCGCTCGTCGAGGCGGTGGAGCAGGTCAACGCCGAGCAGAAACGCGTGCTCGCAAAGAAAATTCTGGCGCGGTTCGGCGGAAAGCTCGCCGGACGGCATATCGCCGTATGGGGCCTGGCCTTCAAGCAGAATACCGATGATATGCGGGAAGCTTCGAGCCGCGTCCTGATCGAGGAGCTGCTGGCGAACGGCGCGACGGTCAGCGCCTACGATCCGGTGGCGATGCCCACGGCAAAAAGCGTATTTGCTGGACTCGCCGGTATCCGCTATGCGGATTCGCCGCTCGCCGCGCTCGAAGGCGCGGATGCCCTTGCCGTCGTCACCGAATGGCAGGAGTTCCGCAGCCCCGACTTCGAGGCGATCCGCGCGAAACTCAAAACGCCGGCGATTTTCGATGGACGCAACCTCTA
The DNA here is from genome assembly GCA_964430565.1 of uncultured Enterobacteriaceae bacterium. GTDB lineage: Bacteria > Pseudomonadota > Gammaproteobacteria > Burkholderiales > SG8-39 > VBDM01. Next base: position 120,158 of record CAYSFD010000020.1, read on the forward strand.
CGATCCGGTGGAAATGAAGCGCTGCGGGCTGGAGTACTATCCGATCGGACGGGCGTCGGTGAAGGCGAGCAAGTGAAAGCGGAAGAACGTTTTTTTTCGGAACTGCACAAAGCGCGCGTCCTCGTAGTGGGTGACGTGATGCTGGATCGGTACTGGTTTGGGAAGGTGGAGCGTATTTCCCCCGAAGCGCCTGTTCCAATCGTAAAGATTGAACCCGGGCGCACCATGGAAACTCCTGGTGGAGCAGCAAATGTGGCAGCGAACGCCGCGGTACTCGGGGCGGATGTAGCGCTGCTTTCCGTGGTAGGGAATGACGAACCAGGCCGAAGGTTGGCGGAGCTGCTCGAGAAAGTTGGTGTCAGAACGAAGCTACACCCCGATAACGACTTGACCACGACCGTAAAGTTGCGCGTGATCGGCAGGCAGCAGCAGATGCTGCGCATTGACTTTGAAACCCCTCCAAGCCACGAGGTCCTACTCGACAAGCTTGCGGACTACGAGGGGATGATTTCCGACCGGAACGTAGTCATTCTGTCCGACTACGGCAAAGGGGGGCTTACGCACATCTCCCGGATGATCCAGCTCGCCCGTGCCCAAGACAAGATCGTCCTGGTCGATCCCAAGGGCGACGACTACTCGCGGTACGTCGGGGCGACTATCGTGACGCCGAATCGTGAAGAGTTTCGTGAGGTCGCCGGGAGCTGGAAAACCGAAGAAGAATTTGCGCACAAGGCGCACGCACTACGGGAAGAACTCAAGCTGCGGGCTCTGTTGGTGACTCTAGGCGAGGACGGAATGAAGCTCTATGAGGCGGGTAGCGTGCGGCACGAGCGGGCACGGGCGCGTGAAGTGTTTGACCTCAGCGGCGCGGGCGACACAGTCATCGCGACTCTTGGAGTGATGCTCGGTGCCGGCGTGCCATTGCACGAGGCCGTTGTTATTGCCAATCGAGCGGCGGGAATCAAAGTGGGTAAGTTGGGCGCAGTTCCGGTCCATTTGGATGAACTGCGCGAAGCGCTCGGGCAGAGATAGACATGTACTACGTAGTCACCGGCGCAGCCGGCTTCATAGGCTCGAACCTGGTCCGCGCGCTCAACGCCCGCGGCGAGACTCAAATCCTCGCCGTGGACGACCTGCAGCGGGGCGACAAGTTCCGCAATCTCGCTTCTTGCGAGATCGCCGATTTTCTCGACAAGGACGAATTTCGCGCGCGGCTCGTCGCGGGGGATTTCACCGGCTCTATAGACGTCGTATTCCATCAGGGCGCCTGCTCCGACACCATGGAGACCGATGGACGCTTCATGATGGAGAACAACTACCGCTATTCGATGGCGCTGCTCGACTTCTGCATCGAGGACGAAGTGCCTCTGATCTACGCATCCTCGGCGGCCGTTTATGGGGCGAGTTCAACGTTCCGGGAGGAGCGCAAGTTCGAGGCGCCGCTGAATATCTACGGCTACTCGAAATTCCTGTTCGACCAGGCTGTGCGCCGGCGCTTGCTCGACTCCGGTTCGCAGATCGCGGGCTTTCGCTACTTCAACGTGTACGGTCCCAACGAATGGCACAAGGGCCGCATGGCCTCGGTGGCCTGGCATTTCTTCAACCAGTACTTCGCGGAGCGAAGCGTGCACCCGTACGTCGGATCGGGAAGTTATGGCGACGGGGAACAGCGCCGCGATTTCGTCTCGGTCGAGGACGTCGTCAAGGTTAACCTTCACTTTCTCGATCGGGCGGACCTGTCTGGCATCTTCAACCTCGGGACCGGATGCGCGCAGAGCTTCAACGACGTCGCCATCGCTACGATCAATGCCTGCCGCCTGGCCGGCGACGAAAAGCCCATCGGCCTGGATGAAGCGCGCGGGCAGAGTCTGATCAAGTACGCGCCGTTTCCGGAAGCGCTGAAGGGCAAGTACCAGAATTTCACCCAGGCCGACATCGGAGCGCTGCGGCGGGCCGGCTATACGGCGCCGTTCCTTTCGGTCGAAGAGGGCGTCGCGCGCTACTGCCGGCAGTTGCTCGATCAACAGGAATCCGGTCGCGTCTGATGTCGCCGCGGCCTCGCGCCGTGCCGCGTCGCGGGATATCATAGAAACATGGACCGCAATCCCGCACTGACCTACAAGACCATCGAAGACACGGTCGGCGACACGCCCCTCGTCAGGCTGCAACGCCTTCCGGGCAAGACTTCCAACATCCTTCTGTGCAAGCTCGAAGGTGACAATCCGGCCGGATCCGTCAAGGACCGCCCCGCGATGTCGATGATCGTGCGCGCCGAAAAGCGCGGGACGATCAAGCCGGGAGACGCGTTGATCGAGGCGACCAGCGGCAACACCGGCATCGCACTCGCAATGGCTGCGGCAATCAGAGGCTACCGCATGGTGCTGCTCATGCCCGAGCACCTGTCGGTGGAGCGGCGCCAGACGATGCGCGCCTTCGGCGCAGAGATCATACTCACCCCCAAGGCGGGCGGCATGGAAGCCGCGCGCGATCTTGCAGAGAAGATGCAGCGCGAAGGCAAAGGAAGGATCCTCGACCAGTTCGCCAACCCGGACAATCCTCTTTCTCACTACGAAGGTACGGGGCCGGAAATCTGGCGCGACACCAAAGGAACGATCACCCACTTTATCAGCAGCATGGGAACGACCGGCACGATCATGGGTTGCTCGCGCTTCTTCAAGGAGAAGAACCCAAAAATGCAGATCATCGGCTGCCAGCCGGAAGAAGGCTCGCAAATTCCCGGCATCCGCAAATGGCCTGACGCCTATTTGCCCAAGATCTACGACAAGGTGCGCATCGACCGGCTGGAATTCGTGAGCCAGGCCGACGCCGAGGAGATGGCGCGCCGCATGGCACGTGAAGAAGGTATTTTTGCCGGTATTTCGTCCGGCGGCGCGCTCGCGGTCGCGCTCAGGATCTCGCGGGCAGTCGAGAACGCAACCATCGTAACGATCGTGTGCGACCGCGGCGACCGGTATCTGTCCACGGGCGTGTTTCCGGACTGACATTCAACGCAGAGCGTAGCGTGCGCGCGGCAGGTGCGTGCGGCGCATGCCACTGGTGTCGCCATGCATAATTTCGCTGTTCTTGCGCAATGACGCCGACTCTCGCGTTCGATATCGAGACGGTGCCGGACGTTGCCGGCCTTCGTGTGTTACACGGCATCGACGCGAAGCTCAGCGACCGCGATGTCGCCGAGTTTGCACTCCGGGAGCGCCGCGCGCATACCGGCCATGACTTTCTGCCGCTGCACCTGCATCGAGTCGTTGCCATCGCTTGCGCGTTGCGCGAAGGAGACACGTTCCGCTGCTGGTCGCTTGGATCAACCGATGACGGCGAGGGGGACTTGATCCGGCGCTTTTTCGATGGCGTTGAAAAATACACGCCGCAGCTCGTTTCGTGGAATGGCAGCGGATTTGATCTTCCGGTTCTTCACTACCGCAGCCTCGTTCATGGAGTGTCGGCGCCGCGCTATTGGGACACTGGCGATGACGACCGGGAGTTTCGCTTCAACAACTACCTCAGTCGCTATCACTCGAGGCATCTCGATCTCATGGACCTGTTGGCCCTGTATCAGGGCAGGGCCTACGTGCCGCTCGACGACCTCGCGCGCCTGCTTGGATTTCCGGGCAAGCTCGGCATGGACGGCTCGAAGGTCTGGGAGGCCTTCCAGGCGGGACGGATCGCAGACATACGCAACTATTGCGAGACCGATGCCGCCAATACTTACCTCGTGTTCCTGCGTTTCCAGCGTATGCGCGGCGTCTTCGATGAAGGGCGCTACCGACGCGAGCTGGAGCTTGCCCGCAATACGCTTGCCAAGTCCGCGGATTCCCACTGGCGCGAGTTCATCGCCCGGTGGAACTAAGCATACCGTCGGTCATGCCGGTCGCCCGCATTGAATCCCTTGACCGGGAGGGCCGCGGAGTGGCCCACCACGAGGGAAAGACTTTGTTTGTCGATGGCGCGGTGCCCGACGAGATCGTCGAGTACTCGTCCTACCGCAAGAAGCCGGCGTGGGAGGCTGCTCAGATCCTGCGAATCGAAAAAGAGGGCGTGGCGCGAGTTTCTCCACGCTGCGCTTTCTTTGGCAAATGCGGCGGGTGCTCGATGCAGCACGTCGAGGAACGCGCCCAGGTCGCGGCCAAGCAGCGGGTGCTCGAGGACGCGTTGTGGCATATCGGCCGTGTGCGTCCCGAGATGATGTTGCGGCCGGTGTATGGACTGTCGTGGGGGTACCGGCACCGGGCGCGCATGTCGGTCCGTTGGGTGCCGAAGAAGGGAGGATCGCTGGTCGGTTTTCGCGAGCGAAAGTCGAGCTATGTGACCGATATGACGAGCTGCGAAGTGTTGCCGCCCCGCGTGTCCGACCTCATCCAGCCGCTTCGAGCGCTGGTCGGTTCGCTCGAAATGCAGGGACGAGTCCCGCAAATCGAAGTCGCCGTGGGCGAGGCGCTGATTGTTCTGGTCGTGCGGGTACTGGACGCGCCGGGGGCGGGCGACATCGAGCGGCTAAGGCAGTTCGCCGAGCGGCATGAGGTACAACTCTGGCTTCAACCTCATGGACCGGACTCCGCCCGGCCGTTCTGGCCGCTGGAGGCGCCTGGCCTGCACTACACGCTCCCCGAGTACGGCCTGCGCATCGCGTTTGGGCCGACCGATTTCACCCAAGTCAACTTTGCGGTCAACCGGCTGCTGGTTGGCAGGGCGTTGTCGCTGCTCGACCCTCAGCCGGGCGAAAGCGTCGCCGATTTTTTTTGTGGAGTGGGTAACTTCACTCTCGCTATCGCGAGCCGCGGCGCCGACGCGCTCGGCGTGGAAGGCAGCGCAGGGCTGGTTGGACGCGCAGGTGAAAACGCCGCATCCAACGGTCTTGCGGACCGCTGCCGGTTCGCGGTTGCAGACCTTTTCGACGCCGCCGCATGCGCCGATTTGCCGGCGCGCGACAAGGTGCTGCTCGATCCGCCCCGGGAAGGGGCGATCGAACTGGTGAAATCATTCGCCGCAAGGCCTCCGCGACGCGTCGTGTACGTTTCCTGCGATCCGGCAACGTTTGCCCGTGACAGCGCGGTGCTGGTACACGCGCAAGGCTACAGGCTCACCGCAGCCGGCGTGGTGAACATGTTCCCGCATACTTCGCACGCTGAATCGGTGGCGCTGTTCGAGTGCCCATAAAAAAGGCGCCGAAGCGCCTTTTCTGTTTGAATCGACCGCGTTCAGTCGCGATCGCCTCCAAATATCCCCAGCAGTTGCAGCAGGTTCGCGAATATATTGAACAAGCTCAGGTACACGCCGGTTGTCGCCACGATGTAGTTGGTTTCGCCGCCGGTGACGATCCTGGAGAGATCGTGCAGCAGGAACAATGAGAAGACGACGATCACCAGGGTCGAAATCGTGAGCGCGAGCGCCGGGATCTGCAGGAACATGTTGGCAATCATCGCGATGAGCAGCGCGATCATGCCGACGAACAGGAACTTGCCCATGAAGCTGAAGTCGCGCTTGGTGGTCATGGCGATGCCGCCCATGACGAGGAACACCGCCCCCGTGCCACCTGCTGCGTAGCCGACGAGCTGCGCACCATTCTTCAAGGCGAGTGCATAGTTGAGGATCGGTCCCAGCCACCAGCCGAGAAGCCCGGTCATCAAGAGCAGGAGCCCGACGCCGAGCACGCTGTTGCGGTTGGCTATGATCGCGAATTGCAGGCCGACCACCCCGGCGAGCATCACAAGCGTGCTGATGATCGGGTGCGCCATTATGACCGATGCCGTCGCCATGCCGAGCAAGGCGCCGGCGATGGTTGGCACCATCGTCAAGGCAAGTAGCAAGTAGGTGTTGCGCAGGACCTTTTGTGACTCGACGGAGATCGTCGCGCCGTAAGTCCTGGATGTGTTCTCGTTCGAGCGCACCGGCTGCAGTTCGGGTTGCATATTCATCCTCCATTAAACAACGACTGCGTTGAGGCACGGTTAGAGTAGTTCAACGCCAGTCAAGTTCAACCGCGCACCGCAGTATAACGATGCTGGGCGCGCGGCGCCATTACCGTTCTTCATATGGGGGTCGGATGCTACAATTCAAGCGCCGACAGGCACTTAGAAGAGGATTAGAGGAGAGGATTAGAGGAGGGGATACCCCCTCATCGGTTACGGGATCTGAGCATCGGAGAGTTGGCAGAGCGGTTGATTGCACTGGTCTTGAAAACCAGCAGGCGCGAAAGCGCTTCGGGGGTTCGAATCCCTCACTCTCCGCCAATTGGCTCTCCCAGGAAAAAAAGAGGCGGCGGACTCACGGCCGCCGCCTCAAAACCCCCCATTCCCCTGAGCGCAGTTCCCGCTGCATCTTCTAACCAGCCCGCCGGCCCAGCGAAGACTGTCGGGCTAGTGCTTGGTCCGTTTGCCCCGGATCGCCTTGCGCATGCTTTGGTAAAGATCCGGTTGCTTCGACTTCAGATGATCGATGATCTCGAAGTCTTCCTTTTTCACCCGGCTGAGATCGATACGCTCGACATGGACCAGTCGCAACAGTTCGCGGACCGGTTTGGGCATGCTGCGCCCAGTCTCGTAGCGCGAGCCGCCGCTCTGGGTCACGCCGATCCTGCTCCAGAACTCTTCCTGGTTCAGGCCGAGGCGCCTGCGAATTTCCCGCGGGTCGAATGATTCCATCAGTTTCATGTGCTCACGAATACCATTGAAAATACGCTCACGTCCATGGCATCAGCATGGAGCATGCCAAGTGACAAATTACCGATCCCGACCCTGAGTGCGGTACAAGGAGAACGAGGGCTGCTGCTTACTGTGAAAGGGATTTTGCGATAAAATTCAATGACTTTTTCCTGAGACCGGCATGGCACTTATCGTTCAAAAATACGGCGGGACATCGGTGGGGACACCCGAACGAATCAAGAGCGTCGCTGAGCGGATTGCACGCTTCAAGGCTGCCGGGCACCAGCTCGTTGTCGTGGTTTCGGCGATGAGCGGAGAAACTGACAGACTCATCACGCTGGTCAAGCAGATCCAGCCTGACCCGGACCCGCGCGAATTTGACGTGGTGGTCTCCACCGGCGAGCAGGTGACGATCGGCCTGCTGTGCATGGCATTGATCGAGCGCGGCGTCAAGGCGCGCAGCTACACCGGAGGTCAGGTGAGCATTCTCACCGACAGCGCGCACACCAAGGCGCGAATCCGCAAGATCGATGAGAAACGCATACGCGCAGACCTTGCCGAAGGACATCTCATCGTCGTGGCGGGTTTCCAGGGAGTCGATTCTGAGGGGAACGTCACCACGCTAGGCCGTGGAGGGTCGGACACGACTGCAGTTGCGATTGCCGCGGCGCTAAAGGCCGACGAGTGCCAGATCTACACTGATGTCGATGGCGTTTACACCACCGACCCGCGCATCGTTCCGGAAGCTCGACGCTTGAAGTCCATCACCTTCGAGGAAATGCTCGAGATGGCGAGTCTGGGCTCCAAGGTGCTGCAAATCCGCTCGGTGGAATTCGCGGGAAAATACAAGGTGCGCATGCGCGTGCTCTCGAGCTTCGAGGAGGAGGGCGAGGGTACGTTGATCACTTTCGAGGAAGACGAAAAGATGGAACAAGCCGTCATTTCAGGAATCGCCTTCAACCGCGATGAAGCCAAGATCACCGTGATGGGCGTGCCCGATCGTCCCGGGATCGCCTACGCCATCCTCGGGCCGATCGGTGACGCCAATATTGAAGTCGACATGATCATCCAGAATGCGAGCGTGAACGGCACCACCGATCTCTCGTTCACCGTGCACCGCAGCGACCACCAGAAGGCGCTCGACGTGCTCGGCAAGCAAGTGAAGGACCATATCAAGGCGGTCGACATCCGCGGCGACAACAAGATCTGCAAGGTATCCATGGTTGGCGTCGGCATGCGCACCCACGCCGGGATCGCCAGCCAGATGTTCCGCACCCTCGCCGAGGAGGGCATCAATATCCAGATGATTTCCACTTCCGAGATCAAAATCTCCGTGGTGATCGATGAGAAATACATGGAGCTCGCGGTCCGCGCGCTGCACAAGGCGTTCGCGCTCGATCAGCCGAGTTGATGAGAAAAAACGCCTTTATCCGTGTGATATAGTGCGCTGCGCACGAACGGAGAGATGCCCGAGCGGCTGAAGGGGGCGCCCTGCTAAGGCGTTATACGGATTAACCCCGTATCGAGGGTTCGAATCCCTCTCTCTCCGCCAGTCAAGTACGGTTGGTGGGGCTTATTTTCGCTCTCTCGCCCCCGGCATAGCAGCGCGTGCGCCGCTGCGGCTCCTCCTCCCGCACCTAGATCATCGCTCCTCGACGAGCGTAGGGCTGGTCCTAACAACAAGGGACTTCATTCTTTTGCGCCTCCCACACCGGAGTCACTACGAGGCCGGAACAGCCGGCGAGGAACCCAACCATCGTCGTGCCAAGAAGCAACTTGCTCAAGAGCGTTTTCATAAGTGATCTCCTTTTGTATTCCCTCTTCCGCCGGAAGAGAGGGAACGACACTATAAGCGGTCCCACTCGTTCAGACAGTTTTGAGGGGTCCGATAGGCCTCAGTCGGCCCGGATATTGGTTGCCTTGACGATTTGCGTGAAGGCGGCCAGGTCGGCGCTGATGCGCCGTGCGAACGCCTCAGGCGTCCCGCCCAGTACGACCAAACCCTGCAGCGCCAGCTTTTCCCTCACCGACGGCAGTTTCAAGATGCGGTTGAATTCGGCGTTGAACCGCTGGATCGTGGCGATAGCTGCAGCAGATGTCCGCCGGGTTTCGAAACGGTGGGCTTCGCAATCTCACGCGTTGGTCGTGGTCTCGGCCCTGATCCTGTGCAGCTGCCAAGGGGGCGGTCCCCAGGTTACGCGCGTGCAGGCCCGACCGGTTGCGCAGGCAACCACCGCCGCGCCTGGCGTCTATCGGCTCGGTATGGGCGCCAGGCGGCTGCGCGACCTTGTGAATCGTGACGGCACGCTCGTCATTCCCAAGCAGGCCGCGTTGCGACGGCCGCTGCCGCTCATCGTGCTGCTGCATGGCGGGGGCGGGGCAGCCGAGGATTTTCGGTCAAAGTTTCCGCTGGCCGACGAGTACGGCGTCGTGATGCTCGCGCTCGACTCGCGCCACAACACCTGGGACGGGATCGACAGCCCGTTCGGGCCAGATGTCGTGGCCATTGACGCGGCGCTGCGATACACGTTCGAGCGCGTCGCGATCGATCCGAAGAAGATCGCGCTGGGCGGCCTGTCGGATGGCGGCGCGTACGCCCTGTCGCTAGGCATCGCGAACGGGGATCTCTTCACGCACCTCGTGGCGGTGTCTCCAGGGTTCTACGCGCCTCCGGCGCCGCCGATCGGCCGGCCGCGGATGTTCCTCGCCCACGGCGGGCGCGACAACGTGTACAGCGTGGCCGGAACCAGAGGGCGCATCGTGCCGCGGCTGAAGGACGCCGGCTACGACGTAACGTATTTCGAGTTCGACGGCCCGCACTGGATGACCGAAGAGGCGGCGCGCCGGGCCCTGGAGTGGCTGGTCCGCTAATGTCGATGCAGCAAGGTGTGTCGCTTTGGTGCTCCGACGTCACTCCGCCGTTTGGTGCCAATTGTGGGATGCTGGAGGGATTGCAGCGCGCCGGCGCTCGCTTCAGACTTCGCGGCCGGATTGATTCGCCTATCCCTTATCCCTCCTTCGATTTTCCCGAGCGGTTCAGCGGCGGTTCGCCGGCGCGGAGAGTGTCCACAACTGGCTTCGCCAGCGCGCGGCAATGGGAATCGTACAGGACAGCCCGATCAGGCAATATAGAGTCGCGAGCGCCGGGTAGCCGAATTGCGCGATCACGGGACCGGCGATCAATAGCCCCGGCAGGTTGCTGTACAGGGCGAGCATTCGGATGCCCCAGACGCGGCCGCGGAATCGCGGCTCCGAGCTGCGCAGCAGCACAGCAGCCTGGGCATTGAGCCCGGCGGACTGCGCAAGGCCGCCGACAAAGAGCATGAACATGCCGAGCGTGGGGTTCGGCATGTGCGCGAAAACCAGCAGCGCCGCATACCAGGCCGAGCAGCCCACGATCATCATGCGCGCGGGGCGGAAAGCGGCGCCGACCTTGGAAAGAACGATAGAGCCGAGCAGCGCGCCCGAGGCGGCGCTCGCCACAAGGGTACCGAGCAGCGTCTGGTCCCCGCCATAGACCTCTTTTGCGACGACCGGCAGCAGGGAAGTGAACAGCGGAAACGCCGTCGCGTTGAGCAGGAACGCGAGCACCATGACCGCGCGTAGCACCGGCGTGTTCCAGACGTAGCGGGCTCCCTCCTTGAGATCGCGCCACGGAGACGGCCGTGCCGGATTACCCGCGACCTGGTCCGCGGCATGCGGGGACGCACGCTCGCGTCCGGCCTTGAAGGTGAGGAAGAAGCTCGCGACGTAGAGCGACGAGACGACGACATAGGCCCAACCCATGCCCAGCGCGGCAACGATTCCGGCGCCCGACAGCGCGCCCGCGACGCGCGCCGAGTCCTGGGTGGTGCGCTGGACTCCCATCGCGCCCATCAAGTGATCTGCCGGCATGGTCGCGCCTATGAGGGCGTTTCGCATGCCGATGTCCGAAGGGCGCACCAGGCCCATCAGCGTCGCGATCACCATGACCAATATGGGAGTCAGGACGTCCGTGGCCACGAGCATCATGAGCGTTATGGCCAGAACGGTATACAGACCGCGCATCGCGCACAGGATGGCGCGGTGCCCCAGCCGGTCGCCCATGACTCCGAACATCGGCGAGAGCAGCGTGCCGATGTATTGCAGCGACGCGAACACGGTGAGCATCAGCACCGAGCGGGTCTCCACGAGGACGTACCAGCCGAGGATGATGTTCTCCATCTCGAAGGCCCACGAAGTGGCGAGATCGGCGGGCCACTGGAAGCGGAAACTGCGAACCCGAAATGGGGCGAGGGCCGAGACGCCCGAGATCGCGCTCAAGAGGCGTCACCGTCGGTCATGAGATCGAACAAAATTACCCGGGACCACCTACGGGGTTTCTCTTTTGCCACGGGAGGAGTGCATATACCTCAAGCTACCAAAGATAGCAGACCTGAAGTAAAGTCCGCTGTAGCCTCGCTGCGCGACCTTCGGCGAAAACTTCGAACTTAGGGTTCGAATGACTGCGCCCCCGCTACGATGGGTCGGGTACGCCTTTCGGCGTCCACCCTACGCGGCGACGACATGCTCCTCGCACACCGCGCGGATGGCGGGCGCGTCCATCTGCACGAAGTTCTCCTCGTCCTTGCGCATCATCGCCGGGATCGGGCCGGCGAACATCGCGCCGATGTCGGCGGCGCTCGCGAAGTAGAGCTCGACCATGCCGTCGAAGGCCGGGTCCTTCCCCGCATCGGGAAGCGCGAAGGTGGCGACGATCTTCTGCACGGGCGATTCGGCGATTACGCGGTCTTCGAGCTTGGAGTGCTTGTTGAGCCAGTAGTCCTTGAACTGCGGGTGCGTCAGGTCTTTGCGCCGGTAGACGGTACGCACGATCTTCAGCTTGATGTCGGCTGCGGGTTTCTGCGCCATCAGATGCTCGTCGCAGGCGAGCACGATGTCGCCGGAGAGCTGGCGCGCCGCGGCGCGCGCGGCCTCCGCGGTGGGAAAATAGGTTGCCGACATGCCGTCGAACGGAGCTTCGGCGCCGCCGAGCGCGATCTCACCGGTGGCAAACGTCACCACGCATTTCCCGGAGTGCTCGGCGAGCCAGCGGTTCCTGAATTCATCGCGCGACTCGCCGGCGCGACGCTTCTCCACCCGCAGTACCTTGAATCTCACTTCAGGAGACCGGTTTCCTTGTAGTACTTCATCGCGCCCGGGTGCATCTGCACGCCCTGCAGGGGTTTGGCCATATTCTCCGGCTGGAACAGAGCGAAGGGCGGGAAGGTGGCCACCAGGTCCGGCTTGCCCTGGTGCAGCCCCTTGACCGCGCGATAGACGACGTCCTCCGCCACCCTGGCGTTGGTGATCATCACCATGTCGAAGGCGATCAGGTTGGTCGGCCCGCTGAGGCCCTCGATCGAGGGATGCGGCGCGACCTTCATCACATACGCGCCCGGCAGGAAGGCCTGGCTGCGCTTGATCGCGTCGGGCGACACGTCGACCTCCAGCACGCGCACGCCGCCCACGCTGGCATTGGCCTGCTTGATCGCGGCCGAGCCGAGCGCGAAGAACATGACATCGACTTTGCCGCTCATGAAGTCCTCGGCCTGGCGCACCACGTTCGGCGCCGGCACCTTGACGACATCCTTGTAGCTCAAGTTCGCGTTCGCCAGGTGGGCCTCGATGATGCGCGCAATGGTCTTCTGCGCGTTGAACTCGCTCGAGACGCGCTTGCCCTTGAGATCGGCGATCGCCTTGATCGGCGAATCGGCGCGCACATGCATGGCCACGCGATAGGGGATGAGCGCGCCGGCGTAGCGCATCGTGGGCTTCGCGCCCCGGCCCTCGTACTCGCCGGTTCCGGTGGTGTAGAACGTGGCGTCGAAGGAGTTGGTGACGTTGAAATCGCCCGACCCGCTCTCGATCTCGTCGAAGCCGGTGCTCGCCTGCGCCTGCACCACCGCCCGCAGCTTGGCCTTGTCGACCAGCACCTTGGCGATGGCCTGGCCGGCGGAATTGGAGAACGACCCCGCCGGCGTGGTGACGATGCCGATGGTCTGGCCGCCCGCCGCGCCCGCGACGAGAAGCGTTGCGAAACCGAATGCCGTGACACGCATACTTTTGAACATGTTAGCCTCCTCGCCGGTATCGTAGCACCGAGGGGGAGTTCTTGAGCAGGGTCATCAGCATACTGGCGGTGATGCTGACCGCCGGCGCGATCGCGTTGTCGGCGGACCTGTTTCGCATCGCGGGACTGTCGCTCTACACCGAGCAGTACCTCGCTGCGCTTCTCGCGATCGCCACGCCGCTGGTATTCCTGCAGGTGCGCGCCTCCGGCGAGCGCGGCGGGCGCGTACCCTGGTACGACCTTGCCGCGGCGGTGCTCGCCTTCGCGGCCGCCGCCTACCTCGCGGCACGCTTCGCGCAGCTGTCGGAGCTGGTGTCGCGCCAGCCCTGGGACGGCCTGCTGGCCGCCGCGGCGCTTCTCGTCGTTTTCCTCGAGGGCTTGAGGCGCACCTCGGGCATGGCGCTGTTCATCACCACGCTGGTGTTCATCGCGCTGGCGCTCTTCGGCGGCTCGCTGCCGGGTGAGTTCGCGGCGCGCTCGATTCCCCCCGCGCGCCTCACCTATTACCTGGTGTGGGACTCCAGCGCCATCCTCGGCATCGCGATCAAGATCATCGCCACGGTGGTGGTGGTGTACGTGTTCTTCGGCCAGGTGCTGTTCAAGGCCGGGGGCTCGCAGTTCTTCACCGGCATCGCGATGGCGCTGATGGGCCGTTACCGCGGCGGCCCGGCCAAGATCGCCATCGTCGGTTCGTCGCTGTTCGGCTCGATCTCCGGGAACATCGTCTCGAACGTGATGACCGTGGGCACGGTGACGATTCCGTTGATGAAGCGCGCCGGCTTCCGGCCGCACCTGGCCGCCGCAATCGAAGCTTGTGCTTCGACCGGGGGACAAATCACGCCGCCGGTCATGGGCATCGCCGCCTTCATCATGGCGGAGTTCTTGCAGGTGCCGTTCTGGGAAGTCGCGCTCGCCGCGGTGATCCCGGCGGCGCTGTTCTACATCGCGCTCTTCATCCAGGTGGACCTCGAGGCTGCGCGCAGCCGCATCCTGCCGATGCCGCGCGAGGAGATTCCGCGCCTCGGCCAGGTCCTGAAGGAGGGCTGGTACTTCATCCTGCCGCTGGTCGCGCTGGTCTATGCGCTGTTCTGGCTGAACTACGAACCGGAGATGGCCGGGCTGCTCGCAACCGGCGTGGTGCTCGGCCTGGGCGTGCTGATCCCGTTCAAGGGCAAGCGCATCGGACTGCGCGACCTCACTGTCATGATGCGCGACGCCGGGACCGGGGTGATCGATCTCTTCATGCTCGGCGCCTCCGCCGGCATCATGATCGGGGCGCTCAATTATTCCGGCGTGGGCTTCACCTTGACCCTGGTGCTGATCCTGCTCGCCGGCGGCAGCCTGATCGGGCTGCTCGTGCTGTCGGCGATCGCCAACATCATCCTAGGGCTCGGCCTGCCGACCGTGGGCGTGTACATCGTGCTCGCCACGCTGGTCGCGCCTGCCCTGGTGAAGATGGGCATCGACCCGATGGCGGCGCACATGTTCATCATGTATTACGGCTGCCTGTCGATGATCTCCCCGCCGGTGGCGATCGCCGCCTTTGTCGCCGCCAACCTCGCCGGCGCCGATCCCAACCGCACCGGGTGGGTGGCGATGGCATTCGGCTGGACGCTCTTCGTGATCCCGTTCCTGTTCGTGTTCTCGCTCACCTTGCTGATGAAGGGGAGCCCGCTCGCGATCGCGATCGACTTCGCGCTGGCCATCGCAGGCGTCTGGTTCATCGCCGCCGCGATGATGGGGTATGCTTTCCGGTCGCTCGGCATTCCCGGGCGGCTCCTTTACTGCGTAACCGGAATCTGCACCTTCATGCCCGCGAATGCTCTCGGCGCCGGGCGCTGGCTCAACGCCGCGGGGGTCTCGCTCGCGATCGCAATTTTCCTGTTCGAACGTTTCCGTAATCCCTCGGCAACCCTGGAGAAGCCATGACGATGAAGGAAGTCACGATCACCGTCCGCGACGGGACCCAGATCGGCGCGGCCATCTACGCGCCCGAAGGCAGCGGCAGGTTTCCCGCGGTCCTCGCCGCCTCGCCGTACCGCTACGACAACAACGTGCTGCCCGCCGGGCCGCAGTTCCTGTGGCGCGAGACCGGCCCGATCGAGTTCTACGTGAAGAACGGTTATGCCTATGTGCACATGGATGTGCGCGGCTCGGGCAAGTCGGGCGGGGAGTTCGAGTTCCTCGGGCCGAACGAGCAGCGCGATCTGTATGACGTCATCGAGTGGATCGCGAAGCAGCCCTGGTCCAGCGGCAAGGTGGGGGGCCTCGGCCAGTCCTATTTCTGCATGTCGCAGTGGTGGATGGGCATCATGAAGCCGCCCGCGCTCGCCTGCCTTGCCGCCTACGACGGCCTGAACGATCCGTACCGCGCCACCTGCTACACCGGCGGCATCCCGGGACAGTTCATGCCCGGCTACTGGTGGAACCAGAACCGCATCATCAATCGCTTCCCCGCGAACGGCGCGGCGCCGCGTGTGCAGGAAACCGACCTCGACATGATGATCACGGCGCATCCCACCTACGACGAATTCTGGCGCACCCGCTGCGCCTGGGAGCGGCTCGAGGAAATCACCGTGCCGCTGTACTCGGTCGGCATCTGGGGAAAGATCGACCTGCACACCCGCGGAAACATCGACGGCTTCCGCCGCGCGAAGGGCCCGCGCAAGCTGCAGATGCGCGGACCGATCAACGCGTGGGCCGCCAACGCCGAGTTCAACGGCGTCGAGATGCACGAGAAGGTGCTGCTGCCCTTCTACGACCGCTTCCTCAAGGGCAAGGAAAGCGAATGGGACCGGCGGGCGCCGGTCGAGTACTTCGTGCGCGGCGCGAACGTCTTCAAGACCGCCGACACCTGGCCGCCGGCCGGTGTGAAGTACAAGGCGTGGCACCTGAGCGGAGAAAAAACCGGCAGCATCACCTCGCTCAATGACGGCAGTCTTTCCGCCTCGCCCGCGAGCGGAGTCGAATCGACGACCTACGCTTATCCCAATCCCGGCTGGGTCACAGGGGTCGTGGGATTCGGCCCCACCGGCCCTGCCGGCGGCTTCGACCCGGTGCGCCGCGTCCTGACCTTCACCACCGCGCCGCTGGAGAAGGACCTCGAGATCGCCGGGCCGATCAAGCTAGTGCTCTACGCCTCGTCGAGCGCGAAGGACACTGATTTCATCGTCAAGCTCTCCGAGCAGTTTCCTCAGTCGAGCGAGGACCGCGCGAAGGGCCTCAACCCGCAGTCGCAGCTCGTGACCAAGGGCTGGCTGCGCGCCTCGCATCGCGCGCTCGATCCGAAACACAGCACTGAGATGGAGCCGTATCACTCGCACGCCAATCCCGAGGCTCTCAAGCCCGGCGAGGTCACCAAGTTCGAGATCAGCATCGAGCCCAATGCCTTCCAATTCAAGAAAGGAAATCGAATCCGCCTCGAAATCGTCAACGGCGATTCGCCTCTTACCGATGTGCTATGGACGCATTACTACCAGCCGAACAAGATCGGCCAGGACACGATCCATCACAGCGCTCGCCATCCGTCCCAGCTCTTTCTGCCGGTGATGGAATGAATCTATCTAGGAACGAAAGGTAGCGGTAGCCTCTCTACCTTTACTTTCTCAAGGGGCAACACTCTCTCGCCCTGTAAGACCCGGGTTTGCGGGTGACCGGCTTCGGCATCATCGAGCAAAACGGCGCCAGTCTTACCTACATCGCCAGCGGCTGCGTCGGATCCGGCAACGCCGACCTGGGGCGATGATCGAATGGCTTCGGCTGACGCGCGGTAGACGTACTCGACCGATACCGGATCTCGTTCTTAACGAACTTCGAGGCTGGCGGCGACGAGGGTCACCGGCGCCAGGTCCTTGAACGGGTCGTACTCCATTTTCTTGTAGAGCACGGTGTTGACCGCGAGCGGGCCGGGGATCGAAAGACCGATCGTGTAGCCGACGGGCGCTGCCTTCGCCACGAGCCCGGTAACGAGATTGCCGCCCGCGCCGGGGCGATTCTCGACGATCGCAGGCTGGCCGAGCGCCTGCGCGAGCCGCTCGGTGAGGATGCGCGCGACGAGGTCGGGCGAGCTGCCGGCGGGAAAGGGCACGATCATGTGGACCGCGCGTGCGGGCCATTTATCCGCGCCGGTCGAAGCCGGCTGGGCCCAGGCACCCGCCGCCGAAACAAGCGCGATCGCAACTGCGCAAAGCAGCTTTCTCACGATCATCAGTCGTAGTGAAAGCGACATTGTGCAATGAAGAGCGTGCCCGCTTCGACGCGATACACCAGGCGATGCTCCTTGGTGATGCGTCGCGACCAGTATCCAGCCATTCGTAACGCAATGGCTCCGGCTTGCCGATGCCGGCGAAAGGGTGTTCCTGGATGTCAGCGATCAACCTGTCAATTCTGCCCAGGACGCGACGATCACGCTTGCGCCAGTACTCGCGGTCCTGTTGCCCCTGGGAGGTCCAGTAGACCTCCAACCTAGGCGGCGCGGCGCTTCCGCCTGGCAATCTCCGCCACGATCTCGGTGCGCGCGGCACGCAGACGCTGCAGGTTGGCTCGCGAGCGCGTCAGATGGACCGTTTCCCGGTGCGAGTCCACAAACCGCCGAAGCGCGTCCTCGGCGAGCGAGGACACGTCCTGATTCGATTCGGCGGCAATCTTACTCAACTTGCGGGCCAGGGCAGGTCGGAGGCGTACA
The DNA here is from genome assembly GCA_964430565.1 of uncultured Enterobacteriaceae bacterium. Classification (GTDB taxonomy): domain Bacteria; phylum Pseudomonadota; class Gammaproteobacteria; order Burkholderiales; family SG8-39; genus VBDM01. The sequence continues at coordinate 137,589 of CAYSFD010000020.1, forward strand.
GTGGTATTCATGGACGTGATTCTATCATCGGCCGCAAACTCCCCGGCGCTTCGCGCCACCCTATAACAGGGGGGCGATTCACGCCATTTACCGGCGCTTGTTCAGAAACGTGGTCAGCGATCCGCCTGGAGATCGTGAACGGCGACTCTCCGGTCACCGACGTGCTGTGGACGCACTACTACCAGCCGAACAAGATCGGCCAGGACACGACCCATCACAGCGCTCGTTATCCGTCCCAGCTCTTCTTGCCGGTCATGGAATGAGTCTGTCCAGGAACGAAAGGTAGCGGTAGCTTCTCTACCTTTACTTTTTTGAGGGCAACACTTCGTGTCGGCCCTTCGCATGCGGGCTTTGCCCGCTTGTGCGTCGGCTCGCGCGCTAGCTAGTCATAAACAGGGTCAGTGTAAATTTTGTTTACGTTTGTGGCGCACGTGCGCTGAAAAGTAACACTGACCCTGTTTATCATCAGTGAACAGCCAGTGGCGTATACTCTAGCGGTAACCAGTGCTGGAGTTCTGCCATGAAGACACAGTTGATCACCATCGACCCCGAAATCCACAGCGGAACGCCCGTTTTCGCTGGCACGCGCGTCCCGGTCAAGACGCTCTTTGCTCACCTTGAAGCCGGAGACTCGTTGGAAGTCTTCCTGGATGACTTCCCGTCCGTCAGCCGCGAACTGGCGGTAGCAGTGCTTGAAGAGGCGCGCGCCGCACTCATCCCCGATGCGTATCCTGCTTGACGAGGATCTCCCGCGTCGTCTCGGCGCAATGCTGGTTGGTCACGAGGTTTCCACGGTTCAGCGTAGCGGATGGAAAGGTATCAAGAATGGAAAGCTGCTCGGACTCGCCGCCTCTGAGTTCGATGTCTTCCTGACGATGGACGGGAACCTCGAGTTCCAGCGGAACCTTGCCACTTTGCCGATTGCTGTGCTTGTTGTTGAGGCGGCAAGTAATCGGATGGAACACCTCTTACCGCTAGTGCCCGGTATCCTGAAGGAGCTAGGCCATATTCCACCCAAGTCCTTACGAAAGGTCGGCTCCTAACCGTATTTTGAGTCCGCGCGTTGAACGGCGAGATCTCGTCCGTTCCAACACGCGGAGTTAAACCGGCGCGGCCGGCCACGCCTAATCGCCTCGCTTGAAGGCAGAGGCCAGGGCCGCGAGCACGGCAGAGCGACAAATTCCGTGAGGGCGTCACAGCGTAAGGGCGGGATATGAAAGCAGACCGTCCCTCTTGCGATCTCACGATCTCCCGGATTTCTACCCCGTCAACGCAGCCAGTTTTCAACTGCCAGGTCGGGCACGCGTGAGAACTCGCGCACGTTGTCGGTGACCACCACCGCGCCGAGGCTGCGCGCGTGCGCAGCGATCAGGGTGTCGAGGGGGCCGATCCCGAGGCCGCGCGGCTCGAGATGGGCGCGGATCTGGCCCGCGTGAATCGCGGCGGCCTGGCCAAAATCCTCCAGGCGGAAATTGAGCAGGACCCGCCAGACGCGTGCCCCCTTCGCCTGCGGCGCGCCAGCCTTGGCGATCATCGTTTGGAGCTCGGAGAGGGTGATCATGGACACTACGCGGTCCGCCGGCCGGAGGGCATCGATTCGGGCCGCGATCCGCTCGAATCCCGGCCGGTGGTGCACCAGCGCTGACATCGCGTTGGTGTCGAACAGGTAAATCACCGGCGGCGCTTGCCGCGACGCGGTCTAAGGCCGGCATCGGCGCGCCGGTCGGTCCAACCGGGCTGAGCCCTTGGCGCAAGTTCAATCGGCCCGAGTTCCTTGAGCAAGGCAAGCAGGCTCGATTTTCGATTCGGCAGGATTGATATCACGCCAAAATCCTTCCTCAACACGACCTCCCTGGTGTTGATCTCGAATTCCCGCGGGAGGCGGATCGCCTGGCTGCCTCCGTTGCGAAACACCTTTACTTTGCGAACCACCGTGGTCATCGGTGCGCCTTTCCGTAATAGGGCAATGTCTATACGACACAGTAGCACAGATAATGCCACCCTGGCTTCAGCGGCGAATTGATTCTACTATCCGTCGCAAGCGCTCCGTGCACTACTGACTCAGTAGCCCGCCGGGGCGCGGAATGGGCCGGTAATCAGAGAAAGGTTCTTCGCCAGCGCGAGGAGCGCCGGCTCGCTCCAGCGGCGTCCGACCACCTGCACGCCGATCGGCAGGCCCTCCTTCGAGCGCGCGAGCGGCAGCACGATCGCCGGGTGGCCGGTGAGATTGAAGACGCTGGTGAAGGCGGTGGTCGCGAGGAAGTAAGGCACCTTGCGATCGTCGACGTCGACCGGCGTGCCGAAGGGGATGTGGCCGAGCGCGGGGCCGTACGACACCGGGCAGAGCCACGCGTCGTAGTCGTCGAAGAAGCGCTCCAGCGCGCTGATCAGCCTGTCGCGGTTAGTCAGGCTCTGCATGTAGTCGGCGAGGCTCGCGCGCGCGCCTTTCGCCGCGCCGCGCGCCACGGGCAGGTCGCCGAGCGACTTTCTCAGGATCTCGACGCGCTCGCGCGCCGCTTCGCCCTGCGTGACGACGCGCTCGGCGATGACGATCTCGCCCCAGGTTTCCCAGGCGAGATCGAAGTCGAATCCGGACGGGGTTCGCTGCGCGACCTCGCATTTCAAATCGTTCAACTTCTTCGCGAGAGCGGTGATGGCGGCGACCGTCTCGCGCGAAGGCGTCTCGCTGCCGAACTGCGTGGTCCACGCGAAGCGCAGCGATGCAAGCGGGCGCTCCGGAGCTTCCATTGAAGATGCGGGCGCGGTTTCCCAGTCGCTGTCGTCGGGGCCGGCGATCACCTTCAGGATCACTGCGAGATCGTCGACCGAGCGCGCCAGCGGCCCGAGCACGTTCATGTGGCGCAAGGCGTGCGGCATGCCGGGAACTTCCGGGATGTGGCCGGTGTTGGGCACGCGCCCTTCGGTGGGCTTGAGGCCGAAGAGCCCGCACCAGTGCGCCGGCATGCGCACCGAAGCGGCGAGGTCGCTGCCGACATCGAAGGCGGACAGGCCCGCGGCCACGGCTGCGGCGCCGCCGCCGGTGGAGCCGCCGGGCGTGCGCTCGAGGTTCCAGGGATTGTTGGTGCGGCCGAAGATCGGGTTGTCGGCGCGGCCGTCGGCGGAGAGCGGCGGCACGTTGGTCTTGCCCATGAGCACCGCGCCGGCGGCACGCAGGCGAGCGACCGCGGTGGCGTCCTTCTTCGGCACGTGGTTCGCGAGCGGCGGATAGCCGGCGGTGGTGCGCAGCCCCGCGGTCTCGAGCGCGTCCTTGATGGTCATCGGCACGCCGTGCAGCGGGCCCCACAGCTCGCCGCGCGCGAGCGCGGCGTCGGCTTCGCGCGCGCGCCTCCTCGCGCCCGATTCGTCGAGCGTGCAGATCGCGTTCAGCGCCGGGTTGTGCTTCGCGATGCGCGCGAGGTGCATCTCGAGCACCTCGCTCGCCGAGACCCGGCGCAGGCGGATCGCGGCGGCCAATTCGCCCGCCGTCGAGAACGGATCGATCATTCGAATGAGATCACCGGAAGAAGAAGGGAGGAGGGCGAGTCGCCGCCGGTATGGATCGTGTTTGTGCCGTCGAAGACCTCCGGCGGCCGGTCCTGCGGATCATCGTGCTGGAAGAATCCCGAGCGCTCGAAGTCGCATCCCTGGATCAGCAGCTCGAGCCGCGAGCCCGCGGGCAGCGCGATGCTCATGGGCCAGATTTCCAGCTCCACCTTTACCCTCTCGCCGGGCGAGAGGCGCTGCGTTGCGTCGTGAGAATGATATGGAAACCAGGGCGTCGAGCGCTCCGGGTCGAGCTTGCGCTGCGACACGCGCAGCCAGCCCTGCGAGACCGGTGAGCGCGGCTCGACCGCGCTGAAGAATGCGGCTTCCGTTCCGTCGGGCCCATAGGCGCGCAGCGTGGCGAAGAGGTCCAGGTCCGCGGTGCTCGAAGACACCCACAGCGTCGCCTTTACCGGTCCCGCGAGCTCGAGTTCGCTTTTCATCGGTTCGGTCTTGAACGCGACCCCGGGGCCGCGCGCGGCGTAGGAAAGATTCTGCGATGACTGCGGCTGCTGCTCGACCAGTTTATCGGGCGCGAGGTAAAGAGTGCGCCACTGCGTTCCCTCCATGGGCCAGCGTGCGGCGATCGCCTTGCGCTTCACGCGGTCGTCGATGCTGCGGATCGAGACCTCAACCTTCGGCTCGCGCTCCCAGCCGTTATCAATGCCTTTCAAGTAGCGGTCGAAGAAGCGGCGCTGCAGCGCGACGTTCTCGGGAAGCAGGAAGGTGAGGAAGTACGAGCCCGACTGCACCTTGAGCCATTTTTCGCGCGAGGCAATCCGCAAGTACCCCTGAAGGGTGCCGCGCAGGTGCAGGCCGAGCCCGCCCCAGTTCGCGACTACCAGCGCGGGGATCTCGATCTTGCTCAAGTCGGGACTGCGCTCGCGGTACCAGGCGTCGTCGAGCGCGTGCGCGAGGATATTGGCCGGATAGTCTGTCCGGTTTTTTCTGAGCTCATCCTCTGAAAAGGCTTCCGGACCGGTGTTGCGCTCGCCGGTGTCGATGTCCTTGAACGGCGACTCAGCGTTGCCGTGCTGGTTGCGCAGCACGCTGCGCGGCCACCAGCGCCGCACGAATCCGCTGCCGAAGATGCCGCCCTGGCGCGTGCGGTCGCGGTAGAAGTCGCAGGCGCCTTGCCACGGCAGGATGGCGGCGAGGTTCGGCGGCCGCATCGCAGCGATCATCCACTGCCCGGCGGCGTAGTACGAGATGCCGAGGAGGCCGACCTTGCCGCTGCTCCAGGGCTGCGTTCCGGCCCAGCCGATGGCGTCGTAGAAATCGCGGAACTCGGCCGGCGAATTCGGGTCGAGGAAGCCGGGCGACTTGCCCGCGCCGCGCGAGTCTACCTTCACGATGACATAGTCGTGCGGCACCCAGACCTCGGGATCCATCGTCTCGAATACGAGGTACTTGCACGAGGAGGCGGCGAGAATCTCGGGGTGGCGGCGCTTGAGCGCTTCCCAGGCCTCCGGCATGAACTGCGAGAGGTGCACATCCTTGCCGTATGGCCCGAAGCTCATGAGCACCGGGTAGCGTCCCGGCGCGTCGGGGCGGAACACGTTGGCGCGCAGCGTCGCGCCGTCGCGCATCGGCACCGCGGCGTCCTTATCGAGCCGCATCGATCAGTACAAAAGCGATCACGCAGGGCCGGTCGGTGCGGTTGCTCCAGGCGTGGTGGGTGCCGCGCTGCACCAGCACGTCGCCCGCCTTGAGCAGGACCTCGCCCTCGTCGAGCACCGCGAAGATCTCGCCCGAAAGGACCACGGCATAGTCGATCGTTTTCGTGCGATGCATGCCGGGATGACGGCGCGTTTTCTCGTTCGCCGCCTCTGCGCCCATGCTGCTGAAATGCGCCTCCGGATCGAGGCTCTTCAGGCGCTGACTGTCCGGCGGATACTCGATGACGCGAAACACGCTGCCGTGCGGATCGGGCTCGATGCGTCGCTCGCGGCGAGCGGCGTCTGCGCTGCCGCTGATGTCCGCTGGCATGCTCTTGGTTTCCCAGATCTCGGTGAGGCGCAGGCCGCCCGCCTTCTGGAGCACTACGGAGGCTGGACGATCGTCGAACAGGACGACCGAACGTCCCACCCCATCATGCCCGGTGACGACTCTTCGCATCGGTCCCGATGCGCTTCACCAGTAATGTCCGCGCCGGTTCGTATCCATGCGAAAGAGGCGCCAGCGGAAGAGCGTCGTCACGTAGAGCGAGCCTGCATCCGTGCCGCGGCCGAAGCCGAGGTTGCCCGGGCGATAGCCGGCCGGGGGCGCAATCTTGTGCAGGACTTCCCCCACGGGATTGAGCACCACGATTTCTCCCTGCGCGGGCTCGCGGGCGCCGTTATGCGCCGCGACGTATAAATTGCCCTGCGTGTCCATCGCCATGCCGTCGGTGATCAGGTGGTCGGAGCGGTAGAACACGCGCCCGTTGGAAATATTGCCCGCGGCGTCGAGGTCGTAGGCGACAACGCCGCCCAGCTTGAGGCCGAAGCGGTCCTGCGGCGGGCCGAGCGGATTGCGCACCAGGCGCACGGGAAGGTTGGACGCCGAGACGTAGAGGCGGCGGCCGTCGGGCGAGACCTCGATGCCGTTCGGGCGGTAGATGTCGGTCGAGAGCTGCACCACGCTTCCGTCCGGATCGGCTCGGTAGATGGCGTTCGGCAGCTCGATCGGTTCGGGACCGAAGTAGCGCGCGTCGGTGAAGTACACGCGGCCCTGCGCGTCGCTCGTCACGTCGTTCGGGCTGTTGAGCCGCTTGCCCTGGTACGCGTTCGCGACCACCGACATCGCGCCGCTGCGCAGATTGCGGCGCACGATGGCGCGGCCGCCGCCGAGCTCGGACTCCTGCGCGATCAGCAGATCGCCGTTGCGGTCGACGTGCAGCCCGTTGGCCATGCCGCTGGGTTCCATGAACTTCATAGTCTCGCGCGTGCGCGGGTGGTAGCGCCAGATCGTGCCGCCGGGATTGTTCTGCTTGACCTCGTCGGGCCGCGTGATGTCCGAGACGTAGACGAAACCGTCACGGTCGGCGACCACACCTTCTGAGGTGACCAGGCCCGCGCTCGAGACTTCTTCCCACTTGGCGCCCTCGGGGAACAGACCCGTGGCGCAGCCGCCGACCAGGGCGAGGAGGAGCCAGGATCTCATTTGCATGGTGGGTTGGGTGGAGTAAGACGAGATGGGAGAATTCCGAGATGAATGCTACTCCCGTTAGCGTTGACCTTGCAAAGAACGCGTTCGTGCCCGCGGGCTCTGGCAACCATGCGGGTTTCCGAACCACATTGGAACGGCTCTCTCCGCCACTCCTTTGATATAATCACCCACTCATTTCGCGCCCGTAGCTCAGTTGGATAGAGTACCTGGCTACGAACCAGGGGGTCGTGGGTTCAATTCCTGCCGGGCGCGCCAGATACCTCAAGCGGTTAAGTGCAGAAGCGCTTAGCCGCTTTTCATTTGCATGGGAGTGTTTGGGACTTTTTCGCTTCCAAAGCTTCCCGTGCAATCATCGATGGCGCTCGTCCGTGACGCGGTTCACCGACTCCGTTGGATCGCCGTCGGATCATCACTTCCGCTTCCCCGGTTCAAGGCCTGCAAGTTGATTCCACAGTTCGCGCGGCGAAACGACCGCCAGGTCTTCAATTTTCCGAAGTTCGAGCAATTCCTTGTCGCCGGTCACGAACACATCCGCTTTCCCGGCAATGGCGCAAGCGAGGATCGGGATGTCGTCGGCGTCTTTGATCGGAATGGAGGGATTTATGCGTGATTCGACTACCGTTCCTTCCGCTTTCAACAGGGCAAGGAAGCCGGCGACAACTGCTTCAGGCAGGCGGAGCTTTTCAGTGAGGACCCGTTCCAGCTCCCGGAGCACCGGCTGGCAGGTCAGCAGCTCGTGGTCGTGAATGACGCTTTCCAGCAGTTCGCTGCACAGGCCGCGCGTGGCGATGCCGCTCGCGAGGACGTTCGTGTCGAGAAAGACTTTCAAGAAACGTTGCGGAACACGTCCTCATCGGTCAGATAGCCCGCGGCTGCCGCGTAGGGCATCGCTTCGCGGCGTAGCACCCGGAATCGATGGATGGACAACTGGCGGCGCAGGGCCTCGCGCGCGACCTCGCTCTTGCTGCGGCCGGTCCGCTTGGCCAAACGCGTCAGCTCGCGCTCAAGCTTATCGTCCAAGCGTATAGTGAGAGTACCCATTGATGCATCCCTGTACAAGGCGTAAGACATTGTACAACACAGGCGTCGGCGCGCAAAAACCCCGAGTTTCATGTTAGAACCCATTTCATGCCAGACGATAAGGAACCGAAACCGAAGCAGGACCCGAAACCGAAGCGCACGCACAGTCTCGAGGACCATCGCCACGGCGAGGATTTCGGTCACAGCCACGAAGGCGACGAAGCTGCAGACCACGACCACGATCACTTCGACGCGGAAGGGAACATCGAGGACAATCCCTTGTGGATCCAGGACCACGTTTCGCTCGCGAGCGTCGGCATCGACATAGGGTCCTCCGGAACGCAGGTCATTTTTTCCCGTTTGAATCTGCGGCGCATGGGCGAGGACCTCTCGAGCCGTTACTTCGTCGTGTCCCGGGAGACCCTGTATCAGTCGCCCGTTTCGCTGACTCCTTATAGCAGCGAGGAGCTCATCGATGATGTGCAACTGGGAGCCATCATTGACAGGGCTTTCGCCGAGGCGGGGCTCCATCCTGACGATATCGACGCCGGAGCCGTGATCCTGACCGGGGAAGCTCTGCGGCGCGAAAATGCCCGGGCCATCGCCAATCTTCTCGCCGAGCAGCGCGGGGAATTCGTCTGCGCGAGTGCGGGCCACAATATGGAATCGATGCTGGCGGCGTTCGGCTCGGGGGCGGCCCGCGTTTCGCACGACTCCGGCAAGCGCATTCTCAACGTCGATATCGGCGGCGGCACCACCAAGCTCGCTCTGGTCGAACGAGGCAAAGTCCTCGCCACGGCTGCCTTGCACGTAGGCGGCCGTTTGCACGTTGTCGACGAAAACCACCGAATCATCCGCCTTGATCCCGCCGGGCGGCATCTCGCCTCCAAGGCGGGATTCCGTTGGAGCCGCGGTGATGTCGCCGAAGCCGCCGCCATGGAACGCGTCGCCGAATGGATGGCCGATGCAATCATTGCCGCGCTTGGCGCGCGGCCGTTCCCGGCAGACGTCCAGGAGCTTTTTCTGACCGAACCGCTGCCGGACCTGGGTGGCATCGACGGGGTGATGTTTTCCGGCGGGGTGGCCGAATACATCTATCAGCGCGAGCCGCGAGATTTCGGCGACATGGGACGCTTGCTTGGAGTCGCCGTGCGAAGAAAAGTGGACGCGGGAGCCTTGCCCTGGCCGTTGCTTCCTCCCGGCGAATGCATCCGCGCCACGGCGTTGGGAGCTTCCGAGTACAGCGTGCAGTTGAGCGGCAACACCATCTATATTTCCAATCCAGGGGCGCTGCTGCCCAGGAGAAATCTGCAGGTGCTGCAGCCGGCCTACTCGTGCAAAGGGCCGGTCGACCCCGACCGGATGGCCGACACGATCCGCGAGCACTTCAAAGCCTTCGATCTGGTTGAGGGCGCGAGCGAAGCGGCGCTCGCATTGCGCTGGGAAGGGCCGCCTTCCTACGAGCGCATCGCTGCGTTCGCCCTGGGCATACGTCGCGGTCTGACGAACACCATCGCGAAACGAATGCCCGTCTACGTCATGGTAGACGGGGACATTGCGCAGACCCTCGGCGCGATCCTGCGGGACGAGATGGGCGTCGAAAGCGAGATCCTCGTCATCGACGGCGTTGTCCTATGGGATTTCGATTACATCGACCTCGGGCGTATTCGAATGCCCTCCCAAACCGTTCCCGTCACCGTGAAGTCCCTCGTTTTCAGCGAAGATCCGCGCGCCCCTCACGCACATTCCCATCGCAGTCACAGTCACGAGCATCACGGCCACCGCTAAGTTCCGCCAGGCTGAACGCGGCACACGCGAACCGCGCGAGCCGTCAAAGTGGAAGGGTATAATGCCGGCACGAGCGGAGACACTGATGGGCATCGAATCGCACTATCACAGCAAAACCGACCGGGTATTCGTACGCGCGATTACCGGCCACTACAAACTCAAGGACGAGTTGGCCCGGCTGCGCGCCCTTCCCCGGGTGCGCAAAGGCAGCCAGATCAAGTTTGTCGACGGCCCGCAGGCCTACAGTCGCCACTACGTTGAGCCCGAGGACGGGATCACCCAGACCTTGCATATCCACTTGGAGGAGTACGGCCCGGGAGGCAAATCCCAGAAGCATGGTCACGTCAACGAAGCGGCGTTTTACATCCTCGACGGCAAGGGCTACGAAATCCACGATGGCGTGCGCTACGATTGGTCGGCCGGGGACGTGGCAGTCGTACACAACAACTGCGTGCACCAGCATTTCAACGCCGATCCTGACAGGCCGGCGCGGGCCCTGGTTCTCAAGACCAAGCCGATGTACATGTTCATGAACATGCTGTTTCAGCACCTGGTCGAGCCTCGCCCTACGGAGCCGGCCCCCGGGGGGCAGGGCTTTCAAGCGAGGGAATCAGAGGAAAGTGGCAACCACGCGTGATGTGATGGAGGGTTTGCAACATGGCCTGGGGTGAATCGAAAGCCTGGATGCGCGGCAGCGCGCACCAGAAGCTGTATCAGAGCCTGCTCGATAACGCGATGCAGGCCCCGGCGAGAAACGCCAAGCGCAGGAAGATCGTGCATCCGGAGGACATGCCCTGG
>CAYSFD010000021.1:0-15162 GCA_964430565.1 uncultured Enterobacteriaceae bacterium
GTTTTGCGTCGCGTCGCGTCGCGTCGCGTCGCGTCGCGTCGCGCTACGGCTTCGCCTGCGCCGATATGGACTTCGCCGAAGCGATGACCGGCTCGCCCTTCAGCTGGTTCATCGCCTGCTTCAGCTGGAAGTCTTCCGGCAGCGCGCCGAACTCGAAGCGCGGCGGCAACGTGTCGACCTCGACCTTTTCCCGTTTCGGCGGCACCACGGCGGGTTGCGCCGACGCGCCGGGAGGCAACACGCCCGCGGTCTTCTTGCCGGTATCCAGGTGGTGTTCGAGGTTGGCTTCGCGGATCCGGTTCGGCGAATCGCGGCCGTCGTCGACCATGATGTCGGGCTCGATGCCCTTGGCCTGGATGGAGCGGCCCGCCGGCGTGTAATAGCGCGCGGTGGTGAGCTTGAGGCCCGTGTTGTTGCCGAGCGGCAGGATCGTCTGCACCGAGCCCTTGCCGAAGGTGGTAGTACCCATAACCGTCGCGCGCTTGTGGTCCTGCAACGCGCCCGCCACGATTTCGGAAGCGGAGGCCGAACCGGCGTTGACGAGCACTACCATTGGCACGGTCTTCACCGCCGCGGGCAGATTCTTCAGGTAATCGCTGCGGCTGCCCCGCAGATAGTCTTCAGGCGCGGCGATGAACTTGCGCTTGGCGTCCTCGGTGCGGCCGTCGGTCGACACGACTGCTGCGCGCGGCGGGAGGAACGCGGAAGAGATGCCCACCGCGCTGTTGAGCAACCCGCCCGGATCGTTGCGCAAGTCGAGGATGAGGCCTTTCAGCGGCCCGCTCTTGTAGAGCGTGTCCAGGTGCTTCACCAGGTTCTCGCCCGTGTGCTCCTGGAACTGGGAGACGCGAATCCAGCCGTAACCGGGCTCGATCAGCTTGGATTTCACGCTCTGCACGCGGATCACGTCGCGAGTCAGCGTGACCTCAAAAGGCCTTGCCTCGCCCTTGCGCATGATCGTGAGGCGGATGGTCGTTTTCGGCTTGCCGCGCATGCGCTTGACCGCATCGTTCAGGTTCATCCCCTTCACCGAGGTGTCGTCGATCTTGATGATGAAATCGCCGGGCTTCAAGCCCGCGCGAAATGCCGGCGTGTCCTCAATCGGCGACACCACCTTCACAAAACCGTCTTCCATGCCGACTTCGATGCCCAGGCCGCCGAATTCGCCCTGCGTCCCGACCTGAAGCTCGCGGAACGCGTCCTGGTCCAGATAGGCCGAGTGCGGATCGAGCCCGGTCAGCATCCCGCTGATCGCTTCGGTGATGAGTTTTTTGTCCTCGACCGGCTCGACGTAGCTCGACTTGATTGCGCCGAACACCTCGGCAAAGGCGCGCAGCTCGTCCACGGGCAGAGGGAAACGCGCCGCCTCGCGCTGAGCTACGGCTGAGAAGTTAAGGCTAAGCAGGACTCCTGCCAGCACGCCGACCAGCACCAGGCTGGCCTGTTTTATCTTGGTTTTCATTATGTCTGTCCTAAACGGCACGACGGAGCGCCCATGCTACCTCAGCGATACCCAGCCCATCGGATCGAAAGCTTTCCCTTCGTGACGAATTTCAAAGTATAAACCCGATTCCCTGTTGCCGCCGCTCGCCCCGACGGTCGCGACTGCGTCGCCGGTGCGCACGACCTCCCCCACCTGTTTAAGCACCGATTCGTTGTAGCCGTAGATCGTGAGATAGGACCGACCGTGGTCGATGATGAGCAGATTGCCGAAGCCGCGCAACCAGTCGGAAAAGACGACCCGCCCCGGTGCGACGGTGCGCACTTCCTGCCCCGAAGGCGAACGGATAAAAAGACCCTTTGACGGAGGCCCCCCACCGGAGCGCTTGGCGCCGAATCGCTCGGCGAGTTCCCCTTTGACCGGCAGCCGCAGCCCGCGCTTGAGCCCCGCAAAGAGATCTTCGCCGCGACCAGATTCCGGAACCCTGTCGTTGCGAAGAAGCGGCGTTGAAGCGATCACTCTGCCCAGTTCCTCGACCAGGCGCGCCATCCGGGACTCGTCGCGCTCGAGGTGCGTCACCTGGCGGCGCTGCGCCCGCAACTCGTTCGAAACACGCTCAAGCACCCTCCGCCGCTCCGTCTGCTGGACGATGAGCGCGCTTCGCTCCCTTCGCTGCGCCGACTCGATTGCTGCGACCTCGGCGTTCATTTCCCCGGTGACCGCCTCCAGGCCCCTCAAGCGTGCGAGGCTCGAGCGCAGCTCGCCGATCTGCTCCGCCTGTGCGCGCGAAATGTAAGCGTAGTAGTGCAGCTCGCGCGCAATGCGGCCGGGGTCTTCGCCCGACAACAAAAGCTTCAGGTGGCCGTTTTCGACTTCGAGATGGCGCAGGCCGAGCAGCCTTCCGAGGCTTTCCTGACGCGAAGCAATTTCCGTCTCGAGAGCCCGGCTTCGCCGGGCCAGCGCCTTGAGCTCGGTTTGCGTTGCCGTGCGCCTGCCCGTCAGTGCTCGTAGCGCGCGGTTGGTATCGGAAATGGCGCGCTCGGAGCCGCGCAACTGGTCGCGCGCCTCCGTGCGGTTTTCCTCGCCTTCGGCGATTTTTGCCCGCAATCCCTCGATGCGCACGCGCAGCGCCTCGAGTTGTTGTTTTTCGGTTCCGCCTTGCGCGAGCGCCAAAACCGGGGCGAGCAGCAGCGCTGCCCAAAGTCGATACCGCCCTTGCGGCGGATTCAAGTCCTTGCCTTGGCCTGGTCGGCGACCGCACGAGCCCGTGCTTCTGCTTCTGCGGGATCGCCAAGATAGTAATGCCGAACCGGCTTCAATTCGGAATCCAACTCGTAGACGAGCGGAATTCCGGTAGGGATGTTCAAGTCGAGGATCTCCCTGTCGCTGATGCCGTCGAGATATTTGACGAGGGCGCGCAGGCTGTTGCCGTGCGCGACGAGGATGACTCGTGTCCCCCGGCGCACTTCCGGCGCAATGGTCCGGCTCCAGTACGGCACAAACCGCGCGACCGTGTCCTTCAAGCATTCGGTCAGCGGCAGCTCCGATTCCGCGAGGTCGGCGTAACGCGGGTCGCCCCCCGCGTGGCGGGGATCGGGGCGCTCAAGGGCAGGCGGCGGCACGTCATAGCTGCGGCGCCACTGGAGCACCTGTTCCTCGCCGAACTTCGCGGCCGTTTCGGCCTTGTTCAGGCCCTGCAGTGCACCGTAGTGCCGCTCGTTCAGGCGCCAGGAGTGGTGCACCGGGATCCACATCAAATCCATCGTCTCCAGGGCAAGCCACAGCGTCTTGATGGCGCGCTTGAGTACAGAGGTGTAGGCGCAATCAAATCCAAAACCTGCAGCTTTCAGCATTTCTCCTGCGCGCTTCGCTTCCTCTTTGCCGCGCTGAGTGAGATCGACATCGGTCCAGCCGGTGAACCGGTTTTCCATGTTCCACACCGATTCACCGTGTCGCAGCAGTACGATTCTGTGCATGAGCGTTCTTTTCAGAGGCGCGTTTCGCGCCGCAGGAAAGCATTTTATAATGAGCGCCATCCGGCTGTTTCGGAATGGGCTGAAACGGCACTCCTTCAGGGGGACTGAGAGCGAGGACCGGGGCAGGGCCCTTGCTTTTCCTCATGGATACCCTCATCTTGTACGGCATTCTTATGGAAATTCAATCTCTTCGACACGATGCGCCAAGTGTTGTGCGGCAATCCTCCGAGGTCGTGATATGACGGACGTCAACCTGCTCAAATTCGTCACCGACAACATTCTTCTCATCGCGGTGGCATTCGTGAGCGGCGGCATGCTGATCTGGCCGGCGGTGCGTCGCGGCACGGCGGGACCCTCGATCTCGACCCTGCAGGCGACTCTGCTGATCAACCAGCAGAGTGCCGTCGTACTGGATGTGCGCGATGCGACCGAGTACGAAAGCGGGCATGTGCTCAACGCGCGGAACATCCCGCTCGGGGAACTCGAAGCGCGCGCCGCCGAACTCGAAAAACACAAGGCGAAACCCGTGATCGTCGTTTGCGACACCGGCAGCCGCTCGGGCAAGGCGGCGCCGGCGTTGCGCAGGCAGGGGTTCAAAGAGGTATTCACGCTGAGCGGCGGGATCGGGGCCTGGCGACAGGCTGGCCTGCCTGTGGAGAAGTAGATGGCGAGAATTCGAATGTACTCGACGGCCGTTTGTCCGTTTTGCCTGCGCGCGGAAATGCTGCTGAAGGCCAAGGGCATCACCGAAATCGAGAAGATCAGGGTTGATCTCGATTCGCGCCAGCGTGAGGAGATGACGCAAAAAACCGGCCGCCGGACCGTGCCGCAGATCTACATCGGTGATGCGCATGTGGGCGGCTTCGAGGAGCTCGCGGCGCTGGAACATGCCGGCAAGCTGGATTCGTTGCTCGCGGCGTAGCGCTCGAGCGTATTCCCCAAACACCGGAGTCCCGATGAGCGAAGCGCAGCAGCCGATGTTCAGTATCGAGAAGATCTACGTGAAGGACCTGTCGCTCGAGGTCCCGGGCGGGCCGCAGACGTTCATGCAGTCGGAGCAGCCGCAACTGGAAATTCAGATCGCACATCGGTCTGAGCGGGTGAATGACGGGTTGTTCGAGGTCACGCTGGCCGTCACGGTGACGGCAAAACTGGGCGACAAGACCGCGTTCCTGGTGGAAGTCTCGCAGGCGGGCGTGTTCCAGATACGTAACATCGCCGAGGCGGATCTCGCCGCCGTCCTGGGGATTGGCTGCCCTAGTGTGTTGTTTCCGTACGCGCGCGAAACCGTTTCCGATGTCATCAGCCGAGCAGGTTTTCCCCCGTTGCTACTCACGCACGTAAATTTCGAGGCGCTCTTTCAGCAACAACGCACAGGCCAATCGGCCGCGCAGACCGACAGCTCGCGCATCGAGATTGCCCACTGATGCGGTTCCTCGCCTTCTGCGTTGTGCTCGCGTTTGCATTGCCGGCCGCGGCAGCCGAGTTTCGCTCGATCGCGGAGAGCGGCACGCTGATGTACGACGCGCCCTCGGTACACGCCAAGAAACTTTTCGTAGCCAGCCGCCTCTACCCGGTCGAAATCGTGATCAATATCGACACTTGGGCGAAGGTGCGCGACCATGCCGGCGATCTCGTCTGGGTGGAAAAGAAGGCTCTCTCGGACAAGCGCACGGTGGTCGTCATTGCGGCCGTCGCTGAGGCAAGGCAGGTCGCAAGCGACCAGGCGGCTCTCGTGTTCCAGGCGCAGCAGGGCGTGGCCCTCGATATCGCGGAGCCTCCGGCCGGCGGCTGGATCAAGGTGCGCCATGCCGACGGCGCAACAGGCTACGTCCGCATTGGTCAGGTCTGGGGCATTTGAAGAAAAATGAATCTCGCTATTCTGGGCGCCGGTGCCTGGGGCACGGCGCTCGCCGTCTCGCTCGCGGCGAAGCATCGCGTCACGCTGTGGGCGCGTAGCGCGGCGCTTGCTTCGGCGATCAAGTCGAGCCGCCGCAATACGCGCTATCTCCCCGGAATTCCGCTTCCCGATGCGGTGACGGTGACCGATGAGTTCTCGTTCACCGTTGACCAAAAGGATGCGATTCTTGTCGCCACGCCGACTTCGGGACTGCGCGGGGTGCTCGAGCGTCTGCGCGAGTCGCGCCCGGTGCAGCCGGTCATCTGGGCGTGCAAGGGTTTCGAGCAGGCGAGCGGCAAGCTGCCGCACCAGGTCGCGGCCGAGATCCTCGGAAAACGCGCCGCCTGCGGGGCCTTGTCCGGCCCGAGCTTCGCGCTGGAAGTGGCGCAGGGGCGACCCACCGCGCTCACGCTCGCCGCGGGTGACGCGGAGTTCGCGAAGCGCCTGGCGCGCGAACTGCACCAACCGGCGCTCAGGGTTTATTTCAGCACTGATCTCGTGGGTGTCGAGATCAGCGGGGCGGTGAAAAACGTCATGGCGATCGCCGCCGGCATCAGCGACGGATTGGAACTGGGCTTGAACGCGCGGGCGGCGCTGATCACTCGGGGTCTCGCCGAACTAACGCGCCTGGGCGTGGCGCTGGGCGGGCGGGCCGAAACATTCATGGGTCTCGCGGGAGCGGGGGACTTGATTCTCACTTGCACCGGCGAGCTGTCGCGCAACCGGCGCGTCGGACTGCTCCTCGCCCGGGGCGAGCCGCTCGATGCGATCCTGAGGCAGCTCGGCCACGTCGCCGAAGGCGTCTATTCCGCGCCGGCGGTCGGGGCGCTCGCGGCCGAGAAGCGCGTAGACATGCCGATCACGCAGGCGGTCTGCGCGGTGCTGTTTCGCGGCGCCTCGCCTCGAGACGCGGTGCAGCAACTGCTCGCGCGGGATCCGAGGGAGGAAACCTAGGCTGCTTTACAGTCTGCGTTGATCGTCGGGCCGCTTGCGGCGCGGCAGGTCGGATGCGGGTCGGCGCTATGTCAATTCTTTCCGTCGCTTCAGCCACAGCTTGCAGGCCCGCAGCGGAGTGCCCAGGTACATCTTCCGGAACAACTCCCATTTCTCCGCGGCCGTCACCGTAAACGGCATCATCCGCGGAATGTACCAGTTGTTGTCGATGGTGCGGCGAATCAGTTTATAGCCCATGTTGTTGAGCTGCCGGTGAAGAGCCAAGGAATAGACGTGATACTCCACGAGAATAAGCGTCGGTTGGAACCGGTTCAGATCGAGGCCCGCTAAGACGTCGCCTTCTGTCCCCTCCGTGTCTATGGACAGAAAGTCGATGACTCTGGGGGCCGCGACTTGCTGCAGGACGTCAGTAAGGGTAACGGCCTGGACGGTCTCGGTGGTCTCGTAGCGAATCTTGGGATCAAACGCATTGGGTACAAGACTGGAGCGCGTGCCGGCAACGTGCAAGCTCGCCGTCCCAATCTGGTGGGGAGCGGCGCAGGCAGCCTGAACGACGCTCGCGCTTCGGGATCGGCGCAGGGCGGCGCAGCAGTCGGCTAAGGGTTCCACCAGGACGCCGGTCCAGCCTTTTTGCTCCAGCATCCAGGTTTGTGAGAACAGGAACGGATCATTGGCGCCGACTTCCACGAAGAACCCGCTGGTTCTGCGACCGAAGAACTCCCACACCAGCGAGTTTTCCTTCAATTGACCTTTCGGGATTCGTGGCATGGCCGGAGATTACTGTACTCGCAAACGAGGCGCCAGCCTGGAGGATCCACGCACCCTCCGCGATTGCTCGATCAGCGCGGGACGGTGCGCGCGATCACGAGGTTCTCGACTCTCGTCGCGCCTGCGCGCTTGAGCGCCCGCGCGAGCTCGTTCAGGGTCGCGCCGGTGGTCATGACATCGTCCACCACGGCGACGCTCGCTCCCGAGAGATCGAGCTTGCACAGGAACGCCCCGCGCACGTTTTTCGCGCGCTCTTCGTAGGGAAGCTTCGTTTGCGGCAGGGTGTCCTTCACGCGCAGCACGCCGCGCGGCGCGATCGGTTTGGCAAGGTGCCGTGCCACGCCGCGGGCGATCTCGAGGGCCTGATTGAAGCCGCGCTCGGCGAGGCGTTTGGGGTGCAGGGGCATCGGCACGACGAGGTCGACTTCCGGCAGCGGCCGGGACGCGAGGTTTCGCGCGAAGACTCCGGCAAACGCGAGCCGCGCGCGATACTTGAGCGCGTGCACCAGCCCGTCGCAAGGGAATTCGTAGCGCCACAGTGCGAGCGTTGCGTCGAAATGCGGAGGATGGTTGAGGCAGCTCCCGCAGACCGCCCCGGCGGGACTGGGAAGCGCGCAACAGGGGCAAGGCTTGGGCAGTGCGGGCAATTCGATGGCACAGGCCGCGCAAAGCAGCTCCGGAGCGCTTTCCGCCCCGCAGAGCAGGCAGTCTTCGCCGGCCCAGGCCTGGACGTTTCTTGCGCAGCTGCTAAATAGAGCGAACGGCGTCATTTGACAACTTTTCGGCTTGCCCGGATGATCGTGCTGTGCACACACCCACGATGATTCCCCATAACGGACGAGCCGCAGCCGCGGTGGACGGCGCCTTGACTGAATCCCGAGTCGAGGACACGCCTCGCTGGACCCACACGACCGTGGGGGCGCTCTTCGAGCTGCCTTTTAGCGATCTTCTCCACCGCGCCCAGACTATCCATCGCCTGCACTTTGACGCGAACGCGGTGCAGCTCTCGACGCTGCTTTCGATCAAGACGGGCGGTTGCCCCGAGGACTGTGCCTACTGCCCGCAATCGGCGCGCTATCGGACCGGGGTCGAGAGCGAAGCATTGGTTCCGCTGGAAACTGTAATCAGCGCGGCGCGGGCCGCGAAGGAAAACGGGGCCACGCGCTTCTGCATGGGTGCTGCCTGGCGCGGGCCCAAACCGAAGGACCTTGAGCAGGTGGCGGAGCGGGTGCGCGCGGTCAAGGCGTTGGGACTGGAAACCTGCGCGACGCTGGGACTGCTGCGCGAAGGCCAGGCAGAACGCCTGAAGGCGGCGGGCCTTGATTACTACAACCACAACCTCGACACGGCCCCCGAGTTCTACGGCGATATCATTACCACGCGCACCTATCGCGACCGGCTCGACACCCTTGCGCGCGTGCGCGACGCTGGGATCAAGGTGTGCTGCGGAGGGATCGTGGGCATGGGCGAGTCGCGCGCGCAGCGCGCCGGCCTGATCGTCGAGCTGGCGAACCTCGACCCACAGCCCGAGTCGGTGCCCATCAACGATCTGGTACAGGTGAAGGGCACGCCGTTGAGCGGCGTACCGAAGCTCGACTGGAGCGAGTTCGTGCGTACCATTGCCTGCGCCCGCATTACGATGCCCCGAAGCACCGTGAGGCTCTCCGCGGGACGCACCGATATGCCCGAACCCGTGCAGGCGCTGTGTTTCCTCGCCGGCGCGAATTCGATTTTTTACGGCGACAAACTTCTCACCACCGGCAACCCCGAGGCCGCGCGCGATCGCGCCCTGCTGGAAAAGCTCGGCATGCGTCCCGCCTGAACCGAGGGCACTCGGCCGTTAGAATATCTGGATGGACACACAGGCATGCCGTTGCGCCCATTCGGCAGGTTTGTTGTTTATGACTGGCGCTGCAGCAGTTTTATTTTTAACCGTGTGGAGACCAATCAAATGAGGAAACCCCGTATCAATATCAATAGCGGCCGCCGTTCTTTCCTCAGGGCGGGTTCGCTGGCGGTGGTGTCGGCCGCGATCGTAGGCAGCGTCGGCAAGGCCGCCGCGCAGGGCGCCAGGGTGGATGAGAAGGACGCCCAGGCACAGAGCCTCGGCTACAAGCATGACGCGACGAAGGTGGACAAGGCCAAATTCGCGAAATACCAGGCCGGACAGACCTGCGCGAACTGTACGTTGTATCAGGGCAAACCCGCCGACGCATGGGGCGGCTGTCCGATCTTCCCGGGCAAGCAGGTGGCTGGGAAGGGCTGGTGTTCCGCGTACGTGAAGAAGGCTTAACTGTCCGTTCGATCCGCCGGCTCAAAGGCTGAAGAAAAAGGCGGCCTCGGCCGCCTTTTGTCGGCCCGAGGTGGCAGCGGCCTTAAGATTTCCTCATTGAGCAGTAGTGAAAACAATATCTCTTAAATTCAGCATCACGATAACAACCGTCGCGCTGGCCGCGATGCTTGCCGGAGTGTGGCTCGCTGAGATATATAGGGAACACGATTCGCGGGCCGTGTTGCTTCCGGATCAGGTGATCACATTGTTTCCTGATCCGATGCCACTGACGGCGTTTGCGCTCACCGATGATAAGAATCGGGTATTTGATCTTGCAAGCTTGAAGGGTAAATGGTCATTTCTCTTTTTCGGCTTCACCCATTGCCCGGACGTCTGTCCGACGACCCTGGCGGTACTGGCCCGCGCACGTGACAGCATCGCCAGGAATACGGCTGGCGCCGTAGATATCCAATTCGTCTTTGTCTCGGTAGATCCAAATCGCGATACCGCCAGCAAGCTCAGGCAATACGTGGACTACTTTGACAAAAACTTTCTCGGCGTGACGGGAGACAACGCGCAGATCGGTAACCTGGCCGGTCAACTAAGCGCCGCGTATCAGGTCGCGATCACACCGGGTGTGGAAAACTATCCCGTCTATCACAGCACGGCGGTATTTCTGTTGGATCCACGAGCCCGCTATCATGCCGTGTTCACGCCGCCGCATGATGCGGAGGCTATCAGCAGGCGTTTCAAAGTGGTGCGGGAGCTTGAAGCAGGCAATGCGACATGAGATGGCGACATCCGGTTTTCGTCTGCCTGATATTGGCGCTGACCCTCGTCCCCGCTGTAAGTGAAGAGGCGGGCGTTTCAGTACGCAATGCCTGGATCCGGGAAGCGCCGCCCGGCGCAGCCACGATGGCGGGGTACATGGAGTTGCGAAACATCACATCACGGCCACAAGTACTCGTGGCCGCAAGCAGTTCCGGGTTCGAGAGCTTGATGATTCACCGCACTATCGTCAAGGACGGCATGGCGGGTATGGTGCACGTGTCGCAGATCGAGCTTACACCTAACGCGAGTTTGATCTTTGCGCCGGGAGGTTATCATCTGATGCTGATGAACCCGAAACGGACACTGCGCGCCGGCGACCGGGTTGTCATCAACCTGGAATTCCGCGGCGGCCTTGTTTTACCCGTCGCCTTCGAGGTCCGCAAATGAGAACTGGAAAATGGCAGGATCGGTGACCGCTACGACCGCCAGCGTGAATTGCCAGACGAGGTACCCAGTCCCGCAATGAGCGGAACTTCGGGAGTTTTTCGGGTTCCGGCGCTTATTTCGACCGCCCTAACATGTAGTCGACGGCGGCCCTGACCTCGGCGTTGCTCAGCGCCGGGTTCCCGCCTTTGGGCGGCATCACTCCCGCGCTCCCCTGTACCCCATTGACGGAGCTGGCGTAAAGAGCGTCGACGCCCTTGGCGATGCGCTTGGCCCACTGGCCCTTATCACCCAGCTTCGGCGCGCCGGCAATACCGGCATCGTGGCAGACGACGCAAGCGGCCTGGTAAACCTGTTGTCCGTCGCGGCTGGGCGGCGACGCGGCCACTGCGATTTTCACAGGCTCCCGCTGCGTTTCCGCCGAAGCGACATTGACCTGGGCGACGGGTTTGATCCGCTCGGCCACACTCGAACCGGTGCCCAAGAGCGCGCCGCGATTCAGTCGAACCCGGTCGGGGATGTCGCCGTGATGGCTCACAAGAAGGAAAATAAACAGCAGCAACACTACACTGATCACAAGAATGATCGAAACCTTCATCGTGTGGCTTTTTTTGGTCATTGGCAGTTCTTGTAGTAAGGAACGCAGTCCGACAATCGATGGGCTCGCCGCTATTCGATCCAGTTA
Source organism: uncultured Enterobacteriaceae bacterium (assembly GCA_964430565.1). GTDB lineage: Bacteria > Pseudomonadota > Gammaproteobacteria > Burkholderiales > SG8-39 > VBDM01. The sequence goes on from CAYSFD010000021.1 coordinate 11,212, forward strand.
CGCTACAACAATCCCTTCACGAAAAAGACGCCCCGGGTAAAGAAGGTGTAGTCCGCTTCGAGCGCCCCGATGCCCAGAAGTACCATCAACAACAGCGTTGGGACCAAAATGGCATACATCAGGGCCAGCCGCTCCCACATCATGTGCATGAAGACGGCAACGATCAGCCCGGCCTTCAACAACATGAACACGATGATCAGAAACCACCTGAGGTAACCCTGAAAGTGGAAGTAGTCGACCAGATAAGACAGGGTGCTGAGAACAAACAGCAATCCCCAGATCTTGAGATATATGCCGATCGGATGTTGCTGGCCCTCTGCGTGTGCCGCGATAGCCGGTTGTTGCCCCTGTGCGTGTTCCACGATATCCCTTACCAAAGATAGAAAAGTGCGAAGATGAATACCCACACCAGATCGACGAAGTGCCAGTACAGGCCCATGATTTCGACGATCTCGTAGTTGCCCTTCCTGCCGGTCAGAAAGCCCGGCCTCTGGTGATCCAGATCGCCCCGTACTACCTTTACCGCCACTATGATCAGGAAGATCACGCCGATCGACACGTGCGTGCCATGGAAGCCCGTGATCATGAAAAAGGCCGAACCAAACTGGGCCGCGCCCATAGGGTTGCCCCAGGGGCGCACCCCCTCCGCGATCAACTTGCTCCACTCAAAGGCCTGCATCCCCACGAAGGTGGCGCCCAATGCCGCGGTGATCAGCAAAAGGATAAAGGAAATCTTTCTATTTTTTTCATAACCGAATTTGACCGCCATGGCCATCGTCCCGCTGCTGCTGATGAGGACGAAGGTCATAATGGCGATCAGGATGAGCGGGATATGCTTACCGAAGAGCGTCAATGCGAAGACCTCACTGGGGTTGGGCCAAGGCACTGTGGTGGACATTCGCACCGTCATGTACGAGATCAAAAAACTGCTGAAGATGAAGGTATCGCTGAGGAGGAAGATCCACATCATGGCCTTGCCCCAGGGAACATTCTTAAACGCCCGCTGGTCCGAAGACCAGTCGGCGACGATGCCTTGCACGCCTTCAGCCAGCGGCAGGGGTTCTACGGTATTTGCCGGCATAGCTTGTGTCATGTGCTTTGCGCCTGTTTACCTGATCCCACAGAGCTTCAATAAAAGGTCCAGATTGTTCCCGGTAAACAGCAGACCAAAAAGGACCAACCAAACCAGCAGCAGGAAGTGCCAGTAAACAGTGCACAACTCCACGCTCTGCCTGACCTTCGCCACGTCAAAATCGCCCCACACTTTGGCGACGGTCCTGCCCCAGGCCACCAAACCGCCCAACAGATGCAGCCCGTGCAATCCCGTGATCATATAAAAAAACGCGATTGCAGGGTTGGTGACTTCAAAATAAACCATCGCGCCCAGTTGCCGCCAGGCCAGGAGCTGCCCGAACAGAAAAACCACGGTGAAGGCTCCGCCAGCGAGCAGGCCGGCTCGCATGGCGTCCATCCGCCCACGACGCGCTGAATACTGCGCCCATTGCAAGGCGACGCTACTCAATATGAGCACCAACGTATTCGCCCACAACAGCCTTAGTTGAGGCGCGGGGCGCCAGTCCTCATACGCCATCCGACCGCTATAGGCGATAAGCAAAAGCATGAACAGGACCGCGACCACCGCAAGAAATACCCTCAGAGCGAGTTTCTTCGCAAGCCCGGACGACGCGCCTCCCGCGTAAAGGTCATCGACCTTGCCTTGGTCCGTCACCCAGGGCTTGGCCATCAATTGATGGAAAATACTCACGTCGTTGGATTCCCGGTCGCCTACGTCTTATTGCTCTTACGGGTGACCTCGGGCGCCGGGACGTTTTGCGGTATGAAGTCCCGGTCGGCGCCCGGCACGCTATAGTCGTACGCCCAGCGATAGACCACCGGTAACGTCGCGCCAAAGTTGCCGTGCTTCGGCGGGGTGTCGGGGGTTTGCCACTCCAGCGTGGTGGCGTTCCAGGGGTTGCCACCCGATGGTTTGCCCTTGAAATAGCTCCAGACTAGGTTGTACAAAAACACCAGCTGGAAGGCGCCCACGACCAACGCGGCGATGGTAATCGCGACGTTCAAGGACGCTGCCGACTCGGGAATAAAGTTCGTGCCTTCAATTGCATAATACCGGCGCGGCACGCCCGCAAAGCCCAGGTAATGCATGGGGTAGTAGATGGCATAGCTGCCGACGAAGGTGACCCAGAAGTGAATTTTTCCCATCGTGTCGTCGAGCATGCGCCCGGTGATCTTGGGGTACCAGTGGTAGATCGCCCCGAACACGACCATGATGGGCGCAATGGCCATCACCATGTGGAAGTGGGCGACCACGAACATGGTGTCGGAAAGCGGCACGTCCACGGTCACGTTACCGAGAAACAGGCCGGTCAACCCGCCGTTGATGAACGTGAAGATGAAGCCGATGGCAAACAGCATCGGCACCGTGAGGTGAATGTTGCCGTGCCACAGCGTCAGCACCCAGTTGTAGACCTTGATCGCCGTGGGGACGGCGATGATCAGCGTGGTGGTGGCGAAAAAGAAACCGAAGTACGGGTTCATGCCGCTGACGTACATGTGGTGCGCCCACACTATGAAGCTCAGGCCGCCGATGGCCACGATCGCCCACACCATCATCCGATAGCCGAAGATGTTTTTCCTCGCATGGACGCTGAGCAGGTCGGAGACGATGCCGAAGGCCGGCAGGGCGACGATGTAGACCTCGGGATGACCGAAGAACCAGAACAGGTGTTGAAACAACACCGGACTGCCTCCCGCGTGCTCACTCTGTTGTCCCATCGAGACGAGGGCGGGCATGAAGAAACTCGTCCCCAGCAGCAGATCGAACAACATCATGATGGCGCTGACCAGCAAGGCGGGAAAAGCCAACAGCGCCAGGATTGTGGCCGTAAAAATGCCCCATATCGTCAAGGGCATCCGCATCAGCGTCATGCCTCGCGTGCGTGCCTGCAGCACCGTCACCACATAGTTCAAACCGCCCATGGTGAATCCAACGATGAACAAAGCCAGCGAAACGAGCATCAAAATAATGCCCCAGGTCGCCCCCGGCGTGCCCCGCAGGATTGCCTGGGGCGGGTACAGGGTCCAGCCGGCGCCCGTGGGCCCGCCCGGCACGAAGAAACTCGCGACCAGTAACAGCACGGCGGTTAGATAGACCCAGTAACTCACCATGTTGACATAGGGGAAGACCATGTCGCGGGCGCCGACCATCAGCGGGATGAGGTAGTTACCAAAGCCGCCCAGGAACAGCGCGGTGAGCAGATATATGACCATGATCATCCCGTGCATCGTGATGTACTGGTAATACTCGCTGGCGTCGATGAACGAGAACGTGTCCGGGAACCCCAATTGGAGGCGCATCAGCCACGACAACACCAAGGCCACCAGCCCGATCGAGATCGCGGTGAGGGAGTACTGGATGGCGATGACCTTGGCGTCCTGGGAAAAGACGTAGGTCGTCCACCAGCTATGCGAATGGTAAAGGTCCATCTCCCCGACTTCGGCGGGCGGGATTTGTTCGGCTTTGGTGGGGGCGAAGCTGGCCATCAGAACATTCTCCTAGCATTCATCGCGCGGGCGCTCTTGGCTTCGATATCTCGAATCGTCATGGCGCGGCCGCTAATTCCTCGCCGGCGCCGTTGCCGGCGCGCGCCAGCGACTGCGCGAACGTCGGCTGCTCCGCCAGCCATGCCCGATAGGCGATTTCCTCGTCGACAACGACCTTGCCCCGCATAGCATAGTGGCCAACGCCGCACAATTCAAAGCAGAGCACATCGAATGTCCCGGTTCGCGTGGGGGTGAACCAAAAGTAGGTGACCGTGCCGGGCACCATATCCGTCTTGGCCCGGAACTGGGGCACGTAAAAGTCGTGCAGGACGTCGATCGAGCGGAGCAACACCTTCACCGGTTTATCGAGCGGGATGTGCAGCTCATCGC
>CAYSFD010000022.1:0-16401 GCA_964430565.1 uncultured Enterobacteriaceae bacterium
TCGTCAACCGGGAAGCGGAATTGCGTGAACTGGACGCGGCGGCGAAGCACGGCGGGTTGCTGGTGGTGTTTGGCCGGCGGCGCGTCGGCAAGACGCGGCTGCTGCGGCAGTGGCTTCAGGCCCGCGACGGCCTCTACAGCCAGGCCATCGAGGCGCAGCGCGACTTGCAGATTCAGCAGGTCTTCGCCGACCTCCGCCCGCAACTCGCCACGCAGCTTGTCCCCAAGAGCTGGCCGGAGCTGCTGGAAATTCTCGCGCTGCAAAAGAAGCGCTGGGTGCTGTGCCTGGACGAATTTCCCTACCTGACGGCGGTGGACGCGTCGCTGCCGAGCCAGTTGCAGAAGTGGCTGGACCATTCGCTGCCGCGCGGCTGCCTGCTGATTCTCGCCGGCTCGAGCACGCGCATGATGAACGACCTGTTCCTGCACCGTGCCGCGCCGCTTTACGGGCGCGCGCGAAAACTCCTGCACCTCCGGCCGATGGACTACGCGGCGTTCTGCGCCGCCTGCGGACAAAAGCCGGGCGGCCTCGAATCGTTCGAGAAATTCGCCTGCGTCGGCGGCATCCCGAAGTATTGGGAGTTCGTCGAGGCCGGACAGGACGTCGTGGCGCTGGTGGAGTCGCTTTACTTCGATTTCGCCCCCTACATGGAACAGGAGCCGCGGCGGATTCTGCGCGACGAGGGCGTCATCGGCCTGAACGCCGTCGCCGTGCTGGAAGCCGTGGGACGCGGCGCCGAGCGGCCCTCGGAAATCGCCAGCCGGCTCGGCACGGCGCAGACGAATCTCTCGCGGCTGCTGCAGCAGTTGCTCGACGCCTCCGTTCTGGCGCGCGAACTGCCCTTCGGCGAAAGCGTGCGCTCGACCAGGAAGACTCTCTACCGCATCCAGGATCCGACGCTGCGCTTTTGGTTCCGCGTGTTTTCGCCGCACCAGAGCCGGTGGCGGACTTACCCGGCGGCGGAGAAACGAAAGCTCATCCATGACCACGCCGCCACGGTCTTTGAAGACTTCTGCCGGGCGCGTTTCCCCGGCGCGCAGCGCTATTGGGAGAGCAGTGTCGAACTGGACCTGGTCGCGCCCGACCCGGACGACGCGAAGCGATTGCTCGTGGCCGAAGTGAAATGGCGTCGCCTGAGCGTCGCGGAGCGGAAAAATGTGCTCCGCCAGCTTGAAAGCAAGTGGTCGCACTGTTCCCTGCGCGCACGCTACCGGAACGTCCGCTTCGACGTACTCGACGCCAGTGTTCTGAGCGTCCGACTGCCGAAGAATCGAACAGGGTAAAAGGGGCCAGTCATCAGCGCCGCTGTGAGCCACCGCCGTGCCCTCATCGGCTGCCCTTGGAACTCGCAGCGTCCAGCGGTGCGATCGTGATCGTGTAGCGGTCCCGCAGCTTGCGGTAGGCCGCCTCGTTGGCGTCGCGCCGGTGCTCGAATACGAAATCGGTCACCACGCGGTCGCGCGCTTCCTCGAACACGGCAGGTCGGGCCGGCGTGCGTTCCGTGACGCGGACCAGATGGAGTCCGTACGCCGAGCGGATCGGTCCCTGCCAGGACGCTGGCGTCAGGTCCAGAATCAATCGGCCGAACCCGCTGCCGAATTCCTGGTCCACTTGCTCGGCGGTCCGGACGGCGTAGTCAAAGCTCAACGCAAAGCGGTCGCCGCGCTCGGGCGCCCGCCCCGGGGCTCCCGGGTCTTGCAGCGCTCGAAGGACGCGCTCCGCATCGGCTTGCGCCCTGGCGCCCCGCGTGTCGAGGCTGAAATAGATGTGCGTGAATGAGACACGCGGCGGCTCGCCGTAGCGTGCCCGGTTCGCTTCGAAGTAGCTGCGCAGCACGGCGTCTCCGGGGTCGTCCGGCACGGCCGTGTCGGCGATGAGGAACTCCATCTTCTGGGCGATGCGGCGTCGCAGGATGGTGTCATCGCGATCGAGGCCGAGCGCCATGCCTTCGCGGTACAGCACCTCTTCGCGGACCTGCGCCTCTACGAGGCTCTCCAGCTCCGCGCGGGTCGGCGGGCGCCTCCACCGCGCGGCGAACTTCTGCTGCAGGCTCTCGAGATCCTGGCGGCCGATGACGATGGCGCGGCCGCCCGCGTCGGTCGCGCCGAACACGCCATGAAGGGTGAACAGCACCGCGCCGCCCAGCAGGAAGTGCGCGAGCGGCTCGCGCAGAAGAAACCGCCCGATCCGACGCATCACTTGATCGCGGCGACCTCGTAGTTCACGTAGCCGGCCTCGTCGCTTCGCGCCCCTACATACCGGTCGCCCAGCTTGAAGATCCGCGACGTGAAGCTCGATCCGTCGTCGAGCGAGCCCTGAAGCTGACCGTTCTTGATCGCGTAGGGGTTTTTGCTGGTCCCGCCGCCGTGCATGGCAGCGAACCCCGCTGCGCTCGCGAGCGTGCGCTGGCCGTCCCCGCCGTACAAGGCTTCGAACATCTGACCGGTGACCGTGTTTTTGATGCGGATGCTTTTGCCGACGATGAGCGCGCGAATCTCTGCGTCGGTGAGCGCCTTGCCGCCCTGCTTCTCGACGCTCTGGACCGTGAGCGCCGCTGCGCGCGCGGTGCCCAACTCGGCGGCGGTCGGCGTGTACCAGATGGGCGAGCTGAAGGCGCGCTCCTGCAGCGTGGTCGGCAGGTTGGCCGGTGGCGCGATGCCGAGCTTGATCGCGTCGAAGACGTTCCAGCGCGGGGTGGGGATCTCGAGCGCGCGCACGTAGTAGAACGCGCGCTGCGCCGGATCGAACTCGGGATCGGTCCACCGTCCGGCCAGATCCGCGGCGCCAATCGTGTTCTGATAGGTGGCCGTCGCCAGGTCCACGGTGTTCCCCACCGGCGGCACCTTGCCGGTCTTCGGATCCGGCTTGCGCGTGCCGGACCAGACGACGTCGTAGACCTTCTCGAGGGTCTGCCCGTTCTTCGACCAGCCTTTCACGATCTGAATCCGGTCGAGGTTGCCGCTGTTGGGGTCCTTGATCGCCCACACGAGAAAGCTCGGCGCCTTGGCGGCGGCCGGTCGCGCGGCGAGATCGTTACCCATGGGCACGCCCTTGGCGTAGCCGATCTTCACCAGGTCGGCGCTCTTCGCGTCCGCATCATCGTATTGCCAACTGCCGAAGAAGCGCACCTTCATGCGCGGGCCGGTGGTGGCGAACACTTCCTTGCGCTTCAAGGCATCGTAGAGCGACTCGCGCGTATTCTCTTCCGCCCACACCCCCGCCAGGCCCGCGGAACCCCACGACTGGACGATGGGGGTCATCTGCGTCTTGTGCACGAGCCGCGCCTCGGGGGTGCCATCCTCGCGGCCGATCTTGCCGAAGACGTTGTTCTCCTCGTAGTCGCCGCCGGCGTTGTGGGTGTCGCTCGAGCCGATCTGGCCGAACTTGTAGGGGTTCACGCCGGTCTGCTCTTCCAGCGCCAGTCCGGTGCGCAGGGCATCGCGCGCGTAGCTGCCCTTGGCCTTGCCGCGCAGCGTGCCGGTCTGCTCGCCGGCGATCAGGAAGTCCGAGATCATGAAGTCCGCGAACTCGTCGTTCGGGGAGAGGGCGGGGTTCGTCTCGGAGGTGCCCTTGATCTGGGTCATCTCCACCACCGGCTCGTTCTTGATCCGGCGCTCGGCGTAGGCCCGGTCGATGGGCTTGCCGTACGAGTCCACCGTTTGGAACATCATGCCGTCGCTGTAGTTGGAGTTATGCGGGATGGCTAGGTTTTCCATTCCCGACTTGCGGGCGCCTTCCATAAACGTCCACAGGTCCTCGGGCTTCGGCGAGTCGAAGTTCGTGAACGGCAGCTCAGGCACCTTTGTACCGCGGAAGATAACGTTGCGGTGCAGGTTGCGGTTGTTCGGGTTGGACGTCCACTCGTAGCCGATGAAGGTCGTGAACTTCCCCGGCTCGTAATACTTCGCGGCGTAGTCCTGGATCAGCTTCCACTGCTGCTTCATCACACCCTTGTCGACGAACTCCTTGATCGGTTTCCCACCCGCGATGCTGCCCACGATCGTCATGAGCGCCTTCTGCTGCTGCGCGGGATCGCTGCTGCTCATCATCTTCGCGATCTCGTGTTTCGAGAGGGGGTTGGCGGGGTCGAGCATTTGCGGCAGCACGCCCATGTACTCCGAGTGATCGGTGACCGAGTAGAAATCGAGCGGCCCGCTCTTGAGCCGCACCTTCTGGCCGCTGATGTGGTCGATGGCCTCGCCTTTGGCGAAGCGATACGCGTCCTCGGGACCGACGCGCACGCCGCTCACGAACGCATCCGGCGACCACGACGTGTGCACGTGCAGGTCGCCGAAGTAGGCGTTGCGGAGCGGGTTCGGCGCTGCGGCCGGTGCCTGCTGGGCCGCGGACGGCCGGGATGCGGGAGGCGCCTGCTCGGACCGGTCGGAACAGGCTGACGCCAGGAACGCCAGCGCGCCAGCGAGCGCGGCGGCGATGAGGGTTTGTGTGCGGGTGGTTTTCATGGTTGTTGTTCCCTTCTTTTGATTCGGTTTGATTATCTCACTTGAAGAATTTAATCGAGCCTGGCCCCTTTTTCTGTCGGGCGGGGTTGGGCGCGCAATTGCCTGACGCTTTCGCGGACTCGTTCCGCCATGCGGATTTTTTCCGGCCACGTCAGAGACTGGCGACTTTTCTGCCATTGCGCCTGCCGCTCCAGCATGTGTTCTAGGTCAGTCATTCAGGAACTTGCTTTCAAAACGCTGCCAGGCCTCGGCCAAGTCGTACCGGGCCGCCAGACTCTGGATGGCGTCCCGGCTGACACTGCCGGATTCGAGCAACGCCAGAATGCGGGTCAAGTCCTTCGCGCGTCCGACGCTCAGCGCAATGACCGCAAGATGGTCCGCTCGGACCACGCGCAAGGCCACGCCCTCGAAGTCGGCGGTCTCAGCCTGTTCCATCGCCTCCTGAGTGAGCGGACTGAACGCGGGTACAAACTGCGTGGGCCACGCGCCGACACGAATGGCTTCGCCTTCCGGCCGGTACCCTTTGGCGGCGCAGAACTCGTAAATACCACCGAGCACGTCAAGCCGGTCCGCGGAGGTCACCGCCACGAGCACGTCGGCATCCAGCGTCGCCACCGGCTCGGTGTACCGCATTTGTGCGGTGGCGCCAAACAGCGCGTAATCCCGGATCACGCCCACCCGTTGCATCTCATTGAGCAGTTGGGCCAATTCCTTCACGACCTCATTCTACCGAAGGGGCTCGATGTTCACTCACGAGGTAGATTCTCGTCCAGTTTGAACCGGACGAGCATTCCGCGCGATCAGTTCTACGCCAAGATCGAATAGATGACGGACAAACGGTGAGAAGCAAAATCGCGCGGCCGGCCACGTGGGGACACGGCGCAGCATGCGCTCTCATAATTCGAGCCTGGCCCCTTTACTCCCCCCGCAATCACGACGCGGCACGCGGAGTGTTTTTATTTCGTCCACAGCCGGTCAACCCGCCTTGATCGCCCGCACCTCCGCGGCGCGCGCATCAACCGGGATCACCGGCAGTTCGCCCTTGGTCTTGACCGGCAGGTTGCGCAGGAAATCCATGATCGCCTGCCATTCCTTGATCTCGCGGCCGGCGTGCGTCCCCACCGCGGTGGCGACACTGGCCGGGTCTGTCGTCCCCGGCGGCGGCAGGAGGTAACCCGAGTTTTCGCGAGGCGCTTCGAGTGCCTCGACCCTCGACTTGAGCGGCTGCCCCGCCTTGTTCTTGGGAACCAGGGCCAGCTTGCCCTTGGTGTACTTCGGTATGGCGACGATGATCGGGGCGAGCATCAGGGGACAGGTGAGGCTGTACAGGCGCGCGTCCTTGCCGCTGATGTCGATCGCCTTGTAGCCGCGATCGAGGTCTCCCATCTCGATGGTGGTCACGACGTCGAACTGCGGGCGCGACGGGTCGTAGCGGAACTTCATGCCGGAAGCACGGGGGAAATACTCACCGGGGTGAGCGGGGTTATCCACGAGCAGAAACTCGAGCAGATTCTTCAGCTCCTGGCCGGTGAAATAACCGGTCACGAGCGTGCTGCCGGGTGTCGGATCAACCACGCCGGAGCCGAGGGGCGCCACGGCAAATATGTCGTAGACGGTCTGCACGCCTGTCTTCCCGCGGGAAAGACCGGCACGCATCATGCCGTTGGCGGTGAAGCCGATGTTGGCCTTGGTGGCAGCGCGGAAAGAGTCGGTGACCAGGTTGGCCAGCAGCGTGCCGGCGGCGATGTCCGTATACGTGTTCGGCAGGTCCTTCGGTGCTATCGCCAGCGGCTGATCGACACTGTACCCGCGCGACGCGAACGCGGCCGCGCTGACGGACTGTTTGAGCCGCTCGATGTCGGCGGCGATGGCCTTATCTCCGACGATGGTGTCGTCGATCGGATGGAGCCGATACGACGCGACTGTCAGCTTGTTCCCCTCCCACACGATCACCAGTTCGCCGAGGTTGTTGCTTTCCTTACCGGTCTGGACCACGGGCGTGCGGCCGTCGACGATGACAGGTTCTTTCAGTTCAGTGTGGCTGTGGCCGCTGATCACCACGTCGATGCCCGGCACGTCCCTGGCCAGGCGCACGTCCTCGCCGTCGGTGTAGCGCCCGTCCTTGCCTTTCTCCAGGCCGCCATGACTGAGCGCAATGACCACATCCACCTTCTCCTTCTCGCGCAGGATCTTCACCACTTCCCTGGCGGACTCGGTGGGGTCGGCGAAGGTGGTGGCTCCGCCACTGGTATAGATCATGGCCTCCTTGCCGAGGCTCCCCAGGATGCCGAAGCGCAGCCCGCCACGCTCGATCACCATGTAGCGGCGGATCACGCCCTCCTTGGCCAGACGCTGGAGGTCGGCCAACGTGGCGTCGCTCCCGGGGAAACTGGTATTGGCAGCGAGCACCGCCGGGATCCGGCCAGCCTTGACGGCGGCGCCGATGGACTTGCCCAGGCCGGCGGGCCCCAGATCGAATTCATGATTGCCGAAGGTGGTGGCGTCACACCCCATCTTGCCCATGAGGTGCAGTTCGCCGCCGGTCTCGCGCGTCGCGGCGCTGAACGCCGTACCCATGCTGTAGTCGCCCGCGTCGAGCACCAGCACCGGCCCCTGACCTTTACGCGCCTCTTTCCGCTTCGCGATCAATCCGGCCAGCCGCGCGTATCCGCCACGGGTGGTGTCGTCGTTGAGCGTGAATGGGGTGTAATCCGAAGCCGGACCCATGCCGATAAAGCTCGCGTGCATGTCGTTGGTGTGCAGGATGGTGAAGGACTTCTTGCCGTCTGCCGCCGCGGCCAACTCTCCCGGCAAGGCAATCGTCACGCCGAATGCCGCTGCGCCGGCCAGGAACTCGCGGCGGGAGAGCGTTTCGCGCGATAGGTGGGTGATGGTCTCTTCCCCGTCCGCTGCCGCGGAGGGTTCTTCGTGTGTGGATTTCATTGTTCTGTCCTCAATGGCCCTGTTTCATTCGTGATTCAAAAAAAATCGGGCCGCACCCGAATGTATCCGGTGCGGCCCGATCTGTCGTATCAGCGTTTTACTCGGCCTTGCCGCCGCCTTCCTGTAGTTTCTGCAACACCTGGTCGAGGCCGAAGGTGCCCGCCTTCTGGCGGGGCGGAAACGCCTTATAGGTGGCCAGATGCTGGCCGATGTAGTCCACGGCCGGCAGGATTGCGAAGGCACGTTCGGCGCGCCATTTGCTGTAACCGATGGCCTCGTGGTCGGCCCGCTCAAACGGATCGCCGCGCAGGTCGAACAGCTTCGGCATGCGCAGGGTCACCATGGGATCCTGCCAGACGTCGAATCCGTGGGCGCGTTGCTCCTGGAAGACGATCTTCCAGCGGTCGTAGCGCAGGCCCACGAGGCTGCCCCCGTCGTTCCAGTAGAAGAATTCGTGACGCGGCCATTCACCCTTTCCCTGCAGCGCAGGCATCAGGTTGTAACCGTCGAGATGAACCTTGTAGGTCTGGTCGCCGGCCTTGTGGCCATTCAGCAACTTCGCCTTAATGTCCAGCTCGCCAGCGGCCGCCATCAGGGTGGGCACAAAGTCTTCAAGCGAGGTGATGTCGTTGATCTGCGTGCCGGGCTTGACGACGCCGGGCCAGCGGACGAGCGCCGGCATTCGATAGCCACCCTCCCAGTTGGAGTTCTTCTCGTTGCGGAAGGGGGTCATGCCACCGTCAGGCCAGGAGAAGACTTCGGCCCCGTTGTCCGAGGTGTATAGGACGATGGTGTTCTCGTCGAGGCCCAGTTCCTTGAGCTTGTTGAGAACCTGCCCGACCATGCCGTCGTGTTCGGTCATGGCATCAGCCGCGATGCCCAGGCCGGTCTTGCCATCCGACGCCGCCTTTAAGTGCGTCCAGATGTGCATCCGGGTGGTGTTGTACCAGACGAAGAAGGGCTTGTTGGCCTTCTTGGCGCGCTCCAGGAAATTGAGCGTCTTGGCGGTGACCTCTTCGTCGATGGTCTCCATGCGCTTCTTGGTCAACGGGCCGGTGTCTTTGATGGTCTGTTTGCCAATGCGGCCATTGCGCCCATCCACGGTCGGATCGTCCTTGGCCGACGCGAAGCTTTCAATCACGCCGCGCGGGCCGAACTTCTTCTTGAATTCCGGATTTTTCGGATAATCGGCGTTCTCCGGCTCCTCTTCCGCATTCAGGTGGTAGAGATTGCCGAAGAATTCGTCGAACCCGTGAACCGTGGGCAGGAACTCATTCAGGTCGCCGAGGTGGTTCTTGCCGAACTGTCCGGTCATGTAGCCAAGCGGCTTGAGCAATTCGGCCAGGCTCGGATCCTTGGATGACAGGCCCTCTTTCCCCCCGGGCATGCCGATCTTCAAAAGACCGGTGCGGAAGCCGCTCTGGCCGGTGATAAACGCCGCGCGACCGGCGGTGCAGCTCTGCTGGCCATAGAAGTCGGTGAACAGCGCGCCTTGCTTGGCGATGCTGTCGATGTTAGGCGTCCTGAACCCCATCATGCCCTGGTTGTAGGCGCTGACGTTCCACACGCCGATGTCGTCACCCATGATGACGAGGATGTTGGGCTTCTTCTGCTGTGCGGTTGCGGGCAGCGCGATTGCGGCCAGCGCCGCCGCCAAAACCATGCTGCACAATTTCAGGCTTCGCTTCATTCGTGCTACCTCCACAAGAATTCGATTGATTTTTTCGGGGCTGGGACCGGGACCCACAGCATCCCGCGTCCCTATTGAGCTGCGCAAATGGACGGCCGAAATTCTACTCTGACCCGTTGAGTACGGACGAGGATGGCTACCGTTGAGTCGGTATCTTCAGCTTCCCAAAATTGCCCCCGCCGACTTGCGACGGTGGGGGCAGGAGTGCACGGTTGCGCTACTTGCCGCCGCGCTTGGACATCGCTTCGATCTGCTCCTGCATCTTCGTCAGGTTGAAGGAACCCGCCGTCGCGCTGGGCGGATAGTCCTTCATGGTCAGCAGGAACTTGGCGGCTATATCGACCGCCGGCCCGATCAGGAATACGCGGTCGAGCACCCAGTCGTTGTAGGTGTTGGAGTGGTGCTGTGCCTTCTCGAACGGATCGCGGCGCAGATTGAACATCAGCGGAATGCGCAACTCCACGACCGGCTCGCGCCACACTTCAAACGCCGAGGCGCGGTTTTCCAGGAACACGAGTTTCCAGTCGCCAGCGCGCACGGCGACGATGGCGCCGTCGTCATTGACGTAGATGAACTCCTTGCGCGGTGAGGTCTTCACCCTGCCGCTCAGGTAATCGAGCTGGTTGTAACCGTCCACATGGTTTTTGTAGGTGCGGCCGTTGAGATTCACGCCCTTGAGGAGCTTTTCCTTGATGTTGGGCTCACCGGCGGCGGCAGCGAAGGTCGGGAGCCAGTCCTCATGCGAGACGATGCCGTTGAGCGTCGTGCCCGCCGGGATACGGCCGGGCCAGCGCACAAACGCGGACACGCGATAAGCGCCTTCCCAGTTCGAGTTCTTCTCGCTGCGGAACTGCGACGTGCCGCCATCGGGCCAGGTGTTGTAGTGCGGGCCGTTGTCGGTGGAATACTGGACGATGGTGTTGTCCGCGATGCCGAGATCATCGAGCGCCTTGAGCAGTTCGCCGACATGCGCGTCGTGTTCGACCATGCCGTCGCTGTATTCGTCCTGCCCGGAGATTCCACGATGCTCCATCTTCACATGAGTGCGGAAGTGCATACGCGAGGCGTTCCACCAGCAGAAGAAAGGCTTCCCGGCTTTGGCTTGCCGCGTGATGAACTCCTTGGCGGCGACGGTGATTTCGTCGTCGATCGTCTCCATGCGCTTCTTGTTGAGCGGGCCGGTGTCCTTGATGGTCTGGCCGCCCTTGCCGTCGGCTTTGACGTGCAGCACGCCGCGCGGGCCATGCTTCTTCAGGAACGCCGGGTCCTTGGGGAAATCCTCGTTCTCGGGCTCCTCATTGGCATTGAGGTGATACAGGCTGCCCAGGAATTCGTCGAAGCCGTGCATCGTGGGCAGGTGCTCGTCGCGGTCGCCCTGATGGTTCTTGCCGAACTGCCCGGTAGCGTAGCCCTGGCTCTTGAGCACCGTGGCCATGGTTGCGTCGGCTTTCTTCCAGCCTTCCTTGGCGCCGGGCACCCCGACTTTGGTCATGCCGCTGCGAACCGGGACCGAGCCGCTGATGAAGGCCGCGCGACCGGCGGTGCAGCTTTGCTGCGCGTAGTAGTCGGTGAAGCCCACGCCTTCCTTGGCGATGCGGTCAATGTTCGGCGTCTGGTAGCCCATCATGCCCCGGCTGTTGTGGCTGATGTTTTGGGTGCCGATGTCGTCGCCCCAGATGACGAGGATGTTGGGTTTCTTCTTGGCTTGTGCAAACAGATCTGCCGGAAATGCGGCAAACCCGAGCAGGATCGCCGCCATGGCGATCCCCAGGATTGTTGTTCTTTGGTGTCTCATGTGGTGCTCCTCCCTCTGTTGTTGTGTGATGTGTTCACTTTGGAAAAATCTCGTTCCAATCCTTCTTCATATCCACAACCGTCCAGCCCTTGGCGGTGGCTTCATCCAGCGCCTTGTCGAGGTGGCCGATGGAAGACTGGCGGTCGCAAGCTGCCCTTCGGGCCTTTTAAATTTTCCGGTACCTTGTTGTTCTTCCAAGACCGATTCTTTCTATTTTGTTAAGTTTTAAAAGTTTATCCAGCGCTTGGCTGACCGTCGGCCGGGCAATGTTAGCCTTCTTTGAAATCTCCAAAGGAGTCGCCTCCCTCACGGATTCGAGAGCCTGCCACACAGCGATCTGTTTTGGAGAAAGAAGCTTCTCGATATTTTCTTGAGATAGTAGAGCCATTGCCATCTCTGATTGTTTCAAGATCACGGTCAGAAAAAAATCAAGCCATGGACGAATATTGGGATGCTCCGTTTTTAGGGATTTCTGGCTTCTTCGGAGAGCCAGATAATAATCAGGCTTATTGTCTTCGACTAATTTCTCATGAGAAACATATGGCATGTAGGCATAGCCCTGTGAAAGCAAAAGTAAATTCATAAGAATTCTTGAGAGCCTGCCATTGCCATCCTGAAACGGGTGGATGTTTAAGAATTCGACTAAAAAGTTACCGATCACAAGAAGTGGGTGGTGTGCTTTGGTTTCAAACTCCCCTCTTGTCAACTCAACAAGCTCCTGCATTTCCTTGGGGGTGAGCCAGGCCGGGGTGGTGTCAAAAAGAACACCGATGGATTTACCGGCCTCATCAATCATCTCAACTTTATTCTCAGTCTTTTTATAGTCGCCGCGATGGAGTTTATCTTTATCAACGTATTTTAGAAGCTCTTTATGAAAATGCCTGATGGTTGATTCGGATAGTTTAAGGGTCTGCCAAGAATCAAAGACGTTGAGGAGAAGTTCGTAGTACCCTCTAACCTCTTGCTTGTCCCTGTCGCGGAACTTCTGGACAGAAATCCCCCTCATGAGCTTTTCAACGTCCTGGTCAGAAAGCCGGGCTCCTTCAATGCGGGTCGAAGCGCCGGTGGATGTAATAAGCACTGACTTTTTCAGCCTCCCAAGCGCTTGGGGGCTCAGCTTGGCGCCCGCCATCCACTGGCCCTTGAGCTCATCAATTTTAGCGATTTTAGACCAAATCCCGGCGGGGAGATTTTTTAGTCGGTTGCTCAAGACGTTATTGTCACGTTTCATCGCGTAAATCGTCCTCATATTTTAACAATATGAGATTATATGAGATTAGTTTCTCATAAGCCACTCAATTTTTGGCCTCTCAATGGTCTCCATCCGCTTAAGGTAAGTCGCTTGAGTTTTATGCCGTTTCTCCTTTCGGTTGTTGGTTGATTCATGTTGTTTTTTGATCCGTTCATTGCGGGAAAATCGTTTTCCAATCGTTCTTCATGCTGACGACGGTCCAGCCGTCCTTCTTCGCATGGTCTTCCAGCGCGGTTGTGAAGTAACCGTATTTCACGTCCGGCAGTCCGCGCGCGGGACCGTAGGCAAATTCGCGCTTCGCATCGTCGTGCAGCACGAGCAGCTCGAACCGCGCGCCGCTGCCGCCCTGCGCGTATTCCAGCATCTGCTGGTCGCCCACGGAGTTGCCGAACGCGAGCGCGGCGGCGATGAGGTTTGTGTCCTTTCAGTGGTTAATCATTTTTCAAAATGTGGCGATGCGTTGGATGACCCAGAACATCGCAATGCTGCCAATGGCATAGGCCGGCGCGAGCTCCGCCCAACGCGGAAACGGAATTCGGATGCGGCGGATCAGCACGATGAAAACGAGCACCGCGGCGATGAAGAGCAGTTGGCCGACTTCGACGCCGAGGTTAAAGAACAACAGCGCCAGCGGAATCTGACCCTGCGGCAAGCCGACTTCGCTCAACGCGCCCGCGAAACCGAAGCCGTGCAACAGCCCGAACGCCAGCGCCACTATCCACGGCGCGCGAGACGTGAGGCCCTCGCGGCCCTGCCGGTCATGCAGGATCTCCGCCGCGACGAACACGATGCTCAATGCGATGAACGCCTCGACCGGCCGCTGCGGCACGTGGACAAAGCCGAGCGTCGCCGCCGCCAGCGTGAGGCTGTGCGCGATGGTGAACGCGGTCACGGTCTTCACCAGCTTCCAGCCCCCGCGCGTGAGGATGAGCAGCGCGAGCACGAACAGCAAATGATCCACGCCGAGCAGAATGTGTTCGACGCCGAGCGTGAGGTACGTGCGGACAACCGCCAGCGAGCTCGGCGCAGCCTCGACGACGAATGACGGAGCGGACGGCGTGAGCCGCGTGACTTGCGTGGTGCCATCCAAGCGTTCCAAACGCACGAGCACGTCGGTCATCGTCGAAGCCAGGCCGGCGATGTGAATCGTGCCGCCGGTCAGTCCGCCCGCGCACTTCACGGTCCAGCGTTCGGTAAATGCGTTGTTGACCATCGAAGCGCGCGGTTCGGTCACGTTTGTGCAGCCGGCGGGAAGTTCCACGTAGAGTCCCATTCTCAGATTCTCGCCCCGGCCCGGCACTTTCCACAGCACGTCGTAGGTTTCCGGTCCCGTCTGGCGCAGTTCGAGATACGCGGGACGCACCTCGTGCGCGAACGCATGGGAGGCGAACGTCGTGAATAGAATAAGAATCACGATCGCGCGTCTCATTTGACCTCACTTGCCGCGATCGTGGCTTTGTCCACCGGCTCCGGGCCCTCGATGGTCACGGTGTAGCGCTTCAGCAGTTCCGCGTAAAACTTTGCGTTCCCTTCCAGTCGCCGGGCGTTGTCCCACTCTCGACGCACGACGTCACGCACGTCCGCCAACTCGGGCAGGCGACCTTTCGTCCGTTCGCTGACCAGCACCAGATGCACGCCGTAGCCGGACTCAATCGGCCCCTGCCATTGGCCGGGCGAAAGCTCAGCCAGCTTCGCCGCAAACTCCTCCCCGAACTGTTTCGCAATCTCGCCAGTCGGCACGGATCGGAACGTGTGTTCGAGTAAAAACGAATCGCCCAGCGCCGAGCTATCGGCCTTGCCGCCGGCCTGCTTCAACTGCGCCAGCACGTGCGCGGTGTCGCGCGCGAGATTGTCGCCGTGCTTGGCGGGGTCGAGATACACCTGGCTGAACGTGAACCGTGGCTCGACGCGAAACGATTCGGGGTGCGCCTGCAGATAGGCGTTCAAGTCGGCGTCGGTCGGCTCGGTTTGAGCGGCAATGTCATCCGACACGAACTCCAGCTTCTGCCGCAAGCGGCGGCGGATAACGGTGTCATCCTTGTCCAGACCCAGCGCCATCGCTTCGCGCGTCGCGATTTCCTCGCGCACCCAGTCGTCGATCAAGCCCTTGAGGTCCGCGTCGGTGGGCGGCCGCTGCCAGGTCTTCGCAAAGCCGGCCGCCAGATGCTCGACCTGCCCCACCGTCACGATAATCTTCCCCGGCGCACCGCTGCTGCCGGGTTTGGCCATCAGACCGTAGGCGATAAACAGCCCCGCCCCCAGCAGGAGGAAATGCAGCAGCGGTTCGCGGATGAAGCGGTGCATGATTGGTCGAAGAGTCGCAGGGTCTAAGGGTCGCAGAGTCGAAGTAGAGTCTTTCATCATGAGTCCTTCCTGAGATGCGAGGTCATGGAAGCGATCCCAGCAGAAATCTGTCTTGCTTTGGATCGTCTGGCTTCGGCATTTGCGGAGTCGGTATAACCGAGGTCCTCAGCAGCGTAGTACATGCTGCGCACTTCACCACACGACCCCTTGGCGATATCAAGAAGGCGTGCGAAATCCGCATCGGTCGAGCGCTCGAAACCCTCGGCGACGTTGTTCATGATGGACACGCCGGCTCTCTGAATCTGGTCGCGAAAGCCGAAGTCTTTGGAAGCGGCTCCAGCACGGAAATCCTCATAGATTTCCTTCACGAGTTCGCGGGCCTGCTGCCAGATCCACAGATCCTCGAACCGCTTCGCAGTTTCCATATGCCGTCAGTCTCAGAGTCCCAAAGTCGCAAAGTCCCAGGGTCACAAAGTCACAGAGTCCCAGGTCGCAGAGTCACTGAGTCCCAGAGGCCCACGGTCGCAAAGTCGCAAAGTCACTGAGTCGCAAGGGTCCGTCTTTCTACCGGCCATTCCTGGACTCTTCGACCCTTCGACTCTTCGACTCTTGGACTTTTCGACCCTGCGACCCTTCGACCTCACTTCCCCGGCGTATACCAGATCGGCGAGGTGTAGGCGCGCTCCTGGGTCGTCATGGGGACTTCCGGCGGCATTTTGATTCCGTAACGCAGCGCTTCGTAGGCGGTCCAACGCGGCGTGGGAATCTCGATGACGCGGGCGTAGTAAAACGCGGGTTGCTTCGCATCGAATTCCGGGTCCGTCCAGGTGGTACTCAGTTCCGGAGAGCCGATGGTGTTTTTCCACGTCGCTTTCGCCACGTCCACCGTGTTGCCGACCGCCGGGACTTTCCCGTCAGCGCCGGGCTTGCGGTTGCCGCTCCAGACGACGTCGTAAACCTTCTCGTGGGTCTTGCCGTCTTTATCCAGCCAGCCTTTGACGATCTGGATGCGATCGAGATTGCCGCTGTACGAATCCTTCATCGCGGCGACGAGGAAGTTCGGAGACTTGCCGCTCGCGGCTTTGCGCAAATCGCCGCCCATCGGAACTCCCTTCGCGTAGCCAACCCCGGCCGGGAGACGCGACTGCGCGTCGTCCGCGGTGAAGTCCCAGCCACCGAAGAAGCGGACCACCATGCGCGGGCCGGTCGTGGCATACGTTTCCTTGCGCTTCATGGCGTCGAAGATCGCTTCGCGCGTGTTCTCGGTCGCCCAGACACCGGCATAACCAGCGGAGGCCTGCTGCCAGCCCTTGACGGTATATTTTGGATCGGGCGACGCGATGACGACGTGTTCCCACCGGTGCGGCCCGGGTTCGACGCCGGAGTGTTTGCCGAAGAAATTCTCCTCCTCGACCGCCGCCAGTGAGGTGTGCGCGTCGCTGCTGCCGATCATGCCGAACTTGAAGGGGTTCACGCCGAGCTTTCGCTCCAGCAACAAGCCGGTCTTGAGGGCTTCGCGCGAGTATTCGTATTGAAACATCCCGGGCTTCTTCACCTCGGTGCCGTTGAGGTTGGCCTTGTCCCACTTCTCGTAATCAGCGAACTCGTCATTGGGCGAGAGCGCCGGGTGCGCCTCACTGTCGCCCTTGATCTGGGTGGCTTCGATGATCGGCTCGAACCGCGCGCGCATCAGCGCCAGCTCCTTCGTGTATGGCTTGCCGTCGAAGGTCTCCACCGAGAACATGCGGCCGTTGCTCAGGTTGCCGTTGTGCGGGATGGCCAGCACCTCGCCGCCCGTCCGCTTTTCGAAATCGGCCAGATAGGTCCAAAGGTCTTCCGGATTCTGACTGTCGAACTGGGAGAAAGGCAGGGTGCGGTTCGCCACGCTGGCGTTGCCCCGGAAGAGCACGTTGCGGTGAAGATTGTTGCCGCCCATCGTGGTGTATTCGAAACC
>CAYSFD010000023.1:0-2589 GCA_964430565.1 uncultured Enterobacteriaceae bacterium
GTAAAAATCCGGCAATTGGAAGCCCTTGTGCCGCGTTCGGCCCGGGGGCAAGGGATGAAGAACGTGGACGATTATTTGCGGGTTCGGCGGGCGGTTCAGATCGAGGGTCTGAGCAAGCGGGCAGCGGCACGGCGGTTTGGGATTGATCCGAGAACCGTGTCGAAGATGATGATGTTTTCGGTGCCGCAAGGGTATGTGCGCACGAAGCCGCCGGTTCGGCCGAAGCTCGATCCTTTCATCGCGATCATCGACAAGATCCTGACCGACGACAAAAGCCGGCCAAAGAGGCAGCAGCATACCTCGAAGCGGATCTTCGAGCGGCTGCGCGACGAGCACAGTTATGCGGGCGGCTACACGATCGTGAAGGACTACGTGCGGCTCAGGAAGCTGAGCCAGCGCGAGATGTTCGTGCCTCTGGAACATCCGCCGGGCGACGCGCAAGCTGACTTCGGCGAGGCGATGGCGGTGATCGGCGGAGTGAAGCGCAAGGCGCATTACCTGGCGGTGGACCTGCCGCAGTCCGATGACTGCTTCGTGATGGCCTTTCCGGCCGAGACGACGGAAGCCTTCCTGGAAGGTCACAACCACGCCTTCGCTTACTTCGGCGGAGTACCACGGACGATCCTGTACGACAACACCAAGCTGGCGGTGGCGCGGATCTTGGGCGACGGGACGCGGATGAAAACACGAGCGTTCACCGAGCTGCAGAGTCACTACCTGTTCGCGGAGAAGTTCGGGCGTCCCGGCAAAGGCAACGACAAGGGGAAGGTGGAGGGGCTGGTGGGCTACGCGCGGCGGAACTTCATGGTGCCGATTCCGCGCTACGCCACCTGGGAGAAGTTCAACGCTCATCTGCTGGTCCAATCGGGGAAACGGCGCCAGCGTAAACTGCGCGGACACCAGCAGACGATAGGCGAGCGTTTCGAGAAGGACAAAGAGATGCTGCTGCCCTTGCCGGCTGCACCGTACGAAGCCTGTGACAAGCGCTCCACGCGGGTGACGTCGATGGCGCTGGTGCGCTATCGCGCCAATGACTACTCGGTGCCGGTCGAGTGGGGACACCGCGAGGTGCTGGTGAAAGGGTTCGTGCATGAAGTGGTGATCTGCGCGGCCAGCGAGGTGATCGCACGCCACCCACGGAGCTATGAACGCGAAGACATGATCTTCGATCCGCTACATTACCTGGCGTTGCTGGAGCAGAAGCCGAATGCGCTGGACCAGGCCGCGCCGCTGGCTGGGTGGGATCTACCGGAAGGCTTCGCCGAACTGCGGAGGCTGATGGAGGCCCGCTTGGGTAAGAAGGGCAAGCGCGAGTACGTGCAGACGCTGCGGCTACTGGAGACGTTCCCGTTGCCGGAGGTAGCGCGGGCCATCGACGATGCCCTGCGGCTGGGTGCGATCTCCTTCGATGCGGTCAAACACCTGCTGCTGTGCCGGATCGAGCGGCGGCCTGCGCGGCTGGATCTGGAGAACTATCCACATCTGCCGGCAGCGCATGTGGCCACCACCGCGGCTGCCGACTACCTGGCGCTGTTGAGTCAGAGAACTTGCTGATGGACACGCCCCAAGTGTTACTCGACCATCATCTGAAAACGCTGCGCCTGCCAACGTTCCTGCGCGAGTACGACAAAGTCGCGCAGGAGTGTGCCGCCGAGGGCGTGGACTTTCCGCGTTACCTGCTGCGATTGAGCGAACTGGAACTGCTGGACCGCGAACGGCGGGCCACCGAACGCCGCATCCGGCAAGCCAAGTTTGACGTGGTCAAGAGCCTGGACACCTTCGACTTCCTGGCGGTTCCATCCTTAAATAAGGCGCTCGTGTTGGAGCTGGCCCGCTGCGAGTTTATAGAGCGCAAGGAGAACGTCCTGGCGTTAGGAAACTCGGGCACTGGGAAAACCCACATCGCACTGGCGCTGGGCTTGGCCGCCTGCCAGAAGGGATTCCGCGTCCGGTTCACCACCACGGCGTCGCTGGCGCATGAGTTGATCGAAGCCAAAGACGAACGGCGTCTGATGCGCTTTCAGAAAATGCTCTCCAGCTTCGAGTTGCTGATTATCGACGAGCTGGGCTTCGTGCCGCTGTCCAAGACCGGGGCCGAACTGCTGTTCGAGATCTTCAGCCGGCGCTACGAACGCTGCTCCACGCTGGTCACCAGCAACTTGCCTTTCAACGAATGGACCGAGGCGTTCGGATCCGAGCGGCTGACCGGAGCCCTGCTGGACCGGCTCACCCACCACGTCCACATTCTGGAGATGAACGGGGACAGCTACCGGTTGAAAGACAGCAAGCGCAAGCGGCCACCGAAGCCTCGTTCTTAGTCGCCCTGGACCACTCACGGCGCCGATTTACGAGGGCGGCTTCCGCTCCGGCCTAGACGCGCCCCGCAAAGCGGGTCGCAGGCTTACGCCCCAGCCGCCCCCGCAAATCCCTCACAACAAAGCCCCAAGCACCCGTGAACTGGTCTACTTTCCTGCCGCCCCGGTGGTCTAGTTTTACTCCGCCCTTGACACTTCGCACGCTTGAGGAGGCGGCGCAGAACACCGACTTCCATGTTTACAGTCCGAGGAGCCACCAGCTTCAGCCGTGCCC
>CAYSFD010000024.1:0-110275 GCA_964430565.1 uncultured Enterobacteriaceae bacterium
GCGTCGTCCTGCAAGCCGTTGTTCGGTGGCACAACGACGGTCTCAGGAGGCCGAGAATAGCCAATCGCGGCCGTTCGGCCACACCCAAGGGCCCTGCGCTCTCAGACCATGACCGTGACGCGCAGGAACGTGGCCGGGATCGAGGTCGTATTCTTGTCCGACGCAGTGTTCTGGCGTGCGAACAGTTCTTCGAGTTCCCTCAGCAGATCGGAAGCTCGACCGTTCTTGCCCGCAGCATCGAAGGCATTCATGGTCGGGCCGTAATAGTTCCTGAACGCGTCTACGAACCCGGATGCGGGGCCAGGATAATTGAAGACCCATGTGTCTTTGGCGAATGAGATTTGTTCTCTTGATATACCCGCGCCTCCGAACCTTTCGATTACGTTGCCCTCGATACCCCACGTCATCGGACTGACAAAGCCTTCTGGCGGCGGCGGTGAGTATGAGGAGCTGATCTTTAAGATCTGCGCGACTAGCGTCGGATCGTTGGGAATCCAGTTTCCCATGACGATCCTGCCTCCGGTCCGGGTTACGCGCACCATCTCCTTGGCGACATCAAAGGGCTTCGGCGCGAACATGGCTCCGAATATACTGACGACGAGGTCGAACGTGTCATCCTTCAGATCGTGCAGATTGCTCGCGTCACCTTCCTGAAACCTGCAGTTCTTCAAGCCAAGTGTTGACACCCGCTTGTTCCCGGCATCGACAAGGTTGCTCGCGATATCGACACCGAGCACGTCCGCCCCGAGCTTTGCCGCCGGCACGGCCGTCGTTCCATCTCCGCATCCGAGATCCAGGGCCTTGAGCCCCTTCGTAATGCCTAAGCCTGCGACGAGCGCTTCGCCGCTTGCTCTCATGGTCTCGGCGATGCGAGTGAAGTCTCCCTTTTCCCAAAGAGCCTTGTTTGGATTCATTTGCGGTGTGCCTCCTATTGAGTTAGCCAATTTTACTGTGCCATCGAACGCTCAATCATCTTCCGAAAAACCAACTATTCTGGCGCCTCAGTTTACGCTTGTCAGAAATGTTCCGCCAAATCAGAGCCGTCCGACCGCAACTTAGGATTTCAGTCCTTGATAGGTTGCGCGCAGACGATCAAGTGTCTGATTTCTCAGGGGGTGAAACCCTGCTCGGTCGCCGTTCCGCCTTGCTTGGGACTCGAAAACATCTGGCGCGATTTCCGGCCGCGGATCAGAGCTCGCCAAAATCCTTCTTCGATCTCAATAGCGCTTCGATCTCCTTCGCCGCCTCCGGCTTCAGCGTCCCTTTGGAAAGCGCGAGGGGAACGGTGCGCAGACTCAGCAAGCGATACAGCTCGAGCGAGTCGGGCGCTTCTTTTGCGAGGACGTCGAGGTGCCTGCGGATGGTTCCAACGTCGCCGCGCGCGACTGCGCTGCCGAGCCCCCCCGCCGCGCCCAGCCGCTCGACGTTGTCCACGGTCCCGCGCAGTAGCGGCAGGAGCGCCGCGAGCGCGTCGTCTTCCGGGATGCCGAGCTTTTTCCACAGCGCGATGGTCTCCTGCATCAAGGCGATGACGAAGGCGCCGGAGAAGTTGGCCGCAACGTGATAGAGCGCGCGCCCGCCCTCGGGCAACCGCAGCGGTCTTGCGCCGAGGGAACGAGCGAGGCGCTCGAGTTTTTCCACGAGCGCGTCGGGACCGGCAAGCGCAACGGCGCAGCCGCGAAGCGCGTCGGCGGATTCTCCCTGCTCGCCGAACATGTGCAGCGGATGAAAAGCGCCCGCGAGCGCTCCGTCGGCGGCCGCCTTCTTCAACACGTCCAGGTCCGCGGCGCCGCTGCAATGCACGCATGCGCAACCCGCGCGCCAACGGACGCTTGAGGCCACGGTTTCGATTGCGTCGTCGGGCACGGTGAGAAAAACGAGATCGGCGCGGTCCGCGACTTCCTGCGGTGCAACCGCGTGCGCGCCGGGAACGCGCTTGGCGAGCGCTTGCGCCGAAGCGATGCTCCGGCTCGCAACGGCGACGACGTCGTGGCCTGCGCGGGCGAAACCCGTCGCGAGCCCGGTGCCCACGCGGCCCGCGCCGATAAAACCGAGCGTGAAGTTTTCCGGCGGCATCGCCAGCAATTGTACGAGGGTACGGGGGCTGTCGCTTGCCGGCGACAAACGCAGTTGATTTCGTCCGCGGGTCAACGCTGACCGCGCGCCCGCGTTATCGGAATCATGTCCGCATCAATGGACATTTCTTTCAACCACTCGTGAGGATATGACATGAAAAAGCTGATCGCAGTACTTGTCGCAGCCGCGTTCGCCGGCACCGCGCTCAACGTCGCCGCGCAGGCGCCGAAGGCCGCTCCGGTAACACCCGCGCAAAGCGCAACGCCGGCTACGAAAGCCACGCCGGCGACCCCGGCTCAGCCTGCCAAGGCAAAGGGCGAAAAAGGCAAGAAGAAGACCAAGGGTAAGACCGAGTCGAAAGGCAAGAGCGAGTCGAAGGCGAAGTCCGAGTCGAAGAGCTAGGACCGAGTCCGGCCCTTGGAGGCCGCGCAAGACCAGAAAGGCGGGACCTCCCGCCTTTTTGTTTTTGGGGCTTGTGGGGGATACAATCGCGGGCCTGATCCGGTGGCGCAAGCTTGAATCCCGGAACTTCGACCCCATCTCGCCGCTAACCAATTTTTGCACGGAGGCCCAAGCCATGAAACGCATCGTTCTGTTCCTTGCCACCAACCTCGCGATAGTCATCGTGCTCTCGGTGATCCTGAACCTCGTTGGGGCAAACCAGTTCCTCACGGCGAACGGCCTCAATATCGAGACGCTGCTCATGTTCTCTCTCATCATCGGGTTCGGCGGATCGATCCTTTCGCTTCTCATCTCCAAGCCGATAGCGAAATGGTCCACCGGCGCCAAAGTGATCGACGCTCCCGAGGGCGCACACGAGCGCTGGCTGGTGGACACGGTGCGCAAGCTCGCCGACAAGGCCGGCATCGGCATGCCGGAAGTGGCGGTATTCGAGGGCGAGCCGAACGCCTTTGCCACCGGCGCCTTCAAGAATTCGTCCCTGGTCGCGGTGTCGACCGGATTGCTCCAATCGATGAACCGGGACGAAATCGAGGCGGTGCTCGGCCACGAGATCGCTCACATCGCCAACGGCGACATGGTCACGCTCACCCTCATCCAAGGGGTGGTCAACACCTTCGTCGTCTTTCTCGCGCGCGTCGTCGGCTACTTCATCGACAAGATGGTGTTCCGCACCGAGCGCGGCATCGGTCCTGGGTTCTACATCACGGTGATCGTGTGCGAGATCGTCTTTGGCATCCTCGCTTCGATTATCGTTCTCTACTTCTCGCGCCAACGCGAGTTCCGCGCCGATTCGGGCTCGGCGCGCCTGCTCGGCACGCCGCAGCCCATGATAGGCGCGCTCAAGCGGCTCGGCGGTCTGCAGCCGGGCGAGCTGCCGAAGTCGCTCGCCGCGTCGGGCATCAGCGGCCGGCCCGGGTGGATGGCGCTCTTCTCCAGCCATCCGCCGATCGAGGAGCGCATCGCAGCCCTGCAGGGACGCGCGTAGTCCCGGATTGGGCTGGGCGGTTCGCAGCTCAGCCTAAATCTACTCAAAGCGGGTTTTTCGGCGTGACCTCGTAGAAGTCGTGCACTTCGTCGCGGTTGTAAGGGCTGCGCAGCCGGCTCAGCGAAAAGACGATGTAGGAACTCTTGGGCGCGGTCACCGCGGCCTTGCGCCCTTCCACCTCGACAGCGGCGAGATCGAGCCGGCTGCCGAGCGCCGTGATCGCGGTGTCCCCTTCGATCCGCCCGCCGGTCATCACGATCATGGAGCCGCGGGTGTACAGACCGATCTCGCCGCCGCCGATATGGCTGTCCTCGATCGCGACTTCGGAATCGAGGATGCGCAGCTCCCGCACGCGTGCGTTACGGATGCGAACCTGCTTGCAGCCCTCAATCGTCAGGCTGTCGTACTCGCCCTCGAACAGCCGGCGGCGAGCACCCCGGCAGGTGCCGTTTCCTTTCTGCGATAGAGAAGCCGCCTCGCCCGGCGCCGCACGCGGCAAGCCGTCCTTCAGGAACGGCTCCAGTACGGCGCGAAACGCCCCTGGCGCCTGGAGCATAGGCTCGTGCCCGGCGTGCTCGATCACCGTCAGCTTGGCCCTGGGCAGCTTGACCGCGAGCACCTTGCCGGTGCGAAGCGGCGCAATCGTGTCTTTTGCGCCCCAGACGACGAGCGTCTCGGCGCGGATCTTCGGCAGGTCCAGGTGCAGGTCCTCGCACACCACCGCGAGCCCGGCGATCTTCGCCGGATCGGCCCCGAGAATACTCTTGCGCAGTTGGGCGCTCTCCAGGATGACTTGCGGGTCGGGGCCCAGCCGCTCGAGCGGAGCGAGGAGCTTTCGGGCGAGCTTTGCGAGGCCCTCGAGCGGGTCGATCGCAGGCGGAAACGACTCCAGGCCCACGTGCGTGAGGTAATGGTTGGTGATCGAATGCCGGTGCAGTATCCCCGGGGCGTCGATCACGACGAGCCGATCCACGTCCTCGGGATAAGTCGCCGCGTAGCGCAGCGAGACCACCGCGCCCATCGAATGCCCCACCAGGACGAAGGGGCGCTTCAGAAAGCGATCGGCGACAAGCCTGAGGACGGCGGCATAGTTGGCCGGCGAATACAGGACGTTCGCCTTGTCCGAAGCGCCAAAACCGGGCAAGTCCACGGCCACGACGTGAAAGGATTCCCGGAGCCAGGCGATGTGGTCGCGATAATCGCGCGCGCCCTCATCGCCGATTCCGTGCACCAGGAGAATCGAGCGCGCGTTGCCGCGGCCGGCCTCGTAAACGACCACGCGAGCCTTGAACACGGGCTCGTCGATACGGTGGGCTTCCATCCCCGGCACGCGCGGCACCTGCTCGTCAGCCGCATGCGCGCCCGCCATCGAAAAACACAACGCCGCGACCAGGCAGTCGCGCAATGGCCTCCGGAAAAAGAGTTGCAACACTAGCCCGCTTTCAGCACCCAGCAGCCGTCCTTCTCCCTGGCGAGGCGCCCGGCTTCGCGCAGCGCCTCGAGCGCGAGCACCACTTCGCGCCCATCGCGGCTAGCGAGTGCGGCCATCAGCGCTTCGAACGTCTTCGGTCCGTCTGCGAGCGCGGTTTCGACCGAGGCGAAGCGTTTTCCCTCCAGGCGCGGCGGCTCCGGAATCGTCGATTCGATCCCGCCTGCTTCGCCCATCGGCAGCGTGAGATCGAAGCCGGCCTTGGCGCCGGTTTTCGCTCCGCGCAGAGACGGATCGAGCGGGAGCGTGCGGAATCCGGACTGCACCACGAGATCCCGGTCGGCCTGAAAGCGCGTCGCGAGCGCCCAATCCATCTGCTCATCCGAAAAGATATCGATGTCCGGATCGACCACGAACACGTGCTTGACGTTGGCGAGGCAGCCGAACGCGGCGGCGATCGCGTTCCTCGCTTCGCCCGGCACGCGCTGCCGCAGGGCGATACGCAAGTTGTACATGCCGCCGCTCGCGGGGGGCGCATACACGGCTTTTGTCTCGCGCACCGCGGTCTCGAGCGCGCGCCACACCATCACCTCGGTGCGCAGCGCGTTCAACTGCGCGGTGTCGGTGCGGGCGAGGCTCCGGCCGCCGATCGTCGCGGTCTGAAACAGCGCGTCGCGGCGCCGTGTCACCGCGGTGAGATGGAACACCGGGTTCTGTTTTACGACGCCGTAGTAGCCGAGGAACTCGCCGTAGGGCCCTTCGGCCTCGACGTGTCCGCGCTCGTCCAGAGTGCCCTCGAGCACCCACTCCGCGTCCGCCGGGACGCGAATGTCGCAGCTGACGCACTTCACCACTGCGAGCGGCGCATCGCGCAGGCTCGCGACCAGGCCCAGCTCGTCCACCGGCAGGCGCATCACCGCGGCGACGTAGTCCACAGGATGCGAGCCGACGACAAAAGCTACCTGCAGCCGCTCACCACGTTTCACCGCCGCCTCGTAGAGCGCGCGCAGGTCGGAGGGTGAATTGAGATCGACCCCCGCTTCGCGCCTCCCGCGCAGCATCAGGCGCCGCACGCCGACGTTGGTCCAGCCGCTCGAGCGATCGACAACGAAGTCGATCGAAGCGGAAATGTAGGGCGCGCCGTCCAGGCCGTGCTGAAGATTTACCGGCAGAGACGTAAGGTCGGCTTTGTCGCCGGTGAGGACGACTTCCTGTGCCGGCGCCGCTTCGCGCGGCACCTCGACGATCTGCTGTGTCGTTCGCAGGCGGCGGAGCACCTCGGGGAGCAGTCCGTCATGAGCCGTACCGAAAGCGCGCGCGAGGCGCGCGCGGCTACCCATGACGTTGCCGGCGAGCTGCGCGCCTTCGCGGCCGACGCGCTCGAAGAGCACCGCCTTGGCATTGCCCTCGAGCGCCTCAGCGACCTCGGCGAGATCCACGGCTCCGGCCCGGACATCCAATTCTCCGGACTGCCGCAGCTCCTCGACGAAGCGGCGCAGCCTGAACCGCTCGAGGTCGATTCCCGTCTCTCGCGCGCTTGCTTTCACCGCTCCTCCTCGCCGCCGCCGTGCGTCAAGACCGGGGACAGACCCGGACGGACCACGTTTTCCCGATCCTCGATAAATCAAACCGTGAGCTATCCCCGGTCGCCACCCGGATACCAGCGGCACGCCGGCCTCTTCGAGTTCCGTCTCCCTACTGAATCGTCCCCATTGCTGTCACCGAGGCGGGCCCGTTTGACGTGGCAAACGGCGAACCCGCGATGGCTGTCAACGCCCCGGTTGTGGCATTGATCGCATAGACCGAGACGTTGTTGGTGCCGCGGTTCGCAACAAACGTGAACTTTCCGGAAGGGTCTGTCGTGACCGACCGTGGATTCGTTCCCGCAGCAAAGGGTGAGCTGGTGATGGCCGTCAGCGCCCCGGTCGTGGCGTTGATCGTGTAGGCCGAGACGTTGGCCGAAAGATTGTTCGTCACATAGGCGAAGCGGCCGGAAGGATCCACTGTCACTCCCCAGGAAGTCGTCCCCGCGGCAAAATCCTGAATGCCGCCCGTACCGGAGTCGGCGTCTATACGCGTCAGCGCCCCGGTCGTGGCGTTGATGGTGTAGGCCGAGACGGAACCAGAAGTCGGATTGTTGACGTTCGTGGAGCCTGCATTCGCTACATAGACGTATTTTCCTGAAGGATCCACCGTCACCGAGAGAGGACCGGTCCCGGCTGCAAACGGCGATCCCGCGATCGCCGTCAATACACCTGTGACCGCATTGATGGTGAACGCAGAGACGTTGGCGGAATTGGTGTTCGCCACGTAGACAAATCTGCCTGTTGGATCGACCATCACGAATTGAGGACGAGCCCCCACGGGAAAATCCTGAATTCCGCCCGTCGCGGCGTCGGCGTCGATCTGCGTCAGCACCCCCGTGCCGGTGTCTATGCTGTACGCTGAGACGGTGTTGCCGTTGTAGTTCGCTACATACGCGAACCGGCCGGAAGGATCCACCGCCACCGAGAAAGCACCGTCCCCCCCAGGAAAGGGCGAGCCCGTCATCGCCGTCAACACCCCTGAGGCGGCATTAATCGTGTAGGCGAAGACTGCTGAGGCGGCGGAAAGCTCATTGGCTGAATACGCGAACCTGCCGGAAGGATCTACGGCCACCGAGGCGGGCGCAGACCCCGCGGCAATATCCTGACCCACAGTCGTGGGGTCGATATCGAGTCGCGTCAGACTTCCGGTAGACGGATCGACGGCATACCCTGAGAGAGTGCCTACAAAGTTATTCGCCACATAGGCGAACTTGGGCGTGTAGGTCACCGCCGCCGCGCCTTTGGTCATCGCCAGCGAGCCGGCACCCGAGCGGCTGCGCACGGTGCCGAGACTCGTCAAGACCCCGGTTGCAGCGTCCATGCTGTAGGCCGAGATGTCGGTGGTCGTGTCATTGACGACGTAGGCGAATTTTCCGGAAGGATCGACCTTGACGTCGACCGGGCCCGTTCCGGCCGCCACCGGGCCCATGCCAGTCAATGCGCCGCTCGAGGCGTTGATGCTGTAGGTCGAGACGTTGTTCGAGGTGAAATTCGCCACGTAGGCGAATCTGCCGGACGGATCCACTGTAACCGACTGAGGACTTCCCCCCGCCGCGACCGCTACCCCCACGGAAGTCAAGGCGCCTGTCGTGGAATTGATGCTGAATGCCGAGACGTCGCCGCCGGCGTTCGCTGTATAGACGAATCTGCCCGAAGGATCGACCGTTACCGAGACAGGCGACGTTCCTGCAGGAAACGGCGAGCCGACGACGGCCGCCAGCGCCCCGGTCGTTGCGTTGATGGTGTAGGCCCGAATGTCGCTCGAAGTCAAATTCGAGACGTACGCAAACCTGCCCGAAGGATCGACGGCCACGGACCGAGGCAGCGTTCCTGCAAGAAACGGCGAGCCGACGACGGCCGCCAGCGCCCCGGTCGTTGCGTTGATCGTGTAGGCCGAGACGTTGGCCGAACCGCGATTTGCCACGAAAGCGAATTTGCCGGCTGGATCGACCGTCACCGAGGTTGGATTCGTTCCCGCCGCGATCGGCACGCCGATACCGGTCAATGCCCCGGTCGCGGCGTTGATGCTGAAAGCCGAGACGTTGTTCGAAGTGTAATTCGTGACGTAGGCGAACTTACCGCCCAGGTCCACGGCAACGGAGCTGGGATTCGTTCCCGCCGCAATGTAGCCGCGCGCGCGCAACTGGCCGGTCGCGGCATCCACAGCGTAGATCGATACGGTATTGTCGTTAAAGTTAGCTACGTAGGAAAAAAGCGGAAAGACCGGTGCTGCGCCCGGGCCGGTCGTGCCGTCTCCCCCGCCTCCGCCTCCGCATGCCGTAAGAAGAAACGCAAGAAAAAGGCTGAGACAATTCAAGCCTGAAATTTTCATGCCGTGCTCCCCTCGATGAATTGCCGTTGCTAGCTCCTCAAGCGTTTGTTTGGCCTTGGTGAACAACTATAAGTGAGATCGCAGAAGCACGTCCACCATCTTCAGCCGCAGACCTCGAATCGCGTTGCGCCGCCTATGCCTCAGGTCTACACTAGTTTCCAAAATCCCAACGGCCCGGTTTCTACGCGGCCACACCCGACTTAAGGAGGCTTCATGGCAAGCATCAAATTCGCCGTCGACGGTAAAGCGGTGACGGTCAACGCCGATCCGAACATGCCACTCCTGTACGCGCTGCGCAACGACCTCGAGATGGGCAACCCGCATTTCGGCTGCGGTCTTGCGCAATGCGGCGCGTGCACCGTGCATTTGGACGGCGAGCCGGTGCGCTCCTGCGTGATGCCGCTCTCGGCGGTGGCGGGCAAGAAGGTGACGACGCTCAAGGGCCTCGGCACGCCGAAGAAACCGCATCCCCTTCAGGCCGCGTTTGTCGAAGAGCAGGTGCCGCAGTGCGGCTACTGCATCAACGGCTGGATCATGACCGCGGCGGCGTTTCTGAAAAAGAACCCGAAGGCGAGCGACGCGCAAGTGCGCGAGGCGCTCGCCGGCCTCAAGTGCCGCTGCGGAACGCACGTTTCCATCCTGCGCGCGATCAAGCGCGCCCAACAGCAGATGGCCTGAGGAGACGATCATGAATGCACGCGCATTTCAGACTGGAAACATGCCGCTCTCCCGCCGCGAGTTCCTGAAGGCGTCCGGCGCGCTCATCGTGTCCGCCTCGGGGCCCGTCTTCGTCGGCGACGCCCTTGCGCAGGCCCCCGTCGGGAGCGTCAGACCAGCGCTTCTCCCCACCGAGCTCGACTCCTGGGTGGCGATCGGCAAGGACGGAAGGGTGGTCGCCTTTTTCGGCAAGATGGACATGGGCCAGTGCCTGGACGTGGCGATCGCGCAGATCGTCGCCGACGAGCTGGACGTCACCTACGAAAAAGTCGATGTGGTGATGGGCGACACCGCGCTCACCTGCAACCAGGGCAGCGCATCCGGCAGCACCGGCATCTCCACCGGTGCGCGGCCGCTGCGCAACGCCGCCGCCGAAGCGCGGCGCCTTCTCGTCGAGAGCGCATCGCAAAAGCTCGGCGTTCCGGCCGCGCAACTGCGCGTCGATGACGGCGTGGTCAGCGCCGTATCCGATCCGTCGAAGAGAGTGAGTTACGCGGAGCTGATCGGCGGGCGCCACTTCAACCACCAGGTCGAGTGGAACAAGCAGACCGGCAATCCCATGGACATCAAGGTCCAGGCGAAACCGAAATCTCCCTCCGAATACCGGGTGGTGGGCAAGTCGTTCGCTCGCCGAGACGTCGCCGGCAAGGTCTACCGCACCGACAACTACGTCACCGACGTTGCGCTGCCGGGAATGCTGCATGCGCGGGTGATCCGACCCACGCGCGCGGCCTGCACCGTGGCTAGCGTGGACGAAGGCTCGATCCGCTCGGTGAAGGGCGCGCGCGTCGTGCGCGAGAAGGACTTCGTCGCCGTGCTCGCCGAGCACGAGTGGGATGCTGTGCGCGCTTCGCGCATGCTCAAGGTCAGCTGGAACGAGACGAAGAAAGATCCCTTCCCGGCGATGGCCGGGCTGTACGACCACATCCGCAGCGCACCGGTACAGAAGCGCGAGGACCCGGTGAAGAAGGGCGACCCGGACGGCGCGTTCAAGACCGCCGCGCGCGTCGTCGAGGCCCAGTACGAGTGGCCGTTCCAGTCGCACGCGAGCATGGGCCCCGCGTGCGCGGTCGCCGACGTGCGCGCGGACGGCGTGGTGGTATGGACCGGCTCGCAGAAGCCGCATTTCGTTCAGTTGGGCGTCGCCCGGCTGCTCGGCCTGCCGGCGGACAAGGTGCGCGCGATCTGGGTGCCCGGACCCGGCTCCTACGGCCGCAACGACGCGGGCGACGCGGCGCTCGACGCGGCGATGCTCTCCAAGCTCACCGGCAAGCCGGTGCGCGTCCAGGGCATGCGCGAGGACGGCATCGCCTGGGATCCGAAGGGCCCGGCCTGCGTGCACCGCGCGCGCGCCGCGATCGACGCCTCGGGCAAGGTCATCGGGTACGAGTTCATTTCCAAGGGCTTTTCGCGCATCAACATCCAGACCAACGAGTCCGACCCGAGCCACAGCCTGGTCGGCATGTCCACCGGCCACCCGCCCAAGCCCAACGACGGGTTCAACGTGCCGGCGGAGTCCTATGGGTTCGACAATAAGCGCCTCGCGTGGGAGACGATCCCACCTCTGCTCGATTCCTGTTCGCCGCTGCGCACCGCGCACCTGCGTGATCCGGTGGGTCCGGAAATTCAGTTCGGCAGCGAACAGTTCATCGACGAGCTCGCTCACGCGACCAACGAAGACCCGGTCGCGTTCCGGCTGAGGTACGTCACCGCGCCGCGCGACGCGGCGGTGATCAGGGCGGCGGCGGAGAAAGCGGGATGGCAGGCGCGTCCCGGGCCGCGCGCCACGCTCATGGGGGGCGTGTATCCCGGCCGCGGAATCGCCTACGCGCAGCGCGGCGGCAGCATCGTCGCGGTGGTCGCCGAGATCGAGGTCGAGCCCAAATCCGGGAGGATCCGGGCGAAGAAATTCACCGTGGCGCACGACTGCGGCCTCGTCATCAATCCCGAGGGCCTGCGCTACACCATCGAGGGCAACGTCGTGCACGGCCTCTCGCGCACGCTCTTCGAGGAAGTGCGCTTCGAGCGCGACCGCGTGACGAGCGTCGATTGGATGAGCTATCCCATACTCGACATCGCGGATGCGCCCGAGACCATCGACGTCGTGCTGATCAACCGGCCCGAAGTCGCGCCCACCGGAGCGGGCGAGCCGACCATACGCGTCATTCCGGCCGCAGTAGCGAACGCCTTCTTCGACGCAACCGGCGTGCGGCTGCGCCGCGTGCCCTTGACGCCGGAGCGGGTCAAGGCGGCGCTCGCGCGGGCTTAGAGTCAGGATGCGGCCCACGGAGCCGGTGAGAGCAGGAACGAGAGAAGCGCGACCCGCGCAACCCGCACGCAAGATGGGACTGCCCGAGCCCACCGTCGCCGCGATCGTGCGTGACCAGACGGGCGCTGCGTGGTCGCGCGCGCGTGACCTGTGCACCGAAGGGCGCGTGACGGTGAACGGCAAGCGGTGCCTCGACTCGGCCTTACGCGTTTCTCCCGAAGCGGTGGTGGTCGTCGATGAACGTGCGCCGAAGCTCCGTAGCGGTGCCCTACCCGAGAGCGCGATCGTGTTCTTCGACCGCGACGTCGTCGTCGTCGACAAGCCCGTCGGAATGCTGAGCATCGCCTACGAGCCGGGCGACAAGGACACGCTCGTCGGCTGCATGCGAGTTCTGCTGCGGCGAATGGGCGGACGCGGCCGCCTCCCCGAGCTCGGCGTGGTTCACCGGCTCGACAAGGAGACGAGCGGCTTGATGGTATTCGCGCGCACCCTGGACGCGAAGCGCATTCTGGACATCCAGTTCCGCGCGCACGACATCGAGCGCGTCTATCATGCGATCGCGCACGGCGCGGTCACTGCGAAGCGTGTCGAAACTCATCTCATCGCAGATCGCGGCGACGGAATCCGCGGCTCCCATGGTCACTTTCGGCGTCCCAAGGGTGGAATTCCGCCCGAGGCGAAGCGTTCGGTTACGCACATCACACCGATCGCTGCGCTCGCGGGTGCGACCTTGGTCGAGTGCCGCCTCGAAACCGGGCGGCAGCATCAGATCCGCATCCACCTGTCCGAACTCGGCCATCCCTTGGTCGGCGAACGCGTCTATATCCGCGACTACGCAGGTCGAACGATCGAAGCGATGCGCCCGATGCTCCACGCGCGAGTTCTCGGATTTGCACATCCCCGAACGGGCCAACGCATGTCGTTCGAGCGCGGAGCACCCGACGACTTCCTGGCGATGATCGAATCGCTTCGTCTGACGCGCCGCTGACGTGGCTTCATGAGCGCAAGTGACCCTGGCAAGCTGGACCGCATCGTCGCCGATGCCCGTCGCACTGCCGAGAAGCGCGAACGGGGCTATAGGGAACAGGCGTTGAAGATCTACCCCTGGATCTGTGGGCGCTGCGCCCGCGAGTTCACGCGTGCCAACGTGCGCGAACTGACGGTCCACCACCGAGACCACAATCACGACAACAACCCGCCCGATGGCAGCAACTGGGAGTTGCTGTGTCTGTACTGCCACGACAACGAACACCAGCGGCACTTAGAAGCGGCTGGCGGGGGAAGCAGCCCCTCCGCCGGTGGCCGCGTATCGACCTATGCTCCCTTCGCAGATCTCAAGGGGCTACTAACCAAGAAGCAGCATCCTAAATGAATCAGACTTTGGAATAGCGGGCGGAGTGCAGTAACCGCTACGAATATTTCAGGCATGTTTCCGGCAGAGAGTCTGCCCCGATGCAACTTGTTGTCCTATCCGTATTTTTGGGGGTAGAATAGTTCAGGTGCGTGCCCCCACGGGCGCACCGACTTCATGTTGCAACAGGAGGCTCTATAGCGAACAACTATGGAAACCGCTTGAAGTGAAACGACACGCGAGTGTCCTGGCGCCGTAACCACGGCGCCGAAGCATCGCCACCGAGGGTGGCAAAATAAGAGCCCCGTGCAATGCGGGGCTTTTCTATTGTAGAGAGCAACGGCGAGATCGACGAAGCGGCAGCGCCGCTTGAGGGCAGTGGCGCGCGACGCCGGACAGATCTCCGGTCAGCTTCACTCGATCTTGATGCCGGCCTGCCTGACCACTTTTTCCCAGGGCGCCAGGTCTTCGCGAATCTGAGCTGCAAACTGCTCCGGGGTGTTGCCCACAGAACGATCGGCCCGCAAGAGGCCGGCCACTGAATTTAAACGTTCCGCAGCTGCCCGGGGCTAACGCCCGCGGTGCAGCTCGTCGAACGAGTCGAGGCTTCTTTCCAAGTCGGCGAGCAGTGCGGCGTGGCCGCCGTTGCCCGCGCCCTGCGTCGCGATCGCGCGCAGCAACGCCGTGACGCTCCCCGCTTCTCCCTGCCGATACCCCGCGCGCTCGACCGCCGCCGCGCCGTGCTTGGCGTGAAGGTAGTCGAGGATCTGCTGCTCGAAATCCTGCAGCCGCGCGCCCACACCGACGCCGCAGGAGCAGCCCGCGCCGAACATCACATGCCCTTGAGCGAGCTTGGTCCACTTGCCTAGGAGCCGTGTGGCTTCGAGCGCTGCGGAGAAAGCCGGCGCGCGGCCCGGTCTTGCGCGTGTCGTCATGGTTTCCTTCGCTCGGCTGCTGAAAAGCAGATCCTTCGCTTCGCTCAGGATGACAACGCTCTAGACGCAGTAGATATCAAGCATCGTCGGGATATAGTCGTTCTGCAGCAGGATCTTCTTTTTCGCGATCCGCCAATCTCCCTCGCGCAGCACCAGCTCGTGCTCCGAGCGCCCGAAGAACGCGTGGCTCTCATGCGAGCGCGGAAAGTACACATGGCACACCCAGCTCGAGCGAAGGCGCAGCCGGTCGGCCGCCGGCGCCTCGAGCGGCAGGACCGTGCCGAGGATATGCGCGGTGCGCGGCATCGGCGTGGACGCAGGTGATTTCCCCGAGCGGATGCGCACGATGCGGTCCTCCAGCCCCGCGCGGTTCGCGTAGTAGATGTGCGAGAGCTCGGCCTGCGGATTGGTGGTGGGCGTGCCGTCCGCCTTCCACGCCGGCATCCAGTATTCGCAGTCCTCGGTATACGACGCCAGCCATTCGTCCCAGCGCTGCTCATCCAGATACATCGCTTCGCGCAAGATCAGATCACGTCCTTCAGAGAAACGACTCTGGATTCCCGCTTTCGCGGGAATGACGGCGGGTTCGCGCGCGCTCATGGGACGGCAGGCTCGCGCGCGCTCATGGATAGGCCTTGTTGCCCGCGACGCCCGCCTGCATCAGCCGCGCCCACTCCCGATAGGGCGCGTGAAAACCGATCTCGCTGAACATGTCGAACTTCCCCTTCACGCTCGCCTCGGGGTGGATGCCGATCGACTTGGCGACGGGGTCTTCGCTTTTCTCGAGCGCCGCGATCCCGCGCGCGTAGCCCTGCAGGAAAGAAATCGGCTGCGCGCCGAAGCCGCTCTGGCAGCCTTCGTAGGTCACCGTGTCGTCGGGCGTGGCCAAGCCGCCGGGGTTGAAGAAATCCTCGAACTGGCGCAGGCGCCAGGCGCGCAGCTCCGGCGCCTCCCCGATCGGCGCGAGGCAATAGCTCCTCATCTCGGTGCGATCGACCGCGACGGGACGGAAGGTGCGCAGCATCAAAGTGATCGCATCGGCAATCTGCATGTTGGGAAAAACGTGAGCGTTGCGCGCCTTGAGCATCCATTCGGCGCGCAGCTCGCCGACCCTCGCGCGGATCTCCGCAAGCGCCGGATAGATCGGGCGCTTCTCGGGCTCCGGCTGATTGAGCCAGGTCGTCGCGTGCCCGTAGCGCAGGGCAAAGGTCCCGCCTTCCGCGTTCGCCCGCTTCGCCCAGTCGTATTGGCGTGCCTCAAGATGGCCCTCCCCTTGGCGGCGCCGCGCCTGCAGGTCCATATAGGAGAGGTGCGTGGTGGTGAGATGGTAGGGATCGAGGCCGTTGTCGAGCTGCAGCTTCCAGTTACCGCGGAAGGTGTACACCGAGCGCCCGGGAATGAACTCCATTCCCCGCGGCCCCTGATCCGTCACCAGATCGATGAAGAAGCGCATGTCGCCGAGAAACTCCTCGAGCGGCGGCACTTCCGATGACAGGCTGCCGAACACCAGTCCCTTGTAGCTCGCCGCCCTTGCGAGCGGCACGAGGTCGTGGCTGTCCGCGTCGAAACCCGGCGCATAGCAGCCCGACTTTCTGTCCTTGATGTCGATGCTCTTGCCGGAGGCGTCGTAGGCCCAGCCGTGATAGGGGCAAACGTGATATTTCGCATTTCCCTCCTCGGCCGCGCACAGCAATGACCCCTTGTGGCGGCAGACGTTGACGAAGGCCCCAAGCGCGCCGCGGGCGCCGCGCGTCACCAGAACCGGCGTGCGGCCGATCCAGGCGGTAATGAAGTCGTTGGCCTTCGGCAGCTGGGACTCGAGCCCGAGGAAGTTCCAGCTGCGCTCGAAGATGAATTTCTGCTCCAGCTCGAAGAGCTCCGGGTCAGAATAGACGTCGCGATGCACGCGGAACACGCCCTCAGCGGGACGATCGTCCACGTAGAGCCTGATGTCCTCGAGATCCATGGTGGTTACCCGGTCCTTCGAGAAGTCACTGCCGCAGATTCGCGGGACAGGGACAGAATCACAGGACCTTTGCCTTCTCCCTCAAATGCGGAAATTTCTCAGTCAAGAGCGACCCGAAGTAGTACGTCGGCTTGAACGCGCGATGGGCGCGGATCGCCTCGACCCAGCGCTGCACCCGGGGTAGCTTCGCCCACATGTGATCGAGACCGAGGTCGGCCATGCGCACCAGCGCGGGCATCAGCGACACGTCCGCCAGCGTGATGTCGCCTCCGAGCAACCATGGGCCGCCGCTCGTCTCGATGGCCCGGTCCATGCGCTCGTAGGTGCGCCGCATGCGATCGAGCGCCGCGTTCATGTCCTTCTCGGGAAACCCCTGGCGTCCCATCGCCAGCATGAATTCCTTGCGCAGGGGCTTCGACTCCGCAAACGCCGCGAACTCCTCCTCGCTCATCGCCTGGAAGCGGGGCAGGAACGCGAGATTGAAGGTCGGCACGCGCACCGCGGCGGCCGGCATCTCGTCGATGAAGCGCATGAGCGCGCGCATCGCAGCGCGCCCGACCGGGTCGCGCGGCGTGAAGTTCGCGCGATTCGGCTCGATCTCGTCGAGATACTCGATGATGACCGAAGAATCGATCACGATCGCCCCGTCGTGATCGAGCGTCGGCACGACGCCGTTCGGATTGAGCACGAGGTAGTCGGGCTTGAGCTGGTCGCCGGCGAGCAGGTCGAGCTTGACCTCTTCGAACGGCAGATCCTTCGCGTTCAGGACGAAGCGCACCCTCTGGCTGCAGGTCGATTGCGGCGCGTTGTAGAGCGTGATGGACATTCCGATCTCAGTTGATGTCCTGGAGGTCCATCAGTTGCCCACGGCAAACCTGAGGATCGCCGGCCGCAATTCTCTCTTGAGCACCGCGTCGGCCTCGTCGAGCGCGCGGCGCTGCGCCGTGACCTTCTGGGCGCTGGAAGTCTTGATCTCCCAGCGCTTGTTGCCGCGCACCTTGCCGCTCACTGCGTCCGCGAGATGGACTTCCAGCGTTCCGCGCATCCAGTACCAGCCGTCGATCACGCCCAGATCGTCGAGCTGGAGCGATCCCACGAGAATGTAGGGCGCGCCGGCCCCCGCCTCCGGCACGAATCCGGCGGCCGAAAGTGCGGCCGACAGCATGCGCTCCAGGCCGTCCTGGGAACCGGGGGCCGCCTGGGGCTTCATCCGCACGCGCTTGAGCAGCGCGGCAAGATCCGCGGCAAGCTGGCCGCTGTTGAATTCCGGATCGACGCCGCGC
This sequence comes from uncultured Enterobacteriaceae bacterium, assembly GCA_964430565.1. Classification (GTDB taxonomy): domain Bacteria; phylum Pseudomonadota; class Gammaproteobacteria; order Burkholderiales; family SG8-39; genus VBDM01. The sequence continues at coordinate 17,392 of CAYSFD010000024.1, forward strand.
CCGGTGACGTCGACGACCTGGAGCATCTTCTGCACCGCATCGCGCTCCCGCTGCGTATCGTGCGCGCGGCTCGCCGAGGCCACCTGCGCGAGCAGGTCCTGGGCGCTGCGTGCCTGATTGACGTGGCCGCGCGTGGCCGCGTCGAGACGCTCGACCTCCTGGCGCAGCCCCGTCGCAGCCTGCAGGCGCGGCAGGGTCGCGAGCGCGTGGTGCGCCTTGCTACTCGGATCCTGCCAGGCCTCGGCGATCTGGATGCCGCGAACGATCTGGTCGGTGCGGGTCACGATGTTGCGCGTGACCTGGGATTCGGTCCTGGCTTGACCTCCACTCTCGGTCGTCGAGGCAAATTGCGTCACGTCGCTCGTCTCGACCGACACCGCCACCTGAAAGACCTTTGCCAGGTCGGCGCGCGCACGGTTGCGCGCATCCTCCAGGCTGTCGGCCTGGCCGCGTCCGACCAAAAACCGGCTATCGGGATACTGGGCGCTCTTGCCCGTCACCCAATCGGGCGCGGCGGTTGGCACGCTGGCACAGCCGCTCAGGGAAACACTCGCTACAACGATCCATAGCCATCGCATCATGGTTTGACCTCGAGATTGGTGGGAATCCAGTGCCGCGACATATACCTCTTTTCACCCTTGCCGAGCGTGACTTGAAACTCGCTTGATTGAAGCACGCTTCCGCCACGCCCATAGAACTCGATTCGCCCGCGATAGTTGCCCGGCGGAAGCGCGATGCGCGCAAGATGAATTTCGCCGGGCAGCGTGAACCAGCTTCGCGTATCGGCGCGCTCGGTGAACACGGCGGCAAGATTGACCGCCAATCCGGCCAGCGCCTGGCCTCCAGATCTTTGGTCGCCGGCGGCCGCCTTCGCCACACTGTCCTTGGCTATCATACGCGCCACTGCCCGGGCGGTGATGGCGGGCATCCGGGATTCAAGACTCTTCATCGCCATTGCGTCGACGTTGACCACCCGGGAAGTGGTCGCCGAGTGCGACTCGATGCTGACGCGCGCGTACGCGAACGGCTGCCCGCGGGAACGGTACTGCGGCAGCGCGAGCTTCAGCAGCCGCCCGGTACTCGGGTTGACCACCATGACCGCATGCTCGCGCTTGACCGGGGCAAGCCCGGCGTGCACCGTAAGAATGATCTCGCCGTGCTCCAGGAGCGCCGCGGCGCTGAGCGTGTCCTTGATGCCGAAGGAATTCCGGTAGCGCTCGGCCTCCTGCGTGAGCCCCATGCGGTCGGCCAGGCGAATGAGGTCATGCTTGAGCATCTCGGGCGGCGCGACGCCGAAGCGGTTGAGCTGCCCTTGATACGCCTCGTAGGCCTTGCGGTAGGCGATCATCGCATCGCTCCATTCACGCTCGTCCTCATAGACGATGCCCGTCAGGTAACGGCTGAAGGCGTCTTCCGCATACGGGCTCGACGAACTCTGCGCGATCTCGCGAAGCAGAACGTCAACCTGCAAGGCTTCCACGCGCGCGGCATCGAGCCGGCGCCGCTCGAGATAGTTGAGCGCGAGATAGGCGTGCACCATCACCTGCTCAAAGTCCTCGCCGATGAAGCTACGCGCCGAGTCGTTGAGCGCGAAGGAAAGCGCCTGCTCGCGCACGCTGACGGCCCTCAGAGTGTCGATGAGGTTCTTGGCTTCTTCCAGTGTACTTGTGCTTTGCTCGTAGTCCCCGACCATGCGGAGCAGCATCCCCTTGTTCATGAGGTAGAGAGCGCGGTCGGCGCTTCCCAGCGTGAGCTTTTCGTACTCGACCAGGGCGAGCTTGGGTTGCTGTTGGGCGAGACTGCGCTCCGTGGACTGAATCGTGTCGCTGAAGGTTGCGCACCCGGCGAGAACGGCCAGACACGCCGCCGCAGCCGGCATCGATGCTCTAGTTGAAACCACACCACCCCCAGCTTCGTAGTAGGTCCGTCCGCAGGTCCGTCGGCGGGTCCGTCGGTGGAGTCGTGAGCGTTTGCGCGGGGGCGGCTCCCGCGCTTGCGCCGCGTCGGAGGGGAGCTAGATCAGAACCGCAGCTTGCTGCGCGTTACCAGCTTCCTGATGTCCTTCTGCCCCACCCAGACCTTGCGGTTGTCGGCCAGGCTGATCAGGGTCATGTTGACCTGGTAGAAGCGGACCTGCGTGCTGCCCGACGGATCGACGATGGTGTTGATCGTGCCCGTCAGCATGAAATCCGCCCCGAGCTCCTTGCCCATCGGACTGCGAGTGTCCTCGCGGGCGTTAATGTCCTGGTCCTTGCGCTCCTCGCGGATCCCCTTGCGCTCGGTCTTGGTGGCCACAAAATCCACTTTTCCGGAATTGATCAGGGCACGCTCTACATCGAGCGTGAAAGTGTTGACGTTGATGTGCTCGTGGCTGAGGTTGCGCACCTCGCCGACGATGACCGCCGGTCTCCTCTTGCCTCCCCATTCCTGGAGCCAGGCGCGCGATAGCGAGTCCCGGATCATTTCTTCGGATACCAGCCGTGAGTCGCTGTCATTCCAAGCCCCGCTCAGGTCCTTGGCTTCGCTCATGTCAAGGCGCTCGACTTTGGTCGCGCAGGCGGACACCGCGACAAGGGCAACCAGCGCTAGGCCCGAGCGCAGCGAGAGTCTGTCGTTCATTTCTTGCTCCCCTGGGCGGAAACCTTGTCGAAGATGTTCTCGGCGTTGCGGTCGATGTAGCGGCGCAGGTCGTCGTTCATGTCCTTGGCACCCTGCGTCGTGGTCTTGACCTGCTTCAGATCGAGCTCGGAGATCGAATAGACCACGTTCGTCTTTGCGTCCTTCCAGCGGCCGATGATCTTCGATCCGGCAAGATTCTGCTTGGTGACGGCCTTGATCTGGCGCGATACGGCCTGCTCGGCGCTGGCGTTGGCGCCCGTACCGGTCGCCGCGACGTAATCGTTGCCGATGACGTCCATGAAGGTGGAGAGAATCCGCGCGACTTCCGCCCGGGCGCGGTCATCGGCAGTCGATTTCTGCAGCGACTCGTCCCCCATCGCGGGGGAAGACCCTACCCCGTGGAAAAGCCTGCCATCCCGGTCGTTGAGCACGCTGGTGCCCTTGTTGACCCAGTCGGGGGCGCCCTTCATGCCGAGGTCGCTTTCGACGACGGTCGGGCCGCTGGCGCACGCAGCAAGTGCGAGCACAAGAGAAATCGACGCAAGAGTCCTGTACGGCTGGCGCTGCGGTCGGGCGATCTTCATGGTCGTCCTCCTATGTATGAAGAACCACGGGAATTACCGTGTGTTTGAGACTGGAATGGAATGATACGCCACCTGCGTCAGACTTGAAAAGCGAACCTCACTCCCGACACAGGACGGCCCCAAAAAGGATTCAACGTATTTGCCGGGTTCTTGTTGACAGCAGAGGTAAGATACCGGGGTTTGAGAGGAACGCCATGGCCGTGATTTGCAGCCCGCTCGTTACGGCAATCGAATTGCGCGAGATGCTCGGCGACGGCGAGGAGCTTGCGCTCCTCGATGTACGCGAGGAAGGCGTATTCGCGGCCGGCCACCTTTTCACCGCCGCATGTCTGCCGCTTTCCAGATTGGAGCTGCTGCTCGACAAGGGGGTGCCGCGGCGAACGACGCGGGTCGTGCTCTGCGACGGCGACGAGACGCTCGCGCAGCGCGCGGCAGCCGCGATGCGCCGCTTCGGCTACCGGAATATCTCGGTGCTGCAGGGCGGCGTCGAAGCGTGGCGCGCCGCCGGGTTCGAGCTATTCTCGGGGATCAACGTGCCGAGCAAGGCGTTCGGCGAGCACGTCGAACATGCGTGCGAAACGCCGCGAATCGGCGCCGCGGAGCTCAAGGCGCGGATGGATGCAGGCGAGGACATGGTGGTGCTGGACTCACGGCCGGCGAGCGAATATCGGGTGATGAACATCCCCGGGGCGCTCGACTGTCCCGGAGCAGAGCTCGCTTATCGCATTCATGAAATCGTAAAGCGTCCGGAGACGCTGGTGGTCGTGAACTGCGCCGGGCGCACGCGCTCGATCCTCGGCGCACAGTCATTGATCAACGCCGGGCTGCCAAACCGCGTGGTCGCGCTCAAGAATGGCACGATGGGCTGGCATCTCGCCGGTCTTGCGCTCGAGCACGGCAGCACGCGCGAGGCGCCCGCACCGGGCGAGGCCGCGCTTGGCAGAGCGCGCGAATCCGCGGCGCGCATCGCAAAGCGCTTCGGTGTCGCGAAGATCTCCCCGGCCGAACTCGACCGCATCAGGCGGGACACAACGCGCACGCTCTACTGCTTCGACGTGCGCAGCCCCGAGGAGTACCGCGAGAGCCATCTCGCGGGCTTTGCAAACGCGCCAGGCGGCCAGCTCGTCCAGGCCACCGATCGCTACGCGGCGGTGCGCAACGCGCGGATCGTTCTCGCCGATTCGGACGGCGTGCGCGCGACTATGACCGCATCGTGGCTGCTGCAGATGGGCTGGCCCGAGGTGAGCGTGCTCGAAGCTCCAGCGGGCGCGCCGCGCGTGAAGGGCGTCGAACCGCCGCGCGTGCTCGGAATGGAAAACGCGAAAGTGGACGAGGTCTCCGCAGCCGAACTACGGCGCCGGCTCGACACTGGCGAATCGACCGTGTTGGATTTCGCGACCAGCATCGAGTACCGCGACGGGCACGTCCCCGGCGCATGGTTTGCGGTGCGCTCACGGCTGCGCGACGCGCTGGCACGGATCGGCGAAGCCGGGGATTGGGTATTCACCTCGCCCGACGGCGTTTTCGCGAAGCTCGCGGCGCTCGACGCAAGGGGCATCACTGCCGCGCGTGTTCGCGTCCTCACGGGCGGAACGGCGGCATGGATCGCCGCGGGCTTTACGTTGGAGCGCGGAACCGAGCATCTCGCATCGGCGACCGACGATATCTACTACCGCCCCTACGACGGCCAGTCCCAGGTCGAGCAAGCGATGAAGGATTATCTCGACTGGGAAGTCGCGCTCGCCGAGCAGATCAGGCGCGAGCCGTACCTCACCTTCAAGGTGCCGCCGGTATGATGAGTCTCTGATCCCGCCTCCGCGTACCCTCCCGCCGACCCGGCAGATCGAAAGCGAAGTGCACAAGGTGGCAAGGCCTACTCGGAAATCCGGGCGCTCGAGTGCGTCGCAGCGCACGCGCCTCGCCGCCGACATCGGTGGCACCTTCACCGACGTCGCCGCGTTCGACGAGAAAAGCGGCAGGCTGCTCCTCGGCAAAGCGCTCTCCACGCCTGCGCGGCTCGTCGACGGAATTTCCGGCGGCGCGGACAAGGCCGGCGCCCGCTTCGCCGACGCGAGCGCGTTCCTGCACGGCTCGACCATTGCGATCAACACCATGATCGAGCGCACCGGCGCGAAGACCGCGCTGCTGACCACCGAGGGCTTCCGCGACGTCTACGAGATCGGGCGCATCAACCGCCCCGACGCCTACAACCTGTACTTCAAGAAGCACGTGCCGCTGGTCGAGCGCGCGCTCAGGCTGGAGGTGCGCGAGCGCGTCACCGCCGAAGGCGGAATCCACGTTCCGCTCGACGAGGCGAGCGTGCACGCAGCCTGCGATCGGCTCGAGGCCGCGGGCGTCGAGGCCGTCGCCATCATGCTCCTGCACAGCTACGTCAACCCCTCTCATGAGGTGCGGGTGAAGGAAATCGCTCGGCAGCGCCTGCCGCGCGCTTTTGTCACCGCCTCGCACGAGCTTTCCCGGGAGTACCGCGAGTTCGAGCGCTGCTCGACGGCGGTCGCCAACGCCTACATCGGCCCGGTGGTGAGCGAGTACCTGAGCGGTATCGACGAGCGCCTCAAGGGATCCGGATTCGGGGGACCGTTTCTTCTGGTGCAATCGACCGGCGGCCTGTACGAATCGCGCCAGGCGAGGATCGAATGCGTACGCATGCTCGAATCCGGGCCGGCCGCGGGCGTGATCGGCACGCAGGCGCTGTGCCGAGAACTCGGGCTGGCCGACGCCGTCGCCTTCGACATGGGCGGCACCACGGCGAAGGCGGGAGTCATCTACCGCGGCGAGGCGCTCACCACGGGCGCCGCCCTCATCGGCGGCTACGCGCAGGCGCTTCCGGTTCAGATCCCGATGATGGACATCTTCGAAGTGGGCACGGGCGGCGGGAGCATCGCGGCGGTGGATGCGAGCGGCGCGCTCAGGGTCGGCCCGCAGAGCGCGGGCGCCGAGCCCGGGCCCGCCTGCTATGGCCTGGGCGGCACTCAGGCCACGGTGACCGACGCCAACCTCGTCCTCGGGCGCCTCGGCGCGGACCGTTTCCTGGGCGGCGAGATGAAACTCGACGTTCGCGCGGCCGAGCGCGCCGTCGGCGAGCACATCGCCAAGCCTCTCGGGCTCGACCTCACGCGCGCGGCCGACGGAATCCTCCGGATCGCCGCAACCGCCATGTCCTACGCGGTGAAAGCGGTCTCGACCGAACGAGGGCTCGATGCCGCCGCGTTCGCCCTCATAGCCTACGGCGGCGCGGGCCCGCTGCATGCTTCGAGCATCGCCCGCGAGATCGGCATGGATCGGGTCATCGTCCCGCGCGCGCCCGGACACTTCTGCGCTTTCGGGATGCTGTTTTCGGACCTGCGCTACGACTTCGTGCGCACCTGGTTCGCGCGGCTTTCGGATGTTTCGTTCGAGGCGATCGAGAAAATCTATGCGATGTTGATCGAGGACGGCAGGAAAGCGCTCGCCGCAAGCAGCGTGCAGTCGGGGCGCGTCACAGTCTCCCGCGCCGCCGACATGCGCTACGTCGGACAGGAGCACCCGGTCACCGTGCAACTTCCTGCGGAAGTCTTTCGCCGCCGCAACCGCGACTCGCTCAAGAGCAAGTTCGACGAGGAGCACCTGCGGCGCTACGGGACCTGCGCGCCGGAGGAGCCCGCCGAGATCGTGAGCCTGCGCGCAACAGTGTCGGGCGCGATGAAGAAACCGCGGTTCGAGCGCATAGCGCGCGGCGCTCGCTCGCCGCTCGCCTCGGCGCGCTGCGGCAAGCGCAGCGTCTACTTCGCCGAGCTCGGAAGATCGGTCGCGACGCAGGCCTACGCGCGAGAGAGTTTGCGCGCGGGCAACCGCATCGACGGCCCGGCCCTTATCGAAGAGCACGCCTCCACGACGGTCGTACTTCCCGGCGACAGGCTACAGGTGGACGAATTCGGCAATCTCGTGATCGAGATTGCCACGTCATTCCCGCGAAAACGAGCGAAAGCGAGTTTCGAGGGAACGGCCAAGCGGGAATCCAGCGACTCTGCGCCATGAACGACACTGAATTCCGGCTCGCGCTGCGCGCGTCCGGAATGACGGCGATTAGTATCGGGACAAGGACATGAAAGCGACGAAGAAGCGGCGTGTGCGTGCAGATGCGGTCCTCACTGAAATCATCCGCAACGGCGTCATTGCGGTGACCGAGGAAATGAAGACCAATCTCATGCGCACCGCCTACAACATGATCGTCTACGAAGCGCTCGACTTCACCGTGGGCCTGTACACCGCCGAGGGCGAGACGGTGTCGATCGGCCTGGGACTGCCTAGCTTCATCCGCGGCATGGCCGAGACCGTGAAGGCGAAGCTCAGGCATTTCGCGCAGGTTGGACCCGGTGACGGCATCGAGCCGGGCGACATCCTGGTGACCAACGACGCCTACACCACCGGCAGCCATCTCTACCATTTCACTTTCAGCCTGCCGATTTTCCATCGAGGCAAGCTTTCCGGATTCGCCTGCTGCATGGCGCACTGGACCGACGTCGGCGGCGTGCTCGGCGGGGTCACCACCGACATCTACTCGGAGGGTCTCCAGATTCCGATCGTGAAGTACGCAAGGGCGGGCGTGGTGAATCAGGACCTCGTCGACATCATCCGCATGAACGTGAGGATTCCCGAGCGCGCCATGGGCGACCTGCGCGCGCAGATCACCGCGGTGAAGACGGGCGAGCGGCGCTTTCTCGAGCTGCTCGACCGCTATGGGCGGGAAGAAGTGCTTGCGGCGATAGCGAACATCATGGACCAGTCCGAGGCCGCGGCGCGGGCGCGCACGCGCACTATTCCGGACGGCGTGTACGAAGCCGAGTCCTACATGGACGACGACGGCGTGGATATCGGCAAGCCGGTACCGATCAAAGTGCGCGTCGTGAAAAAGGGCGACGAGATGACGATCGACCTCTCGCAAATGAGCCCGCAGGTGCGCGGCTTCTACAACTCGGGGGCGACCACCGGCCACTCGTGCGCGCAGGTCGCCTACAAATGCCTCACCTCGCCGACCGATTATCCGATCAACGAGGGCAGTTTCCGCCCCCTCAAGGTCATCCTCGCGCCGGGAACGATCGTGAGCGCGGTGAAGCCCGCGGCGATGCGCTGGTGGATGACTTTCCCGATGACCGTCGTCGATACCGTGTTCAGGGCGATGGAACGCGCGATTCCCGACCGCACCATCGCCGCGCACCATGCCGATCTTCTCGTCTGCCTCATCAACGGCATTTCGCCCAAGGACGGAAGGCTGTTCCTCGCCGGCATCGGCCCCTCGGGAGGCGGCTTCGGCGCCAAGATGACCGAGGACGGCATGAGCGCGACGGTGTGCCTGAACGACGGCGATACGCACAATCATCCGGTCGAGCAGATGGAAGCAAAATATCCGCTGCTCTTCGAGCGCCACGCGCTGCGCGAGGGCTCAGGCGGCGCCGGCCGCTACCGCGGGGGCCTCGGGACCGAGCAGGTGGTGCAGGCGCGCGCCCCTATCAACATCAACGTGCAGGTCGATCGGGTGCACTGCGCACCCTGGGGTTTGGCGGGCGGTCATTCCGGCATGGGCAACGAGGTCTGCCTGCGCCTTGGCGGCAAAGAGATCACCGATCTGCCCAACGCGAAGGTGCTCATGAAGCGCCTGAACCTCGGCGACGCCATCACCCTCCGCGCAGGGGGCGGCGGCGGATTCGGTCCGCCTGAGGAGCGCGACCCGGAAAAGGTCGCGCACGACGTGCGCCAGGGCTACGTCAGCCGCGACTTCGCCGAGCGCGTCTATCGCGTCGCGCTCGACGGCCAAGGACGCGTCGATTCACAGATAACGCAGCGGTTTAGGGGCATTCCAAACAAAGGGTAGCGGGCTGTTTTGACCGCCCTCCCTCTTCGTGGCAGCATAGTTCGCAGACGCGGGCACAAGCATCCGACCGCGGCCCCGAAATCGAATCCCAACTCGGAGGAGGTTGACATGGATCCGATGGCAATGCTCGCACTCGCCACCGTTGTCTTTCTCGCTACCCACTATGTCGCGAGCACGCCCATCCGCTCGCTACTGGTCCGAGCGCTGGGCGACAACGTCTACCTGGGGCTCTATAGCCTGGTGTCGCTCGTCACCTTGGTCTGGATGATCTGGGCGTACGCCAAAACGCCCTTTGACCGCGTATGGGTCGGAGACGAGTTCAAGGCGTGGATGCTGCTGATGATGCCGGTGTCGCTGGTGCTGGTCGTGTGCGGCCTTTCGATGCGCAACCCCACGGCGGTGCGCCAGGGAAACGCACTGAAGTCGATGAGCGAACCGCGCGGGATCCTGCGCGTGACTCGCCATCCGCTGATGTGGGGAATCGCGATCTGGGCGTTCATGCACCTGGTCACGCGAGGCGACGCCGCGTCGATCATTTTTTTCGGCGGGCTGCTGCTGCTCCCGCTCTCGGGCTCGGTGTTGATCGACGCGCGCATGGACAGTAATTTTGGAGTCGACTGGACGCGTTTCGCCGCGAAAACCTCCAATGTCCCGTTCGCCGCGATCGTGCAGGGCCGCAACCAGTTCAAGTTCGAAGAGATCGGCTGGCGAAGGGTGGCGGCCGGGTTGGCGCTTTATGTCATGCTGATAGTCCTGCATCCCTACGTGATCGGCGCCAGGGCGTACTGATTTCACCATCGGCAACGTGCTCATGAACCAGCAAGAACTCATCGTCCTCCAGAAACAGCCGGCGCTCGCGACAGGCGCGCTGACCGAGCGCATCGTCGCGGAAAAGCAGGGGCCGATCGGCTGGCTGACCTTCAACAACCCGGCGAAACGCAACGCCGTTTCGATCGACATGTGGGAGGCGATCCCTAAGGTGCTCGACCGCTTCGAGCAGGATCCCGAAATTCGCGTGATCGTGCTGAAGGGCGATGGCGACAAGGCTTTTGTCTCCGGCGCCGACGTCTCGCAATACGAGAAGCAGCGCTCGAGTGCCGAAGGTATCCAGCACTATGAGGAGATCGCCGTGCGGGTGCAGGAGCGTCTGCAGAGCAGCGACAAAGTGCTGATCGCGATGATCCGCGGCTACTGCCTGGGCGCGGGCGTCAACATCGTGCTGTGCTGCGATCTGCGGCTTGCCGCGGAGGACGCGAAGCTGGGAATCCCCGCGGCGAAGCTCGGCCTGGGCTACCGTGCCTCGTCGTTGAAGAACCTCGTCGATACGGTCGGGCCAGCCAACGCCCGCGAGGTGCTCATCACCGGACGGCACTTCAAGGCCGAGGAAGCCAAGGCAATGGGCCTAGTGCACCGGGTCGCGCCGGCCGCGGAGCTGGAATCGCTCGTCCTGGAGTATTGTGCGATGATTTCGGAGAACGCTCCGCTCACCATCCGCGCCTCGAAGCGCATCGTCCGCGAGCTGCTGAAATCGAGCGCGGCGTTCGACGCAGAGGCGTGCGCGGCGCTGGTCAAGCAGTGCTTCGACAGCCAGGACTACATCGAAGGCCGGCGCGCGTTCATGGAAAAAAGGAAGCCGGTTTTCCAGGGAAAATAGGACCTGCCGCAAGAACCGCGAAACGTTCGAAGGAGGAGGAATGAGGAAAGCTGTCACCATCGCAATGGCGTTCACCGCCCTCGCCGTGGCCCCGAGTGCATCGGCGCAGACGTATCCGACCCGGCCGGTCACCATCGTGGTCGGCTTCGCGCCGGGCGGCGGGACCGACACCGTGGCCCGCGTCATGCAAAGGAGGCTCGCCGAGTATCTCGGCCAGAGCATCGTGGTCGAGAATCGCGCCGGCGCCGGAGGCGCCATCGCCGCTGGGGTCGTATCGAAGGTGAATCCCGACGGCTACACCATTCTGCTCGGCACCATCGCCGCGCTGGCGGTCGCCCCGCATCTCAACTCGAAATTGCCGTACGACCCGCTGCGCGATTTCGCGCCGATTTCCATGGCCACGGTGTCCGGCAATGTGCTCGTGGTGCACCCGTCGGTGCAGGCGAAGACCATCGCCGAATTCGTGAAGGAAGCGAACAGCCGGCCCGGCGGCATCCCCTACGGTACCTCCGGAATCGGCAGCGCCGGCAACCTCGCCGGCGAGCTGTTCCGGCTGATAGCGAAGGCCAATCTCGTCCACGTGCCCTACAAGGGCGGCGGCCCGGCGATGAGCGACCTGCTCGGCGGGCAGATCCCCTCGGTATTCGCCTCCGCGACCACAGCAACGCCGCAGGTGAAAGCGGGCAAGCTCCGTGCGCTCGGATCGACCGGCGCGAAGCGCTCGGCGTCCCTGCCCGACGTGCCGACGATCGCCGAGCAGGGCTACCCAGGGTACGAGGCGACCAACTGGTACGCTTACGTGGCTCCTGCGAAAACGCCGAGGGAGATCGTCGCCCGATTGAACCGAGAGATCGTGAAAACGCTACGCGATCCGGAAACCCGCGAACAAATTCTCAAGCAAGGCGAAGAGCCGACGCCATCGACGCCGGAGGAGTTGGCGAAGCACATCGCGCGCGAGCACGCGACCTGGGGCAAGGTGATCAAGGAAGCGGGGATCCCGGTTGAGCAGTGACGCCGCAGCTACAGTTATCGGCGGAGCACCCGAGGAAGGGCCACGGTTGGCATTCACGCGGTCGCTGCACAAGAGCGCCGTGTCCCGCCTGAGAAAACAGGGCGTGGCCTGTCCTCGGTCAGACGAAGGAGAAGGCAAATGAACGGAGCCTTTTTTGCGGCGCTCGCACTCGCCTGGACCGGCGCAGCGCTCGCACAGAGCTATCCCGCCCGGCCGGTCACCATCGTGGTCGGCTTCGCGCCCGGCGGCGGCACGGACACGGCCGCCCGCATCCTCGCGAAAGATCTGGGCAGCGGCCTCGGCCAGCAGATCGTCGTCGAAAACAAGACCGGTGCGGGGGGAAACATCGCCACCGATCACGTCGCCAGGGCCGCGCCGGACGGTCACACTTTGCTACTCGGCAATGTCGGCTCGCTCTCGGTCGCGCCGCACCTCGTCGCCAATTTGCCTTACGACCCGCTTCGCGATTTCGCGCCGATCACCATGGCCGTAGTCTTCGCCAACGTAGTGGTAGTGGAGGCGTCGTTGCCGGCGCAAACGCTCGCCGAATTCGTGAAGCTCGCCCGCGAGAAGCCGGGCACCATCACCTATGGTTCTTCCGGAATCGGCGGCGCGGGCCACCTCGCCGGGGAGTTGCTCAAGGTCGCGGCCGGGATCGACATCGTGCACGTGCCCTACAAGGGCGGGGGCCCGGCGATGCAGGGCATGCTCGGCGGACAGATCCACGCCTATTTCGCCGCGCCGGCCTCGATCGTGGGGCATCTCAAATCGGGGCGAGCCCGGGCGCTCGCAACCACAGGCTCGAAACGCGCGCAGCTGCTGCCCGAGGTGCCGACCGTCGCCGAGTCGGGTTACACGGGGTACGAGGCGATGAACTGGTATGCCTTCGTGGCGCCGGCGAAGACGCCGAAGGAAATCATCGACCGGCTGAACCGCGTGATCGTCAAGGCGCTAGCCGCACCCGACGTCGTCGCGCTGCTGGACAAGCAAGGACTGGAGCCCAGCTCGAGTTCGCCGGAAGAACTCGGGCGCTATATCAAGAGCGAGTACGAAACCTGGGGCAAAGTCGTGAAGCAGGCCGGGATCAAGGCAGAGTGACGACGATCTTCCCGACGTGGGCGTTGGATTCCATGTAGGCCTTTGCAGCGGGCAATTCAGAAAAAGGAAACGCCCGGTCGATCACCGGCCGGATCTTCCCTTCGGCGATGAAGGGCAGGATATCGGCGGCAAAGCCCCGCACGGTGACCGAGCGCTGCTCTGGCGTGCGCAGCCGGTTGCTTACGCCGAACAGCGTCAGGCGTTTCGTATGCAGCGCCTCGATGTCGAGCTCGCTCTTCAGGACGCCATCTACATAGCCCACGGTCGCGTGCCTGCCCTCGTAGGCAAGCACGCGGATGGTCTCGGCGAACACCGAGCCGCCAACGTTGTTGACCGCGAGATTCACGCCCTTGCCATCGGTTGCTTTCATCACCGCTTCGGCAAAATCCCCAGAGCGCGAGCGGATGCCGACGTCCAGGCCCATCGCTTTGAGTTTCTCCAGCTTCTCGGCCGAGCCCGAGGTGCCGATCACCCGAGCGCCGAGCGCCTTCGCGGTTTGCAGCGCGGCGACCCCAACTCCAGACGAGATGCCGGTCACGAGCAGCCATTCCCCGGCGCGAAGCCTTCCTTGCGCCATCAGCATGTCGTGGACCACCATGAAGGCGAGCGGGACACACGCCGCTTCTTCCCAGGAAAGATTCTTCGGCACAGCGACCGCTTCGCGCGCGTCGATGAGGGAATATTCCGAAAAAGATCCGGCGCAGCGCCCCATGACCCTCTCGCCCGCTTTGAATCCGGTGACGCCCGCCCCGAGCTTGGCGATTTCGCCCGCGCCTTCTGCGCCCGCGGCTTTCGCCGTGCCCCCCGCCTTGACGCTGTGCCCGACGATCAACTCGCCGCGGTTCAACCCGGCCGCGTGCATGCGCACCAGGATCTGTCCCGGGCCGGGCTCGGGCGCAGGCGCGTCGCGCAACTCAAGAACGGTTTTGCCGGAATCCGGAAGCAGCCAATAGGATTTCATGGGACTTGTTCTCCTTAGTCGACTTTCGCGCCAACGTCTTTCACCAGCTTCGCATATTTTGCGTATTCACTGCGGATCTCGGCCGCGAAATCCTCGGGCATGGTGATCCAGGGCTCGATGCCGCCCGCGTTGGAGAGCCTTTCCTTCACGTCGGGCAACATGAGCGCCTTGTTGACTTCGGTGCGCAGCCGGCCAAGCACGAGCTCGGGCGTGCCGGAGGGCGCGAACAGACCATACCACTGCACCATCACGAAGTCCGGATAGAACTCGGCGATCGCCGGCACCTCCGGCAACACCCGCGAGCGCTGCGGGCCGGTAAAAGCGAGTGCGCGCAAGCGACCCGCCTTGATCTGCGGCGCGGTGGACGTACCCGACATCATCACCGCGACCTCGCCCGCGACGGTCGCCGTGGTCGCCGGCGCGCCGCCCTTGTAGGGGATGTGGATCATGTCGATCCCAGCGCGCGCCTTCAAGCGCTCCATGGTGAGGTGATGCTGGCTGCCGTTGCCGCCCGAGGCGTATTGCAGCGGCGGATTGGCGCGGCGTGCGTATTCGATGAACTCCGGAAATGTCCGCGCCGGTACCGACGGATTCACTGCCATGAAAAACCCGTTCGAGACCAGGCTCGCCACCGGGGCGAGATCCCTCTGGGGGTCGAACGGCATCTTCGCGTAGAGGTGCGGATTGATCACTATCAGACTGTCCATACCGAGCAGCAGCGTGTAGCCGTCTGCAGGCGACCTTGCGACGAGTTCACCGGCGAGATTGCCGTTGCCGCCGACGCGGTTCTCGACCACCAGCGGCTGGCCGAGCGCGTCGCCGAGTTTGGGCGCGATAAGCCGCGCGACGATGTCGGGCCCGCCCCCGGGCGGAATCGGCACGAGCAGGCGGATCGGTCGCGAGGGATACTGCGCCTCGGCGCCGTGGCAAAGAAGTGCGGCAGTTAGCGCGACAAGAAGTAGGCGCATGGAAAATTCAGCCTGTCCTTCGTCCAACGCGAGGCCAGAGCTTCGGGTCTCGTGCCGTGTGCAACACCCTTAGCACGACAACGCGTCGCGATTCAACCAGGTAAAAAACTGCGAAAGGAAACCGGGAAACAATGGCGCGACGAACATCTCGGTGTATGGATACGAACATCTCCGGAAATTACCCGATGCTTCTCAGCGTGGACTGAACCGCGGAGAAGAGTTCCTCTCCGAGCCCGGACCGCTGTTCTTCGTACCAGTCAAAGCCGGCGCCAAGATCTTGTTGGAAGTGCCGGCGAAAAACGACCGGCAAGGTCATCGATCTCTACGCACTCCAGCGAGCATTTGCTCCATCGTCAGAACATCGTCTGGACTTTGACTGTGTTCGGCAAGCGCCTCATCGATGGCTGCACGATGGGTGTCACCCACAGGGAGATCGGAAGGGCTAGCGGAAAGGCTCTCCCAAAGAAGCTCGAGCAAGCGGAGCTTCTCTTCCGTGGGCAGCCTGAGGACTTCAGCAACGTCGGCGTCACTCATGACGTATAGCCTACCACCACCAAGCTTGGCGCGCTGACACAGGCTAAATGCCGCTATATAGAAAACCGCAACGTCGCGCTGGCGTTCAACGCCCGCTGAGCTTGTCTCCCGCCGCGCCGATGCCGTCCAAGTATAGCTCCCACACCTTGAGATTCTTCTCGCAGGCCGCGACGACCGCGTCCTCCATGTGCAACTGCTTGGCAAATCGTTCGACCGCGCGCCAGCCCGCATCGGAATGCTCGATGTCCGCCGCTTCATGCAGCTCGAAGAATTCGAGCTCGTCGCGGGAAAGCTTGAACAACTTTCCCCAGCGCTCGCGCTCCAGTCCGAACCAGCCGTGCTTTTTCATGACGCCGCGGCCGTAGCCGGGGACGTTCGCGCGCTCCGCGCAGGTGTTTGCGACGATGCCTTCCAACCAGTGCCGGTTGGCCATGAGGCCTTCCCAGGCGACCCAGGCGAGCTGGGTCGAGGGGAGCGGCTGTGCGGCGCGAATGTCGCTCCGTTTGAGGCCGATTCGCGTGCCCAGCTCCTCGAGGATCTCCCAGTGCGCCCTGCCGCCGCCGTGTTCGTGGTCGGCGATCACTTCCTGGCTGCACGCCTTGATGATCTCGATGCGCGTGTCCCAGTCCGGACAGTTGGTCGCCACTTTGAGCTTGAGCACGGAATTGCGCTGGCGCGTGTTCAGCCGGTGCTGCTTGGCGAACATGCGCGCGCGGCCCCGGGTCATCCTCTCCCGGAAATAGCGCGTGCGCAGGCAGAAGCCGTCTACGACTTCATCCAGGCGTGCGAGTACACCTTTCCTGGCCATCGCGTCGACAACCTCAGAAATTCGCGATCTTGCGCGCGGCGCCGGTCAGTTGCAGGATGTGCATGCCGGTATTCGCCCGATCGACGATATAGATGTAGCCGCGATCGTCCACTTCGAGATTATTGGTCTGGATCGCAACCTTGCAGCGCTCCTTGCCGTCGGATAGTCTCACGCAGCGCTTGTCGGTCTTGCCGGTGATCGCCGGAATGTAATAGCCGACCTCTCTCGGATGATACGGGTCGCGGATGTCGATGGCCCGCACTCCGGCGTTGAACCAGGCGACGAACACCAGGCGCTTCGCGTACATCGGCGGCTGGTTTTCATTCGACGAGTGGGCGCCGAATCGGCCGCCGCGCGAGCAGAAATTACCGCTTGCCTCGGGCACGTTGAAATTCGAGATGTTGAACGGCTTCGCCTCCGCGGTCACGTCTGCGATCCACACCCTCTGGCGCGTTTCACGACACTCGTTCACGATCTGCTCGTTTACGATCATGACGAAATCGCCAACGGCGCCCTGCACGTCTTTGGTGAATTCGGGCACGGGCATGCGCAGCAGCGGCAGCGTCGTGTGCGCACCGTTGGTGGGCTGCAGGTCGAGCCTGCCCACCTGCGGGTAGAGCAGATTCTCGTTGGTCGGCTCCTTGGGGCCGTTCAGCAATTTCTCCCGGTCGACAATCTGCAGCACGCCATCCTTGTTCGTGCTGTAGCCAAAATAGATGCGATTGCCTTTGGGTCCGGTGGAGATGGGGCCGTGCAGGTCGGCCGGCGCCGGCCCGGGCGATCCCGTCTGTTGCCCCGGCAGGCCGAAATTGCGGATGAACACCGGATTCGCCGGGTCGGAGAGGTCATACACCTGGGTCATGCGCCGCACGCGCCAGCCTTCGATCCCGGAGACCAGATAGGCGATGCCGGTGTCGCATTCCCACCAGTTCTTGTGAGTGCCCTTCAAGCCCTTAACGATCGTCGTTAGCAAACCCGGCTTCGCCGGATCGGTCACGTCCCAGATTTCGTGCGCGGCATTGCCGAAGGTGCGAAGCAGGTACACCTTGCTCTTATCGCCCTTGGGCAACTCTCCGCCGTCGCACACGCGCACCATCTGCGCGCCGCCCGCCTCGGCCTTGCCCTCATCGCCGGGAATGTGGGCGAGGTAGCCGGGTTTTTTTGGATCGGTTACATCGACGATGGACGTACCGTTGTTCTCCTTGTTTCGCGTGAGCGGGTTCAGCACGTTGTCGCCGTGATGGCCAACGTAGGCGATCCAGCGGTTACCCTGCTTATGAATGACGGGCTGGTAGGCGGTACGCCCCTGGAGATCGTGATAGCCGACGAGTTCCATGTCGCGTCGTTCTGCCTTGTTCTGCGCCAAGGCCTGGCCAATAAACGCGACGCCGAACGCTGCAATTCCGGCTATCCATTTCCCATAAGACTTCGACATGATCGTCTCCATTTTCAGGGAATCTTGCTTCACCTCTTTCGCGCAGGGTGTCCCGGGTTGCGTCTGCGCGTCGCTGCGGTCTTGCGCGTGCGTTTTCTCGGCACGTAACCGATCGCCTCTACCTCGAGCCCGCAGTCCATCGGGGTGCGCCCTGCCTGGATACGCGTCCTGGCGGGCAGCGTCTCGCGGCTCGTGAAATACGTGCGGTAGATTCGGTCGAATTCCTCGGAGTCGCGCTGATCGCGTAGCCACACGATGACCTTCAGCAGGCAATCCATGTTCGAGCCGGCCGCCTCCGCGAGTTTCTTCAGGTTGTCCATCACCAGGCGCACCTGTTCGGCGAAGGGCGGATTCGGAAAGGGCGGGACAGGACGCCCCTGCTCGCGGGCTTCGCGCACCCGCTTGGAGAATTCCTCGTCGAAGGGCGGCAGACCTGAGATGAAAATCAGCTCGCCATGGCGCACGCACAGATTGAACGGCGCGTTGGTTGACGGCAGGCCGGCGTCGTAGTTGCGTTTTTCCAAGAGGTCGTTTCGGATCTATCGTTCGCCTACATCTTTCAACGGCCTGCCAGCCCATCCCTTCAGAAAGTCGGGACAACTACAGAGGAGGGCTTTCGTGCTTCTGCATCTTTTTTACGCTTTTCGCGCTTTTCCGCTTCCAGCCGTGTTTTCGCAAGCCTTTCGTCAGCTACACGCTTTTCCTCTTCCAGGCGGGCCAATCGCCTGCGCGCCGGTTCCGCGTTCTGGCCATTCGGATACCGACTCAGGTACTTCTGAAAATCGGCGGGGTCGCGGCTCGCTTTGATCGACTCCCAGAACGACGGTTCCGCAGCGAGCTTCGCCGCGGCTTCTGCGTCGCGTTGCGCTCTCGCTTCAGCCTCACGTTGCGCTTTCGCTTCAGCCTCGCGTTGTGCCTTTGCCGGCGCTTCGCGCTGGGCTCGCGCCTCCGCTTCGCGTTGGGCCCGCGCCTCGGCCTCGCGCTGTGCCTTTAGGTCCGTATCGCGTTTTGTCTGCAACTTGGCCGCGCCTTTCGCCTTGAACTCGGCTTCGCGCCTCGCCTGTGCCTCGGATTCGCGCTTCACCTGCGCCTCGGCCTCGCGCTTTGCCTTTTCGGCGGCATCGCGCTTTGCATTATCCTCCGCCTCGCTGGACTCACGCGTCGCCGGGGGTGATGCCAGTTCCGCAGGCTTGGCGGGTGCGACGACCGGCGCAGGTAGCGTCGCTTTGGGAGCTGTCGCAACCGCGGGCTGTGGGCTCCGGTTTATCACGAAATAGGCGACTGCCCCGGCAACAACCAGCGCCCCGAGCACGCCAGGCACGAGCAGCGACGTCCTTTTTCCGGCCGGCGCAGGGGAGGAAGTATCTGCAAGCTTGACCGTTTTGTCGGTCCCGGTTCGCGTGCTTTCATCGGGTGGGCGCCTGGCTTTCCCCTCGTCCTCGACGCGTGGACGCAGAAGCCGCGTCCTGTCGGTTCCATCCATGGTGCGAGCGCCGCTGTCTTCGCTTCCGGCTGGAAGAGGCAAACCGCGCAGCTTCGCGATCTTGCGCATGGCGAGGGACGCATAGACGCCTTGCGGAAACTGCCTCACATAGAGGTCAAAGTCGTTCGCGTCGCCGCCGTCTTTAATCGACCGCCAGAACTCCAGTTCCATTTCACCGGATTGCATCGCCTGCGAGGGTTGGGTCTGATTCGAAGGGACGACCACGGTGGCCGCAGGTTGTGTCTGGTGCGACGGGACGAGCACAGTGGCCGCAGGTTCTTCTTGTACCGCGGCTTTCCCTTCCGAGGCGCGCCGGAGCGCGCGCGCGAATTCCCGTGCGGTCTGAAAACGAGTGTCAGGGTTCTTCGCCAGCGCCTTTGCTACTACCCGATCGAACTCCGGCGACACCGCCACATTGAGCGAGGATGGCGTTGGAGGTTCTTCCTGGATGATTTTCTTTGCGACTGTCCAGGCGCCCTCCCCCGCGAATGGCTTCTGGCCGGTCAGGAATTGGTACAGGATTATTCCCGCCGAAAAAATGTCGGTGCGCCGGTCGACACGCTGGCCCTGGATCTGTTCGGGCGACATGTACGCGGGAGTCCCGACCATGGTGCCCGCCTGGGTGCGCTCGACGCTGGTTTTGTCCGAATCGGTAAGGCGCGCCACGCCAAAGTCGGCCAGCTTGGCCCGGCCCTGGCTGTCCAGCATCACGTTGGCGGGCTTGATGTCGCGGTGGATGACTCCAGCTTCGTGCGCAAAGTCGAGCGCATCCAGCAGCTCGCACATGACGCGCACGCATTCCTTTCGATCGATGAGCTGGTTTCCGGCCAGCGACGACTTCAGATCGGTGCCTTTAATGAACTCCATCACGAGGAAGGCGACGCCGGCTTCCTCGCCGAAGTCATACACCTGGACGATGTTCGGGTGATTGAGCCGCGCAACCGCATGCGCCTCGCGCACGAAGCGCATCGAGAAATCTTTCGCGGTGTCCTCGTCGAGCTGGTTAACCAGAATTGTCTTGATCGCCACCTTGCGGTGGAGCTTCGGATCGAGCGCTTCATAGACGATGCCCATCGCCCCCTTGCCGAGGACGCGCTCGAGCTTGTAGCGACCGAGGGTCTGAGGTCCGGCCATTGGGTGTCCCTAATCCGAAACGCGAACGCCGGCCAAGCCCGGCGTGAACGGCGTTGGCCGGAACTCGGCAGTCGAACTCCCCTGGCACGCACGCGGATTTATCAGGGCGCCAGCACGCCAAGTCATTGAGGCAATGACAAATTCAATCATGGTGCACGGTTTTTTTCCCAGTCTCGCATTATCTTGTTCCCTGCGCTGCAACGCAAGTGGACTGCCAGATGCTTGGGTAGAGCACTCCGCGCGGGCAGAACTTTCGAACCGATGCCGACGGAGGTAGTTTCGTGCCGTTTGCCAGCAGCGAGTCGATTGCCTACGATGTTGTCATGCACGTCGATCCTGCGCGCCGAGACTTCCTTCGGACCAGCGCGGGTGCTTTAGGGATTCTGCTCATGCCCCCCGAAACATTGGGCGCGAACGACCCGCTTGCGCGGACCATTCCGAAGACCGGCGAATCGATCCCGCCGGTCGGACTGGGCACCTGGCAGGTGTTTGATGTCGCGACCGACGCGGGCGAGACGGCGCAGGCCAGAGAGACCCTCAAGACCTTCGTCGATCTTGGAGGCCGCGTCGTGGACAGCTCGCCGATGTACGGCTCCTCCGAATCGGTGACCGGCCGGCTGGCGGCAGAGCTCGGCGTACCGGGGAAGCTTTTCCTCGCCACCAAGGTCTGGACGAGCGGACGTCAGGCGGGACAACGGCAGATGGAGGACTCGATGAAAAAGCTGCGCGTCGAACGCCTCGATCTGATGCAGGTGCACAACCTGGTTGACGTGCAAACGCATCTTGCGACCCTGCGCGAGTGGAAGAAAACCGGCCGACTCCGTTACCTCGGCGTGACCCACTATCACGCCGGAGCGCACGCAGATTTGGAGAAAATCATCAGACCGGGAGACATCGACTTCGTCCAGGTGAACTACTCCCTCGCCGAGCCCGAGGCCGGCCAGCGCCTGCTTGCCGCCGCCGCCGACAGCCGCACTGCGGTGATCGTCAACCGGCCTTTCGCGGAAGGGACGATGTTCCGCCGCGTCAGAGACAAGCCTCTGCCCGAGTGGGCGAGGGAAATCGGCTGCGCCAGTTGGGCGCAGTACTTCCTCAAGTGGATCCTCGCGCATCCGGCTGTAACCTGTGCGATTCCGGGCACGCGCAACCCCAAGCACGTTGCCGACAACCTCGGAGCAGCCAAAGGCTTTCTCCCGGACGAGGCAACGCGACGCAGGATGGCGAGTTACTTCGATTCGCTCTGACTTGCGGTTCTGAGACACCCCACGTGCGCACTCTCTATTTCCTTATCTTTGTCACGCTGCTGAACCACACGGCTTTTGTCGGGACTCGGGTGGCGATGTCGCTCTACGCTATTCACCTGGACGCGACGCCGTTCACCATCGGCGTGCTCATGGCTCTTTACGCACTACTGCCTATGCTATTCGCCGTCGCCATGGGACGCCTTAGCGACCGCATCGGCTCGCGCGCCCCGATGCTGGTCGGATCGGTCGCGCTCGCAGCCAGCGCGCTTGTTCCTTACCTGTGGCCTGGCCTGGGCGCGCTCTATGTCGCGAGCGCGCTGATCGGATCGAGCTTCATGACTTACCACGTCGCCTACCAGAACATGGTCGGCTACATCGGCAGGCCCGAAGATCGCCCGATGAACTTCAGCATGGTCGCGCTGGGATTCTCGATTTCCGGTTTCACCGGACCGATGATCGCCGGATTCGGCATCGATGCATTCGGCCACGCCACCACCTTCGCGATCTTCGCCGTGTTTCCACTGCTGCCGGTCGCGGTGCTCGGCCTCAAGGCGCTGCGCTTTCCGCCACCTCACGCGCACGGAGCGCCGCCCGAGCCAGGCCGCTCTATCGCCGACCTGCTGCGCCATCGTGGGCTGCGGCCCATTTTCATTACGAGCAGCCTGCTGGCTTCCGCGTGGGACATGTTTACCTTCGCGATTCCTATTTACGGATCGAGCATCGGACTCTCGGCGTCGACTATCGGGCTTGTGCTCGGTTCGTTCTCGGTGGCGACTTTCGTCATCCGCGGCTTGCTGCCGGCAATATCCCGGCGGCTGACCGCATGGCCGCTGCTGACGGTGTCGTTGGCAACAGCATCCGCGGCTTTCCTTCTGTTTCCGCTGCTCGAGCGGGCAGACCTCTTGATGGCGCTTGCATTCATGCTGGGTCTTGGGCTCGGCATGTCCCAGCCGATGGTCATGTCGCTGCTTCACAACGCAGCACCGCCCGGCCGGGCCGGCGAGGCGGTAGGCGTACGCATGAGCATCGTCAATCTGAGCCAGACGAGCATGCCGCTCCTGTTCGGCGCGCTCGGCACCGCGCTCGGTATGGCGCCGGTATTCTGGGCGACGGCGCTGCTGCTCTGCGCCGGAAGCTACTACGCGCGCCGCCGCGCGTAGAATTACCCCATGGACCTCGCCGCCTTGCGCCAGGAATACATGCGTGCCGGCCTGCACGAAAGGGACTTGGCGCCGGATCCGTTCACGCAGTTCGGCAACTGGTTCGACGAGGCGCTGCAATCAGGAATCGCTTTGCCCAACGCGATGACGCTGGCGACTGCAACCAGGAAAGGACGCCCCTCGGCGCGCGCCGTACTGCTGAAAGGCTTCGACACGCTCGGCTTCGTCTTCTATACCCACACCCGCAGCCGCAAGGGCCGCGAGATCGAGGAAAACCCGCAGGCGATGCTGCTTTTCTGCTGGGAGGAACTGGAGCGCCAGGTGGGCATCGAGGGGCGCGTCGGGCAGGTGTCGGCTGCGGAATCCGACGAGTATTTCGCAGTCCGGCCCCTGGGGAGCCGCTTATCGGCGATCGTTTCGCCGCAGAGCGAGCCTGTGGTCAGCCGGGAGGTGCTCGAAACCGCGCTGGAGGAAGCGTCCAAGCGCTGGCGGGATGCGCCACCGCGCCCTGCGCAGTGGGGCGGCTACCGTCTCGTGCCTGAGCGATTCGAGTTTTGGCAGGGTCGCAGGGACCGCCTCCATGACAGGCTCTGCTACCGCAGCGCTGGAGGCGCCTGGAAAATCGAACGGCTGGCGCCTTGAGGGCCACCAGCCGTATCGTTAGGGAAGGGCGACGGCTTGGAGGCGGCGCCCGGCCCAAAGAGCTTGATAACCTGTTTAGAGCTTAGCGACGGTCTGCTTCCGGAATTCCGCCGCCGTGTAGGTCGCCGGCAGGTCGCCAAGCCCGCTGTCCAGCGATTCACCCATCACACGGTAGTCCGTTTTCGGCTGGAATTCCGCAGCCATGTAGGTTGAGGGCAGCTCGCCCAAGCCGCTGTCCAGCTTCTGGCCGATGACGTGCGGTTGGAATTCGGCAGCCGTGTAGCTGGCTGACAGGTCGCCCAGGCCACTGTCCAGCTTCTGGCCGACGACGTGCGGTTGGAATTCGGCAGCCGTGTAGCTGGCCCGCAGTTCGCCCAAGCCGCTGTCGAGCTTCTCGCCCAAGACGCCGGCCGAACTGAATGTCACGGGTGCGAACAGCATCGCCACCATCGAAGCCAATGTCAGAACTTTGCGTGTGGTCATCGTAGTCTCCTCTCGTTGTCGGTTGATCCTGTTGGGAGGGCGACACCATCGACTGC
Organism: uncultured Enterobacteriaceae bacterium; assembly: GCA_964430565.1. Taxonomy (GTDB): domain Bacteria; phylum Pseudomonadota; class Gammaproteobacteria; order Burkholderiales; family SG8-39; genus VBDM01. Next base: position 41,139 of record CAYSFD010000024.1, read on the forward strand.
TCGCCGCCACTCCCTTCCTAGCTTCCTCTTGCCGATATATGAGCAAGACAGATGCCAGGAAAAGCGTGAACTATTACCGGCCTGTTGATACGATCGCCATGGGCCTGTTTACGACCAACTTTGAGTTTCGCCCACGCCGCAATGACCCGGATCACTCGGCTCGACCGGAGCAAAGTCGCCGCCTCGCTGTGGTCCTTCGCCTGCTTCTTCTGCTTGCTCTGCGGCTACTACATCCTGCGGCCCCGCTGCGCGACGAGATGGGCGTTCAGCGCGGCGTGGCGAACCTTCCCCGGCTCTTCTCGGTGACCTTTGCGACGATGCTCCTCACGGTACCCGTCTTCGGCTTTGCCGCAGCGCGGCTGCCGCGGCGGCGGCTGGTGCCCTAGAGGGGTCAATCAAGCAGGATCAGAAGCCAAACCACCCCGACGTTGACCAGGCTCAAGAACACCGCGGCGCTACCGATATCTTTGGCACGCTGGGCCAAGGGATGCTCTTCCAGGGATATTCGGTCAACCGTCGCTTCGAGCGCCGAATTGAGCAACTCGACGATCAGCACCAGCAGCACGCTGGCGACCATCAGGGCCCTGGAGGCGCCGCTGACGGGGAAGAAGAACACCGACGGGATCATTACCAGCGCGAGGACCACCTCCAGCCGGAAGGCCTCCTCGTGCCGGAAAGCGGCCGCGAGACCCCAAAGGGTGAAGCGAGTCGCATTGAGCAGGCGTCGCACCCCGCGCACGCCTTTGAACGGGCTTTCTTGCATCGCTTTCGCTCCCTCTCATGTTGCAGGACGGCGACCAACGCGGCACTCCACTCACTTCCCCGGGGTGGGGCCACACTTTGGTCTGGACTCTGTGGCGCGGTGCCACGCAACGGAGCGGGTGCCACGGACCGCCTAGACCGACGAATCCGGTAGACCGGATCGGAACGCGTGCATGACAGCCGTAGGGACCACGGGCGCGTTCATTCTAGTCGTTCCTCAGGACCCGCAGGCGTTGCTTCAAGAGTATTGCGGCCGATCCCGACAAATCCTTTCGCTCCTTTGCCCCGCGCCCAGCCTCCGGCGAGCGCTCGAAAGAACGACGCGATCGTTGCGCGCGATTTTTAAAATTTGCGCGGGCAAAGAAATGATCGCGGTGCTCCGCTCAACGAGCAAATAGCTCTTGCTGCTTTTCTCATAATGTGTAATTCTCCTGAAATATTTTTCGCAGATTGCAACATATTGAAGACAAATTTTTCTTCCAGGCCGCTCGCTCCGCTTGTCGAGAGGCGAAAGGATTCGGTGCGTCGGGGTTCATTCCGGCAATCGAATAGTCCGTCGCAATACGGACGGGCTTCGTGCTTTGCTTCCTTTAACCTTTGATGGAGGCCAGTGATGGCAAAGAAGAGAAAAGCCAAGAAAGCTGCGAAGAAAAAGAAGTAGTTGAAAGATAGTTGGTAAGGAAACCCGCAGAAATTCGCCGGGAGCGGGAGATCGGCTAGGGAAGCTGCGACAAGCACGGCGGCGCCAATGAAGGAAGCGGCAGTTTCACCGCCGCCCGCAGAGGCAAAGCCTAGGGCAGTATCTGCCCTGATCTCAGCAGCATCTTGGCCCTTTCCGTCGAGCTTCGGCGCTGAGCGGGTTACGAGTGGACTGCGGTCAGTCTGGGGCTTCGCGCTCCGGACTGAACCGCAGACATTCGGTTGTAGTTTATCTAGGAGCGCCCCTTTGCCGACTCGGCATGCATCCAGGGGTTGACCGTTTTCCGACAGCCCTACTTCTTGAGCTTTTCCAGAAAGTACTTCCGGAACTTCGCGACCTTCGGCCTGACAATGACGGCGCAGTAGGGTTGGGAGGGATTCCGCTGGAAGTATTCTTGGTGGTAGTTCTCCGCCACATAGAACTTTGAGGCCGGGACGACCTCGGTAACGATGGGGTCGTCGTAAATGTTTCCCCCATTCAAGTTTGCGATCACCTGTTCGGCCGCTGCCTGCTGCGCTGCGGAGTGGTAGAAGATCGCCGATCGGTATTGCGTGCCGAAGTCGTTTCCCTGACGGTCGAGCGTCGTCGGGTCGTGGATGACGAAGAACACCTCGAGGATCTCTTTGAACGCAACGATCCTTGGGTCAAAACCGATCTGCACGACCTCGGCGTGGCCGCTCTGGCCCGAGCAGACATCCTCGTAGCTCGGGTTCTCGGTCTTTCCCCCCATGTAGCCCGACTCGACTGACTCCACGCCCTTCAGGTCGTCGTATACGGCTTCCAGGCACCAGAAGCAGCCTCCAGCGAGAGTGGCGAGTTCCTTGTCGTGGTTAGTCATGCGACTTTCCTTCTTTTTTCAGATTACGTGTTATTTTATGAGCTCAAGGCCGACAACATTACAGCATGCCGAACTCGGTCTGCGGCCAACCCCGGCGCGCAACCGCGTGCATCCCTTGGAGGGAGTCGACCATGAGCGTTTCACGCACCCTGCTTGCAGCAGCCATCCTCGCGGCCCACGCGCTTGCCGGTTTCGCCCAGCAACCGGCCGGCCGGGCAGTGGCCACCTTCGCAGGCGGTTGCTTTTGGTGCATGGAGCCGCCCTACGATGCTTTGCCGGGCGTGATCTCCACGACTTCGGGCTTCATGGGCGGAAGCAAGAGAAATCCTACGTATGAGGAGGTCACCTCCGGCGCTACCGGCCACGCCGAGGTCGTGCAAGTCGTCTACGACCCCAAGAAGGTGAGCTATGAGAGGCTGCTGGAGGTGTTCTGGAAGAACGTCGATCCCACCGTTCGCGATCGTCAGTTCTGCGACATCGGCAGCCAGTACCGCACCTCTATCTTCTATCATACTGAAGAGCAACAACGCCTTGCCGAGGCTTCCAAAGCGGCGCTCACGAAGACCAAGCCGTTCAAGGACAGCATCGTGACACCGGTCGCGCGAGTTGGAGAATTCTGGCCTGCCGAAGACTACCATCAGGACTTCTACATCAAGAACCCGGTGCGCTACAAGTTCTACCGCACCGGCTGCGGACGCGACGCCCGTTTGAAACAGCTCTGGGGCAGCCTACCCCACTAAGGCCTGCGCCGGAACCAAGGACGGGGGCGCCGCACCCGCCCCTCAGGCCAGGGTGACGCGCGCGAACTTGCGCTTTCCGACCTGAAGCACGACCGTCTCCCCCCGCTTCACGGAAAGTGCCTTGTTGGTAACCTTTTCCCCGTTCATGCGCACACCACCCTGCTCAATCATGCGCAGGGCCTCGGACGCGCTCGAGACCAACTGAGACTCCTTGAGCACCTTTGGGATCGCCATTTCTTGCTGGGTCCGCGAGGCCGACGTTCGGCCGTCGCCAGTCACTTTGACCGTGATTTCCGGGATGTTCTCGGGCAACGCGTTGTGCTTGAAGCGCGCCTCGAAATCAGCTTGGGCGCGCTCCGCGGCTTGCGCGCTGTGAAAGCGCGTGACGATCTCGCGTGCGAAAAGTACCTTGATGTCGCGCGGGTTACGGCCCTCGGCCACGTCCGTCTTCCATTTTAGGATGGTTTCCAGAGACTCAGAAGATAGCAGCTCGGCGTAGCGCCACATCCGTTCGTCGGACACCGACATCAGCTTACCGAAGATCGTCCCCGGAGGCTCGCTGATTCCCACATAGTTGTCGAGCGATTTCGACATCTTTTCGACGCCGTTAATGCCTTCGAGAAGCGGCATGGTAAGGATGCACTGCTGCGGCTGGCCGTAATGCTTCTGCAACTCGCGCCCCACCAGCAGGTTGAACTTCTGGTCGGTCCCTCCCAGCTCGACGTCGCTTTTCATAGCAACCGAGTCGTAGCCCTGCATCAGAGGATAGAGGAATTCGTGAATCGCGATCGGCTGGCGGGCTGCGTAGCGCTTGCCAAAATCGTCGCGCTCGAGCATTCGAGCGACCGTCCACGTAGCCGCGAGCCGAATCAAGCCCGCCGCGCCCAATTCGTCCGACCACCTGGAGTTGAACAGGATCTCGGTGCGGTTGGCGTCGAGAATCTTGAATACCTGATCCTGGTAGGTCTTCGCGTTCTGCAGGATCTGCTCGCGGGAGAGCGGTGGCCGCGTCGCGTTCTTTCCGCTCGGGTCGCCGATCATTCCGGTGAAATCTCCGATCAGAAACTGGATGTGATGTCCCAGATCCTGGAACTGCCGCAGCTTGCTGATCACGACCGTGTGCCCAAGGTGCAGGTCGGGCGCCGTGGGGTCCATGCCGAGCTTCACGCGCAGGGGCCGTCCGGTCTTGATTTTGTCGCGTAGCTCCGCCTCGACGATCAGTTCATCGCAGCCGCGCTTGATGACTTTGAGTTGCCGGTCGATTTCGTCCATGGAAGTGCAGGTAGCTGATCGAGCGGTTATTTGTTAGACTTTTTCGCGTCGATCCGTAACGGAAACATGCAAAACGACAAGGGAGGAATTGTAGCGCGCTCCGGAGCAAGGCGCCTCCGATGGCTGGGGGTCGCCCTCGCCGTGCCCCTGTTCGGCGTCGTGGCGGCCTTTGGAACGGTTCGGGACGCCCAGGAGCCCGTTCCCGTCCGCGATATTCTCGAGATTCTTGCGCTGACCGCAACTCCGGTCGGCGACTTGGGAACGATCATCTACTTCCGGGAGGAACGGATCCAGAGCGGCGACACGCTCGCGACGTTGCTTGAGCGGCTCGGCGCCGATGGCAGCGAAGCGGCACAGTTCTCGCGCTCATCGCAGGCCGTGCGGTCGTTCCGCCTTCTGCGGCCTGGCATAACGGTCTGGGCGAAAGTCGACGACGATGGCACGCTGCGGTCGCTTGCCTTTCTCACAGGCCGCGACACGATTCTCTCGATCGACCGACTTGACCGGGGCTTTGTCACGTTTGAAGAGCAGGCTGAGGCCGTGCGCGGAGTAGAAATGAGATCGGGTGAGATTAAGAGTTCGCTTTTCGCCGCGACCGATGCAGCGGGGATTCCGGACAATGTCGCGACCCAGCTCGCCGACATCTTCGCTGGCGAAATCGATTTTCACCGCGATCTGCGCCACGGGGACCGCTTTGCGGTCGTGTTCGAAGCCCTCTATCACGGCGGACGGTTGGTCCGATCGGGACGGGTGCTCGCGGCCGAATTCTCTAGGCAGAAAAAAGTCTATCGCGCGGTATGGTTCCAGGATCCCTGGGGAACCGGCGGCTATTACACTCCCGAAGGCGCGAACCTGCGCAAGGCGTTTCTGCGTTCGCCACTCGAGTTCTCGCGCATCACTTCCGGGTTCGGAATGCGCCGCCATCCGGTCTTTCAGCAGTGGCGTTCCCATCAAGGGGTCGATTACGGAGCACCGCTCGGCACGCGGGTCAGGGCAACCGGCGACGGTGTCGCGGCGTTCGCGGGACGGCGGAACGGCTATGGGAATCTTATCGTGCTCAAGCACCACGGCGGATACAGCACGTATTACGCACACCTGAGGAGCTTCGCGCGGGGCTTGAAGGCGGGCATGCGCGTCGCCCAGGGGGAAGTCATCGGATACGTCGGGCAAACGGGATGGGTCACGGGGTCCCACCTTCACTACGAATTCCACGTCCACAACCAGAATCGCAATCCGCTGACCATTGCGTTTCCGGCCGCGCAGCCAATTCCCAGCACCGAGCTGCCGGGGTTCAGGCGGGTTGCCGAACCGCTCGCCGCGCGTCTGGATTTTCTGAAAAACAGCGACCTCACCCTCTTCGAGTGAGCGGTTCCGCGAACCCCGCGTCATACGAGATCTACATCGGCTTGATGTCGGGGACGAGTCTCGACGGCGTCGACGCCGCGCTCCTCGATCTGAGCGGCCCGCCTGCTCTGCTGGGAGCGCAGTTTCTGCCCTATCCGAGGAGCCTGAAGACTGCGCTGCTCGCCCTGCACGAGCCGCGCAAGGGCGAGCTCGATCGCGCAGCGCTCATCGGGATCGAACTCTCCAAGCTCTACGCAACAGCGGTCGATCGGCTGCTGAAGAAGCTGCGTGTTTCAGCGCAGAGCGTTCGCGCGATCGGCTGCCACGGTCAGACGGTGAGGCACCTACCCGAGTCCGGATACTCGCTGCAACTCGGCAACCCTGCATGGCTTGCCGAGCGCACCGGCATCACGGTGGTGGCTGACTTCCGCAGCCGAGACATCGCCGCCGGGGGGCAGGGTGCGCCGCTAGTTCCTGCGTTTCACGCGGCCTGCTTCCGGGACTTGCACCGCCATCGTGTCATCGCCAATCTCGGCGGGATAGCTAATCTCACCAACCTCCCTCGGACCGGACTCGTAACCGGTTTTGATACGGGACCCGGCAATGTCCTGCTTGACGCGTGGGCGCGCGAGCGATTCGGACGAGACTTCGACCGGGGTGGCAAGCTCGCCGCGCGGGGAAAACCGGTTGCAAGCTTGCTGAAGGCGCTGCTCGCCGACCCCTACTTCCGGCGCGCACCCCCCAAGAGCACCGGCCGGGACCGGTTCAATCTCCGTTGGCTGCGTCGATTTGGCGCCGGGCGGCATGACCCCGAGGACGTACAGGCGACCTTGGCCGAGCTTACCGCGCGCAGCATCGGAAATGCGGTTACGAGATTTTGTCCCGGCGCAGAGGAGGTGTATTTGTGCGGCGGCGGAGCGCGTAACGCTGACCTCGTGAGTCGCATCGCCTGCGCGCTAGGCGGGATCGCCATCGGCTCGACCGACCAACTCGGAATCCATCCGGACTGGGTGGAAGCGGCCGCTTTCTCCTGGCTCGCGCAACGCGCGCTGAAACGCGAGACGGGAAGCATTGCCGAGGTCACTGGAGCGGACTCAGCGCGCGTCTTGGGCGCAATTTACGCTGCCTGAACCATGCCCGCCAAGCGCAAATAAGAACGGGGCCCTTTAGGCCCCGCTTCGTGCTCAAAGATCAGGAGGCACATCTCCCTCCTGAAACACGGACTCTAAGCTGAAAATGACGAGCCGCACCCGCACGTGCTGGTCGCATTCGGATTCTTGATTACGAACTGGGCGCCCTCGAGGCCTTCGCTATAGTCGATTTCGGCGCCGGCGAGGTATTGGTAGCTCATCGGGTCGATGAGCAGCATGACCCCGTTCTTTTCCATCACGGTATCTTCGTCGTTCTTCACTTCGTCAAAGGTGAAGCCGTACTGAAATCCGGAACAACCTCCGCCGCTGACGAAAACGCGCAGCTTCAATTCGGCATTGCCCTCCTCGTCGATCAACTGCTTTACCTTGTTCGCGGCGTTGTCGGTGAAAACGAGCGGCGCGGGCATTTCTGCGACTGCCATTTCTGCGACTGCGTTCATGTCTTAACTCCTGTTACAAACCACTGTTGAGACGGGGCATGACGCGCAAAGCTCCTCACACCGCCGGTTTGCTCGCCGCGAGCTTAAGCTCCACGGGCTTGGCCTCGCCCGAGCGGTGCACCAGATGCCCCTCGACGATGGCCCCAAGATGCATCTCCAATGTATTGTAGTGCACGTCTCCTTTGACCCGGCAGCGCGACTGGAGTTCGAGGAATTCGGCGACGTAAACCGGCCCTGAGATTTCGCCGTTCACGACCAGGTGCGACACGCTGATTTCCCCCTCGATCCGCGCCTTTTCGCTCAGCACCAAGGTGGAGGGCTGGTCGGAAGCCGCGGTCACGTTGCCGACGACCTCGCCGTCGACTCGAAGGCCCCCGGAGAAATTGACGTTTCCCTCGATCTTCGTGCCGGCGCCAATCAGGCTGTCGATGCGATTCTGCGGCTTGCTCGGCTGCTTGCGAAACATGGTGTTTTCCGCCTGCTAAGAAAGGTTGACGTTCTGGCTCGCGCGGGCCTCGTTGGATCCATTCTCCAGAATGCGAGCCTGTATCGTCCGCACCTTCGCTCTCGCCGGAACGCGAAATGCTCCCTCAACCCGCCGAAAGTACTTGAAGTTGAGCTTGAAAGCGACGTTGCCCGTATCAGCCACATCCGGAATCACAATTGTAACATCCCTACCCTCCTGCTGCATTTCCACCACGAGCTGCAACGACCCGTGAAATTCGCGGTCGAGCCTTCCCCCCTGAAGGACGAGAAGCCGGTAACGGTATTCGCCGGGAAGCACGTCGCGCTCGACTTTGAAGCGGTGGATGCTGACCTTGTCGCCGCGACGCTCGCTTGGTACGAGATTTTCGAAAAAGCCGAGTTCTTCCCTGAGCCGGTTGTTTTCGTCCTCGAGCGCCTTGACCTGGGTGGCAAGCTGCGCTTGCGCCGACTGTTCGATCTTCAGGCGTGACTCGCTGGCGTTGGAAATCGAGCGCAACAGCGCCGCTTCGCCCTCGAGCTGCGCCATGGATTCGCGAAGCCTCGCGAACTCGTTCTGCAGTTCGCCGCGGTCAAAGCCGGCGAACCGGCGTCCGGTGTCGTACATCCATGCCGCCATGGCGAGCAAGAGCGACAGGAACACGAGCATTCCGAGCCAGCGCCAGTACCAGGCGACGTGCGTCTGGACCATCATCTTCGGCGCCGAGATTCCGAAGCGCCGTCGAAGTCTCTTCAACAAAGTAGGCATCATTCTCCGCCTGCCGCCCTAGGGTACGATAGCCAGATGCGAAAGGCCCGAACTTTCCTCGAAGCCGTACATGATATTCATATTCTGTACCGCTTGTCCCGAAGCGCCTTTCACCAGGTTGTCGATCACCGAGATCACGACCAGCATGTCACCCCCATGGGGCCGGTGGACCGCAATGCGGCACACATTGGCGGCGCGCACCGAGCGCGTATCGGGCTCGCTGCCCGCGGGAAGGACATCGACGAAGGGCTCGCCGCGATAGCGCTCCTCAAATAGCCGCTGGAAGTCGATGTCCTTCGTGATGCGCGCATACAGGGTTGCATATATGCCCCGAATCATAGGCGTCAGGTGCGGCACAAACGTCAGGCCAATGCTCCTTCCGGCAGCGGCTTCCAGCTCCTGCAGAATTTCGGGAAAGTGCCGATGCCCGGCAACCCCGTACGCCTTGAAATTATCCGACGCCTCGGAGAACAGCAGATGCTCTTCGGTCTTCCTGCCGGCGCCGCTCACCCCGGACTTGGCGTCAGCGATCAAATGATCCAGGTCGACGGCCCCGGCTTCGACAAGAGGGAGCAAGCCGAGCTGAACCGCGGTCGGATAACATCCGGGATTCGCCACCAGGCGCGCGCCCTTGATTTTCGCGCGATGCACTTCCGGAAGCCCATACACTGCCTCCGCGAGGAGCTCGCGCGCGGCGTGCTTGACCTTGTACCACTTTTCCCACTCAGTCACCGCTCGAATTCGGAAGTCCGCCGACAGATCCACCACGCGCACGCCGGCCTCGACGAGCGAGCGCGCCTCGCTCATTGCGACAGTATTCGGCGTCGCGAAAAAAACGACGTTGCAGCGGCCGAGGTCTCCCCTGCCTGGGTCCGAGAACTCCAGCGACACCGCTCCGCGCAGACTCGGAAAAAGCTTCGCTACCGGCACGCCGGCTTCCTTGCGCGATGTGATCACAGCCAGCTCGGCTTGCGGGTGCTGCGCGAGTATGCGCAGCAGCTCGATCCCGGTGTAGCCGGTTCCGCCGACAATGCCAACCTTGATCATCACTTTCCTCTGGAACTGGTTTAACCGCGCGGTCCTATCAGATCGCGCGATGCCGCAAGAGTCTGGCTTCGTGGAAGCCCGAACCGAAAACAAAAAAGCCGCCCGAGGGCGGCTGTGCTGCAGCAAACTCCTGACATCAGCGTTTGGAGTATTGCTTGCGCTTCCGCGCTTTATGCAAGCCGACCTTCTTTCTCTCGACCTCGCGCGCGTCGCGAGTTACGAGCCCCGCCTTGCGCAGAAGCGGCTTGAGAGCCGGATCGTACTCGATCAGGGCGCGCGTGAGCCCGTGGCGCACCGCGCCCGCCTGCCCAAATTCGCCTCCCCCGGTTACGTTCACCATGACGTCAAATTGCGTCAGCTTGTCTGTCAGCACCAGAGGCTGACGCGCAACCATCTGCCCCGTCTCACGCGCAAAATACTGGTTCGCCGGACGGTCGTTGACGATGAAATCGCCCTTGCCAGGTTTGATGAACACGCGTGCGACGGCGCTCTTGCGCCGGCCGGTCCCATAATAGTATTGCCCAATCATGCGTTGATCTCCAGCGCTTTTGGCTGCTGCGCATCGTGCGGGTGCTCGCCGCCCGCGTACACTTTCAGCTTCCTTAACATGGCATAGCCCAGAGGCCCCTTGGGCAGCATTCCCTTTACGGCGATTTCGAGCGCCCGCGTCGGGAACCGCGACTGCATCTTGTCGAATGTCGTCGAATAAACCCCGCCTGGGTAGGTGCTGTGGCGGTAATAGATCTTCGCCTCGCCCTTGTTTCCCGTCACGCGGAGTTTGCCTGCGTTGACGACAACGATATAGTCGCCTGTGTCCACGTGAGGCGTGAACTCCGGCTTGTGTTTGCCGCGCAGCCGGCGCGCGATCTCCGCGGCGAGCCGCCCGAGCACTCTGTTGCTGGCATCCACCAGATACCAGTCGCGTCTGACCTCATGCGGCTTGGCCGAAAAGGTGGGCATGACCTTAGAATCCCTATATCCAAGATTTGACGAAAGCGCGTGATTTTATTGAAGAAGTAGCCCAGTGTCAAACAGGAGGAAAGAATGGACTGCACGGTGAGATGGATCGGGCCGAACGGCATGAGTTTCGTTGCGGAAACCGAAAGCGGCCACGCGTTCGTGATGGACGGCGCGCCCGAGGGCGGCGGCCGCAATCTGGGGCCCCGGCCGATGGAAACAGTGCTGGCGGGTACCGGCGGCTGCACCGCCTACGACGTGGTGCTGATCCTCAAGAGAAGCGGACAGAAGGTCTCGGGGTGCGAAGTCCGGCTCAGCTCGGAACGCGCGCAGACCGATCCCAAGGTGTTCACCAAAATTCACATGCATTTTGTCGTGCGCGGCAGGGATTTGAAGCCCTCGACGGTCGAGAGCGCCATCAAGCTCTCGCACAACAAGTACTGCTCGGCCTCGATCATGCTCGGCAAGACCGCGACCCTCACGCACGATTACGAGATCGTCGCCGACTAAGGCAGTTCTTCAGATCCAGTACGACGCGGTCGTCATCAGGCGAGCGGCGACGCGCATTCCGAGCTTCGCGGCTTCAGGCAGTTCGCGCGCGCCGAGCGACTCGGCCGTGCGCCGGTGTCCGGCTTCCTCGGCTTGCATCGCTTCGATCACCACGCGCGTTCTCGCGTCTTGGCGATCGAGCCGGTCCAGATGCCCCTGCAGGTGCCGCTCGACCTGGCGCTCGGTCTCCGCGAGGAATCCGAGGCTCCAGCGGTCGCCGAGACGCCCCGCCGCATAACCGATGGCAAGCGAACCCGCGTACCAAAGGGGATTGAGCGCGCTCAAACGCCCGCCCAGTTCGCGCACGCGTTGCGCGCTCCACGCGAGGTGATCGGCCTCCTCGCCGGCCGCCTGGTGCAGCGCCGACTTGATGCCCATGTCGCCGGACGCGAGTGCCTGGCCTTGGTACAAAGCCTGCGCGCACACTTCCCCGCAATGATTGACGCGCATCAGCGCCGCGGCCCGGCGGCGTGAATCGGCTTCGAGGTTTTTTTCCGGGACCCGGTCGGCCGGACTCGGGCGGTGCGCTGGAGGCTGACCCAGCAAAACGCGCAGCCCCTTGTCGAATTCGCCGATGCAGTGATTCAGATCAAACGGCATGCCGTGGACGGGATGGACGTTGCGCAATCTTTTGGGTTCGCTTGCTCATTGCCTTTGCTCGTCAGAATTTGAGCTTACAGCTTGCGCACGCCCTCGCCGTATTTTGCCACTGCCTTGTCCATCGTCAGCAGCGTCAATCCCTCCACGCGAGCTTGCGCCACGAGGATGCGGTCGAAGGGGTCTTTGTGCAAGGGCGGGAGATCGTTCACGGCGACGGTGTGTTCGCTTGTGACAGGCAATTCGCGGTAGCCATTGACCAGCAGCATGCGCCATAGGCGGCGCGGGTCAACGCTAAAATCGGAGCGCTCGAGCCCGTTCTTGATGCTGATCTCCCACAGACTGGCAGAACTGAACACGAGTTGATTGGCGGGATCGAGCAGCAACGTGCGCGTTTTGGTCGACAGCCGCTGCGGTTCGCTCGCTGCCCACAGCAACAGGTGGGTGTCGAGCAGCAGGTTCAAACCTTGCGCCCCGCAAACAGGTTTTCGACCTCGCCGCCGCCCATCTGGTCGAAATCATCCGGCACGGAAAATTCACCCGCCATAAAGCCCAGGCGGCCGGCCGTTCCCGCTTCTGCGTGCGCCAGCGGGATGACCTTGACCATAGGCTTGCCCGCCTTGGCGATGATGAACGCCTCGCCCCGCGCGGCCTGCTCCACCAGCTTGGAAAGCTGGGTTTTGGCATCGTGAATGTTGACGGTAAGCATGGGCGGCCTCGACTTGAACTAATGGAGGTTAGTTTACATGAAACGAAGGGAACGGCAAAGCGCCGGGCAGTGAGTGCGCCCTGCCGGGCGCACAAAAAAAAACGGGCACCCGAAGGTGCCCGTTCTGTACTCGCAACTCCGAGCGATAGTCCGACTCGATCAGAAGTTGTGGATCATGCCAACGGCGATGATCTGCGGGTCGGCGGCGATAACCTGATTGGCCGCAGTCCGCGACGTGATGCTCGCGCCGTTGTAGTCCTGGTTGTACTGGGCTTTGTTGGTGATCTTGTTATAGCTCACGTAGGCGTGGGTCCGCTTGGAAAAATTATACTTCGTGGCTACCGTGATCTGGTTCGCTTCGGTATCGTCGCATTGCGTTCCCGGTGTCACGCCCGCATTGACCGGCAAACCCGTGTCGCATCCGCTTCCGGTGATCTTGTTGATGACGTTATACTGGATGACCGGTTGCCAGGCGCCGAACATATGGTCCCAGCTTACAGCTATACCTTGTTGCTCCAAGGTACAAGCGGTCGCCACCGTATTGCAGGTCGCGACAAAACCGGTAGCGGTCGCACCAGTGCCTAAAACGCCACCTTTTTCCGAATTGGAGTTTACAGCGATCAGCGAAATCTGACCGGCGGGCACGTATCTCCAGCCGCCACGAAGCTTGAGTGCAGTGGTCCGGCCAGTCAATTCGTTGAGGTTATTTTGATCGACCGTAGCAAAGTCAAACCCCCAGGCAAACGGACCGTGCGTGCCCTGCGCCGTCAGTCCGAGTAGATTGCTATTGACTGCTGCGCCGGGGCCTTGCGCTTCGGCACCCGCCGCCCAGCTGAGGATAAAATTGACTCCCGAAAATGTCGGCGTTGTGTACTGCACGGTGTTGCTGAAGCGCGAAACGCCTACCCCCATGCCGCGGCCAAAGGTGCCCGAGCACATTTGACAGGCAGCGTTCAGCCAGTTGGCTCCAACCTGGTCGATCGCTCCGTTCGCCCACCACACGTTGCTGCGGCCGAAGGTCACCTGACCGAAGCCGCCCGCCAGCCCGACGTGGCCGATACGCGAAGACAAGAACCCGGTGCTGGTGTTTGCCGCTCCGGACTGGCCGGCCTGGCTGCCGGTGTCGATGTTGACACCCGACTCCATCAGGAACACGGCGCGAAGGCCGCCTCCCAGGTCTTCCGAACCCTGGAATCCAAGACGCGATGAGCTGTCAAAGACCCGAGGACGGCTCTTGTAGTCGTTAGCTGAGTTCACGGCGCCCTTCGCCTCGTACATGTCTACACCCACCGACGCACGGCCGTAGATCGAGTAGTTCTGAGCCAAGGCAGCGGCAGGAGCAGCCAAGGCTCCAGCGACTGCGACTGCCATCAGTTTCTTGTTCATCGAAAGATTCTCCTCTTTGATTGACCACAAGACGGCCATGTGCCGCGCCGCCCGCTCCACCCTCGGTTTGAGGATGTTGCAATTCTGCCAATGAGATGCGCTTATCTCAAGAGCCAGCGTGACTTTTTTTTCAGGGTTGTCCCGCTACTGTTGTATTTTCACAACAATGAGTGGAAGTTATGGTCCCAAACATATCAATGGCTTAGAAAAATACGCTTGAGCTCGATCCCGGGATCGGGCGCGCGCATGAAGGCTTCACCCACCAGGAATGCGTGCACCCCCGCCTGTCTCAGGCCGGCAACGTGCTCCGGCATCAGTATTCCGCTCTCGGTGACGACCAGCCGCGCCGCCGGGACGTACGGGAGGAGCCCGAGCGTGGTGTCGAGCGAAGTCTCGAAACTGCGCAGGTCGCGGTTGTTGATGCCGATGAGCGGGGTCGCCAGATCGAGCGCGAGCTCGAGCTCGGCGCGGTCATGCACTTCGGCGAGCACCGCCATGCCGAGCGAGGCGGCCAGGGCCTCCAGCTCGCGCATCTGCGAAGACGCGAGCGCCGCCACGATGAGCAGGATGCCGTCCGCGCCCGAGGCGCGCGCCTGGTATACCTGGTACGGATCGACCACGAAGTCCTTGCGCAGCGCCGGCAGCTCGCAGGCTGAGCGAGCGGCGGACAGATGCTCGGCGCGCCCTTGAAAAAACCGCTCGTCGGTGAGCACCGAGAGACAGGCGGCGCCGTGGCGCGCATAGGACCGGGCGATCGCCTCCGGGTCGAAGGGCTCGCGCAGCACCCCCTTGCTCGGGCTCGCCTTCTTGATCTCGGCGATCACCGCCGGCAGCCCGGCGTTGATTTTCGCGCGCAGGGCGCCGACAAAGTCGCGAGGTTTTCCCGCCGCCTCTGCTTGCTCGCGCACGGCGGCGGCGCCCAGGGTCTTCTTCGCTGTTTCGATTTCCTCGGCCTTGACGGTGAGGATCGCCTTCAGGATGTCAGCCACGTGCAAGCTGCTGGGTCAGTCTTACGAAAGCATCGAGCTTGGCGCGCGCCGCGCCGCTCTTGAGGATTTCGAAGGCCGCTTCCACGCCGTCCTCCAAACTGCCCGCCTTTCCGGCCACATAGATTGCGGCCCCCGCGTTGAGCGCAACGATGTCGCGCGCGGCCCCCGCCTTGTTTTCGAGCGCGGCAACGATGACGTTGCGCGACTCCTCCACCGTCGCCACGCGCAGCGCCCCGGGGTCGTGCAGGGGCAAGCCGAATTTCTCCGGATGGATGAGGTACTCGTTGATCTTGCCCTCCTTCAACTCCCCGATCATGGTCTGGCCGCTCACGGAGATCTCGTCCAGGCCCTCCAGGCCGTATACAGTCATCGCATGGCGCGCGCCCAGGCGCTGCAGCACCCGGATCTGGATGCCGACGAGGTCGGGGTGAAATACCCCCATCACCTGCGCCGGCGCGCCGGCCGGGTTGGTGAGCGGCCCGAGGAGATTGAACAAGGTGCGTACTCCCAGCTCGCGCCGCACCGGAGCGGCGTGCTTCATCGCCGTATGATGGTTCGGCGCAAACATGAAACCCACTCCGACTTCGTCGATGCAGCGGCCCACCTGCTCGGGCTTCAGGTTGATGTTTGCCCCGAGCGCCTCCAGCACATCGGCGCTGCCCGACTGCGAGGACACGGCCCGGTTGCCGTGCTTGGCGACGCGGCCCCCAGCCGCGGCACAGACGAACATGGATGCGGTGGAAATGTTGAAGGTGTGCGCGCCGTCGCCGCCGGTGCCGACGATGTCCACCAGATTGTCGGGGTCCTTGACCGTCACCCGGGTTGCAAGCTCGCGCATCACCTTTGCCGCGGCGGTGATCTCGCCGATGGTTTCCTTCTTCACCCGCAGCCCGATGATGATCGCCGCGATCATGACCGGGGACATCTGCCCGCTCATGATCTGGCGCATCAGGTCGAGCATTTCGTCGTGGAATATCTCGCGGTGCTCGATGGTCCGCGTCAAAGCTTCCTGGGCCGTGATGCTCATACCGCCTCCTTTTGCAGGAAATTCCTCAGGAGCGCGTGCCCGTGCTCGGTGAGAAAGGATTCAGGGTGGAACTGCACGCCCTCGACCGCGAATTCGCGGTGGCGCACGCCCATGATCTCGCCGTCCTCGGACTGCGCGGTAACCTCGAGGCAGCCGGGCAGGGTCGCGCGGCGAATCACAAGCGAATGGTAGCGGGTCGCGATGAAAGGGCTCGGCAGACCGTGAAACACCCCGAGCCCGAAATGGCTGATCGCTGAAGTCTTGCCGTGAACGACCTTGCCTGCGCGCACAATCTCGCCGCCGAAGGCTTGGCCGATCGCCTGGTGACCCAGGCACACACCGAGGATTGGGATCTTGCCTGCGAACTCCAGCACTACCGCTAGCGAAATGCCCGCTTCCTTGGGTGTGCACGGGCCCGGCGAAATGACGATGCCGCCAGGCCTCATTGCCGTGATGTCCTCGGTGGAAATCTCATCGTTTCGGAACACCTTGACGTCGGCGCCCAACTCGCCGAGATATTGCACCAGGTTCCAGGTGAAGGAATCGTAGTTGTCTATCATCAGCAGCACGTTACGCCTCCTCGCCCAGGCCGTCCTGCACCTGCTCGGCCGCGCGCAGGACGGCGCGGGCCTTGGCTTCGGTCTCGCGCCATTCGCTTTCCGGGATGGAGTCCGCGACGATGCCTGCAGCCGCTTGCACGTAGAGCACGCTGTCCTTGACGATGCCGGTGCGAATTGCGATCGCGAGGTCCATCGCGCCGCTGAAACTCAGGTAGCCGCAGGCGCCTCCATAGATACCGCGTTTTAGCGGCTCGAGTTCGTCGATGATTTCCATGGCCCTTACCTTGGGCGCCCCGGTGAGGGTCCCTGCGGGGAAGGTAGCACGCAGCACGTCCAGGCTGGTCATGCCGGGCCTGAGCACGCCCTCGACGTTGGAGACGATATGCTGCACGTGGGAGTACTTCTCGACCACCATCTGCTCGGTGACTCTCACGCTGCCGATTTCGGCAATGCGGCCGATGTCGTTACGCGCCAGATCGATGAGCATCACGTGCTCGGCGCGCTCCTTGGGGTCGCCGAGCAATTCCCGAGCGAGCGCTTCGTCCTCGTCCGGCGTCGCGCCGCGCGGCTTGGTGCCGGCGAGCGGGCGGACCGTGACGATCTGGCGTTCCACGCCGCTGTACACGCGAGCCTCCTGGCGCACCAGAATTTCAGGAGAAGCGCCGACGACCTGGAAATCGCCGAAGTCGTAGAAGTACATGTAGGGCGAAGGGTTGATCGAACGCAGCGCCCGGTAGAGCGAGAGCGGCGCGTCGCGAAAGGCCAGCTGAATCCGCTGCCCAATCTGCACCTGCATCACGTCTCCGGCCAGAACGTATTGCTTCGCTTTAGCCACCGCCGCCAGGTAGTCCGTTTTGGCGAACTCGCGCACCGCCTCGGTCCGAGCGCCCGAGTGCGCGTCCGGCGGGTCAATCGGCTGGCGCAGCCTGACGCGCAGCTCCCGCAGCCGGCTTTGCGCGCGGGCATAAGCGTTCTCCACGCCTGGATCGGCATAGACGATGAGATGGAGCTTGCCGGTGAGGTTATCGACCACGGCCAGCTCTTCTGTCAGCAGCAGCAGAATATCGGGCACGTCGATGCCGCCGGGCTTTTCCGTCAACGCCAATTTCTTCTCGATGACCCGCACGGTGTCGTAGCCGAAGTAGCCGACCCACCCGCCGCACAGACGCGGCAGCCCGGGAGGCACGACCGCACGAATGCGGCGGGTGTAAGAATCCACAAAGGCGAGCGGATCGCCGGCGCGGCGCTCGACCTCCCGGCCATCGACGGTGACGACGGTCTCGCAGCCGGCGGGAGCAATGTGCGCCTCCAGCCGGGCGCGCGCCGGCAAACCGACAAAAGAGTAGCGGCCGAAACGCTCGCCGCCTACCACCGACTCGAGCAGGAAAGTGTTCGGGGCGTTCGCGAGCTTGAGATAGATCGACAGCGGTGTGTCGAGATCGGCAAAGGTCTCGGCGACGAGCGGGATGCGGTTGAAACCCTGAGCGGCAAGCCGCTGGAATTCTGCTTCAGTCATCGACTGCTCCACGAAAACGTTCTGAGGTACTGCGGGGTGTGCGCGCCTGTCTCAGGTTGCGGCGCGCGCGGACTACGGCATTTAGCTGCGCCACCAGCGCCAGCTACGCCATTGCTTCCGCTTCTCAGTGTTCTCGCAGGGCACGATTGAACTTACGCCACGGCTCGTTATGGAGGCGCCACTGTATAACAGCCCCGCGCGGATTGTCCAGAATTGCCGTTGTGGAGATCGCCTAAAGCACCTTGCCCGGGTTCATGATTCCGAGCGGATCGAGCGCGCGCTTGACTGCGCGCATCAGCTCGAGCTCCACCGGCGACTTGTAGCGCCTGATCTCGTCTCGTTTCAACTGTCCCAGGCCGTGCTCGGCGCTGATCGATCCGGCGAAGCGCGCGACGCCGTCGTGGACGACGCGGTTCACCGCGTCCTGCTCCCGCGCGACGAATGCCTCGGCAGGAGTCCCCTGCGGGGCGGAGACGTTGTAGTGCAGGTTGCCGTCGCCCAGGTGCCCGAAGGTGACCAGGCGGATGCCGGGAAAGGCGCGCGCAAGCTCGGCGTCGGTCGCGGCGGCGAACTCGGCGATGCGCGAGATCGGAATCGAGACATCGTGTTTGATATTCGGCCCCTCGTGCGACTGCGCCTCCGAGATATTTTCCCTGAGCGCCCAGAAGGCCCGGGACTGCGTCTCGCTCTGCGCCACCGCGGCATCGAGAATCAGCCCGTTTCCCAATGCTTCCTCAAGCACGCTCTCGACCAGAATCCTCGCTCCCCCGCCCGGCTGCGTATCCGAAAGTTCCAGCAACACGTAGCAGGGGAAGCGCTGCGGGAAAGGCGCAGAGGTGTCCTTGAAATGCTTGAGCACGAGCGAGAGACAGAAATCGGAGAACAGCTCAAAACCCGTGAGCCGCTCGCCGCAGGCATCCTGAGCCCGCTCAAGCAGTGCCAGAGCTTTTTCCGGACTTTGCAATGCCACCACGGCAGTGGCACGAGACTTAGGCATGGGAAAGAGCTTTAGCACCGCCGCAGTGATCACGCCGAGCGTTCCTTCAGCACCGATGAAAAGCTGCTTCAGATCGTAGCCGGTGTTGTCCTTGCGCAGGCCGCGCAGGCCGTCCCATATCTCCCCCGAAGGCAGTACCACTTCGAGCCCCAGGACGAGCTCGCGGGCATTGCCATAGCGCAGGACTGCGGTGCCGCCCGCATTGGTGGAGAGATTGCCGCCGATTTGGCAGCTGCCTTCGGCTGCGAGGCTCAAGGGAAACAGCCGCTCCGCTTCTTCGGCGGCCTTCTGCAGCTTGGCCAGGACGCAACCGGCTTCGGCGGTCATGCTGTTATTGCGCGCGTCAAGTGCGCGGATCCGGTTCAGGCGGGACAGACTGAGGACGATCTGCGATCCGCTTGCATCCGGCGTCGCCGCGCCGCACAGGCCGGTATTCCCGCCCTGAGGGACCACCGCGGTGCGCGTATCGGCGCAGACGCGTACGACCCGCGCGACCTCCGCGGTCGACCCCGGTTTCACTACTGCAAGAGGCCGGCCGGCGTAGCGCTTGCGCCAGTCCGTCGCGTACGGCGCGAATTCCTGACGCGATGTAATCAGACCCGACGATCCGACAATGGCCCGAAGCTCGTCGATCAAGGCTGTCATTTCGCCGTCGCCGCGCAACCGCGAAGCAACCTGTCTTCAGCCGACGGGCTTGAGCGCGTCGCGCATTTGCGCGATGGTTGCCCGATAGTCTTTGGAGCCAAAAATCGCCGAGCCCGCCACAAACGTATCGGCCCCGGCGCGCGCAATGGCGGCGATGTTGCCGGCGTTCACTCCTCCGTCTACTTCCAGCATGATGGCGCGCCCCGTGGTCTGAAATGCGTCGTCGATCTTGCGGCGCGCAAGGCGCAGCTTGTCGAGCGCCTGGGCGATGAACTGCTGCCCGCCGAACCCCGGGTTCACCGACATGACCAGTACCAAATCAAGCTTGTGCAGCAGGTGATCGAGATGATCGAGGGGTGTCGCCGGATTGAACACAAGCCCCGCTTTGCATCCCGAGTCGTGGATCAGCCCGATCGTGCGGTCGACGTGCTCGCTCGCCTCCGGATGAAAGCTGATGATATTGGCTCCAGCCCGGGCGAAATCCGGAATGATGCGATCGACCGGTTTGACCATGAGGTGCACGTCGATCATGCTTTGCGTAAGCGGCCGGATCGCCTCGCACACCAGCGGTCCCACCGTGAGATTCGGGACGTAATGGTTGTCCATCACGTCGAAGTGAATCATGTCGGCGCCGGCTGCGACGACCGCCGTCACTTCCTCGCCGAGCCGCGCGAAGTCGGCGGACAGAATGCTCGGTGCAATTCGGAACGTGCGCGCAGCCATCGCTGGAAATTCTACTTGGATTCGCTCCTCGCCGCATGAAATCGCCATCCGCACCCTTGTCAGTGCGAGCAATTTCGTGTGGAATTAGCTCATGGCCGAGGCAAAACAATACGAGGTCACGGTCTCCTCGCAGACCCTGTACGTTCCGGAGCAATCCGACGAGCAGAGCGGGCGCTACGTCTTCGCCTACACCATCACACTCCGCAATACCGGCAGCGTCCCCGCTCAACTGATTTCGCGCCACTGGATCATCACCGATGCAGGCAATCAGGTGCAGGAAGTGCGCGGCCTGGGCGTCGTCGGTGCGCAACCCCTGCTTAAACCCGGCGAGAGCTTCGAATACACGAGCGGAACCGCGATCGCCACCCCGGTCGGGACGATGCGAGGCAGCTACCAGATGGTGGCCGAAGACGGCACCCAGTTCGATGCGCCGATTCCCGAGTTCACCTTATCCGTGCCTCGCGTATTGCACTAGAAGGCAGGACCACCCGGCTGCTTCGCAGCCACCCCTCGTTATCAAGGAGCGGGAGAATCTGGACCGCGGTCATCGCTCTTGGGGCGTTGGGCACAGTCCACCATACGATGAAGGCGAGCAACACGAGCGCCAGTCCCGCCTCCGAGCAGGTAGATCCACAATCCGGAACTCACGTCGCTATACTTCCTCAAATCGCTTGAGGCAAATGATGGAGCATCTGCGCTGGCTGATTGTTCTTGCGGCCGGTTTGATCGCGGGCTGCGCGGTCCAGCCCGGGCCGGGTTTGATCACCGGAACCTCCGCGTCCGGCTGCCCAGCCTCCGGCGCATGCCCGGTCTGCCCGTCGTGCCCCGCGCCGCCGGTCATCGCCCAGCGAATCAATCTGCTCGAGCCCGTAGCTTTTGAGACGCTGACGGGTTGGAAGGAGGGCGAGCAGGCGGCAGCCTGGAGCGCACTCCTCGTTTCCTGCCAGGCGCTGCGCTGGCGCGAGGCGTGGCGCGGTGTTTGTGCACGCGCGATGGAACTTCGTGCGCCCAGCGACGAGGAGGCGCGACGCTTCCTCGAAGACCATTTTGTTCCCTGGCGTCTGGCCAACCCCGATGGTGCCCTGGAGGGACTCGTCACGGGCTACTACGAGCCATTGGTACGCGGAAGCCGCTTCAAAACCGCGTCGTATGTCTATCCGCTCTATGCCCCGCCGGACGATCTGCTCAACATCGACCTCAGCGCAACCAACCCGGAGCTGCGCGGCATGCGCCTGCGCGGGCGCATGGAGGGAAGGCGGGTGGTGCCGTACTATTCGCGCGCGGAAATCGCCCGCGGCGCGGCCCCCCTCGCGGGAAAGGAGATCGTCTGGGTCGACGATCCCATAGAAGCGTTTTTCCTTCAGATCCAGGGTTCGGGACGCGTTCGGCTCGAGAGCGGCGAGACGCTGCGCGTCGGTTACGCCGACCAGAACGGCCACCCGTTTCTGTCGATCGGGCGCTATCTGGTCGAGCGCGGCGAGTTGAAGCTCAACGAAGCCTCGATGCAGACGATCAAGTCCTGGGCGGCGGCGAATCCGAAGCGCCTGGAGGAACTTCTCAACCAGAACCCGAGCTTCGTGTTTTTCCGCGAGCTGCCCCTGAATGACCCCGCGAACGGCCCGGTCGGGGCACTCGGCGTGCCGCTCACCGCGGGGCGCTCGATCGCCGTCGATCCACGCTACGTGCCGCTGGGCGCTCCCGTATTCCTCGCCACGACGTATCCGGCGAGCGCGACGCCGCTCAACCGCCTGGTTCTC
The DNA here is from genome assembly GCA_964430565.1 of uncultured Enterobacteriaceae bacterium. Lineage (GTDB taxonomy): Bacteria > Pseudomonadota > Gammaproteobacteria > Burkholderiales > SG8-39 > VBDM01. The sequence goes on from CAYSFD010000024.1 coordinate 63,076, forward strand.
GCCCAGGACACCGGCGGGGCGATCCGCAATCCGGTGCGCGCGGATTTCTTCTGGGGATTTGGCGCCGAAGCCGGGGCCCAGGCGGGCCGCACGCGACAGCAGGGAAGGATGTGGGTGCTTCTCCCGAAGGAACTGAAATCGGGTTCGGCGGGCGCGCTCGCGCCCTAGAGACGACTATTTCCTGGCTTCGCCGATCAGCTTGACCAACTCTTCAGCCCGGGCGCCCATGATGCGCTGGCCGTTCGTAGCGAAGCTGGTCGGCGTCGCCTTCACGCCGAACTTCTGGCCAAGGGCAAGCCATTTATCGACGGGCGCGCTGCAGTTGCCGGCAATCGCAGTATCCCGGCCGTTCAGCATGAAATCGTAATAGGCCTTGGCCCGGTCGGGCGCGCACCAGATTGCCCGCGACTTGTCCGCCGACTCGGGCCGGATAATCGGGAAAAGAAATGTGTAGATCGTGATGTCGTCTTCGCGCATCAGGGCCCGGTCCAGACTCTTGCAATAGGGGCAGTAGGGATCGGAGAAAATTGCAACGACGCGCTTACCGCTGCCGCGCACCTGCTTGATCGCGATCTCCAGGGGCAGATCCTCGAACGTTATCGCGGAGAGTTTTTGCTGGCGCTCCTCGGTGAAATTCTTCTGGGAACGCGCGTCGATGATCTCCCCCCGGAACACGAAGTTCACTTTTTCATCGGCATAGAAGATCGTGTCCCCGACCACAATCTCGTACAGGCCGGAGTAGGGTGTCTTTGCAACGCTGTTTACTTTGATTCCAGAGAAACGGGCCTCGACGCCTCGCTTCACTGTAGCCTCGTCGGCAAACGCCGTTGCAGTGAAGATCGCCGCGAGAATCAGAACCGGCAGCCGCAAATTCATGATGGTTCCTTTTGAAAAAGGCCCCCGCCCACCCCGATGGCGCGGCGCGCGAGCAAGGTCTTTATGACCGGATTGGAGTTCGTCAGGTTCAATCCGAAATTCCGCAGCCGCGCGGCTATTCTGTTATCCGCATCGAACATCCGGAACAACCCGTCGGTGACCCAGCGCAAGGCGAGTATATCCTCGGCGCGGGCGCGCTCAAAGCGCCGCAGCAGGAGGCGATCCCCCGGGTCGGGCGCTTCGCGGAGCAGCCCGGCGAGCGAGTGCGCGTCGCCCAATCCCAGATTCACTCCCTGGCCCGCGAGCGGATGCACGACGTGCGCCGCGTCGCCGATGAGCGCAATCCGCCCATGCCCCATGCGCGCAGCGAGCATGCGACTTAAGGGAAAAGCGGCCGGCGGGGTAAGCGGTTCCAAAGCGCCCAAAACTTCGCCGCCGGCTTCGGCTACGCGCCGGCAAAACCCCGCGGAAGCAAGCGCAAGCAGTTCGCGTGCAACCGCCTCCGGCGCCGACCAGACGATCGAGACGCGCTGATCGGGGAGCGGCAGATAGGCGAGCACGCCGTCGCGACGAAACCATTGATACGCGATATTGCGATGCGGCCGCGCGCACGCAAAGTTGGCGACGATGCCCAGTTGCGCGTAGCTGTGAACCGGGGCCTCGATGCCTGCGGCGTGCCGCACCCACGAGTCGGCGCCGTCGGCGCCCACCGCAAGCTTCGCCGTCACCACCTTGCCGTCCTCGAGACGGATTTCAACACGGTCGTTCTCGCAGCGCAGTTCCGCCGGCACTGCCGGACACAGCAGCGCAAGATTGCTTTGGCGCTCCAAGCACTCCCACAAAGCGCGATGCAGCCGTCCGGATTCAACGGTCGCCGCGAGTTGCAGCACTCCCAGCTCATAAGCCGAAAAATCGAGCCGCGAGCGTGCATCGTCGCCGAATATCCGCATGTCGTAGATCGGGGTCACGCGCCCGGTTTCGATTCGCCGCCGCGCGCCGATGCGCTCGAGGAAGGCAATGCTCGCCGGGGTCAGCGCGTAGACGCGCGAGTCCCATTCCGGAAGCGGCGCGGCAGGCTGTTTCCGCTCTATGAGCGCAAGCTTGAGTTTGCTCTCGGCAAGCGCCGAGGCAAGGCTCGCTCCCGGAAGCCCGCCGCCGATGACGACGACATCGAAATCCATTCGGGGAATTGTATGCTTCCTTGACAAGCATCGGACGGGAAAAGGATAATTCGCCGCTTCCCATGGCGAATTAGCTCAGCTGGTTAGAGCGACGGAATCATAATCCGCAGGTCCGGGGTTCGAGTCCCTGATTCGCCACCACTTCTCTCCCAGGCGAGACCATGGCCCCATGCCGCGCCACATGCCTTGCGCTCCTTTCGGCCTCGCTGTGGGCCGCACCGGTCATCGCCCAGACGCGGTCGGCGTCGATTCCCGAGGACGCGAAGCGAGGCTATATCCAGCATGTCAAAGAGATGGCGGTCACTCTGGATCGCAAACCGATGCAACTCGCCGCCGGCGCGGTTATCCGCGACCAACGAAACCTGGCTGTCGTGCCGGTGAGCATTCCGCGCGAGGGGGCCTGGGCCGCTTTCACCCTGGATCGCAACGGGCAGGTCTTTCGCGTCTGGCTGCTGACGCCCGAGGAGCTCGCTCGGTCGAGGAATCGAGCCGGCGGCGGCTAGCATGAAGCTTTTCATTCGCACCTTCGGCTGCCAGATGAACGAGTACGACTCGGACAAGATGGCGGACCTGTTGCACGCGGCCGAGGGATTCGAGACCACCGACCGGCCTGAAGACGCGGACCTGATCCTGTTCAACACCTGTTCGGTGCGCGAAAGAGCACAGGAAAAAATCTTTCACGATCTCGGGCGAGTTAAACACCTGAAGCAGGCCAGGCGTGAGTTGCTGATCGGCGTCGGCGGCTGCGTCGCCAGCCAGGAAGGCGCGGCGATCGTCGCGCGCGCGCCCTACGTCGATCTGGTGTTCGGCCCGCAGACCCTGCACCGCCTGCCGGAAATGATGGCCGCGCGGCGCAGCTCGGGACGGCCGCAGGTGGACGTTTCCTTTCCCGAGATCGAGAAATTCGACACGCTTCCCCCGGCGCGCGTCGCAGGGCCCAGCGCCTTCGTTTCGATCATGGAGGGCTGCAGCAAGTATTGCAGCTTCTGCGTCGTTCCCTACACCCGCGGCGAGGAAATGTCTCGCCCGTTCAACGACGTCCTGACCGAGGTCGCGGACCTCGCCGACCAGGGAGTGAAGGAAGTCACCCTGCTCGGTCAGAACGTCAACGCGTATCGCGGCAGCATGTCGGACGGCGCGATCGCGGACTTTGCGCTATTGCTCGAGTATGTCGCCGAGGTTCCCGGAATCGGGCGTATCCGCTACACGACGTCCCACCCCAGGGAATTCACTCAGCGCCTGATCGACGCCTACCCGAAGATAGCCAAGCTTGCCCCGCACGTGCACCTGCCGGTGCAATCCGGTTCAGACCGGATTCTCGCCGCGATGAAGCGCGGCTACACCGCCCTTGAATACAAGTCGATCGTGCGCAAGCTCCGCGCTGCGGCGCCCGGGATCGACATTACCTCCGATTTCATCGTCGGGTTTCCTGGAGAAACGGAAAGGGAATTCGAGGCGACCCTCGAGCTCGTCGAGGAGGTCGGCTTCGATAATTCGTTTTCCTTCATCTACAGCCGGCGGCCGGGCACCCCCGCAGCCGAGCTTCCCGACGACACGCCACAGGAGGTGAAGCTCGCGCGACTCGCGCGGCTGCAGCAGAGAATCGATGCGCAGGAAACGAGAATCGGCGAGCGCATGGTCGGCACGCGCCAGCGCATTCTCGTCGAAGGCGCCTCCCGCAAGGACGCCGCGGAGCTGTCGGGGCGAACAGGAAACAATCGCGTCGTTAATTTTAAGGGCTCCCGAAAACTCATCGGGCAGTTCGTCCAAGTGACCGTTACGGCGGCGAGACGCCATTCGCTGCGCGGCGAGGTGGGCGGTGCAACCTAGGTCCTTGAAGGCCCGCCCCCTGGAACTGGTCCTCACCCCGGTCGATAATCATCGCCTCGCCAATCTTTGCGGCGCCTTGGACGAGAACCTGAGGCAAGTCGAGGCCGCGCTGGATGTCTCGATCGCGCGCCGCGGCGAGCGATTCACCGTGCGCGGAGCGCAGGCGGCGCAAGCAGCCGAGGTGCTGAAGAAGTTCTACGGGGAGGCGAAGCGCGGTTTCAGCTTGGACGACATCCAACTCGGCTTGATCGAGATTCGCGCCCGCGGTCGTCCGGAAACGAGAGACGAGACACCGCTTCTCACCCGCCGGGCGGACCTGCACGGCCGCACGCCGCGCCAGAATCAGTACATCCAGAACATCCTCGATCACGATATCACCTTCGCGATCGGCCCGGCCGGCACCGGCAAGACCTATCTCGCGGTGGCCTGCGCCATCGATGCGCTGGAACGCGATGCCGTAGAGCGCCTGGTGCTGGTGCGGCCGGCGGTCGAGGCCGGCGAGCGCCTCGGATTTCTGCCGGGCGACCTCGCTCAGAAAGTCGACCCCTACCTGCGCCCGCTCTACGACGCACTCTACGACCTGCTCGGTTTTGACAAGGCCGGAAAGCTCTTCGAACGGGGGGCGATCGAGCTCGCCCCGCTTGCGTACATGCGCGGGCGCACGCTGAACCACTCCTTTGTCATCCTCGACGAGGCGCAGAATACGACGCCCGAGCAAATGAAAATGTTCCTCACCCGCATCGGTTTCGGCTCGAAGGCGGTGGTCACGGGCGACATCACGCAGATCGACCTTGCGCGCGGCCAGAAGAGCGGGATGGTCGCGGTGCAGAAGATCCTCGCCGGCGTGCGCGGGATCGCGTTCATCGCGTTCAAAAGCGAGGACGTTGTCCGCCATCCCCTGGTGCAGCGCATCGTGGACGCCTACGAGCGCCACGGCGACGAGTAGCTTGAGCGTGCGGGCGCGCGGCGCGTCAGACGCTGCTCCACAATTGTCTTCGCGTCGCCCGCAAATGCCGCACCTCACCCTTCACCTTCAGGTCGCTGCGATCGCCCATTACGTTCCCACCCCCACACAGGTCCGCCGCTGGGCCCGTGCCACGCTCGGAATGCCGGGTGAGATCACCGTGAGGATCGTCGGAGCCACAGAAGCGCGTACTCTAAACCGCCGCTATCTCGGCCGCGACTATGCGACAAATGTACTCGCTTTTCCTTATGTTTCGTCTGACCGCGCGGTGCAAGGCGACATCGTGCTTTGCGCACCGGTAATCGCGCGCGAGGCGCTCGCTCAGGGAAAGACGCTGGAGGCGCATTTTGCGCACCTGACCGTGCACGCTTTGTTGCATCTGCAGGGCCACGATCACGCGAGGCGGCGCGACACGACGCGCATGGAAGCGCTGGAAAAGAGGCTTCTCGCCAAACTCGGTTATCCTGACCCCTACGCGATTTCATCATGAGTGACGATTCGAAACCCTCCTTGCTCGAGCGGCTTTCCGCGCTGCTGATGCGCGAGCCCGAAGACCGGGAGCAGCTGGTGAAGCTGCTGCATTCGGCCTTCGAGCGAAATCTCCTCGACGGCGATGCCCTGTCGATGATCGAAGGCGCCTTACAGGTGTCGGAAATGCAGGTGCGCGACATCATGGTGCCGCGCTCGCAGATGGACGTGATCGACGTCAACGAACCCCCCGACAAGTTCATTCCGCACGTCATCGCGACCGCGCACTCGCGCTTTCCTGTAATCGACAAGAATCGCGACGACGTCATCGGCATCCTGCTCGCAAAAGACCTGCTGCGTTACTACGCCGGCGAGGAGGAGTTCCGCGTGCGCGCCATGTTGAGGCCGGCGGTGTTCGTACCCGAATCCAAGCGGCTGAACGTGCTGCTGCGCGAGTTTCGCGCCAACCGCAATCACATGGCGGTCGTCGTCGACGAGTACGGCGGCGTGGCGGGTCTGGTGACGATTGAAGACGTGCTGGAGCAGATCGTCGGCGATATTGAGGACGAGTACGACTTCGACGAATCCGAGGACAACATCGTGAGCGAGCAGAGCGGCCACTACCGCGTCAAGGCGCAGACCGAAATCGCCGACTTCAATCAGACTTTCGGGACCCAATTCTCCAATACCGACTTCAACACCGTCGGCGGGATGGTGCTTCACCAGCTCGGACGCCTGCCTAAGCGCGGCGAAGCGATCACCATCGGCGGCCTGCGCTTTCACGTGTTGCGCGCCGACAGCCGCAGGCTGCACGTCCTGCAGGTGCATCGGCTGCCGGGCAAGGCTTGAAAGCCCTGCTCCACTCGCGGCGCGCCGCCATAGTCGCGGCGCTTGCCGCAGGCGCGGCTACCGTAGCCGGATTCGCGCCGGTCGCGGCATATCCGCTGGCGTTCCTGACTCTCGCCGGGCTTCTCTTCGTTTGGCTGCGCGCCGCAACGCCGATCGGGGCGTTCTGGATCGGCTTCGCCTTTGGCGCGGGTCTGTTTGGCGCGGGCGTGTCCTGGGTCTATGTGAGCATGCACGACTTTGCGTTGATGCCTGCGCCGCTTGCCGCGCTCGGCACCTTGGCCTACTGCGGGATGCTTTCCTTGTATCCCGCAGCCGCAGGCTGGTGCCTTGCGCGCCTAAGCCTGAGCCGCGTCGCCGCTGCCGTCGTTGCTTTCCCTGCGTTATGGACTTTTTTCGAGTGGACGCGCGGCTGGCTCTTCACCGGCGTATCCTGGCTTGCGATCGGCTACAGCCAGGTCGATTCACCGCTTGCGGGCTTTGCTCCGGTCATCGGGGTGTACGGCGTGACATTCGCGACCGTACTCTGCGCGGGACTCCTCGGCGTCGTGATTTCCGGCGACCTGCGGGCGCGAATCGGGTGCGGCGCGGCGCTGGTGTTCATGCTGGGGGCCGGTTTCGTGCTGAAGTCGGTCGCATGGACTTCGCCGCACGGCAAGCCGATCAAGGTGGCGCTTCTCCAGGGAAACGTTCCGCAGGACCTCAAATTCCAAGCCGAGCGCTACGCAAAGACCCTTGCGACGTATAAGGGACTGATCGAAGCCAGCCGCGCGCAGTTGGTCGTTTTGCCGGAGACCGCGATTCCCAGGTTTCTCGACGCGGTCGATCCGGAGTACCTGAAGGACATCGCGCGAATCGCGGTCGAGCGCCACTCGGACATTCTGATCGGCGTGCCGATCCGCGAGGACGGACGTTATTTCAACAGCGTGATCAGCGTGGGCGTCTCGCCCACGCAGCGTTACGACAAGTCGCACCTCGTGCCTTTCGGGGAGTTCGTCCCTCCCGGACTGGGCTGGGTGGTGAAGGCGCTTTCGATCCCGCTCTCGGATTTTTCCTCGGGCCCGGGAAACTCGAGGCCGCTTGCGCTTGCCGGGCAGCTGGTCGCGCCGAACATCTGCTGGGAGGACGCTTTCGGCGAGGAGATCATCCGAGCGCTGCCGCAGGCGACGCTGCTAGTCAATTTTTCCAACGTCGCCTGGTTCGGCGACTCGCTCGCCCCCAGCCAGCACCTTCAGATCGCCCGCATGCGCGCGCTCGAGACCGGGCGCACCATGCTGCGCGCAACCAATACGGGGGTCACTGCGATCATCGATCCTCACGGCAAGGTCGTGGCCAGCTTGCCGCAGTTCACAGAAGGGATTCTGAGCGGAGAGGCGCGCGGCTACACCGGCGCATCGCCTTACGTGAAGTTCGGCAACGCGCCGATCGTGCTCGCCTGCGTCGTGCTGCTTGTGGCGCTTGCTTTCAGGCGCCGCCACAGCTTGGGCAGTGCCGGGGAAAGCCGGTAGAATCGATCGCTGTCACGGCACGCTCATGCTCACGTTCCAGGAACTGATCCTCAAACTGCAAAGTTACTGGAGCAAGAAGGGTTGCGTGCTGCTCCAGCCTTACGACATGGAGGTCGGCGCGGGCACTTTCCATACGGCTACTTTCCTGCGCGCGATCGGCCCGGAGCCCTGGAACGCCGCCTACGTACAGCCTTCGCGCCGTCCCAAGGACGGCCGCTACGGCGAGAATCCAAACCGCCTCCAACACTACTACCAGTTTCAGGTGGCGATGAAACCGTCGCCGGTCGATCTGCAAAACCTCTATCTCGGTTCGCTCAAGGCGCTGGGCGTTGATCCGCGCAAGAACGACATCCGCTTCGTCGAGGACGACTGGGAATCGCCCACACTCGGCGCCTGGGGCCTGGGCTGGGAAGTGTGGCTGAACGGCATGGAAATCACCCAGTTCACCTACTTCCAGCAGGTCGGCGGTCTGGACTGCAAGCCGGTGCTGGGCGAGCTGACCTATGGGCTCGAGCGCCTGGCGATGTACCTGCAGGAGAAAGAAAGCGTTTTCGACCTGGTTTGGGCGGACGGTGTCACCTATGGCGACGTCTACCACCAGAACGAAGTCGAGCAGTCGCGCTACAACTTCGAGCTCGCCGACACGGCAATGCTATTTCAGCATTTCGGCCAGTTCGAAGACCAGGCGAAACGTCTCATCGAAGCGCAGTGCGTGCTGCCCGCGTACGAGATGGTGATCCGCTGCTCGCATGCATTCAACCTGCTCGATGCGCGCGGCGCGATCTCGGTCACCGAACGCGCGGCGTTCATCGGCCGGGTGCGCGCGCTTGCGCGTGCCGTGGCGCAGGTCTATTACGAATCACGCGAGAAGCTCGGGTTTCCCATGATCAAGCAGCCGCAAACAACCAAGAAGAAAGCACGCGCCTGAGCGATGGCCACCAAGAAGACCAGGATCGGGGGGACAGAAACTCTGCTGGTCGAGCTACTGACCGAGGAGTTACCGCCCAAGACGCTGCGCGCGCTGAGCGACGCGTTCGGGGCAACACTCGCTGAAGATCTTAGGCAGGATGATTTCCTTGAGCCGGAGAGCCAAGTCCGGGTCTTTGCCACGCCGCGGCGGCTGGCGGTGCAGATCACGCGTGTGCGGGAGCAAGCACCCGACAAGCCAATCGAGCTTTCGGGGCCAAGCGTCAAGGTCGGTCTCGATGCAAGCGGGAATCCAACACCGGCCCTGCTCGGCTTTGCGCGGAAATACGGTGTTGATGTCGCCAAACTCGCTCGCCGCCAGACCCCAAAGGGAGAATTCTTCTTCCATCGCGACCTCGCGAAAGGTGGTCATCTCGACACCAATCTCGAACTCAAGATCCAGGCGGCCTTAAGCAATCTACCGGTCTCCAAGATCATGCGCTGGGGCAATGGAGATACCGAGTTCGTACGCCCGGCGCACGGATTGGTGATGCTGCACGGCTCGAAAGTTGTTCCCGGCAAGGTTCTCGGTCTCGAAAGCACCAACCAGACTTTGGGCCACCGGTTTCTGAGCATCGCCCCGATTGAGCTCAAGCATGCCGATGACTACGAGCGCGTATTGCGTGGGAAAGGTAACGTAATCGCAAGCTTTGCTGCGCGTCGGGACAACATCTCGAAACAGCTCGCCGATGCCGCCGGTGGCGATGCAGCGCTGGTCGCCGACGATGCGTTGCTGGATGAAATCGCTGCGCTGGTGGAAGCGCCTGCTGTCTACGCCGGCGCGTTCAGTATCGAGTTCCTCGCGGTGCCGGAAGAATGCCTCATCCTGTCGATGCAGCAGCACCAGAAATACGTGCCGCTGCGCGACAAGGTAAACGGAAACCTGCTGCCGCGCTTCCTGTTCGTCGCTAACCTCAGCGTCAAAGATCCTGCCAGGATCGTTCATGGCAACGAGCGCGTGCTTCGCGCGCGACTGGCTGACGCCAAGTTCTTTTACGATCAGGACCGCAAGGTGCGACTGGAAGAGCGTGTGCCGCATCTTGCTAAGGTTGTTTACTTCCGTGACAAGCTTGGCAGCCAACTTGATCGAGTGCGGCGCATCGAGATCCTTGCTGCCGCGATCGCGCGCGCGCTCGCGAAGAACGTTTCTCTTGTAGAACGCGCGGCTCGTCTTGCAAAAGCCGATTTGCTTACTGAAATGGTAGGAGAGTTTCCCGAGTTGCAGGGCGTGATGGGTCGCTATTACGCGAAGCATGACGGCGAAGAAGACGATGTTGCAGAGGCAATCGCTGAGCACTACAGACCTCGATTCGCTGGCGACGCACTTCCGAAAACAGACACCGGCACCATCGTCGCGCTCGCTGACAAGCTCGAGTTAGTTGTAGGTATGTTCGGAGTAGGCCAGCAACCGACGGGTGATAAAGATCCTTATGCGCTACGCCGAAATGCTCTTGGTGTTGTTCGCATACTGATTGAGAAGAAACTTGATTTGGGTATTCTTCCGTTGGTCGATTTGGCCATCGGCGTAGTGCCAGAACATGCCAAGTCTGACTGGCTCCCGATCGTTGAATTTATTTTGGATCGAGCGAGAAGCTATTTCTCAGACTGCGGATATGCTTCGACAGCTATTGAAGCTGTACTTCAACCGTTCGGCCGCTCGAGCTGGTTGCACACCTTACCTGATACTGTTGCCGAGGCTTCCCGGTTTATAGCCACTGAAGAGGGCAAGATATTGGCTGAGGCGAATAAGCGAATTACCAACATTCTCAAGAAATCAGGTTACGAAGTGCCTTTCGGTCTTGCTCCTGACGCCCTCAAGCAAAAGCCTAACTCCGAATTGTTCAGGGATGGAGCGGAACTAGCGTTCTGGGACGCACTGCAGAGAATAGGCGCTGAATCACTAGCGCTGAAGCGGCAGAAGCGGTTCGCCGAATCGCTTCGCCTTTTAAGCCAGCTTGGAACGCCAACCAAATCATTTTTTGACAACGTGATGGTCAACGTTGAAGACGTAGACGTCCGAGATAACCGAATTACTCTGCTTCAACATGCTCGGGCTTACATGAATCAAGTGGCCGACTTGAGCCTGATGGCTTCGTAGTTCCATGAAACTCGTCATCCTCGACCGCGACGGCGTCATCAATTTCGACAGCAACGGTTTCATCAAGGATCCCGACGAGTGGCGGCCCATCCCGGGAAGCCTCGACGCCATCGCCCGCCTGACGCAGGACGGCTGGCGCATCGTGGTCGCGACCAACCAGTCCGGTGTCGGCCGCGGCCTGTTCGACATGGCTGCGCTCAACGCCATCCACGCCAAGATGCACAAGGCCGTGAATCAGGCCGGCGGGCGCATCGAGGCGGTGTTCTATTGTCCCGACACCGCCGAATCGCAGTCGCCCTGCCGCAAGCCCAATCCCGGGATGTTCTTCGCCATCGCGGAGCGCTACAACGCGGCGCTAGCGCGCGCTCCGGCGGTGGGCGACAGCCTGCGTGACCTTCAGGCAGCGGCCGCGGTAGGGGCCCAGCCGATCCTCGTTCTTACCGGCAAGGGCAAGGAAACGCTCGCCGACGGCGGGCTGCCGCAAGGCACCGTCGTCTATCCGGATCTTGCCGCGGTGGCGCAGGCGCTGTGTCAATGATCTTCCTGCGCTCGCTCGTGTTCGTCATCGCCCAGATTCTCATCACTGCGCCCTACTCGATCTTCGCCCTCGCCACCGCGCCGCTCGCGCCGCTTGCGCGCTTTCGTCTGATCGCCGGCTGGGCGCACGTAATAATCTGGCTGGCGAAGATCGTGCTGCGCATCGATTACCGGGTGATCGGCTTGGAGAATCTTCCGCGAACCCCTGCGGTGATTCTGTCCAAGCATCAGTCGGCGTGGGAAACCATCGCCTTTCAGATGATTTTTCCGCCGCACGTGCTGGTGCTGAAGCGGGAACTCCTTTGGATCCCGTTCTTCGGTTGGGGACTTGCGCTCACCAGTCCGATCGCCATCGACCGCAGCAGCGGAGTCCGGGCGCTCAGGCGCATGGTTGAGCAGGGTCGCAAGCGCCTTGCGCAAGGGTTCTGGATCGCCATCTTCCCGGAAGGAACGCGCGTGCAGCCCGGCAGACGCGGCAAATACCACTTGGGCGGAGCATGGCTCGCAGTGAATTGCGAAGCGCCGGTGGTGCCGGTCGCGCACAACGCCGGGCTGTTGTGGGGCCGCGGAGCGTTTTTGAAGCACCCTGGCACGGTCACGATCGAGATCGGCGCCGCCATCGACCCGCGGGACCACACCCCGGAGTCGCTCATCGCAGCGGTGGAGGAATGGATAGAGGGGCGCATGGTCGTGCTATGTCCCGGGCCCTGAGGCAGATGCAGCTGCCGTTTGACATCGCACCGCAGCCGGAAAAGCCGCGGCGAGTTCACCATGTACTGCTTGCCGGCGGGATCCTCGCCTACCGCCTCGTGCGCGCCAAGCGCTGCACCCTCGGATTGTCCGTCGCTGGCGAGGGCATCGAGGTTCGCGCACCGCGCCACGCCACGCTCTCCGATATCGACGCCTTCATCCGGGACAAAGAGGGGTGGATCCGCAAGCGCCTCGCCGGGCCGCGGCGTGTCCCCTTCATCTGGCAGGCCGGGGCGAGGCTGCCCTGGCTCGGGCGGATGTTGACGCTCGTCCTTCGGCATGGCGAGATCGGTTTGTGGCTCTCGGAGGACGAGCTCGGGCTCGGACTCGCCGACGGCGCGAACTTGCGCGAACGGGCGTTCGAATGGATGCGCGCAGAGGCCCGCGCCTTTTTCCGGGAGCGCGTTGCGGAGCTGTCGCGCACGCTCGGCCTGCGTGTCTCCGGCGTTGGTCTTTCGGACGCCCGGACGCGGTGGGGAAGCTGCAGCGCCAACGGGCGCCTGCTCCTCAACTGGCGGCTGATGTTGCTGCCACCCCGACTGATTGATTACGTGGTGGCGCACGAACTCGCCCACCTGCGAGAGCTCAATCACTCGCCGCGCTTCTGGGCCGTGGTCGCCACCCTGTATCCGGACCACCGCTCGGCGCGGCGCGAGCTAAACGCCCTGGCGCATACGCTGCCCGAGCTTTAGGGAAGCGGGAAGCCGTCCTCATCAGCCAAGTTCAGAGTCGAAGGAGATTGCGATGCGAATGCTACACACCATGCTGCGAGTGGGCGACCTCGAACGATCGCTGCGCTTCTACACCGACGTGCTCGGCATGCGGCTGCTGCGCCGCAAGGACTACCCGGAGGGGAAGTTCACCCTCGCCTTCGTCGGCTACGGCGAGGAAGCCGATACGTCGGTGCTCGAACTGACCTACAACTGGGGCGTGGACAAGTACGAACTGGGCAACGCCTACGGCCACGTCGCGATCGCAGTCGATGACGCCAGCGGAGCCTGCGAGGAGGTGAAGCGTCGTGGCGGAAAGGTCACGCGCGAGGCCGGGCCGATGAAGCACGGCACCACCGTGATCGCCTTTGTCGAGGACCCCGACGGCTACAAGATCGAGCTGATCGAGCGGAAATAGGGGTCCGTAACGGGAGAACTTCGGTTACGGGCCGAAGCAACCGGCCTTAGCGCAAGCTTCCGGGCTTCCCCACGACGCGGTACTTGCGGATCTCGCTCTGCTGCCCGATGAGGGCCTTGGCGAAATCCTCGAGCATCTCGTCGCTGATTTCGGGCACCGGAACGATGAATTGTTCCACTCCCAGCCCGAAGATGTGCGTTGCCTGGAAAACCAATCTGCCTTGCTCGTGGTCGGCCTTGACCACGATATCGGTCACGACCGTTGCCGGCACGATGAACTTTGCGCCAATGACGAAACCCCTGGCGTTCTTCTTCTCCTCCTCGATGAACTTGACCTTGCTCAGCCACAAGGACTCGCGAATCTGCTGCATCGCCGGCGGCATGTCTTTTTCGATCACGATCGTTTCGGGAGAAGCCCATTTGATGAAAAAATGGATCGTATCGAAGTATTCCTTGTCCTTGATACGCTTGCGCCGATAGTCGATGAACGACTCGGTGAAGGCGAGATTTCTGAACTCTCCCACGCTGGGAATCGCGTAGACCAGCGGGCTGGTGGGTTTCAGCACGGCGAGCTGCTTGAGCAGCTCGTGCACGTACTGGAACGTTTGCTTCATCTTGTCTTCGACCAGCTTGACTTTGTCACCCTGTAGATTCTGCTCAAGAATCTGCTGGGTCTTGACCAAGTCCGCCTGCTTTTTCAAGTCGTCAAGAAGGCCCATCGCGATCTCCCGCTCCAACTCCTGTATCGCACTACCTATACACCATTTTGCCAGCAGCCGTCCGCGGGGTCTAGCTCCGGTGCTGCGCGACCCGGTTGGCGATGGTGACAAAGGCTGCAACCGGCAGGGTCTCCGCGCGTACCCGCGGGTCGATGCCAAGCGCTGTCAGGTCGGCTGCCGAAATCAAGTCGTAAAGAGCGTTTCTCAGCGTTTTTCTCCGCATCGAAAACGCCTTGGCGACGACCCTGGAGAATCCGAGCTCATCTATTGCCCCCAGCTCCGACAAGAGACGCGGAACCAGCCGCACAAAAGCGGAGTGGACCTTGGGAGCGGGTCGAAACGCCTCCGGCGCAACCGTGAAAAGCCGCTCCAGACGGAACCGGTATTGCAGCATGACCGAGAGCCGTCCGTACGCGGGATCCGAAGGTTTCGCGACCATCCGGTCCACGACCTCCTTTTGCAGCATGAAATGCAGATCCGCGCACCGGGCCGCCGTGTCAGCAACGTGAAACAAGAGCGGCGTGGAAATGTTGTAGGGAAGATTGCCTACGATTCTCAGGGGCGAGGGCAGCGTCGCAAAATCGAAGCGCAAGGCGTCGGCCTGATGGACCGACAGGCGCTCGACAGGATAGCGTTCGCGCAGGCGCTCGCACAAATCGCGGTCGAGTTCGACGACGTGCACGTGCTCGATGAGTTCCACAAGCGGGACGGTGAGCGCCCCCAGCCCAGGGCCGATTTCGACGATATGCTCTCCGCGCTGCGGGTCGATTGCAGCGACGATGCGCTCGATAGTCCCCCGATCGACGAGAAAGTGCTGACCGAACCTTTTTCGCGGGACGTGCCGGCACGTTTCCACGACACGCTAGCGCGGTGCGCGCGCCGCCACTTGCGCCAGCTCAATTGCCGTCTCCACGGCCAGGAAGAGGCTTTCCGGGTCCGCCCGGCCGGTGCCCGCAATCTCAAGCGCGGTGCCGTGGTCGACCGAGGTGCGGATCATCGGCAGGCCAAGCGTCACATTGATGCCCTTGCCGAAGCTCGCGTACTTGAGGACCGGCAGCCCCTGATCGTGATACATCGCGAGCACGCAGTCGGCGCTCTCGAGCCGGGCCGGCACGAACAGGGTGTCGGCCGGCAGCGGGCCTGTCAGTCGCAAACCTTCTGCGCGCAGTTTCTCGATGACCGGGCCGATCAGTTCGATCTCTTCTGTTCCGAAATAGCCGCCCTCGCCGCCGTGCGGATTGAGACCGGCGACCAGGATGCGCGGCGAGGAAATGCCGAACCGCCGGGTGAGTTCCGCGCAGAGAATCCGCAGGGTCCGTTCAAGCCCGTCGCGGGTCAACGCCCGGGCTACATCCTTCAGCGCGAGGTGCGTGGTCGCTAGCGCAACGCGCAGGCCTCCCCCCACGAGCATCATCACCACCCCATCGGCGCCTGTGCGCTCGGCGAGATACTCGGTGTGACCGACGAACGCAGTGCCGCTTTCATTGATCACGCCCTTGTGCACCGGAGCGGTCACAAGCGCTGCGAACTCGCCCGTCTTGCATCCCTCGATGGCGCGGTCGAGCAGCGAAATCACGTAGCGCGCATTGCGCCTGTCGAGCGAGCCCGCCTTGCAGGCGAAGGTCAGGGGAACATGCAGGCAAGCGATCGAATCCGGCGTCACGCCGGCCGCGGGATCGGACAGCCGCAGGCTGAGGCCGAGCTGCCGGGCGCGGCTCTCGAGCATTTCCCGATCCCCTATCACTACGATGCCCGCGGAAAACTTGCGCCGCGCAAGAGCCAGACAGATATCGGGGCCTATGCCCGCAGGCTCCCCGGAGGTCACGGCGATGACCGGGACGGACTTCGATTTCGAGAGAGCGGGGGATCGAGCCCCTGCCGAGCTGTCAAGCCGAGCGCTCACCGCTCTTCGAGCCGCAGTTCGACGTAGGCGCGATCGCGCAACTGACGCAGCCATTCCTGATAAGCCTCGTCGCCCTTTCGCTCTCGCAGCGCCTTGCGCGCTTCCAGACGCCTTCGCTCCGAGGACATGTCCGAGGTGCGCCGCTCGATCAATTGAATGAGATGCCACCCGAAGGGCGTCTTTACAGGCTGACTTACCTCCATTAGCTTCAGTTCCACGAAGGCTCGTTCGAACTCCGGCACCGTATCGCCCGCATAGACCCATCCGAGGTCCCCGCCTCGGGAAGCGGAACCGTCGTCCGAGTTCAGACGTGCGAGCTCGGCGAAATTCACTCCATTTACGATGCGCTCGCGCAGGTTCGAGAGCTTCCTCCTGGCCTCGTCCTCGGAAACGAGCTCGTTGGTCCGTACCAGAATATGCCGGACGTGTGCCTGCTCCACGAGCTGCGGCGCCCCGGCGCCGCGCAGTTCGATGAGCTTCAGCACGTGGAATCCGGCCGGGCTGCGAAGCACATTGCTGATGTCCCCGGGCTTGAGCTTTGTCAGGGCTTCGGCGAACAACTCCGGCATCCGCTCCTGGCTGCGCCAACCCATGACGCCGCCCTGCAACGCATCCGGGGCGTCGGAGTAAGCGGCGGCGAGCTGCGCAAAATCCACGCCGTCCCTGAGCCGCTTGATTACTTCCTCGGCGCGCGCGCGTCGGGTATCGAGCTGCTCGGGACTCGCCCGCTCGGGCACCCTCACCAGAATGTGCGCAACGTTGTATTCCGTCGCTATGCCCTTTCTTTCGCTCTGTTCGAGTAGAAAGGTCTCAATCTCTCCTTCGCTGACGGTAATCTTGCTGGTGACCTCGCGTTCGCGCAATCGCGTTATCAGAATTTCGCTGCGCAGCTCCTCCCGAAATACGTCAAAGGGGATTGCGTCGCGCTCCAGCGTCTGGCGAAACGCGGTCAGAGACAACTTGTTCCCCTCGGCCACCCGGCTGACGGTACGGTCAAGCTCAAGATCGTCCACTCGCAGCGCCGTTTCCCGGGCAAACTGCAGTTGCACTTTCTCGATGATGAGACGCTCGAGCACCTGAGGCTCGATCTCGCCGCTATCTGGAAAGGGCGTTCCGCGGCGCTGCAGATCCTTCCGAATGCGATTCTGCCGCTCTGCAAGCTCATACTGGGTGATGACTTCCTTGTTGACAACCGCGACGATCCGATCGACCAGGGCGATGCGAGCCGGGCCGGCCGGTTGCGGACGCGCGAGTTGCGCAAGCGCGGCGCCCCAGGCGATCGTGAACAGAGCAGCGAAGCAGATTTTCATCGTTTCCCTATTTTGCAATATTGTCGCCGAATGCGCGTTGGTGCACGAGCAGAACTTGAGGTCCAATCAGTCGTAAAAATCAAATGAACGATCGGGATTCGATTCGGCGGCTGACCCACCAATCCGCTGGTAACCCGGAATGTTGCGCTTCAAAGTCTCCAGGGGATTCGACCCGAGGCGCGAAAGGCCGTTCAGCTCCAGTTGCAGGAAAATGTTCCGCGTCGATTCGCCGGCTGTCAGCGCGAATCGCGACACCACGAACCGAGCTATCCAACAGTCCGCCCCGTACTCAAAGCCGCCGACGCCTTCAACAACTCGGTTGTCGGGCAGAGAATAGTTCAATCGTCCCACGCCATACCAGCGCCCGAACAGCGGCCACTGCCCGGAAAGGTCCACCTGATTGATCTGGTCGCGCAGGAAACGGTAGCTCAGATTGAGCGTCTTGAACGGCTCGGGCTGATAGCGGGTCGACACCGTCAGGCGTTCGAATTGGTTGTCCCGCTGGTTGTAGTCGATCGACGCTTCGGAGGTCCAGTGCTGTGCGACTCGTCCTGAAAGCGATGCAAGCCAGTCCGAGCTGGAGTAGGTTCGCGGTGTATCGGTAGGATTCAAGGTGACCTGCTGGTTCTGGAAGTAATAGCGCTGAGCGATCGTGCCGCGCAGCATTTCCTGGCCGGTGGCAGAGCGCAACATTCGGGAGGTGAGAGCGACGGTTAGCTGGTCGGCATCGTTGATGCGATCGCCTCCCGAAAAGCTGTTCTCCGAGAAAATCTGGGTGTAATTGAAGTCGGCGTTTGCCGTATCGAACAATGGAATCTGATTCTGGTCCTTAAACGGGATGCGCACGTAGAAGATGCGCGGCTCGAGCGTCTGGATCACCGACTGCCCCTGGGCCTGCGTTTCGCGCTCGAAGATCAAGCCGCCGTCCAGGCTGAAAATCGAAAGGCTGCGGCTGATCGTGTCCGGCGATCCCGAGATGTTGTTCTCAAGCGAATAATAAGTATAGTGAGCCCCGAGCTTCGGCGTGAAGAACGCCCCGGGTACGACAAACGGCGCTTTGAGGCTGGGATAGATCGTCGAGCGCTGGCCGATCACCTGCGTAGGCGTGGGGGAGCTGAAGTTGACGAACTCCGCCGGGGTGCCGAAGTCGAGCCAGCCGAGGTCTTGGCGCAGCGTGGAAAAGGTGAGCTGCGGAGTGCGGCCGTAAGGCGGCACGATCGGTTTGTCCGGATCCTGCAGGACCTGAAACGTTTGTATGCGCCCGGTAGCCGAATAGCTGCCGGTGTCCCACCAGCTGCCGTTGTATGTCAGGAAGCCTTCCCGCGGTAGTGTGGCCTGCGAAGTGATGTTGATCCGGGTCGCGAGGTCGCGAAAGTAATTGTCGTCGGACACCTTGTTCAGATTCAGCCCGCCCACGAGACGCCCATCCTGGTTGTAGCTGTGAACATACGCAATCGCCGATCGGCTGGTTTCGGCGATACGGTCATTCGGGAGCTGCTCGGCCCTGAGTTCGCCGTTGTAGCGCGACTGCAGGTAGCGGAACTGCTCGGCGATCTGCAAGCCGCGCTTTTCCATGTAGCGCGGCGTCAGCGTCAAGTCGTAATTGGGGGCGAGGTTCAGGTAGTACGGGACGGCAATCTCGAGTCCGCTCTTTCCGGTAATGCCGCTCGACGGTGGAAGAAATCCGGACGTGCGCTGATTGTTCAGCGGAAAATCGAACGCGGGCGCCGCAATGATGGGCACACCCTTGAATCTCACGCTACCGCCGCGTGCGGTGCCCATCTCGCGCGTGTAGTCCAGGTCGAGTTGGTTCGCTCTGATGAGCCAGCCGTCGTCGTCCGGTTTGCAGGTGGTGAAGAAGCCGTCTTTGATTCTGTACTGATCTTCGCCCAGGAATTCGATCGATTCCGCCTGCCCGCGCGCGGAGACGGGTTGCTGCCCGAAGCTCGCGCGCAGCTTGCGAGGTGCGAAAGTGAATTCAGGTTTCTCGAACATCCCGGTCGCGTCCGGGATGCGATACCTCAGGAGGGGACCGGTCACGACGTTGCCGCCGCTTTCGAAGCGCACGTTGCCGCTTGCTTCGACGTTTTCATTTTCCTCCTGGTACTTCAGCGAGTCGGCCCGGACCGACAGGTCACCCCTACGCAAGGTGGCGTTGCCCTGCGCCATAGTCTCCTTTCCGGAGACGCCTTCGATTCGGTCTGCGTCTATGACGATCGGCAAGGAGCGTTCGTCGGATGAGCGCGGCAACTGAAGTCCCTGCCCCTGTGCGTGCACAACCGCACAATAAAACAGTGCACATGCCAGCACCGCAAAGCGGGCACGGGAACATGACATAGAGGAGGGACTTTGAACCTGGGCTTTTGGGGCGGGTGCTAAAATCGCATAAATCGGCAGCGAAGGCAATGCTTTGTTTCGGGAGGATTTTTGGAGCGCGCCGGGCAGTTGCAACGATGGCTGAGCGCGACCCTCGGAAGCGGTGACTTCAGCATTGCGCCCGCCTCCGACGATGCGAGTTTCCGGCGCTACTTCCGGATTTCCCGCGGTGGGGCGCAGCCGTCGTTGATCGCGATGGACGCCCCGCCCGAGAAGGAGAACTGCCGCCAGTTCTTGCGTGTCGCGCGCCTGTTTGCCGCGGCCGGGGTGCACGTTCCCGCGATCCATTCCGAGGACCTCGAACGGGGGTTTCTGCTGCTTTCGGACTTGGGCGGCACGACTTATCTGGATGCGCTCGACGAGGGCAGCGCCGGAGGACTCTACGGCGATGCGCTCGACGCCCTGCTGCGGATTCAGCTGGCGAGCCGCCCCGGCGTGCTGCCCGATTATGACAAGGAGCTGCTCCAAACGGAGTTGCATCTTTTTTCTGATTGGTACGTCGCGCGCCAACTGCAGCGCGAGCTGGATCCAGCGCAACGCGAAACCCTCGAGAAAAGTTTTTCGATTCTCCTCGAGAACAATCTCGCGCAACCGCGCGTGTTCGTACACCGCGACTATCACTCGCGCAACCTCATGGTGTGCGAGCCCTGCCCCGGCATTCTCGATTTTCAGGACGCCGTCTATGGCCCGATCACCTACGATCTCGTCTCGCTCCTGCGCGACGCCTACATCACCTGGGATGAGGACCGCATCATCGATCTTGCGATCCGTTACTGGGAAAAGGCGCGGGCTGCGGGGCTGCCGGTCGCCCGCGATTTCTCGGATTTCTATCGGGATTTCGAATGGATGGGAGCGCAGCGCCAGCTCAAGGTGCTGGGAATCTTCGCGCGGCTTTCCTTTCGGGACGGCAAGGACGGCTATCTGAAGGATCAGCCGCTGGTGATGCGCTATCTGCGGCGCGCATGCGAGCGCTACCGCGAGCTCGCCCCGCTCGCGCGCCTGCTCGATCGGCTCGAGCCGACTGAGAGGCGCGTTGGCTACACGTTCTGAATCTGCACCATGAAAGCGATGATCCTGGCCGCGGGGCGCGGCGAGCGCATGAGGCCGCTCACCGATACGACGCCCAAACCACTGCTGGAGGTGCGCGGCAAAGCGCTGATCGTATGGTTGATCGAGTCACTGGTGCGCGCCGGCATCCGTGAAATCGCAATCAATCACGCGCATCTTGGGAACTTGATCGAAGCCGCTCTCGGCGATGGGCGCCGCTTCGGCGCGGCCATCGGCTACTCGCGCGAAGTCGAAGCGCTCGAGACCGCGGGCGGAATTGCGAAGGCGCTGCCGCTTCTCGGCGAGGAGCCGTTCGTCGTCGTCAACGGCGACATTTTCTGCGACTTCGACTTCTACTCCCTGGTCGCACGAACGCTGGGGAAACATCTCGCGCACCTCGTACTGGTGGCGAATCCACCGCACCATCCCGAAGGAGACTTCAGTCTTGACGGCACTCAGGTTCTCGACGCGGGCAAACCTGAATGGACCTTCAGCGGAATAGGTCTTTACCGTCCGGAGCTCTTCGAGGACATCAGGCCAGGCTCCAAGGGACAGCTTGCGCCGCGCTTGCGCGCCGCGATGGCGCGCAAGCAGGTCTCGGGTCAAGTGCATCGCGGTATGTGGCACGACGTGGGCACACTCGAGCGGCTTGCCGCGCTCGCTTGATCGTCGTCGCAAAGCGGACGACAATCCCTTTAATGGATACCGCCAGCAACGTATCGCGCTGCGCCGAGCGTCGCCTGACGCTGCAGCAGCGCATGAGCAAAGGCATAGCGATCGTTCCGACCGCGCCGGTACGCATGCGCAATCGCGATAGCGACTACCTGTACCGGTTCGACAGCTATTTCTACTACCTCACCGGATTCGTCGAGCCCGAGGCGGTCCTCGTCCTGCTCGCGGGAGAGGAACCCAAGTCGATCCTCTTCTGCCGCGAACGCAGCCCGGAGCGCGAGCTCTGGGATGGAATCCGTCTCGGACCCGAGGGCGCAAAAGCCGCTTTTGGTTTCGACGAAGCCTATCCGATCCAGGCGCTCGACGAGACCCTGCCCAAGCTTCTCGCCAATCAGCCGGTGCTTTATTACGCCCCCGGAGCCGACGCAGGCTGGGACGCACGCGTCATGAATTGGCTAAACCAGGTCCGCTCGCAGGCGCGCGCGGGGATCACTACCCCCGCTGAGATTCGTGACGTGCGCGCCGATCTGGACGACATGCGTGTGATCAAGGACGACGGCGAGATCGCGGTGATGCGTCGCGCGGCGACCATCTCCGCCGCTGCCCACGAACGTGCGATGCGCGTGACGCGCCCCGGACGCAGCGAGTATGAAATCGAAGCTGAACTCCTCTACGAGTTTCGCCGCCGCGGCGCCCAGTTTCCGGCCTACTGGCCGATCGTTGCCGGAGGCGCCAACGCCTGCATCCTTCATTACCGCGACAACAATGCGCGGCTCGCCGAGGGCGAGCTCTTGCTGATCGACGCCGGTTGCGAGTTGGACGGGTATGCCTCCGATGTGACGCGCAGCTTTCCGGTGGGCGGAAAATTCAGCGGGCCGCAGCGGGATGTCTATGAACTGGTGTTCGCCGCGCAGGCTGCGGCGATCGCCGCGGTGAACACCAGCAGCCGCTGGGATGATCCGCACAACGCAGCGGTGAAGGTTCTCGCTCAGGGATTCATCGACCTGGGACTTTGCAGCGGCTCGCTCGACAAGGTCATCGAAACCGAGGACTACAAGCGCTTCTACATGCACCGCACCGGACACTGGCTCGGGTTGGACGTCCACGACGCCGGAGAATACAAGTCCGCGGGAGAATGGCGAAAGCTTCAACCCGGCATGACCCTGACCGTTGAACCGGGATGTTATGTCCGCCCAGCCGATGACGTGCCCAAACAATTCTGGAATATCGGCGTGCGCATTGAGGACGACGTCGTGGTCACGGCCTCGGGCTGCGAGGTGTTGACGGCAGCGGCGCCGAAATCGGTGCGAGACATCGAAGCGCTGGTGGGCCGTGGTTGAATTGCCCCAGGTAGATGTTGCCGTAGCCGGAGGCGGGCCGGTCGGCTGCGCGCTCTCACTTGCGCTTGTCGAGAGTGGCGTTTCGGTCACCCGAATCGCCGGCGAAGTCGGCGTTGCCGATCGCCCCATCGCTTTGTCCCATGGAAGCCGCCTGATTCTGGAGCGACTGGGCGCCTGGAACTCGATCCGAAACACACCCATAGAAACGATCCACGTTTCTCAGCAGGGATTCGGACGGACCGTAATGAGGTGTGCTGAAATCGGCTTGCCGGCGCTTGGCTACGTGACCGCATACTCCGAGCTCGTAGAAAAGCTTGCGGCGCAGACACCGGCGATCGCAGTTACGCTTAAGGACTGGAAAATAGACGGAAACGAAATTGCCCTGCGACTTTCTCGCGGCGCAGAGGATGTCGGCATGCGCGCGCGGCTGCTCGTGCTGGCCGATGGCGGCAAGAGTCGCGGCACCGATCAGGTCAAGGACTACCGGCAGCAGGCGATCGTGGCCGAAGTGACGGTCGAACGTCCTCAATCCAGCGCCGCCTGGGAGCGTTTTACGAGCGAAGGGCCGCTCGCCTTGCTGCCGTATGGGGACCGCTATGCCCTGGTCTGGAGCATGCGACCGATCAGTGCCGGAAAGCTGCTCAGCCTTTCCGATCGGGATTTCCTTGGGCGCCTGCGCGAGGCCTTTGGCGGGAGACTCGGAGAATTTCTCAAAGTGAGCCCACGCGCCGTGTTTCCGCTTTCGCTGCGCCGCGGCGCGGTCAGTCCGGAGCCGAGGATCCTCGCCGTGGGTAATGCGGCGCAGACGCTGCATCCGGTTGCGGGCCAAGGTTTCAATCTCGGGCTGCGCGACGCCTGGGAACTGGCTCAACTGTTGCTTAATGTCGCCAAGACGGAAATCGGCGGCCCGAGTTTTGTCGCTCGCTACGTCCGTCGGCGCCGATTCGACCGTTACGCCGGAATCGGCGTCACCGATTCTCTGGTGAGGATATTCTCGAACTCCCTGCCGCCGCTCGCCGCAGCGCGCGGCGCCGGACTCGCAATGCTCGACGCCTTGCCGAGCGCGCGGCGTTTTCTCGCCCGTCGCATGATTTACGGACTGCACGCTCTGCCCTAAAAACCGGTTTGATCGCTCGTTTTTTCGGTATAGAATTGCGCTCCCCTGAAATATTTTCCATTCCCTTCCATGCAAGTCGGTTCGCGCACGTTGCGCAATAATCTTTTCGTCGCGCCCATGGCAGGCGTCACCGACCGCCCCTTCCGGCAGTTGTGCAAGAAATTCGGTGCGGGCTTGGCGGTATCCGAGATGGTGGCGTCGAATTCGCTTCTGTGGGGCAGCCAGAAGACGCTCCGCCGCGCAAACCACGAGGGCGAGGTCGATCCGATTTCCGTGCAGATCGCCGGGGCGGACCCGGCGATGATGGCCGAGGCGGCGCGCTACAACGTCGGACAGGGCGCGCAAATCATCGACATCAACATGGGATGTCCTGCAAAGAAGGTCTGCAACGCCATGGCAGGCTCGGCGCTCCTCAGGGATGAAACGCTGGTCGGACGCATTCTCGAAGCCGTCGTGAAAGCGGTCGACGTGCCCGTGACGCTCAAATTCCGCACCGGATGGGACGCGGCCAACAGGAACGCTCTGAAGGTGACGAGGATCGCCGAAGAGAGCGGCGTGCAGCTGCTGTCCTTGCACGGGCGCACCCGCGCCTGCGGTTTTTCCGGCCGGGCCGAGTACGACACGATCCGCGAAGTCAAACGATCCACGCGCCTGCCGGTGGTGGCAAACGGCGATATCGCCACGCCCGAGGAAGCGAAACGGGTGCTCGAACACACGGGCGCAGACGGCATCATGATCGGCCGCGCCGCGCAGGGGCGGCCTTGGATCTTCCGCGAGATCGAGCACTATCTATCCACAGGGGAACGGCTGCCTCCGCCGCTCGTCTCGGAAATTCATGTCGTGCTGGTTGCGCACCTTGAAGAACTGTACGCGTTCTACGGCCGGGAAACCGGAGTCAAGGTGGCGCGCAAGCATATCTCCTGGTACACCAAGGGGCTCGCCGGTTCGGCGAGCTTCCGGCACCACATGAACCAGCTCGAAACCTGCGAAGAGCAGCGGGATGAGGTCAATCTTTTTTTCGGGCAACTCGGGCACGAGCGCGAGCGTCTGCGCTACGTGGAGGAGCTCGTGGCCGCATGAGACAAACGAACGAAATCGCGGATTGCGTACGCCGGTCGCTGGAACGGTATTTCAAGGACCTGGACGGAGCCAAGCCGCGCGCTGTATACGACATGGTCCTCAAGAACGTCGAGCGGCCCATGCTGGAGATCGTGCTCGGTCAGGCCGAGGGCAACCAGACCACTGCCGCCGAGATGCTCGGCATCAATCGCAATACCCTGCGGAAGAAGATCCAGGCACTCAAGCTCAAGGTGTGAGCCGTCGAGAGTTGGGAGTTGGAATCGAGGCATGATGCGCGTGCATCGTGCAGGCAGCGCTCAACTCTCCGCCCCCGACTTATGAAGATCCCCATCCGCACCGCACTGGTCAGCGTATCGGACAAGACCGGCCTTCGCGAGTTTGCATTCGGGCTCGCCCAATACAAGATCAAGATCCTGTCCACGGGCGGCACCGCCAAACTGCTCGCCGAGCACGGCGTCCCGGTAACCGAGGTCGCCGACTACACCGGCTTTCCCGAAATGCTCGACGGGCGCGTCAAGACTCTGCACCCGCGGGTGCATGCCGGCATCCTCGCGCGGCGCGATTCCCCTGCTCACATGGCTGAAATCCGCGCAGCGGGGATCGAGCCGATCGACCTCGTCGTCGTCAACCTCTATCCATTCGCGCAAGCCGTCGCAAAGCCCGGTTGCACACTCGAGGAGGCAATCGAGAACATCGACATCGGCGGCCCAAGCATGCTGCGTGCGGCGGCGAAGAACTACGCCGGGGTTGGGGTCGTGACCGATCCATCGGATTACCCCAAGGTTCTCTCGGAAGTGAGAGAACACGGCGGAGCCTTGAGTGAGGCTACGCGCTTCGCTCTGGCGCAGAAGGCGTTCGCCCACAGCGCCGCGTACGACGCCGCGATCGGAGACTACCTCGCCACGCTCGCGGGCGGCGAAAAGCCCTCCCCGTTTCCCGAGCGTCTTACCCTTCGGTTTGAAAAAGTGCAAGACGTCCGCTACGGAGAAAATCCGCACCAGGCCGGAGCATTTTATCGAGACGCCAGGCCGGTTCCCGGCGGCATCGCCGGCTATACCCAGGTTCAGGGAAAGGAGCTGTCGTACAACAACATCGCCGACGCCGATGCCGCATGGGAATGCGTAAAGACTTTCGATGAGCCCGCCTGTGTGATCGTCAAGCACGCGAACCCTTGCGGCGCGGCGATTGGAACCTCTGCCCGCGAGGCCTACGATCTCGCCTATGCCACCGACCCGACCTCGGCTTTCGGAGGCATCGTCGCCTTCAACCGTGGTCTTGACGCGGCGACCGCCGAGGCGGCGTCCAAGCAGTTCGCCGAGGTGGTGATCGCGCCTGAATTCGATCCCGAGGCCCGGCGGATTTTCTCCGCCAAGGCCAACGTGCGGCTGTTGTCGGTGAGCCTTGCGCGCGCCGCAAGGGCTTACGACCTCAAACGCGTCGCGGGCGGGCTACTGGTGCAATCTCCGGATGAGCGCAGCGTGCAAAGCTCAGAATTGCGCGTCGTCTCGCGCGTCAAACCCACTTCCGACCAACTTACCGACTTGCTGTTTGCGTGGCGCGTGGCGAAGTACGTCAAGTCGAACGCCATCGTGTTTTGTGCACGCGGCCGTACCCTCGGCATCGGCGCTGGCCAGATGAGTCGCATCGACTCCGCCCGAATCGCCGTGCTCAAGGCACAGAATGCGGGTCTGTCCTTGGCGGGTTCCG
Source organism: uncultured Enterobacteriaceae bacterium (assembly GCA_964430565.1). Lineage (GTDB taxonomy): Bacteria > Pseudomonadota > Gammaproteobacteria > Burkholderiales > SG8-39 > VBDM01. The sequence continues at coordinate 89,498 of CAYSFD010000024.1, forward strand.
TGGTCGCATCGGATGCGTTCTTTCCGTTTCGCGACGGCGTGGATGCCGTCGCTCAAGCGGGCGCAAAGGCCGTCATCCAGCCCGGCGGCAGCGTGCGCGACGAAGAAGTCATCAAGGCAGCCGATGAGCACGGGCTTGTCATGGTGTTTACCGGCGTAAGGCATTTCAGGCATTGAGGCTTTCCGGCCCTCCATGAAAGTTCTCGTCATCGGCTCGGGCGGCAGGGAGCACGCGATCGCGTGGCGCCTGGCGCACAGCCCACGCGTGCAAAAGGTCTTCGTTGCCCCTGGCAACGGCGGCACCGCACGCGAGGAGGGTATCGAGAATATCGCGATCTCCGGAATCGAAGCGCTGGCTGAATTCGCCCACGCCGAAAACATCCACCTTACGGTGGTGGGACCCGAGGCGCCGCTCGCCGATGGAATCGTCGATCTGTTTCGTTCGAAGGGGCTTCGCATCTTCGGCCCGACTCGGGCCTGCGCTCGGCTGGAAAGCTCCAAGCAGTTCGCCAAGGAATTCATGATTCGGCACCGGATTCCCACCGCGGCGTTTGCGGCCTTCGACGAAGCGCGCGCGGCGCACGACTACGTCGACGCGCAAGGGGCTCCCATTGTCGTAAAAGCGGACGGACTCGCGGCCGGGAAAGGCGTGGTCGTCGCAATGAGCGCCGATGAAGCCCATCGCGCAGTCGAGCAGATCCTCATCGAGCGCACGATGGGCGCGGCAGGCAACCGCGTCGTCATCGAGGATTTCCTCGACGGCGAAGAGGCGAGCTTCATCGTCCTCGCCGATGGAGAACACGTGCTGCCGCTCGCAACCAGCCAGGATCACAAACGCCTCAAGGACGGCGACCAGGGACCCAATACCGGCGGCATGGGCGCGTATTCCCCGGCGCCGGTCGTAACACTGGAGCTGCACGCACGCGTGATTCGTGAGGTCATCCAGCCCGTGCTCGCAGGGATGGCCGAGGAAGGGTACCCCTACAGCGGGTTTCTCTACGCCGGCCTCATGATCGACGGTTCGGGCAATCCTCGGGTGCTGGAATTCAACTGCCGGTTGGGCGATCCGGAAACACAGCCGATCCTACTTCGCCTGAAGAGCGACCTGTTCGAGCTGATCGAGCGCGCCGTCGATGGGAGGCTTGACCGCGCCACTGCGGAATGGGACCGCCGCCCCGCCCTCGGGGTGGTCCTCGCGGCCGCCGGTTACCCCGATGCGCCGAAGAAAGGCGACATCGTGAACGGGCTTCCCGAGGCGGGGGAGGAGGTCCGGGTGTTTCACGCGGGCACGGCGCTCAAGGATGGAGCCATCGTTACCAACGGCGGGCGCGTGCTTTGCGTGACCGCTCTGGGAGACAACATCAAGATGGCGCAGCGGCGCGCCTATGAGGTCGTCAAGGGCATTCGTTTCGACGGCATGCAATATCGGCGCGACATCGGGCACCGCGCCGTTGCGTCGAAGAAATCATGATTTGCCTTGACCACAATGCGACGACGCCAGTACTGCCGGAGGTACTGGCACCATGAGACTGCCCCCGGACGCAACCATCGCCGAAGACAAGCTGACGCGCTATTTGCTTTTACCGCAAGCACGGGGCGACAAATCGGCTTTCCTGGCGAAGGCGGGTTATACGCTGGGAAACACCGACCAACTGCTGCGAGACTTGCGCACGCAGATTCTGCCGCTGGATGCAACGGCGTTGGAATCCAACAAGTTTGGCAAGCTCTACGAGATTCGGGGTACGCTCGCCGGTCCAAATGGCGTGACGCTGGCCGTTCGCACCATTTGGATGGCCGAGCGCTTGTTGGGCGTCACCAAGTTCGTTACACTCATCCCAGACAAGCGGAGGGTATGATGAAGTTGGAACTCTACAAGGATGCCGTGTTGACGTGCGACCTGCCGCAGCATCGTCTCCGTCGCGGCGACATCGTCAAACTGGTGGACCATCATGTTGCTCCCGACAACACGGAGGGGTACTCCATCGAGGTCTTCAACGCCGTCGGCGATACCATCGCCGTCACCTCTGTTCCGACCGCCGCCCTCGAAGCCCTCCGCGAAGACGAAGTGTTCAGCGCTCGAACGCTGTAACGGGCGCTACTTCCCGCCGTCCTTCCAAAACTGCGATTGGACAAGCGCCAGTCGCTAAAGCCGCAAAGACTAAGCGTGTTGGCGTAATCGAGCGCCTGTTGCCAGGTTCGCTCACCAGCCGGCAGGTCGGCGTTTCAGAAAATGATGAGATGATCTGTTGGACTTCATGATGAATTCGCAATCCGTACGCGACTACATGATCGGGCTGCAGAACCGGATCGTTTCGGAGCTGGAGCGCATCGACGGTCGCAGGTTTCGCAGCGACCGCTGGGAGCGCGGCGAGGGTGGGGGCGGCGAGAGCCGAATCATCGAGGACGGCGATGTCTTCGAGCGCGGCGGGGTGAATTTTTCCCGGGTGCACGGCGAACGGCTTCCGCCCTCGGCAAGCGCCTCGCGGCCTGAGCTCGCAGGCCGCGCTTTCGAGGCCATGGGCGTGTCGCTGGTATTGCATCCGCGCAATCCATTCGTCCCGACCGTTCACATGAACGTAAGATTCCTGCTCGCAACCCGGGCGCAAAGCGAGCCGGTATGGTGGTTCGGCGGCGGGATGGATATGACCCCGTATTACGGATTCGAGGAAGACGCGCGCCACTTCCATTCCATCTGCCGCAAGGCGCTCGAACCCTCCGGGCCGGATCATCACGCGCGTTTCAAACGCTGGTGCGACGAGTACTTCTACATCAAGCACCGTGCAGAGCCGCGCGGCATCGGCGGAATTTTCTTCGACGACTTGAACGAGATAGACTTCGATTTCTGCTTCGGTCTCACGCGCAGCGTCGGGGATCACTTTCTTCCAGCCTACGTTCCCGTTCTCGAGCGCCGGCGAAGCACCCCCTACGGCGAGCGCGAGCGCGACTTCCAGGCCTACCGCCGCGGGCGCTATGTCGAGTTCAACCTCGTCTACGACCGCGGGACGCTCTTCGGACTGCAGTCGGGCGGACGCGCCGAGTCGATATTGATGTCGCTGCCGCCGCTCGTGAAGTGGCGTTATGACTGGAAACCTGACCCGTCGAGCGAGGAGGACAGGCTCTATCGGGAGTTTCTGCGCCCGAGAGATTGGCTGGGCGAATGACCGATCGCTGATTATTTACCTAACGGAGAAAGAGCAATGGAAACACGCAAGCTTGGCAAAAATGGACCGTCCGTCCCGGCGCTGGGTCTGGGCTGCATGGGAATGACCGGACTCTACGGCGAGCCCGACGATTCCGAGTCGATCGCGACCATCCACCGCGCTATCGATCTCGGCGTCAACCTGATCGTCACCTCGGACGCCTACGCAGCGGGGATCAACGAAGAACTCGTCGGCCGTGCGATAAAGGGCAAACGCGACCGAGTCCTCGTCGCGACCAAATTCGGGAACATGGGTTTGTCCGGGTTCAAGCTCCCCGAGGGCCAATCGGGAGGCCATCCCGCCTACGTTCCGCAAGCCTGCGAAGCTTCTCTCAAGCGCCTCGGCGTGGACGTAATCGACATTTACGGACTGCATCGCGTCGATCCCAAGGTGCCCATCGAGGACACGGTGGGCGCGATGAAGAAGCTGGTCGAGCAGGGCAAGGTGCGCTATCTCGCGCTTTCCGAGGCGGGCGCGGCGACGATCCGTCGTGCGCAGAAAGTGCATACTATCGCCGCGCTCGAGACCGAATACTCCCTTTGGTCGCGCGACGTCGAAAAAGACATCCTTCCCGCCTGCCGGGAGCTCGGCATAGGCTTCATGGCGTACTCGCCGCTCGGGCGCGGATTCCTCACCGCTACGATCAAGACACTCGACACGCTCCTGCCCAAGGACCGCCGCCGCGAGCATCCGCGATTCAATCCCGACAACCTGAAACGCAATGTCGAGCTGCTGCAGCCGCTCGAATCCGTCGCAGCGGCGCACAAGGTCACTGCGGCGCAGGTGGCGCTCGCCTGGGTGCTGGCTCAAGGGCAGTACATCGTGCCCATTCCGGGAACGAAACGACGCAACTACCTCGAGCAGAATTCTGCAGCAGCCGATATCCGCCTGAGCGCCGCGGAAATCGCGCAGCTGGCAAAGGCGTTTCAACCCGGAGTCGCCTCGGGTACGCGCTATCCCGAGAAGCAGCTCGCCGGGCTCGGCATCTAGCCTAGCGCCCGGCCCGAGAGACCGAGGGCGGCGCTTGCGCGAAAATGCCGACCCGCCTGTTCAGGCCGATCGGTGCGCTCGAAAAGCTGGGCGAGCGCCACGTGCGCCGCTTGCGTCGGACGCGTCGCGAGGCTCGCTTCGAGATAACTCTGCGCCTTTCCCCACAATTCGCGCTGCACGCATAACCGCCCGAGCGTGAGCAGCAACTCCGCTTCGCCCGGGCGGTCCTTCAGCCATTTCTCGGCGCGCTCGATGCGCTCGTGCGCGTCCTCGTCGATGCATTCCCCGTAGAGCAGGGCGAGCGCGCTGTCCCAGTTTCGCTCGAGTGCTTCCCCGATGATCCGGTGCGCCCTGCGACAATCCCCGAGCTGTATGAAGGCGCGCGCAGCCGCGGACGCGATCTTGGGGCGGATGCGCTCGGAGCGCGGCATCTCTTCCCAGTGGCGGGCGAGGCCCTCCGGATCCAGAGTCTTGCGCGACAGCAGCGCGATGCGGGCGTTCACGTTGATGCCTTCGAGCGCCTCCGACGGCATTGCGTCCCGTTTTTCCAAAAGCTTCGCGATGCGGATGACCTCCTCCCAGTTGGCCATGCCTTGCTCCGCGCGCAGCAGCAGCAAGAGCGACGCGACATGTTGGGGTCCGCTTGCATGCAGCTCGCGCAGCACGTTTCTTGCCTCGTCGAAGCGCCTTTCATCCAGCAGAAGCTCCGCGGTAGTCATCAGACGTGCAAGACGCCAGTCGCCGTCGCCTCTCTTTGCCCGTTCGAGCCACTGGTCGCGCCGGTCGAATTCGCGCAGCCGCTGCGTTGCCCGCGCCGCAAGCAGGCTCGCGAGGTCCGGCGCGGCGCCGAGCTCATGCGCTCCGGAAGCGAACTTCTCGGCCTTGGCGAACTGCCCCTCGAACAAGGCCTGAATCGCCTTGAGCAAGGCCTTGAGTCCTTTTTCATCTCGCCGGCGTTCTCGAAACGCCCGCACATGGGAAGGAAGTGCGAGCGTGTGCCACACCGCTCTGACCAGAAAGTACGCGGTTACAAAGACAACGAGCAGGAGAATGGCGAGCAGATTGAGCGAGACTTCCACGCGCCACGGATGCAGAACGAAGAGCGCGTAACCTTCGTTGCCGCGCAGCGCAATCGATAGCGCCGCCGCGAGCGCAAAGGCGGCAAGCAGCCACAGCAGCCCTTTCATCGCCCGGGCCGTTCCCGCGAAACCTTGTAGCTGCGCACCGCGTCAAGGCTTTCGCCGATCGCCGGAAGCGAGAAGCCCGTGCCGCCGGAGTCTAGCTGCTTCAGAATTCCCGCCGCTGACGCAACTTCCTTGGAACGCGCATCGAAGTAGCGGCCGAGCCAGCTTGCCGCGAGCTTGAGGTCGTTTCGGTAGGTGGCTTCATCGCGCGCGAGCAGCGCGAGCCGCGCGTTCAGCAGACGCAGTTTGAGGTTTTCGCGCAGGAAAAACATCTGTGACGGATTGAGCAGTGCCGCATCGGCGCGCTCGACGTTCTGTATCCTGATGAGCCGCCTCATTTCGCCGAGGATTTCTGCGCCGAGCCGCTCCCATAGGCCCTGCGGCGGCTCGTTCGCCGGGGCAGTCGCCGCCTGCGGGCGCGCATCCTGCGCGAGGGTGAGGGTCTCGACGCTCGCGATGAGCTGATCGAGCTTGACGGCGAGCCCGGGCACATCCAGGTTCGGTGCGCTTTTCAGGCGCTCGATATCCCGGGCGAATACCTTGCGCAGCGGCAGTAACTGCGCTCGGCCCGAGCGCGCCAGACGCGCGTCGGCGGTCTGCAGGGCGGTCAACGCGACCTGGGTGCTGCCCGCGAGCTGCAGCTGCTGCGAGGCAATCGTGAGTATCTGGTCGATCTCGGCGAGTACCCATTCGTCTCGGCCGCGGGAGAGGTCCTGTAAGAGCGTCTCAAGGGCGATCTGCTGGCTCTGCGATTCGGCGAGCTTCAGCTCGATCTGTGCGAGCTTCGCCTGCGCCTCGCGCTGCGCCTCCTGCGCCTGCCTTGCCACGAGGCGCGCATCTCGACTGTCGGTCTCGCTGTCACGCAGGCGGCGCGCAATTTCTTCCCGCAGTGCGCCAGTCTCGCTGCGGTCCTCGTACCACTGCCAGACGAGAACAATAGCGACCAGGACGAAGCCGATCGCGACGGGAGAAACCGCGAAGCGTTGGGACGCTCGCTTGAGCTTGGAGGCGGGTGGGGTGTTTTCTTCCATGCGGGAGCCGATCAACTGACAGAGGCGATCATACTCTAGCAAAAAAGGCCGACATCTCCGCGACGGTTTGATCGTCGCCGCGCCCGGTGACGAGGATCCGGCGCACACCGAGTTCGCTGGCGGCAGCGGCGATGCGCGGGTGCGGAACGAATACGGGAGTCGCGCACAGATACTCTCTGCCGGTTGGGCCAAGCATCGCACTGAAATTCTCGAGGCCTTCGGCGCTGGTAATCGAAACCGCTTCGATGCCGCCGCGCTGCCAGCGGGCAAGGAGTCCTCCCGCGTTGGTATCGGGTCGCGCGCGGCGGTAGCATTCAGCGTACTCGACTCGCGCTCCCCGCGCTTCGAGCTTCGCTCGCAGCCACTCGCGACCGCCCTGCCCGCGAAAGATGACGAGCGCGCGATCGCCCAAGTCCTGCAATTCGGGAAGGGCGGCGAGCGCCTCACTGTCGGCCTCGCCCGATGGCGATATCACGTCGCGGCGCCCCAGCTGCTCAAGGGCCTTCGCCGTTCCGGCGCCCACCGCGGCGATACGCAGACCCTCAGGCCAGCCTGCGGAAGCTCTCACCATCGCGCATCCCCGCATCGCCGCGGTCGGACTGACGAATATCGCAAGCTGGAAAGAATTCAGGCGAGCGATGACCTTGGCGACCGCAGCGGGATCATCCGGCGGCAGGATCTCCAGCGTGGGAAAGAGCACCGGGTCGCCGCCGGCCACGCGGATGCGCTCGGCAAGCGCCAGAGCGTGCTCGCGCGGACGCGTGATCACGATGCCCCGGCCCGAAAGAGGTCCCGCGCTCACGACAAGGCCGCGAGAATCGCATCGGCACCGAGAGCCCGCAGATCCGCCGCCAGCGCTTCACCCAGTTTTTCGGGCGCGGAGATAGAGCCCTTCAGCTCGGCGCGCACCACCTTGCTGCCGTCAGGCAGCCCCACCAGGCCTCGCAGATGAATTTGCCTGCCCTCCGCCACGGCATATGCCGCGAGCGGAAGCTGGCAATTGCCCGACAATGCGCGGCTCAGCGCGCGCTCGGCGAGCACGCAAGCCGAAGTGGTGAAATCGTCGAGCGGGGCCACCTGCTCCCGCAAAGCGCCTTGGTCCTCGCGGCACTCGATAACGAGCGCCCCCTGCCCGGGCGCGGGCAGGCTCTGCTCAGGCTCGAGCATTGCGCGGATTCTCGACTCCAGATCGAGCCGCTTGAGGCCCGCGGCGGCGAGCACTAGCGCCTGGCATTCCCCGCGATCGAGTTTTGCCAGGCGCGTGTCGAGGTTGCCGCGCAGCGGTTTGACCTCAAGGCCCGGACATCGCTCGCGCAACTGAGCCTCACGCCGCAAGCTGGAAGTTCCGATGATGCTTCCTGGCGGCAACGCCTCGAGGCTCGTGCTCACGTTCGACACCAGGCAGTCGCGCGCGTCTTCTCTCGCCATGATCGCCGCCAGGCAAAACCCCTGGGGCAGACGCATCGGCACGTCCTTTGCCGAGTGCACCGCAAGATCGGCGCGGCCGTCCTCGAGTGCCGCTTCGAGTTCCTTGACGAATAGACCTTTGCCGCCGACTTGCGCGAGCGGCCGATCGACGATCTGGTCGCCGCGCGTCGTGATGCCGAGAATGCTCACTTCGCAACGCGGATACAAACGCCGCAGCTCGGCCGCGACATGTTCGGATTGCCACATCGCAAGCCGGCTCCGGCGCGAGGCAATGACGATTCGTTCGGGTGCGGGACTCAACTTGTGACCAGCGATTTGACTTGCGCCCACAGCCTGCGGCTGACCGGCAGCTTTTCCTCGCAGCCTTCCAAAATCACCGACCATCCGATTTCGCCTTCGGTTTCGGTCGCGCGCTCGAAGCCGCGGATCAGGCCCCGCGCCACCAGGCAGTTGCGGTGAATCCGCACGAACTCGCCGCGGAATTCCTGTTCGAGCTGAGCGAGCGATTCTTCGACGAGGTGCTCGCGGGTGCGGGTGCGCGCCGTAACGTACTTTAGCTCGGCCCTTAGATATACGACCTCCGACACCGGAACGAGAGTCACCCGGCCGCGCTCGGCAACGCTCAAGTAGCGCCGGGGAGCCGGATCGATGCGCTCGAGAACGCCGCGCGCGAGCCGCGCGCCGTTCGCCGCTTTCTTCAAAGCCGCGAGAAGCCTTGCCGCGCGCACCGGCTTGGTCAGGTAGTCCACGGCGTTGACCTCGAAGGCCTCGACCGCGTACCGGTCGTGCGCGGTCACGAAAATCACCGCGGGCGGGGTTTCCATCACCAGCAGATGCCGCGCGAATTCTATGCCGCTCATCTCGGGCATCTGGATGTCCACCAGCACAGCTTCCGCTCTCCCATCTGCGACAATTCTCAGGCCTTCCACGCCGTTTGCCGCTTCCCCCGCAATGAGGTGCGGAAGCTCTGCGCGGCAATCCTCCAGCAGCTCGCGCAAGCGATTGCGCGCCGGCACTTCGTCATCCACGATGACTATCCTGAGCGGGCTCATGGCGCGGCGCGGTAGGGCATCACGATGCCGATCTCGTAGCGATCGCCTGCGATGCGCGTGTCCAGACTCGCTTCGAGATCGAAGTGCAACTGAAGGCGCTCGCGGATGTTGGCAAGCGCCATGCGATTTCCCTGACGGTGCTGATAGTCCTCGTGGTAGGGATTGGACAATTGCAGCGAGAGACGATCGTCCCGGCGCTCGATGCGCACCTCGATGACGCCGGCTCCAATTCCGGGCTCGATGCCGTGGTACACGGCGTTTTCAATCAGCGGCTGCAGCAGCATCGGGGGCACGAGCGCCTGTTCGACGCCCGGATCCAGCTGCCATTGCACGCTAAGCCGCTCCCCGAGGCGCAACTGCTCCAGGTTGAGATACTGCCGGCACAACGACAACTCATCGCCGAGGGCGATCAGTTCGCGGTTGTCGGCCATGACGGTCCGAAACAGCTCGGCGAGATCCTCCAGGGCGGCTTCGGCGCGCTTCGGATCCTTGCGGATCAGCGAAAGCACGGCGTTCAGACTGTTGAAGAGGAAGTGCGGGCGAATGCGCGCCTGTAGCGCTTGCAGGCGCGCCTCCGAAATCGCGGGGGAGAAGGCGCGGTTTCGCAGATGGAAATACCACGCCAGCAATCCGGTGGCTAACGCGGCATAGCCGAGGCTCAAGACGAACTCAGGCCCATATACGCTTCCTCCGGGGGAGGCTTGAAAGGGAAAGAGCGCGGCGGTCACCACAAGTACGATCGCAAGCACGGCGAGAAGCCCGTGAGCATACGCGAGCCGCCCGAACAGCTTGGACCCGGCGTAGAGCACGATCAGAACGACGAGCAAGACGGGTTCCAGCGATCCGGCGACCTCGGTGACCTTTGCGGCGAACTCGCCGATCTCCCTCGATCGCGCCAGAGCAAAGAACAACGCGGCCGCATTCACGGAAAGGAGAATGCGTGAGATCACGCCCAGATTGCGGAAGTCCGGCAGGGCGTCGGGTAGGTCGTTTTGCCGTATACTTTGCACTTTTTTGCGCACGCAAATGCCCGCGGGAGTGAACCGCGCGCTTCGCGACTCCGGTCATTTTACAATCAACCATGGCAGCCAAGCCCAAACCTGGCAGCAAACCCTGGTCGGGGCGGTTCGCCGAGCCGGTCTCCGATCTCGTCAAACGCTACACCGCCTCGATCGGCTTCGACCGCCGCCTCGCGCCGCAAGACATCCGTGCATCCCTTGCGCACGCACGCATGCTGCGCTCGGCCGGAATCCTGTCGGTTGCCGACCTCAGGGCGATCGAGCGCGGCCTTTCGAGGATCGCCCGGGAAGTTGAATCTGGCAGATTCCGCTGGTCGCTGAACGCCGAGGATGTGCACCTCAACATCGAGAGGCGGCTGATCGCTCTCATCGGCGAGGCGGGCAAGCGCCTGCATACCGCGCGCTCTCGCAACGACCAGGTCGTAACCGACTTGCGACTTTGGCTGCGCGAGGCGATCGATGAGATCAGCGGCCTTCTACGCGAAGTACAGCGGCGGCTGCTGGAGCAGGCGGAAAAGCACGCCGCGACGGTGATGCCCGGCTTCACCCACTTGCAGGTCGCCCAGCCGGTGACCTTCGGGCATCATCTGCTCGCCTACTTTGAGATGTTCGAGCGCGACCGCTCGCGTTTTGCCGACTGCCGGCGTCGCGTGAACCACCTCCCGCTCGGAGCCGCGGCGCTCGCGGGGACTTCTTTTCGCATCGATCGCGCGAAAGTGGCGCGCGAGCTGGGCTTTCAGACGGTAAGCGGGAACTCCCTCGATGCCGTGTCCGACCGCGACTTCGCGATCGAATTCTGCGCCTGTGCTGCGCTCGCGATGGTCCACTTGTCGCGCCTCTCGGAGGAATTGATCCTCTGGACCAATCCGCGCTTCGATTTCGTCGCACTGCCCGATCGATTCTGCACCGGCTCATCGATCATGCCTCAGAAGAAAAATCCCGACGTGCCGGAGCTCGCGCGCGGAAAAACCGGAAGGGTCACGGGCGATCTCGTGGCGTTGCTCACACTGATGAAGGGGCAGCCCCTCGCGTACAACAAGGACAACCAGGAGGACAAAGAGCCCGTATTCGACGCAGCGGACACGCTGCGCGAGACGCTCGCTATCTTCGCTGAGTTGGTCGCCGGCATCCGCGTCAACGCTGCGGCGATGCGCAAGGCGGCCGAAGAGGGCTTCTCCACCGCGACCGACCTCGCCGACTACCTCGTCAGAAAGGGGCTCGCGTTTCGCGATGCCCACGAGACGGCTGCCCGCGCGGTGCGTTTTGCCGAGAGCTCCCAAAGGGGTTTGGAGCAGCTGTCGCTTGCCGAATTGCGCCGGTTTTACTCCGGGATAGGAAAGGACGTGTATCGTGTCCTTACGCTCGAAGGTTCGGTCGCGAGCCGCTCGCACATCGGCGGCACCGCGCCGGCGCAGGTGCGCGCCGCGACCAGGCGCGCGCGCAGGACCCTTGCGCGCTGAGGCTCCGCCGTGATGAAGCAGATCGACAAGTACGAGGTCAAGAGATTGCTCGGCGAAGGCATGTCGAGCAAAGTCTATCTTTGCCACGACCCGTTCGCGAACCGCGACGTAGCGGTCAAGGTCGTCTATGAGGAACGCCTGAAGGATACCGACGACGCTGCCAAACTGTCCCGGAAGCTGTTTGTTACCGAAGCGTCGCTTGCAGGCAAGCTCCAGCACCCGCACATCGCGCAGATTTTCGATGCAGTGGTCGCCCCAAAGATGAGCTATATCGTCATGGAATATGTTTCTGGAGGGACGCTCGAACCGTTTTGCGCCAAGGACAAGCTCCTGCCGATCGACAAGATCGTCGAGATCATCTTCAAATGCACCCGTGCGCTCGGGTTCGCAAACAAGATGGGAATCACGCACCGGGACATCAAGCCGGCCAACATCCTGCTTGCGGGTTCAACCGACATCAAGATCTCCGATTTTGGCGCCGCCCTGATGGCGAGCGCCGAACAAACGCAGGTGAATGGAATCGGCTCGCCGGCCTACATGTCCCCGCAGCAATTCAGGCAGCATCCGCTCAATCTCCAGACCGATATCTATTCGCTTGGAGTCGTCATGTACCAGCTCCTTACCGGGACGCTGCCGTTCATGGCGACGAACAACTATTCCATGATGTACCAGATCACCAACATGGAGCCCCCTCCGCCTTCATCGCTTCGCAAGGAGGTTCCCCCTTCGGTCGATGGAATCGTAAGAAAAGCAATGGAGAAAGAGCTGGAGCGGCGCTACCAGACCTGGGAGGAGTTTTCCCTGGACCTTGCCGAAGCGTTTCGAAGCACGCAGATCGACAGCCCCGAGGTCGCCGACAGCAAGAAATTCAGCACGCTTCGAGAAATGGCGTTCTTTTCCGGGTTCTCGGACGCCGAACTGTGGGAGGTATTGCGCATCTCGCATTGGGAAACTATGTCCCCGGGGACCGCAATCATGCAGGACGGGACCGAGGGCAATTTTTTCTGCATCCTCGCCTCCGGAGAAGTGAAAGTCACCAAGAAGAAGAAGCTTCTCAACATCCTGAGGCCGGGAGAGTGCTTCGGTGAGATGGCCTACCTCTCCAAAAACGGGAAAGAGCGCACCGCGGACGTCGCGTCGATGAGCCACGCGCGCATCATCAAGATCCTCGCGGAGGACCTCGATCGGGCCTCCGAACTCTGCCGGCACCGTTTCGATCGGGCCTTCATGGCGATCCTGGTTGAGCGGCTGAACCTCGCCAACACGCGCCTCACGGCGCTGTAGCGCAGCGTCGTCGCACGCTCGCAAGGCTTGCGAGCCCATGATCGCTTCACCTGAGCTCGTCGCCGCCCTGGAGGCGGCAATCTCGGATGCCGCCGGCGCGTTCCGCATCGAGCGCGCCGTGCCCGCTGCGGGAGGTTGCATTCACCGTTCCTATGTCTTGGAGGGTAGCGGGCGCAGGTTCTTCGTGAAAACAAATGACCGCTCGCAACTCGACAATTTCATCGCCGAGGCCGACGGTCTGACCGCGCTTGCCGCAGCGGGCGCGCGTATCCCGTCCCCACTGTGCCATGGAGAAGCCGGGACACAAGCGTTCCTCGTGCTCGAGCACCTGGAGCTGCGCGGGAGCGGCGACCACGCTGCGCTGGGGCGGGTACTCGCCGCGGTGCATTCAGTTCGCGGCGACTCCTATGGGTGGCACCGGGACAACTTCATCGGAAGAACGCCACAGATCAACCGGCGCTCGTCGTCCTGGAGCGATTTCTGGCGCGACGCGCGGCTCGTTCCGCAGTTGGAGCTAGCGCGAAAGAACGGTATCGAGAACGGTCTGTTGAGAAAGGGAGACCGGCTCATCTCGGTGCTGCCGCAACTCCTTGCCGGACACGCGCCGGGAGCATCGCTCCTGCATGGGGACTTGTGGGGCGGCAACGCAGGCTTCCTTGCAGACGGCACGCCGGTGCTTTTCGATCCCGCCGCGTACTTCGGAGACCGTGAAGCGGATCTTGCGATGACCGAACTATTCGGCGGATTTCCTCCGGTTTTTTATTCCGCCTACGCAGAAGCCGCGCAGCTAGATCAAGGCTACGCACTCAGGAAAGAGATCTACAACCTGTACCACGTGCTCAACCACGCGAATTTGTTCGGCGGCGGCAGCTATGCGGCGCAGGCGGAGCGGATGATAGAGTGCCTGCTCGCGGAGCTGCGATAGGCAGCGAACCGCGGCTAGGACGCGGCTTTCTCTCCGGTGAGAAGCTTCTGCAATTCTCCGGACTGATGCATCTCGCGCATGATGTCGGAGCCGCCCACAAACTCGCCTTTGACGTAGAGCTGCGGTATCGTCGGCCAGTTCGCATATTCCTTGATGCCTTGGCGGATCTCCGGCTCTTCGAGCACGTTGACGGTGAAGACTTCACTGATTCCGCAGGCGTTCAGGATCTGCAGCGCGTTGGCGGAGAAGCCGCACTGCGGAGACTGCGGGGTTCCCTTCATATAGAGCACGACCGGATGGCCGGTCACTTGCTGTTTGATGCGATCGTGCGCGTCCATGACTTTCTCCTGTATACCCGATCAAAATCGTCGGGCATTGTACCGTTCGTTCCCGACAGCGGTCAACCGCGCCAGCGTCCTGCACAAGCGCGTGGCAACCCCGCGAGATCCTTGAGATCTTCGACCTCGGCGCAGCCCAGTTCGAGAAGCAGCTCGACGCAGGGGTCTTTCTGGTCGTATCCATGCTCCAGGATCAGCCAGCCGCCCGGCCGAAGCCGGCTCTGGGCGCGCGCTGCGATTATGCGGATACAGGCGAGCCCGTCTTCACCGCCGACCAGGGCGAGGCGGGGCTCGAAGCGCACATCGCCTCGCTCAAGGTGTGCATCGCTCGCCGCGACATAAGGCGGGTTGGACACGATCAAGTCGAACCGCCCTGGCTCGAGCGCCTCGAACCAGTCGCTGTTTACAAACTCTATGACAGCTCCGTGGTCGCGCGCGTTTCTGCGCGCGACGGCGAGGGCCGCTTCCGAAATATCGGTTGCGACGACCGCGAGGTCGGGCCGCTCGTGCGCGAGAGCAACCGCAATCGCCCCGCTGCCGGTTCCGAGCTCAAGAACGCGCGCCAGGGAACCCACGGCAACGCGCTCGAGCGCTAGTTCGACCAGAAGCTCGGTTTCAGGGCGGGGGATCAGCACGTCCGGCGTAACGCTTAAGCGAATGCCGTAGAACTCGCGCCAGCCAGTAATGTAGGCAATCGGTTCACCCGCGCGCCGCCGCGCGAACCGATCCTGCGCCGAGCGCGCCTCGGACGAATCGACTGCTTCCTCGGCGTGCGCGATGAGATGCGAGCGCTCGCAGCCCAGGACCGAGCGAAGCAGCAGCTCGGCTTCGGACCGCAGCAATCCGGACTCGCGCAGCAAGCCGCCGATGCTGGTGTCCGTTTCGACCGCGCTCATCATGGCTGGCGCTCTTCGGCGAGCGCGGCGAGCTGCTCGGCCTGGTGCTCGTCGAGCAGCGAGCGCACTAACTGGGAAAGATCGCCGTCCATGATGTCGTTGATCTTGTATAGCGTGAGGCCGATACGGTGGTCGCTAACCCGTCCTTGCGGAAAGTTGTACGTGCGGATCCGCTCGGAGCGGTCGCCCGAGCCGATCAGCGATTTACGAGTCGCTGCTTCCTTCGCCTGCTGCTCGCGCAGTTGCTTGTCCTTGATTCGTGCCGCGAGCACCGCGAGCGCCTTTTCCTTGTTCTTGTGCTGCGAGCGCCCATCCTGGCACTCCACCACGATTCCCGTGGGCAGGTGCGTGATCCGCACTGCCGAGTCGGTCTTGTTGACATGCTGGCCGCCGGCGCCCGAAGCGCGATAGGTATCGATGCGCAGCTCCGCCGGACTAAGCACGACTTCGCCAATCGCGTCGGCTTCGGACAGCACCGCTACCGTGCAGGCCGATGTGTGGATGCGCCCTTGCGTCTCGGTCGCAGGCACGCGTTGAACGCGGTGACCTCCGGACTCGAACTTGAGCTTGGAGTAGGCGCCTTGCCCGATCACGCGGGCGATGATCTCCTTGTAGCCGCCGAGATCGCCCGGCGACTCGGAAATCACCTCCACCTGCCAGCCCTGGCGCTCGGCATAGCGCGCATACATGCGGAAAAGATCGCCCGCGAACAGCGCCGACTCGTCCCCTCCCGTTCCCGCGCGGATCTCGAGAAAGATATTCCGCTCGTCGTTCGGGTCCTTCGGCAGAAGCTGCTGCTGCAGCTGCGCTTCGAGCGCCGCAAGCCGCTCGCGGCCGGCCTTGATCTCGCTCTCGGCGTAGCTTTTCATCTCCGGGTCGGCGAGCAGCACCTGCGCCTCGGCGACCCCCTGCTCGGTGTCGCGGTGCTTGTTGAAGAGTTCGACGATGGGCTCAAGCCTGGAGTGCTCGCGCGAGAGCTTGCGGAACTGCTCCATGTCGCGCGTCGCGTTTTCCGAGGATAGAAGCGCGTTGATATCGCCAAGCTGCTGGCGCAATTGATCGAGTTTTAGCGCGATACTGGCCTTCATACGGCTCGAGCCGGACGCGCGAGCTAATCGCGCGCGCGCAGGTGGTACAGGCGCGATACGAGCGCTTTGAGCGACTCGTCTTCCTGGCCGCCCTGGTTGAGCGCCTCGGTGGGAGCATGCATGAGCTTGTTGGTCAGACCGTGCGAGAGCGCCTCCAGGACCGCCTTGGGATCGTCGCCCCGGGCGAGCATCCGCGCCGCGCGCTCGACTTCGCCGCGCCGCGCCTCCTCGGCCGACTCGCGCAACTGGCGGATCAGCGGCACCATCTCGCGCGTCTTCATCCAGTGCAGGAAAGAACCGACTTGGGAGTCGATGATGACTTCAGCCTGCGCGACCGCGGACTGGCGGGCGTCGACACCCTCGCGCACTGTCGCCGCGAGGTCGTCGATGGTGTAGAGAAATACGTCGTCCATCATCGCCACCTCGGCTTCGATGTCCCGGGGCACGGCGAGGTCGACCATGAACACAGGGCGATGGCGGCGCGCGCGCACCGTGCGCTCCATCGTGCCCTTGCCGATGATCGGCAGAGAGCTTGCGGTGCAGGAAACAACGATGTCGAATTCGGGCAGGCGTTCGGGCAGATCGCGAAGCTCCAGCGACTCCGCGTTGAACCGGCGCGCCAGCGTCTCGGCTCGCTCCAGGGTGCGGTTCGCAACCGCCATGCCGCGCGGCTGTTGCGCGGCAAAATGCGTCGCGGCGAGTTCGATCATTTCGCCCGCGCCGATCAGAAGCACTTTTTGCTCGGCAAGGCTGGGGAAAATACGCGCGGCGAGCTTCACCGCCGCGGCCGCCATCGAAACGACATTGGCGCCGATACCGGTGTTGCTGCGCACCTCCTTCGCCACGGCGAAGGAGCGCTGAAACAGCTTGTTGAGCAGCGTTCCCAGCGTGCCGGCAGATTCGGCTACGCGAACCGCTTCCTTCATCTGACCCAGGATCTGCGGTTCGCCGACCACCATGGAATCGAGGCCCGAGGCGACCCGGAACGCGTGCCGAACTGCTTCGCCCTGCGGATGCGTGTAGACGTAGGGCTTCAGCTCCTGGGGCTGAACGCGGTGATAGCCTGCGAGCCATTCGAGCGCCGCCTGCGGCTCACCGAGCGCGCAATAAAGCTCGGTGCGATTGCAGGTGGAGAGGATCGCGGCTTCCTTGACCGGTTCGCGCAGAGTCAACTCCGAGAGCGCAGATCGAAGGCTCTCGGCGTCAAACGCAACTCGCTCGCGGATCGCGAGGGGCGCTGTCTGGTGATTCAAACCGAGGGTAAAAAGCTGCATGGCGCAGGTTCGTAAAAGGGCGGCGGCTATTATAGCCCAGGCGATTCAGCATCTTGCGGCGCGGCAAACGCTTCGATGCGATGCAGCCCCTCGAGGCGTTGCGCCCGGCCCGCCGGGCGGCAGGCCGCCGTCTTTACGCCGTGGCTGCGTCCACGAGTTCCATGTCCGAGCTGGTCATCAAGCGCTCGATATCCACCAGTATCAGCATGCGCTCTTTCTCCACTCCCAGCCCCATGATGTAGGTCGTGTCGAATGCCGCCGAGAACTCAGGCGCCGGCTTGATCTGCTCCGGCGCAAGCGTGAGCACGTCCGAGACGGCGTCCACCACCACGCCCAACACTCGTCCGGCCAGGTTGAGGATGATCATTACCGTAAGCTCATCGTACTTCGCTTCACCGAGGTTGAACTTCAGCCGCAGATCCACCACCGGCACGATCGTACCGCGCAGGCTGATTACCCCCTTGATGAACGCCGGTGCGTTGGCGATCGCCGTGGGCGCTTGCCAGCCGCGGATCTCCTGCACCTTCAGGATGTCGATGCCGTACTCTTCGGTACCCAAGCGGAACGTCAGCAACTCGCGGCCTTTACCTTTGGCCAGTGCGCTGGATTCGCCCGCCGCAGTCTGCATTGTCTGAGTCATGATCGCTTCTCCCAATCGATAGGTCCGGTTACCAAATAAGGGATCCCCTCCATACTGCCCTAGATTGAGACTGTTTCCACGTCTGAAACAGCCTCTCAGAACTCCTTCCACTCGCCATCACCGTCATGATTCTCATGTTGGAAAACATTACTCACCCCCAGAATCTTATCCGAAACAATTACTGCGTCCCCACGGTGACCGAGCGCAGGATTTCATCCGCCATTTCCTCGATCGAAACGATCGCGTCCACGCAGCCGGTATCGATGGCGGCTTTCGGCATTCCAAACACGACGCAACTGTCGCGGTCTTGCGCGAGGATACGGGCACCCGTCTCCTTCAGAGCGCGTACTCCCGATTTCCCGTCGGCTCCCATGCCGGTCAGTATCACGCCGACGGTGTTTTTTCCGGCTATCTCCGCAATCGAATGGAACAGCACGTCCACGGCGGGGCGATGACGGTTCACCGGCGGATCCTGGTCGAGCGACACGACGAGATGTTCGCCCTTGCGGGCCAAGCGCATGTGCATGTCACCGGGCGCGATATACGCGTGCCCGCGCAGAACTCGCTCGCCCTGCAGGGCTTCGGTCACGGTGATCTTGCACAGGCCGTCCAGCCGCTTCGCAAACATCTGGGTGAACATCTCAGGCATATGCTGCACCACTAAAACAGGAGGGAACGTATCGGGAAGCTGCGTTAGCACGTCCTTCAGCGCCTCGGTCCCCCCCGTCGAGGCGCCGATGGCAACGAGTTGCCCGGGACGAAACGTCGATTTGGCCGGACTCGTTGGTGATCGGGACTGATCACGCTCACCGCGGGCGCGCCGCAATCCCGCGCTCGCCGTGGCGCGCAGCTTCTCGACGATCATCTCCCCGTAGTGGGCGAGATCCTCGGAAGTTTGGGCGACCGGCTTGGTGACGAAATCGACGGCGCCCAGCTCGAGCGCGCGCAGGGTTGTTTCGGCGTTCTTCTTGGTGAGTGAGGAAACCATCAGCACCGGCATGGGCCGCAGCCGCATGAGGTTCTCGAGAAACGTCAGGCCGTCCATGCGCGGCATCTCGACATCCAGCGTCAGCACGTCGGGGTTGAGCGCCTTGATTTTATCGCGCGCGATGTACGGGTCGTGGGCTACGCCGACGACTTCGAAGTCGTCATAGCCGCCGATAATCTCGCTCAGCATCTGGCGCATGAGCGCTGAGTCGTCAACGATCAGGACTTTGGTTCTCATGCTTACTTGAAAAGATCCGCGTCACCGCTGACCCGAAGATGCTCCAGCCGCTCCGCATGATTGCGTTCGCGCGTCAGGATGGTGTCGTTCTTCAGCGTTTTCAACCGCTTCACCAGCACCCGCCCCGTGTGTGTAAAAAAATAGACCTTGCTCGGATGCGGATTGCCCAGGTCCTCGGCGAGGATAGGAATTTTTTCCCGGCGCAGGTAAGTCTGGGCAAAATGCGCATTTCGTTTGCCGATGTCCGACATCCCCTGCATGACCCGTCCGGCGCCGAACAGCTTTGCTTCCAACTTGTCGCGGCGGGCTCCCATACCGATCAGATTGTTGATCAGCACTTCCATCGCATAGGCGCCATAGCGCGCCGAGTTGGAGAGCGGGCTGTCGGGATCGCCGCCGTGTTCCGGGAGCATGAAATGATTCATTCCGCCGATCTGCGTTGTGGAATCACGCACACATGCCGAAACACAGGAGCCAAGCACGGTGACGATCAGCATGTCCCGTTGCGTCACGTAGTACTCGCCAGGACCGATTTTTGCCGCAGTGGCATTGAACTCCCGGTCGACATACAGGATCGGTGCTCCGGCGCTGCGGCTGCCGTCGGCGGAACGCTTGTCGCTCATCGCAGACGCTCCGATCCGGTCCGGCAAGCAAGAGGTTCGCGACTTCTACGCATGGCGGTATACAGTCCGTCCGCAAGACCGGAACAAATCGACCGCGTGGAAATAGCTTTCCGAATGGCCCGCGAACAGCAAGCCCTGCGGTTTGAGCACGCGGGCGATCCGGGTGAGCACCTGGTACTGGGTCGGCTTGTCGAAGTAGATCATGACGTTGCGGCAAAAGATGCAGTCGAAACTCTCGCGCAGATCCCAATTGTCATCGCGCAGGTTGTTCCTTTTGAACGTAACCAGCGCCCGCAACTCGGGCCTGACCTTGACATAGCCCTCGCGTGCGCCGGAGCCGTTGAGGAAAAAACGCCGCAGCCGTTCGGGCGACAGATCCTTCACCAATTCCCGCGCGTAGATCGCTTCGCTCGCTCGCTGCAACACCTCGCTGTCGAGATCGGTGGCGAGTATTTTCACCGGAGGCCAAAGGGTCCCGTATACCTCGCAGGCGATCATCGCCATTGAATAAGCCTCTTCGCCGGTCGATGCTGCCGCACTCCACAGCATCGCTCCAGATCCTTGGTGCAATCCACGCAGATGCTCCGCGAGCACGGGAAAGTGATGCGGCTCGCGGAAAAACGCCGTCAGGTTCGTTGTCAAGGCGTTGACGAAATTCTCCCACTCGGGATGGTCCTCGCTCCGCAGCAGCGCAAGATAGCTGCGGAAGTCGGGCAGGCCAAGCGCGCGAAGCCTGCGCGTCAGCCGGCTATAAACCATCTCGTGCTTGCTGTCGTTGAGTCGGATGCCTGCACGGGCGTAGATCAGTCCGCGCACCTCGTTGAAGTCGGCGCGGGCATAGCCGAACTCGCGATCACGCTCCAGTGGGGCAGCCCCTGAGCCCAGATTGCCGGCAGTGTTCACGACGGCTTCGCGCTGACGGATTCGTTCCATCGTCATGCTTTCAGAATTCCTTCCATTCGTCCGGTTCGCCGCGGTTGACCGCGGGAATCGCCGGCTCGGGCCGCTGCGCGCGCTGCTGCGCCGCCACGGTCCTTGGCGCCGCGCCCGGTTGCACCCGCGGGGCCTTGGGCGCCGGGCGCACCGGCGCCGCGATCGCTTGCGTGCCGCCCGCAAACTTGA
>CAYSFD010000025.1:0-68017 GCA_964430565.1 uncultured Enterobacteriaceae bacterium
TAACGCGTAGGCTCGGTCGGCAACTGCAATGCGCGACGGGCGCCTCAATCCTTCGCTGCCTGCATGTGCTGCGACATCGCGCCACCGACCGCGACCGCAGCCTCGCCGACCGGCTTGTGCTCGCGCACCAAATAGCTATACAACACAGGAACGACGACCAGCGTCAGCAACGTCGAGGTGATCAAGCCGCCGATGATGGCCCGGCCCATCGGGGCCTGGATCTCGCCGCCTTCGTTCAGTGCGAGGGCCAGCGGCAACATGCCGAACAGCATCGCACTCGTCGTCATGATGATGGGCCGCATGCGCACCAGGCCGGCCTGCAACAAGGCGTCGGGCACGCTCAGGCCCGCTTTGCGCCCCTGGTTCGCAAAGTCGACGAGCAGGATCGCATTTTTCGTCACCAGGCCCATCAGCATCAGCAACCCGATCATCGAGAAGATGTTCAGCGTCGAGCGCCACAGGAGCAGCGCCAGCACCACGCCGATCAGCGACAGCGGCAGCGACATCATGATCGCCACCGGCTGGATGAAGCTGCCGAACTGCGAGGCGAGGATCAGGTAGATGAAGATCACTCCCAGCGCCAGTGCCTGGGCGGCGAAGGAGAGCGACTCCTGGATGTCCTTGGCCGAGCCGCCCATGGTGTAGCGGTAGCCCGGCGGCATTGCGATGCGGTCGAGCTTTCCCCTGAGGTCCGTGGCGGCGTCGCCGGCGGGCCGGTTGTACACGTTCGCCGTGATGAGCACCTCGCGCAACTGTTCCTTGCGGTTGATCTGCTGCGAACCGCCGGAGGGCGCGATCGAGGCGATTTCCCGCAGGTTCACCATTCTCGGCGCGCCGTTGGCATCCAACTGGCTGGAGGCGAGCGGCACGCGCTGCAGGTCCTCGGCGCGCGCGCGGTCGGCGCGCGACAGGCGCACCTGCACGTCGTAATACTGGTCGTCGGGCCCGCGCCAGTTGCCGACCGCCTGGCCGGCCAGCAGCGGGCGCAGCGCAGCGGCCACCTGGCCGACGCCGATCCCGAGATCGCTCGCCAGTTCGCGATTGAGTTCCACCGAAACCTGGGGTTTCACCGCTTCGTCGCTGGACTCGACGTCCACCGTACCCGGCACCTCGCGCATCGCCGCCATCGCCTGCCCGGCGAGTTCGGCAAGTATCGTACGGTCCTGTCCCAGCAGCGAGACCTGCAGCGGCTTGCCGCTGGAGACCGCTTTGTAGGCGCCGATCTGCTGCAGGTCGATGCCCGCAATGCGGGCGAGCCGCTCGCGCATCGGCTTGGTCAGGTCGTTCTGCGAGCGCTTGCGCTCTTTCCTCGGCATCAGCTGAACGAAGATATTGACCCGGTTTTTCCCCTGGACGAAGCCGGTATTCACCGTCGCATAGGTGTATTTCACTTCAGGAAACTCGCGCAGTGCGGCTTCCGCCTGGCGCGCCTTCTGCGAGGTGAGTTCGAGCGACGCGCCAACCGGAGTCTTGAACTGCACCTGCAGTTCGGACAGATCGGGTTCGGGCACGAATTCACTGCCGACCAATCTCATCAGCAGGAAGCTCGCGATGAAGCTCGAGACGGCGATCGCAAGCACGGTCTTCCTGTGTGCGAGGCTCCAGCCGAGCAGCCGTTCGTAGCCGGCGGAGAAACGCTCCATCAGGGCGTGAAACCAGGCGAGCAGCCGGTCGATCGGGCCGGAGCTGAATTTGCCCTCGGCCTGCGGATCGTGCCAGATCGAGGACAGCATCGGGTCGAGCGTGAAGGAGACGAACATCGAGATCAATACCGCGGCCACCACGGTGAGGCCGAACTGGTGGAAAAAGCGCCCGATGATGCCGCCCATGAAACCGACCGGCAGGAACACCGCGACGATCGAGAAGGTCGTCGCCAGGACCGCGAGGCCGATCTCGCGCGTGCCCTCGAGCGCCGCGGTGTGGTGGTCGGCGCCCAGCGCCACGTGGCGCACGATGTTTTCGCGCACCACGATCGCGTCGTCGATCAAGAGCCCCACCGACAGCGACAGCGCCATCAGGGTGAGCACGTTCAGCGTGAAACCGAACGCGTAGATGAAAAGGAAGGTGCCGATGAGCGCAATCGGCAACGTCAGACCGGTGATCACGGTGCTGCGCCAGGAGGCAAGGAACAGGAACACGATCGCGATCGTCAGCAGCCCGCCCTCGATGAGCGTCATCTTGACGTCGGCGACCGAGTTGCGGATGCCGGTCGAGGCATCGCGCACGATGTCCACTTTCACGTCCGCAGGCAGGAACGCCTGCAGTTCCTTCGCCACCCGACGCACGCCGTCCACCACCTGGATGGTGTTCTCGCCCTGCGCCTTGATGATGTCGATGGAGAGCGCGCGCTGGCCGTTCACCAGCGCGGCGTTTTCCTCTTCCTGCTGTCCGTCCTCGATCTCGGCGATGGAACCCAGCGTCACCGCCTTGCCGCCCCGGCGCGCGACGATGAGGTTGCGGAAGTCCTGCGGCCCGCTGAGGCGCGCGCGCAGCTGGACGATCTTTTCCTGGCTGGGGGTGACGATCGAGCCGGCCGGGATCTCCTGGTTTTCCGAGCGCAACGCCTGGATCACCTGGTCGGCGCCGACCTTCTGCGCTTGCATCGACTCGAGGTTCAGGTAGATCTTGATCTCGCGCTTCACGCCGCCCACCAAGGTGGCCTGGCCGACGCCGCCGACGTTCTCCAGCCGCTTCTTGATCACCTGGTCGGCAAGCGTGGTGAGTTCACGCAAACTGCGGCCCGTCGATTGCACCGCCACCGAGATGATCGGGAAGTCGTCCGGGTTGAAGCGGCTGACCCTCGGCTCCTTGATTTCGTCGCGGAAGCCCGAGCGGATCAGCGCGATCTTCTCGCGCACGTCCTGCGCCGCGAGCTTGGGATCGATCGCGAGGTCGAACTCGATGATCACCACCGACAGGCTTTCGTAGGAGCGCGACGACAGCGTCTTGATGCCGCTGATGGTGTTGACCGACTCTTCCACCCGCCGCGTCACTTCCTCTTCGACGTTCTCGGGCGAGGCGCCGGGGTACTCGGTCTGCACCACCACCACCGGAAAGCTCACGTCCGGGAACTGTTCCACCGGCAGGCGCGAGTAGGAGAAGGCGCCCAGCACCAGCAGCGCGGCCATCATCATGGTCGCGAACACCGGATTGGCAATGCTTACCCGCGTGAACCACATGGCGGAGCCGTATTACTTTTTTAGAGTTTCAGAAGGTTGTGGACCGCCCGGCGCGGGCGCCGGTCCTGACAGTCTTGCGGCCATACCCTCGCGCAACGAACCCAGGTTCACGCGCACGATGCGCTCGCCGGCGGCGAGGCCTTCGAGCACCTGCACGCGGCCGGCGGCGTCGGGCGGGCCGACCTTGACGTTTCTTTTTTTCACCAGCCCGTCCTCGATCGCGTAGACGAAAGTCTGGCCGATCTCTTCGCGCACCGCCGAGGCCGGCACCGCCAGCGCGCCCTCGATACGGGACAAGGTCAGGGCGCCCTGCGCGAACATGCCGCCGCGCAGCAGGCCCTCGCGGTTGTCGATCACCGCGTAGACGCTGATCGAGCGCGAGCCGGCGGTGGCCGTCGGGTTGATGCGCTCGATGCGGCCGGCGAATTCCCGCTCGCCGAAGCCCTCGACGCGGAAATTCATCGCTTGCCCGATCCTCACCTGGCCGATCGCCGCCGGCGGCACCGACGCCTCGAGTTGCAGGCGCGACAGGTCCACGATGCTCACCAC
Organism: uncultured Enterobacteriaceae bacterium; assembly: GCA_964430565.1. Classification (GTDB taxonomy): domain Bacteria; phylum Pseudomonadota; class Gammaproteobacteria; order Burkholderiales; family SG8-39; genus VBDM01. The sequence goes on from CAYSFD010000025.1 coordinate 3,729, forward strand.
CTTGGCGTCCAGCGCGACGCGTTCGCCCGGCTGGGCGTGGCGCAGCGACACGATGCCGGAGAACGGCGCGACCAGCACCGCATCGCCCAGGGATTTGCGCGCCACCACGAGTTCGGCGTCGGCCGCGCGCAGCTTGGCCGCGGCGACGTCGTAGCTGCTCTGTATGTTGTCGAAGGCGCTCTGCGAGATGAACGACTTGTCGAGCAGGGCTTTTTGCTGGCCGCGGTTCTTCTCGGCCCACACCAGCTGCGCCTTCGCGGCCGCCACATCGGCTTCGCGCGCGGCGACCCTGGCCTCGACCTCGGTGAGGTCGATCCTGGCCAGTACCTGCCTCTGTTTCACGCCCTCGCCTTCGCGCGCCGTGACCGCGACCAACTCGCCCGCGACCTTGGCTCTGACGGTCGCCTCGGTGAGCGGCGCGAGCGAGCCGGTTAGAGGCAGCACGCGGTCCAGAGTGCGCGGCTCGACGATGGTGAGATCGTCCTGTAGGAATTCGGCCACCGGGCCGGCGGGCATGACGTTCGCCGCGGCGGCGGCGGCATTCTGCCGGCCGCGCAGGGCGAGCGCGGATACGGCGAGCACCATCAAGGCCACCACTGTGATCATGATCATCGAACGGCGGGTGACGCGCTGCAAAAGTTTCATGGCTTCAATCCTTGGCAAGGCCGTGGCGCAGCATGTCGAGGTGCGCCTCGATATAGCGCACCGGGTCGATCGCCTGGGTACCGTGCTGCTCCAGCGAGTTGCGCCACATCATGATCACGACCAGGGGCGCCGCGATCAGAAGTGCGGTCTGTACCGGGTCGACGGCGCGGAATTCGCCGCGGGAAATGCCGCGTTTCACAATCGCCGCGATCACCTGGTCGCCCGGTTCGACGACTTCGGCGACGTAGAAGCGCGCGAGTTCGGGGAAGTTGCCGGCCTCGGCGAAGATCAGCTTCTGGATTCCCGAGACCCGCGTGGCGCCGACCTTTTCCCACCATCCGCACAGCAGGATCCGCAGCAGTTCGAAGCTGCTGCCTTCGAACTGCTCGATAACGCCCTTCATGACGGTAAGCGGCGAAACGAGACCTTCACGCACCACCGCCTTGAACAGCTCTTCCTTGTTCTCGAAGTAAAGGTAGAGCGTTCCCTTGGAGATCCCGGCGCGCGAGGCGACGTCTTCCAGGCGCGTATTGGCAAAACCGCGCTCCACGAAAAGGTCGAGCGCCGCGGCCGTGATTTCTTCCGGCCGTGCTTCTTTTCGCCGGGTCCAACGGCGTTCGCTCTTTTTCACAAGCCGATCGTTCGTAGGGAAGGGGGGAAATAAGAAATAACTGACTGGTCAGTAATATAATCCCGCGACCCTGAAAGGTCAAGCGGAGCAAACTCTTTGCTTTCGAACTCCGCGGGCGACGGCCACCCGGCTACGAGGGTGTCCGCGGTGCTTGCTTCCCACTGCGTCGATAGTTCGAGGCGTACCCGGATGGATTGATTCGCAGGTGGAGTCTCGCAGTTGCAGTTGAAGTCGCGCAATCGGAGTCGAGTCGTTTCCCAAAACCCACAAAGGAGTTTGCGATGAATAAATTGATTTGCGGCGCGGTACTCGGTTCGGTCGCTCTTGCGGCCGGCGCACAGGAAATAACCAGCGAGCGTACCGTGAGCATGAAGCTCGCCAATGAGCTTGCCTCGGCCGCGGTGGCGTCCTGCACTGCAAGCGGCTACAACGTCGTTGCAACGGTCGTGGATCGCTCCGGTTATGTGAAGGCGGTCCAGCGCGCCGACAACGCTCGCCCGCATGCCATAGACATCGCAGAGCGAAAGGCGCACACGGCCGCAATGCTGGGCTACGAGACCGCCAGATTGGCCGAAAACATCCAAAAAGGTGTCACTCCCGCCTCCATCCTGAACACGCCCGGATTCACCTCGCTCCTCGGCGGCTTCCCGATCAAGGCCGGGACGGAAGTCATCGGTGGAATCGGCGTGAGCGGTGCTCCCGGCGGGCATCTCGATACGGCTTGCGTCGAAGCCGCGATGAAACTGGTCCAAGATCGGCTCAAGTAATCCAAGCCGAAACGGCAACATTCTGCCGGCAACTGCCCATCGATTGCGCTACCTGGCACGGCTCGCTGGGTTTCACAGGCAACGATGAAAGGGATCCGCCGTGACACTGCGATTCGCGATTCTCGCTGCCGCCCTCGCCGGCTGTGCGCAGGCGCAGGCGCAAAGCTATCCGTCGCGACCGATCCGCCTGGTGGTGCCCGCCGCCGCCGGGGGCACCGTGGATCTGCTGTCGCGCGCGGTGTCGCAGAAGCTCGGCGACCTGCTCAGCCAGCCGATGATCGTGGAGAACCGCGCCGGCGCCTTCACCAGCATCGCGGAAGAGTATGTGGTGAAGTCTGCGCCGGACGGCTACACCTTGCTCATGTCAGGCATTACGCTGGCGACACAGCCCTACATGCGCGCCAACCTGCCCTACGATCCGCAGCGCGACTTCGCGATGATTTCCCTGATCGCCACCACCGGCAACGTTATCGTGGTCAACCCGGGCGTGCCAGCGAGGACGGTGAAGGAGCTGATCGAGCTCGCCCGTTCGAGCGCGCGCCCGCTGCACTACGGCACACCGGCGTTCGGGGCGACGGGCCATCTGGCCGCGGAGATGTTCAATCTCATGGCCGGCATCAAACTGGTGCAGGTTCCCTACAAGGGCGCGGCGCCGGCACTGCAGGACCTGATGGCCGGACAGATAGAGATGACCTTCGACAACATTCCCGCAGCCATCGGTCACATCCGCAGCGGCAAGATCCGCGCCATCGCGGTCACCTCGGCCAAGCGCGACCGGCAGCTGCCCGACGTCCCGACTATCGCCGAGGCCGGGCTGCCCGGCTACGAAATAGTCGCCTGGTTCGGCATGGTGGCACCGGCGAAGACACCCGCCGATATCATCGGCCGCGTGCATGCCGAGATCGTGCTCACGCTGAAGGACCCCGGCGTGCAGGAACGCATTGAGAAGCTCGGCTTCGAGGCGGTCGGCAATTCGCCCGCCGAGTTCCTCGCGTTCGTGAAGGCCGAAGACGCCAAACTCAGCAAAGTGATCAAGGCGGCCGGCATGAAACCGCAGTGAATTGAGCGATTCAGCTTTCCTGCGCGACGCCGGTGAGAGCGGCATTGCGATTCAACATGGCGGTTCCCGCCACCTAGAAAACTAAGGCATTCTTGTCCCCATGAGCCAGGAAAGTGAAACGCGGGACATCTACCGGCAGCAGAACTTCGGCAACCGCATCGGCTTCGGGCGCCGCAGCGCGCTGCTGGTGGTCGACTTCACCGTGGGCTTCAACGACCCGGCGCTGTTCGGCGGCGGCAACATCGATGCAGCAGTGAAGCGCAGCATCGGCCTGCTCGAGTTTTTCAGAAAGCGATCGCTTCCCGTGGCCTTCACGCGTGTGGTCTATGCCGAGGACGGATCGGATGCCGGCGTGTTTTGCCTCAAGACACCGAACCTGCGCATGCTCACCGAAACGCACCCTGCCGGGCAAGTGGTACCCGAACTGGAACCGAGGAAGGGTGAACTCGTCGTGCGCAAGACCCAGGCTTCCGCGTTCTTCGGCACTGGCTTGGCGCCCTGGCTGGTGCAACAGGGAGCCGATACGGTGGTGGTCACCGGTTGCACCACCTCGGGCTGCGTGCGCGCCAGCGTGGTCGATGCGCTCAGCAACAACTTCCGCCCGATGGTGGCGCGCGACTGCGTCGGCGACCGGGCGCTCGGACCGCATGAGGCGAACCTTTTCGACATGGGCCAGAAGTACGCCGACATTCTGGACCGTGACGAGATCATTTCTGCACTGGAACGCCATTGAAAATCCGCCTGGCACGCGCCTCCGGCGCCACCTTCGGCGTCGACGATATTTCCTGCGCCACCGCCATGCAGCTGGGCGGGTTCGCCGCGGAGGGGCTGGAGGTGCAGTGGTCGGACTGGCGCGGCGGTGTCGCCGCCATGCGCGCGGTGCTCGAGGGCCACGCCGATGTCGCCTACGCCGGTTTCGGCCCGGTGGTCGCGCTGCGCGCCGCGGGCCAGCCGTGCCGGATTTTTATCTCGCAGGCGCGCGCCCTCGCCCAGGCGCTGGTGGTGCGCAATGGCATCGAGAATCTCAAGGGCGCGGTGTGGGCGGTTGATGGCATCGGCGCCTTGAGCCATCACATGTCGCGCCTGGTGGTGCGCGCACTCGGCATCTCCGAGAGCGAGATTCGCTGGGATGCGATCGGCCCGCCGCCGCAGCGCATCGCGGCGCTGCTTGAGGGGCGCGCCGACGCCGCGCTGCTGCGCACCGAGGAGGCGCTGGCGCTCAACCGCGACCACGCCGACAAGCTGCGCCGCATGCTCGACTTCGACGAACTCAAGCGGCTGGTGCCGCTGCAGCCGCATGGTGTACTTGCCACCACCGAAGCCTACGAGCAAGCGCAACCTGAGGTATTGCGCAAGCTGGCCGTGGCGATAATCCAGGCGTCGCGTGCCCTGCACGACGATGCCGAAGTTTTCGCGCGCGTCGTCCGCGCCAGCGTCTCGGTCGGGCTCGACGACGCTGAGCTGCGCCTGCTGTGGCAACGCGAGCATGATAGCGGCGGCTGGGCGGTCAACGGTGAGATGGGGCGGGTCCACTGGGACGCCCAGCTGGCGCTGTTTCACGAATTGAACCCGGACTTGCGTAAAATCGAACGCCGGGAAATCCTCTGCCCCGAATTCGTCGCCGCCGCGCTGGCGCAGTTGGGCAAACACTCCGCAGCGTTCGACAAAGGAGACACGGCATGACCGATTCCCTGGGACATCGCGGTAAATTCGGCGTGCTCGCGCCCTCGACCAATACCTCGGTGCAGCCCGAATTCGACGCGATGCGGCCGTGGGGCATCACCCACCACCACTCGCGCCTGATCATCCCCGACTCCAAGGTGACCGACGACAAGAGCTTCATGGTGATGATGGAGGACATCCGCGCGGCGCTGTTTCCCGCGCTCGAGGCGGTCATGACCTGCCACCCGGATTACGTGGTGCTGGGCATGTCGGCGGAGACCTTCTGGGATGGCCTCGATGGTTCCAAGCAGTTGCAGCGCAAGCTCGACAAGGTGGCCAAATGCGGCGTGGTGATGGGCTCCGACGCTTGCCAGGCGGCACTGCGCGCCTGCGGCCGCGGCATCAGGCGCATCGGCGTCATCACCCCGTACATGCCGGTGGGTGACCTGCAGGTGCGGCGCTTTTTCACCGAGTGCGGCTTCGAGGTGGTGAACCTGCTCGGCCTGAAATGCAAGAGCCCGGTCCTGATTGCGCACGAGTCCAAGGAAACGCTGCGCGACGCGATCATCAAGGTCAACCGCGGCAAGGTGGACGCCATCGTCCAGGTCGGCACCAACCTGGCGATGGCCGAAGTCGCCGCGATGGCCGAGTTCTGGCTCGGCAAGCCGGTGATCGCGATCAACACCGCCACTTACTGGTATGCGTTGCGCCAGTACGGCATCAAGGACAAGGTGTACGGCTGGGGCTCTTTGTTGGCGCAAAATTGAAACGGGTATTGATTGCCGGCGCCGGACCGGTCGGACTCACCGCGGCTTACGCGCTCACGCGCGCCGGCATCGCGGTGAGCGTTTTCGAGCGCGGCGCCGAGCTTGCCGAGGACCTGCGCGCCTCGACTTGGCATCCGCCGACACTCGACATGATGGAAGAACTCGGCCTCATCGACGAGATACTGTCGCAAGGGTTGAAGGCGCGCTATACGCAGCACCGTGACCGCAAGACCGGCGCCATCGCCGAATTCGACATGGAACTGCTGCGCGGCGAGACCAATCATCCCTACCGGATACAGTACGAACAGTTCAAGTACTCGCGACTCGTCCACGGACGCCTCGACGCCGAGGTCAAATTCAATGCCGGCGTTGCGGCCGTTTCCCAGAGCGACGATGCCGTCAAAGTGATTCTCGAGGATGGCTCGGAGCACGCCGGTGACTACCTGATCGGCGCCGATGGCGCCTCGAGCGCGGTGCGGCGCGCCATCGGCATTGAATTCGAAGGGATGACCTTCCCCGAGCGCTTTTTCGTCGTCAGCACCCCATTCGATTTCACCACGGCGCTCGAGCGGCTGTGCTTTGTCAACTACATCGCCGACACCGACGAGTTCTGCGTGTTGCTCAAGGTGCCCGGGCTGTGGCGCTGCCTGTTCCCAACGCAGGATGAGAGCGACGCGCAGGTGCTTGCCTCCGGGCCGCAGAAACTCCAGGGCGTCTTCGCAAGGAACGAACCCTACGAGACAGTGCACAGGACGCTGTACAGCGTGCACCAGCGCGTCGCGACTAAATACCGAGTTGGCCGCGCGTTCCTCGCCGGGGACGCCGCGCACATCAACAATCCGCTTGGCGGCATGGGCATGAACGGCGGCCTGCACGACGTCTTGAATTTATGTGAGAAACTCGAAAAAGGTGAAAACCTCGATCTGTACGAGGCGCAGCGGCGGCCGGTGGCGATCGAATACATCAATGCAAACACCGCGCGCAATCGCAAACTGATGTCGGAGCGCGATCCGACGGCGCGCCGGCGCGCACAGGATGAAATATGCCGTATCGCCGCTGACCCGGTCGCGGCGAAAGCGTTTCTGATGAAGAGTTCAATGATTGAAACCCTGAGGAGACGTTGATGATGCGAATTTTTTCCGTACTGACCGGAATACTGCTGTGCGAAAGTGCATTCGCCCAGGTAGTCGGGCTGGGAACCACCCAGGCTGGCGCCACCAACCAATTATCGACCGGCATCGCCAAGGTGGTATCGGACAAAGGTGGCCTGCAGATGCGCACGCAGCCGATGGCCGGTGCTGCGCAGTACGCGCCGCTGGTCAACCGCGGCGACATCGAGTTCGGCATTTCCAACGTACCCGAGCTTCACTATCTCGTCGCCGGGCAGGTGATCGTCGAGCGCGCCAATCCCGACCTGCGCATGGTGGCGCGCCTGGTGCCCTGGTACAACGGCCTGGTAGTGAAGAAGGACAGCCCGATCAAGTCGCTCAAGGACTTGAAGGGGCAGCCGGTGCCCGCCGGCTTCCCCGGCAACCCGCTCGGCAAGGTGCTGATATCCGGTTACCTCGCCAACGCCGGCATGGGCTTCGAGGACACGCGCCAGGTGCTGGTACCGGCATTCCCGCGCATGTTCGACGCCTTCAAGCAGCAGCAGACCGCCGTAAGCATCGCCACCATCGGCATGGCGCAGCTCAGGGAATGGGAGTCGGCGCTCGGCGGCGTGCGTTTCCTGTCGTTCGATCCATCGCCCGCCGCGGTCGCCGCGGTCACGCGCTTTGTGCCGCACAGTTACGTCGTCGAGGTCAAGCCGGGACCGGGCAACGTCGGCGTCGACACACCGACCAACATGCTGGTGTACGACTATGCGTTGTGGGTGAACGCCAAGGTCGCCGACGACGTGGTCGCCAGGGTGGCGCAGGCGCTGTACGACAACCCGGGCGAGCTCAAAGCGAGCAGCCCGCTGTGGGCCGAGTTCGATATCGCGCAACTGGGGCGCGACGTCGGCATCCAGTACCACCCCGGCGCAGTGAAGGTCTACCAGGCGAAGGGCATTTGGAAGCGCTAGTTGCAACGGCCGGCGCCCTGATCGCCGCCGCCGGGATCGTCTGGGGTCTCGACCTGCCGACAAAACTCGGCTGGCTGGTCTACCAGGAGCAATTCATCGCAGCATTGCTGGGCCTGGCGCTCGCCATCGCGTTTCTGCGTAATCAACAACCCACCGGAAAAATACGCGACACTGCGTTTGCGCTCGCCGGCCTGCTTGCGGGCCTGTGGGTGGCAGTACGCTATCCGCTGCTGCAGGCCGACGTGCTCGGCCATCCCACCGAAACGCTGGCGCTCTCGGTCGTTCTCCTGGTGATAGTGCTCGAAGCCTGCCGCAGGTCGGCAGGCGTGGCGCTGACGCTGGTGTTTGCCTTTTTCTTCGCTTGGGCGCTGTGGGGCCACCTGATGCCTGGAATGCTGCAGACGAAAGAGGTCCGCTTGACGCGCCTGCTGCCGTATCTCGCCCTCGACACCTCCAGCCTGCTCGGCCAGGCGCTCATCATCGCCGCCACCACGGTGATCGCTTTCATTTTCTTCGGCCGGGTGCTGCAGGCCTGCGGCGGCGCCGATTTTTTCAACGATATTTCGACCGCGCTGTTCGGCCGCTTCCGTGGCGGCACCGGCAAGGTCGAGGTAGTGGCTTCCGCGCTGTTTGGCACCATCTCGGGCAGTGCGGTGGCGAACGTGATGTCGACCGGCATCATCACCATTCCCAACATGAAGAAGGCCGGTTACACCGCCGAGACCGCGGGCGGCGTCGAGGCAGTGTCTTCAACCGGCGGCCAGATCATGCCGCCGGTGATGGGTGCGGCCGCCTTTCTGATGGCCGAAAACCTGCAAATGCGCTACGCGGAAATCGCGCTCGCGGCGCTGGTGCCGGCGCTTCTTTACTACGTGTCGGTGTTTACCCAGGTCGACCTTGAGGCGGCAAAGAGCCGTATCGGCGGGCTCGACCCGGCGTCACTGCCGCGGCCTATCCGGGTGATGCGCGCCGGCTGGTTCTTTCTGGTGCCGTTCGCAGCGCTCTTCTATCTCATGTTTTCACTCGACATGCAGGCCGAGGAATCGGTGCTGATGGGCGTCGTGGTGATGCTGCCCTTCGCGTTTCTGATCGGCTATGGCGACCGGACACTCAACTGGCGCGGCTTGCTCGGGGCGCTCGCCGACACCGGCAAGGATGCCGCGGATATCCTGATCATCTGCGCGGTCGCCGGTGCGGTCATCGGGCTACTCAACATTACCGGCCTGGCGCTAGGTCTGTCGCTTACCCTGGTCAAGCTGGGCCAGGGAAACCTGATGCTGCTTTTGTTCGCGACCGCAGTCATGTGCATCATCCTCGGCATGGGGCTGCCGACCACCGGCGTATACCTTCTGGTCGCGGTGCTTGCCACGGCGCCGCTGATTCAGCTGGGTGTGCCGCCGCTTGCGGCCCACATGTTCGTATTCTTCTACGGCTGCCTGTCGATGATCACGCCGCCGGTGGCGATGGCGGCGTTTGCCGCCGCGCTGATTGCGCAGGCAAGCCCGATGCGCGTCGGACTCGCCGCCTGCCGCCTGGGATGGCCGGCGTTCGTGCTGCCCTTCCTTTTTGTCTGGTCGCCGACGCTGCTGCTGCGCGGCAATCCGCTGGACATCGTGATCTCGGTCACCGCCGCGATGGCGGGTGTCTGGTTCGGCTCGGTGGCGATCGCCGGCTATCTGTTCCGCGATCTGGGCATGGTGCGGCGGTTCGCCTTCGGCGTTACCGCGGCCCTCATGCTGCTGCCCAGCGACGCCTTTCCCGGTGGACTCTGGCTGCAGCTCGTCGGAATCGTCGCCGGCGTATTGTTGATAATCTTTGAGATGAGACAAACCCATGAACGCAAAGACCGCCCGCCTCGCCCGGCGCCTTGAACACAAGGAATTGATTATTGCGCCGGGCATCTTCGAGCTGATTTCGGCGAAGATCGCCGACCGGCTCGGCTTCGATTGCCTGTACTGCACCGGCTACGGCATGGTCGCCTCGCACCTCGGCCTGCCCGATGCCGGGCTCGCCACCTACACCGACATGGTCGGGCGGGTGGCGCAGATCGCGAAGATGACGGCGACGCCGTTCATCGCCGACGGCGATACCGGCTATGGCGGCCTGCTCAATGTGCGGCACACGGTGCAAGGCTACGAGGCGGCGGGCGCCTGCGGCATCCAGCTGGAAGACCAGGAATTCCCCAAGAAGTGCGGCCACATGCTGGGCCGGCGCGTGATTCCCGCCGCCGATATGGCCGCCAAGGTGCGCGTCGCGGTGGACAGCCGCGACGACACGGATTTCCTCATCATCGCGCGCACCGACGCGCGCACCACGCTCGGCCTCGACGAAGCGCTGCGGCGCGCCGAGCTCTACCTCAAGGCGGGCGCCGATGTGCTGTTTGTCGAATCACCCGAGTCGATCGAGGAGATGCGCAAGATCGGTGAAACCTTCAGCGGCATACCGTTGCTGGCGAACATGGTGGAAGGCGGCCGCACGCCGCTGCTCGACCGGAAAACCCTCGAGGAGCTGGGCTATCGCATCGCCATCTTTCCGGCACTGGGATTTCTTGCCATGGGTGCGGTTCTGGAACAGGTTTACCTGGAGCTCAAAGGTGCGGGCACCAGCAAGGATTTGCAGGTGCCACTTTACGATTTCAGGAAATTCAGCGAGCTGATGGGTTTCGACGCGGTGTCGAAATTTGACGAGCGCTACAAAGATGGCGCTTAAGCTCGGCCTGATCGCCCCGCCGACCAACACCGTCAACCAGGCCGAATGGGAGCGCATGGCACCTGCCGGCGTCAGCTTTGCGCTGGTGCGCATGCCATTGCATGCCGATACCGATAGCGAGGAAGGAAAAAAAGCGCTTTATGCGGACCTGCAAGAAGCGATCAGCGAGTTGGCAAAGTACCGGCCCGATGCCATCGCCTATGGCTGCACCGCAGGCTCCATGGTGCTGCCTCTGGACACGATTCCTGCCTTCATTCAGAAAGCATCGGGCGTTCCCGGCATCGCCACCGCCCCGGCGCTGGTGCATGCCTGCCGTGCCCTCAACCTCTCCAGGATTTCCCTGGCCACGCCCTACCACGATGCCCTGAATGAACATGAACGGCAATTCTTCGCAGCCAATGCCATCGAAGTGGTGCAAATGAAAGGCCTGGGAATAGGCGCCGGCGGGCCGCAGGAATACGTCAACATCGCCAGGGTTGCGAAGCAGAAAGTCTACGAGCACTGCAGGTCGGCCGACGTGCCGGTCGCCCAGGGCATGATCATCAGCTGCACCGATTTCGCGGCGCTGGAGGCGATTCCGCGGCTGGAAGCGGAGCTCGGCAAACCGGTGATCTCCTCCAATCTGGCGACGTTCTGGATGACGCTGCGCGTCGCGGGTTTCCGCGACCTGCTGCAGGGTTTTGGCACTTTGCTGACGGCGCGCTGATTAGTGATGATGAATTTCTTGGTACTGTTCCCAAGTGCTCTTGTTCTCGCTTATCGTAGAGCATGTGCTGGTTCGTGCCGTCTAACAATTAGAACTACCAGGAGCCCGTACTGAAGCGCATTTTCAAAACCAATTGAAGGATATTTAGAAACCCCTGGACACCGCTGGACACTATTAACGTCTTTCCACCCACCACATCATTAGCGCCGCTGCCCCGAGGAAAACCGCGCTGGGCAGAGCCGCGCTGAGCAAGGGTTGCCAGCTCTGAAGCTGTCCAATATGCGAAAAGAGGCTGTTCAGCATGTGAAAAAAAATCCCGAGCATGATGCCCAGAAACACTTTCAGCCCCACGCCCCCGGCCCGGACATGGATGTAGGCGAAAGGCAATGCGAGCGCCATCATGACCAGGGAGACAAATGGATAGATGAGTTTTTTCCACATGGCGATTTCATATTGCCCGGTCTTTTGCCGGTTATCCGACAAATGCCGTGAGTACTGGTAGAGGTTCCACGCCGACATCCGCTCCGGCCTTACAAACAGCACTGAGAGAATGTCCGGGGTGAGCACCGAGTTCCAATCCATTTCTTCCGAGCGCAGCACGCTGCTGCCTGTGGATTCGAAACCCGTGTGCACGACGTCGCGCAACCGCCAGACATTCTTGCCGATGTACCGGCCTTGCTTTGCGAAGCTGATCGATTTGAGCCGGTATTGATCGTCGAACTCAAACACCCTGACATCCGTGAGGTTGGCGTCGGGCTGGACTTCTCGAATGTTAACGAAGCGGCGGTCGTCCTTCACCCAAAGCCCCGTATGGAATTCCCCGGCCACGATGGCGCTGGTCATGGAAAGCTTGAGTTGTTTCGCCACGCGCTCTGAAACCGGCGTGATCAGTTCGCCGAACACGAGCGTGGCCACCGCAAAGACGATGCCGATGCGAAACAGAGTGCTTATCGCGCGCCAGGGCGCCAGGCCCGAGCCCCGCATCACGGTGTATTCGGAATTGGCGGCGAGATGCGAAAGGGCGTAGAGGGTTCCGATCAGCACCGCAACGGGAAAAAGTTCATAGACATGGCTCGGCACGCTCAGGGCAACGAACGAGAGTGCGTGTTGCACCCGGTACTCACCCTTTCCGATGTCTTTCAGTTCATTGATCAAGTCGAAAAAGGCGAACAAGCCGAGAAAAGCGGCAAAAACAAGCAGCGTCGCGCCGTAGATCTCCCTCGCCAGATAGGTCCGCAAAGTATCCACTTCAGCGCCACCCGAGCAGCGAACCCACGCGAAGCCGCCTGTAGAAGAGCAGCACGAGGATTCCGAGCATCCCCGCGTGCACCGCCCACCAGCCGGTACCGAAAGCCAGCCGCCCTTGGGAGACCCACGCCTGGGCGATACCGAGCAAGTTGACATAAACCACAGAGGTGAGAAGCGCAAAGAGGAGATTCACCGAACGGCTCGCTCTTGGGTTCACGAACGACAAGGGAATTGCAAGCAATGCAAGAATCAACGTGGCGATCGGCAAGCCCACGCGCCACAGCAGCTCGGCCAGGTTGGAATTGCTTGGCGCTTGGAGCAAGGCGAGAGTGGACATTGCCTTGGAGGAAGCCTGCTCTGCCTGCGTCCCGCGCGTCTGGACTTTCATCGCATAGCGCTGGAAGTCCATCACTTTGAAATCGAGATTGCCCGGGATCCCCTCATAGCGCCGCCCGTCGAGCAATACGACGAAGCGGTCACCATTCTCCGCCAACTCCCGATATCCACGCCGGCTTACCGTAATGCCGAGCCGGCCCTGTTGCATTTGCGCGATAAACACGTTCTGAACGTTGGTCTGGTCGCCTGCAATCTCCTCCATAAAAAACACACGGTCTGCGCCTAGCGCTTCCCGGAAAACACCGGGCGCGACCCGCGAGGCCTCGTCGCGCAGATTCAGCTGGCGCCGGTATTCCTCGGCTTTGCCGATAGCCCAGGGCGACAAGAACAACGAAAGCAACGCCACGAGGGCGACAAGCGGCGAGGCAAACAGAAGCACCGGACGGACCCACGCGAGGAGCGACAGACCCGATCCGAACCAAATCACCATCTCCGACTCGCGGTAGCTGCGAGAGAGCGTCATGAGCACCGAAATGAAAAGCGTCAAGGACAGCAACACCGGAAGATAGTTCAAGGCGGAAAATGTGAGCAGCGCAACCACACCTTCGGAGAGCACTTTTCCTATCGCCGCCTGGCCGAGCAGCCGGATGAGCTGCGTCGTCAACGTGATGGCAAACAGCGCCGCGAACACCGCAAGTGCGAGGTTGCCGAATTCACGCAGAAGAGAGCGCTGAAAGATCACTTTGCGAAATCGATCGGAGTCAGGAACGCAGTCGGATCGTGGGCCGAAGATGCCGTGATGCTTTGACTTCGGCGAAGCAAACCGGGGATAATCCTTGCACGCTCCCCGAATCGAGGCCGAATGGAATTTAGCACAAAACTCGCGATGCCGGACAAGCACCGTAGCGCGTGTGTCGCGGTCGGCGTGTTCGAATCGCGTCGGCTCTCTGCTGCGGCGGACGTACTCGACAAGGCGGCGCACGGGCAGATCCGCGAATTTCTCCGTTCGGGAGACATGGACGGCAAGGCGGGAAGCACGCGGCTGCTGTACCGAGTGCGCGGCATTGCCGCAGAGCGCGTGGTGCTGGTGGGCCTGGGGCAAGAGAAGGAATTCGGCGAGAAGCAGTATCGCGATTGCGTGCGTGCGGCGCTCAAAGCCATCCACGATACGGGGGCGCGCGACACGTGCCTGTATCTCGCCGAGCTGCAGGTTCACGAGCGCGACGCCGCATGGAAGGCTCGCCAGCTGGTATTGGCAGCAGCCGACGTTGCCTACCAATTCAACCGCATGAAAAGCAAGAAAGCGGAAGCGAAGCCGCTTGTCCATGTCACACTTGCTGTCACTTCAAAACGCGACGCCGCCGCGTTGGAGCGCGGAACGCGCGAAGGGCGCGCGATCGGCGCCGGCATGGCGCTCGCGCGCGACCTAGGCAACTTGCCCCCAAACGTGTGCACGCCTGCATATCTGGCAGAGACCGCTGTGAAACTCGCGCGCGAATGGAAACTGGCGGTGGAAGTGTTGGATCAAAAGAGCATGGACAAGCTCGGAATGGGCTCGCTACTTTCGGTTTCCAAGGGCTCGCACCAGCCGCCTAGGTTCGTAATCCTCCGCTACTCCGGAGCCGGCAAGAAGGATCGGCCGGTGGTGTTAGTGGGAAAGGGCATCACGTTCGATACGGGCGGCATCTCACTTAAGCCTTCGGCCGAGATGGACGAGATGAAGTTCGACATGTGCGGCGCAGCGAGCGTGCTGGGTACGCTACGCGCGGTCGCGGATCTTGGGCTGAAGTTGAACGTGATTGGACTTGTCCCCGCATGCGAGAACATGCCCGGGGGCGCGGCCTCGCGGCCTGGGGACATTGTCACGAGCATGTCGGGGCAAACGATCGAGATACTCAATACCGACGCAGAGGGACGCCTCATTCTTGCCGACGCGCTGACCTACGCCGAGCGCTTCGAGCCACAGGCGGTCGTGGACATCGCCACGCTCACCGGCGCCTGTGTCGTCGCTCTCGGCCACGTTTGTTCCGGCCTATTCGCCAACAAAGACAGCCTCGCGCGAGAGCTGCAAGCAGCGGGGACAGAATCGTGGGACCGCGTCTGGCAGCTGCCGCTGTGGGAGGACTACCAGGAACAGTTGAAAAGCAACTTCGCCGATTTTGCGAATATCGGCGGACGTGCCGGGGGCAGCGTTACCGCGGCCTGCTTCCTTTCGCGATTCGCACGCAAGTACGACTGGGCTCACCTCGACATTGCGGGAACAGCGTGGAAATCAGGCAAGGAGAAGGGAGCGACCGGCCGGCCCGTGCCGTTGCTGACGACATTCCTGATGAAGCGGGCGAAAGGTCTATGACCCGCGTCGACTTCTACTCCAACGCCGAACCCAAGCTGCAGGTCGCATGCCAGCTCGTCGCCAAGGCGATCCAACAGCTGTTGCGCGTCGTGGTCTATGCCCCCGAAGAAAACGCTGCGCGCAGCTTCGACAAGCTTCTATGGACCTATCAGGCCATCGGTTTTGTTCCTCATTGCATGACGCATGACCCTCTCGCCTCTGAAACTCCAGTCGTGATCGCACGCGAGGACGTAGAGTTGCCTCATCATCAGGTCATGCTCAACCTGCACGTCGATTCGCCACCTTCGTTCAGCCGTTTTGAACGGCTGATCGAGCTTGTTGGCGTTGCGGACGATGATCGCGAGTTCGCTCGCGGCCGTTATCGTTTCTACCGGGACCGCGGCTACGAAATTCGCCACCACGATCTCTCCGGGTCGGGAGTATGAGTGAGTCCGACGACCTGTTGGAAAAGGCGGACGCGTTTCTAAAGCGCTACCGTCCGTCCGGCACACCTGCTCGAGACGATGTACCGGTCCTCACGGAGGTCATCGCGGAGGCGGCCGCAAAACCCGCACCGTCCTCCACGGTTCCACCGGCTCCGGGCGGCGCGACCCAAGCCGAGCTGAACGAGCTGGAGCAGAGGCTAAAGCAGAGCATTCTCGACGCGATTGGTCCCTACATTGGAAGCTCGCTCGAGGAACCATTGCGTGTCCAGCTCGAAGCCCATTTGCAGCGTACGTTCGCTGCCCTTAGCGCCCAAGTCAAAACCGAAATCGAAACGCTGATTCGCGAAGCGGCCAAGCAGGCGGTCGATCGCGAAATTGCACGCCGGCGCGGGCCGTCTCGCAAGACCTAACGTTATAATTCGGCGAAACGCGCGTCGAGGCCAGCCTTCCTGGGGAGGGCTGCTCGGCGCGCTTTCCGTTCGTGACGACACATGACTCTCGCAAAGAGCTTCGACCCGCACGAGATCGAGCAGCGCTGGTATTCCCTTTGGGAGTCGCGCGGCTACTTCACTCATTCCGGCGACGCGGGGAAACAGCCCTACTGCGTTCAGCTCCCGCCGCCGAACGTTACCGGCACCCTGCACATGGGACACGCGTTCCAGCAGACGCTCATGGACGCGCTGATCCGGTATCACCGCATGCGCGGCTTCAACGCCAATTGGGTCGTCGGCACCGATCACGCCGGTATTGCCACGCAGATCGTCGTCGAACGCCAGCTCGAAGCCGAAGGCAAGACGCGCCACGACCTCGGCCGCGACGCGTTCGTCAAGCGCGTCTGGGAATGGAAACAACAATCGGGATCCACGATCACTCGCCAGATGCGGCGCCTGGGTGCGTCCGCTAACTGGACCTACGCGGACCCTGAGGGCCAGAAGGCCGGCTACTTCACCATGGACTCCAGGATGTCGCGCGCCGTGACCGAAGTGTTCGTGCGGCTGCATGAGCAGGGCCTGATCTACCGCGGCAAGCGCCTCGTCAACTGGGATCCGGTGCTCGGAACCGCGGTATCGGACCTGGAAGTGGATAGCGAAGAGGAGGACGGAAAGATCTGGGAGATCCGCTACCCGCTCGAGGACAGCAGCGGCTCAGTCGTCGTCGCCACCACGCGGCCTGAAACGATGCCCGGCGACGTGGCGGTCGCGGTAAACCCGAAAGACGAACGTTACACGAAGCTCGTCGGCAAGCGCGTGCAACTGCCCCTCACCGGACGCACGGTCCCTGTCATTGCCGACGACTACGTCGATCCGGAATTCGGCACTGGCTGCTTGAAAATCACCCCGGGCCACGATTTCAACGACTACGCGGTCGGTCAACGCCACAAACTGCCGTCGGTTTGCGTCATGACGCTCGACGCGAAGATGAACGAAAACGCGCCGAACCCCTATCGCGGCCTGGATAGATTCGAGGCCCGCAAACAGATTCTTGCCGATCTCAGGTCGCAGAACCTCCTGGTTTCGGAGAAACCTCACAAGCTGCGCGTACCGCGTTCGGGCCGCACCGGCGTCATCGTCGAACC
Organism: uncultured Enterobacteriaceae bacterium; assembly: GCA_964430565.1. GTDB lineage: Bacteria > Pseudomonadota > Gammaproteobacteria > Burkholderiales > SG8-39 > VBDM01. Next base: position 20,679 of record CAYSFD010000025.1, read on the forward strand.
GATGCTCACTGACCAATGGTTCGTGAGAATGGACGGATTGGCGAAGAGCGGCCTTGCTGCCGTCGCGAACGGGAACGTGAAGTTCTACCCCGAACATTGGACCACCTGGTACAACCAATGGCTGGAGAAGATCCAGGACTGGTGTATCTCGCGCCAGTTATGGTGGGGGCACCAGATTCCAGCGTGGTACGACGACAAGGGCAATATCTACGTCGCCCGGACTGAAGAAGAGGCGAAGAAACTCGCAGCAGCGAAAGGCTGCCGGGCCGCGCTGAAGCGCGATGAGGACGTGCTCGACACGTGGTTCTCCTCAGCGCTCATTCCTTTCACGTCGCTCGGCTGGCCCGAGAAAACGAAGGACCTCGAGACCTTTCTACCCTCCTCGGTGCTAGTGACCGGCTTCGACATCATTTTCTTCTGGGTCGCGCGGATGATCATGATGACGCTGCACTTCACTGGAAAGGTGCCTTTCCACCACGTCTACATCAATGCCCTCGTGTATGACGCCGAGGGTCAGAAAATGTCGAAGTCGAAGGGCAACACGCTCGATCCGCTCGACCTCATCGACGGCATCGCCCTTCCGGAACTGATCGAGAAATCCACGGTGGGGCTGCTTCGTGGTGACCAAAAGGGCAGAATCGAAAAATACATCAAGACCCACTATCCGGACGGCATCCCCTCCTTCGGCGCTGACGCCTTGCGGTTTACCTTCGCCTCGCTCGCAACCTACGCACAAACCCTCAACTTCGACCTTTCTCGCTGCGAGGGCTATCGCAACTTCTGCAACAAGCTATGGAACGCGAGCCGCTTCGTGCTAATGAACGTCGAAGGCAAGGACTGCGGGCTGGAAGAAGAGGCGCCGGTCGAACTGTCTGCGTGGGACCGGTGGATCGTCAGCACCCTCCAGCGCGCCGAGAAGGAGGTCGAGGCCGGCTTCATCGAATACCGGTTCGACAACGTCGCAAGCGCGATCTACCGCTTCGTCTGGGACGAGTACTGCGCTTGGTACGTTGAAGTAGCGAAGCAGCAACTGCAATCCCAAGACGATAAGGTGCTACGCGGTACGCGCCGCACGCTGGTGCGGGTACTGGAAGCCGCACTGCGACTTTTGCATCCGATCATTCCGTTCATCACCGAGGAGTTGTGGCAGAAGGTTGCGCCTCTTGCTGGCAAAACGGGAGAAACCATAATGCTCGCGCCCCACCCCAGGTTCCAGCCCGAAAGGATCGACGAGGCAGCCGAGGGTGAGATTGCTACTGCTAAGGGCGTCGTTAATGCGGGACGAAATCTGCGTAGCGAACTCAAAACTCAGTCCCAGTATAGTATTTCTCCCTCCTTCTACATTACGGGCAATCCGAGTTCCGCAACAACCAGCGCGTTTTCCGCTCTGGTACGCCAATCCGAGTTGAAGATCGTTGAAGAGCTTCCCGATTCGGAATCACCGGTGGCAGTATCGGGACAACATCGTGTGATGTTACACATCGAGATAGACCCCGTCGCCGAGCGCACCCGCTTGCAAAGCGAAATCTCGCGTCTCGAAGGCGAGATCGTCAAAGCGAACGCCGATCTCGCCAACCCGAAATTCGTCGAACGCGCTCCGGCGGCAGTCGTGGCGCAGAAAAAGGAGCGCCTCGCAAACTTCAGCGCAACGCTCGACAAACTGAGGTTCCAGCTTCAAAAGCTCAAGGCCTAAGCCCAGCCGAGCCACACCCATCAACACCATACTCCGTCGCCGCCTGGAACCCTGTGCCGGCGCGGCGTGACCCGTCAACCGGCACGAAGTCGATCGGTCACTTCTTCTTCATGAAAAACGTGAAGATCTTGTCCGCTTCCTCGTGCGAGAGTAGCTGGTTGCCCGTCTGCCTCGCAAAAGCCTCGAAGTCCTTCACCGAACCCGGATCCGTGGCGAGGACGCGGAGCACCTTTCCGCTCTTCAACTCCGCCAGCGCTTTTTTTGCGCGCAGAATGGGTAGGGGGCAATTGAGGCCGCGCACGTCCAGGTCTTTATCAAAATTGGTCATCGTCGCGTGGTTGCAGTCTGGGGGGAAAACTATATACCAAACCGAACCTACGATGAAGCGGTGCCGCAGACAAATTCGAACGCGGCCGGAACGGTTGTGGCGATGTGACGCGCACGCCTTGCTCAAACGCCCGGCGATGCTTAAACTGAGACGCCGATAGGTACCTCCCCGAGGAGCGGTTTTGGCCAAGCAAAAGGTATCGCCACCACCTGACTCTAACTGGCTGGTATATGTCGCCAGTTTTCCCAGGGACGACCCGGCGGCGCGGATGCGGGTGCTGCGCACGCTTGAGTCCATGGGTTGCGCGGTGCTGCGCGAAGGCGTCTACCTGCTGCCGGACAATCCAGAAAACCAGCAAGGCCTATTGCGCTTGTACGAGCACGTGACCGGAATCAACGGTTCGGCTCATGTTCTCAAGGTGACCCGTTTCGATGCCCAGCAAGGTCAGACGTTTCGGTCGCTCTTCGATCGCACCGGAAAGTACGAAGGGCTAATCAAATCCGTCGAGGGGTTGCGCGCCGGATTCGGAATCTCCGAGCCCAGTGCAATTGCCCGCGTCCTGAACAAGCAGCGCCGAGAATTCGAAGCGATCAGCGCACTCGATTTTTTTGACTCTCCGGCAAAGCAACGGGTCGAACAGGTCCTGCGCGACACGGAGCTTGAGGTCCGGAAAAGGATGTTCCCGGAGGCCGCCAAGTCCGGCCGAGTTTCCCTTGCGGGGAGGGATTACCTCAATCGAATCTGGGCGACCCGCAAGCCTCTCTGGGCGGATCGTCTCGCCTCGGCATGGCTGATCCGGCGCTTCATCGATCCGGAAGCGACCCTCATGTGGCTGGACAAGACCCAGGAGTGCCCTTCGAACGCAGTCGGGTTTGGTTTTGAAGGCGCGCGCTTCTCTAACATCAGGGACAAGGTGACGTTCCAGGAACTGCTCAGGAGCTTCAGCCTGGACAAGAACGAAACCCTCACCCGAATAGGAGTCCTCGTGCATTCCCTGGATACCGGGGGGCCGCCCGTTGCGGAGGCCGCCGGAGTGGAAACCCTGCTCCAGGGAGCGCGCCGGCGTAGCGGCAGCGAAGAGGAGCTGTTCTCGGAAAGTGAGAAGACGTTCGATCTTCTCTATGAAGCCTACCTCGAAGCGCCGGGCAAGGGTGCCGCTTCCCGCTAACGAGGTTGCTTAGAAAAAGAGGCACACCCCCGGGGCGCATGAGACCTGCCGACACGGGAGCCGTTTCGCAACCCGCTGCTAACGACGTTTCGTTTCTTCCGCCTGCAGCGCCCGCAGATCTCGCAGCCGAGCCTCCACGACGGAGAGCTGATAGAAATCGCCGTCCCCGCTTCTTTGCGCAAGCTGCAACTGCTCGACCGCGGCCGGCAAGCTACCCTGCAGTATGTAGGTCTCGGCGAGCGCCTGATGGAGCAACAGGCGCTTGCCGGTCGCGGCGTAGGATTTGGCCTGCAGATCGTAAATGCGAGCATCGCGCGGATAGCTTTTCGCAAGGTCTGCAAGCCAGGCAAGCGCCGCAACGTGCTCTCCCAAACCTTGCAGCGCCTCGACATAGGCGTAGTGAAGCGGCCGATAGTTAGGGGCGCGCTGCAGAGCAGCGCGCAGCACGTTGCGCGCTTCCGCCGAGTCGCCGGCGCCCAGGCGGATGCGAGCCATCAGGAGCTCCACCATGGGATGGGCACCGACGAGCTTGCGCACGGCGCCAACCTCTCTTGCCGCGCCGGAAAACTCGCGTGTTCTGGCAAGCGCACTGGCCAAGCCGTAGCGCGCGCCAGCCTCCTCCGCGTAGCGATGCTCCCGCACCAGCTCGCGGAAATGCGCGACGGCCTCGCGCGGCAAGCCCTGCTCGGCGCGCAGCTTCGCGCGCGCAAAATAAAACTCAATGCTGTCGGGTGCCTGCTTGTAAGCGGCAGCCTGTGCGCGATTGTGCATGTCGGCGATACGCTCGCTGGTAAGAGGGTGCGTGCGCAAGTAGGCTGGTGCATTGTTTTCGTACAGGCGTGTTGCTTTCTGCATCCGTTCGAAGAACGCAGCCATGCCGGCGGCATCGAAGTCCGCCTGTTGCAGGAACTGGAATCCAATCCGGTCGGCCTCACGCTCGAACTCACGCGTGTAGTTGAGCTGCGTCTGGATGCTGGTCGCAGTGGCGCCCACAATGACCGCTTGCGCCGCTTCGGGATTCCGGTGCGCCGCGAGCAATCCCAGAACGATCGCCGCAAGTGTTGGCATAGACATCTGTTCCTGCTTTCCCACCAAACGGGCGATGTGGTGCTGGGTGACATGGGCCACTTCGTGGGCAAGCACCCCGGCGAATTCAGACTCCGTCTGAGCCGCCAGCAGCAGGCCGGTATGCACTCCTACGAAGCCCCCGGGCATCGCAAAAGCGTTGATGGAGTTGTCCAGGATCAGGAAGAATTCGAAGTCCTGACGCGCCTCGGGGCTCGCCGCCACGATGCGCCGCCCAATCTCGTTGACGTACTCGGTCAACTCCGGATCACCCAGGAAGCGCCGATCCCGCGAGCGGATTTCGCGCATCGCCTGTTCCCCGATTTTGCGCTCCAGATGGGGCGAGAGGATTGCGCTGGAAGAATCCCCCAGCTCCGGCAGGGATTGCGCCCTTGCTTGCGGAATCAGCAAGGCAAGAGCCAAGCAGACTGCGTAGGTTCTCATGGATAATATGATAACGCCGTCCCGGCCGAGTTCCCGGTCACGTGTTGCGAAAGCGGGAGAATGAAACGCTCAAAGAGACTCAGCCATTTCGACAGCTCCGGGCAGGCCCACATGGTGAGCGTCGGAGACAAGCCCGAGACGCACCGCGTCGCACTCGCCAGCGGCTCGATTCGCATGGCGCCCTCGACCTTGAAGCTTATCCGCGGCGGCAGCGCCAGCAAGGGCGATGTCCTCGGGGTGGCCCGGGTCGCCGCGATTCAAGCGGCCAAGCGAACCGGTGAGCTGATCCCCTTGTGCCACTCTCTGGGGCTAACGCGGGTCGCCGCAGAATTCACCGTGGACAAGCGCCGGTCGGCAATTCGACTCGCGGTCAGCGTCGAAACGATCGGCCGCACCGGCGTAGAGATGGAGGCGCTCACTGCAGTCAGCGTCGGATTACTCACGATCTACGACATGTGCAAAGCCGTGGACCGTGCCATGACCATCGGTGATATCAAGCTGCTGGAAAAGCGCGGCGGCCGTTCGGGGCATTTTCGCAGGAAGTGAGCACGGGCGTCCCAGACCACGCGCATTGCCCGGATCGCACCGCCTACTATCAGCGCGCGGCGGGAACCGCAGCTTTCGGAGCCGAGAGGCCCCCGCCGGAGGATTCCAAGCGCTTGATCTCAAAGTCGGCGGCCTTGTATCCCAGATCGGATGCGCGGGCGTACTCCGCCTTGGCCTCCGGGATTCGGCCAAGGCGCTCCAGCACCAAGCCAAGACGGTGATGCGCGATCCCGCTGTCGGGCCGCAGCTCGACTGCTCGAGACAGATAGGGAAGCGCGAGCGCGTACTGATCGAGGAGGTAATGAATGACTCCGCGGGCGTAATAGCAGTGGACCGTGTCCGGGTACTGCGCCATACACCTTTCGGCGACCTCAACGGCCTTGTCCGGCTGCCCTCCGTACACGTACTCCCTGGCCAGCATATACAGGGTGCGCGAGCCCCAGGGAACGGGTTTCGCTGGAAGCTTCGCAACCGCGTCTTCCCAGAGAAGAAAGGAGCTGGAGAACTTCACTAGGCGGTCGTTGGCCTGATACACCAGCACCGGGCCGACCAAGGCAAATACCGCCAGAGCGGCCCGAAGCGGAGCCACGCTGGCCAGCGCGACAAGCGCAATCAGGAATCCGGGCGCCCACAGATAGCTGCGGTAAAGAACGAACGGTTCCTGGAATCGGGCGGTGCTGAACTCGACCAAGAAAAGAATCCAAGCTAAGAGCATGCCGAATCCGACGAGTCCCACCCTGCCGCCGCGGCGCAGCAGCGCAAAGCCGAACGCGCCGAACGCAACAAAAGCCGAAACTTTCAGGAATATCCAGCCCGGCAACCATGTCTGGAGAAAATCTACGCGGAGATCGATCGACATCGCCCCCGTGTCGGGCCATAGCCACAATGCAAGGTATTTGAAGAAGAGCCCCGCCTGAGTGACTGCGCTCATCGACCAGGAGAGATCCGCGATCGCACTGCCAAAGACGCCCTCCATCTGCGTGGCGACGACCCCGTAGTCGGGCTCGTAGGCCTCGCCGATCAGCCACTTCCTGAACAGTGTCACAAAGATCGCCGCGGGGGCGCAGGCCGACAAGTAGATTGCTGCGTGACGAATGGCGAAGCGACGTTCCGGTCTGGCGAGGAACACGGCAAGCACCGCCGCCGCAGGCAAGAGGATGCTGTGTTCCTTGGAGAGGACCGCTATGGAATACATCAAGGCTGCTGAGATCGCATCGGCATGGCTGCCGCGCATAAGCCCGCGCACGAAGAGCACGATCGACAGCAGCGAGAACAGCGTGGCGAAAACGATAGTCCGTTGGATCAGATATCCCGCTGCGTACACGGCCACCGGATGGATCGCGAACGCGGCTGCGCCGACGAAAGCCCACGCGACGGCGCGCTGTCGCTGCACGGGTTCCGGGGCGTTTGACTGCGCAACCACCCGCAGCAGGTCGTAAATCAGTTTGTACAGCGCGAGCGCGCAAGCGAGATGGAACGCGAGGCTCACGATCCGGTGCGCCCGCATGCCCCCGATCTGCACCTCGGTGATCGCGAGAGAGAAGTGGGGAGGAAGCCTGAGATCGAGGCCGAACGGATGCGTGGCGTAGTAGGAAAAGTTTAACCCCGAGAAAAACACCCAGTCGTCGAAGACTCGCGAATTATCCAGAAAAGGCCAGTACGAACCGCAGGCAAGCCCAGCGATCAGGCCTACTGCAACCCAGTGCGGGAACCGCCTGATGACGTTCACGATCGTTGGGCAAAAAAAAAGGTACCCCGAAGGGTACCTTTTTTCTGTTGCTAAGAGCTAGGCTACATCATCCGCGGCAGGAACCCGGGAGATATCTCGGGTTTAGGTCCGTACCGTCAGCCGCTGCACCACAGCGCCAGGCGAATACCGTCAACCCGCCCACGTCAGCCTTCGTCAACAGGGTGGTCGCGTCCTTCAACGGAGCTAGGGTGACCTTCTTGCCGGTGATACCGGCGCCGGCGGCAAAACCTTGTATCACAACCGTAACCAAGCCGTCTACGGACGTATCGATGGTTGCCACGTACTTCGAGGAGCCGCCCGCCACGTTTGTGACTTCGCAGCCCCAACCGCCTGCGGTGATCGAAGCGCTGTTGCCGCTTTGGAAAATTTCGGTAATCGACGTGCGGCATGCGCTTGCGGCCAGAATCACTTCGGATATCTTCGCCCGATTGCTGTAGTCCTGGTACGCGGGGAGTGCTACCGCAGCCAGAATGCCGATGATCGCAACCACGATCATCAACTCAATCAACGTAAAACCCTTCTGAATCGTTCTCATGAATTCTCCTAACTCAACCCGCCCGGATGGCGTATGCCGGGTAAGGACAGCAAAGGACGTGCCCGGCCGCAGTATTCTCATTATCTCGTTGTAATAACTATCTTATTTTTTGTTTTAATGTCTAGACTGGGGGTTCCCGATCGCGAACACCACCGAAGTTGGGGCAAAGTATGACGCTGGGCGTCACCAAGGCCTCTCGTGCAGGAGAATCCGGGTGACGTCAAGGCGGATACGAGCGCGATTGAGAGGGGACTTGGTTGGAGCACGCGGCACGGCTGCTCCGCCGATGATAGGGTATCTTTGCCCTACCCTAACCGTTGTCTCGTAATGTGCGGCGGGAAACATGAAATTTGCGCTGCTTTCCTTCAGCAAGGTGGACGTCTTCGCCAACAGCTTGGCGCAGCGCATTACCACACGCTATCCCCCAGTCATCGCCAATACCCCGGAACAGACGGTTTCGCAGAGGCGAATCGAGGAGATCCTCGAGGAAATCTTCTCCAGCGAAATTCCAAGCGGAAGCCGCCTCGGGATCCTGGGCAGAACGAAGCTCGGATATGCGTTCAAATGGAAACTGCGGGAAATTGGATACGACGAAAGATTCGTCGACTTTGCCGCTAAAAAACTCCGCGAGCGGTTATCCCGCTTAACGGCGTAACGCGCCACTGCCGTCAACAAGGCACGCTGCGCCCGCCCAGGTAGATCAAGGTGTATATCCGGGTATGGCGCTCTCATCGACTTCGTCGATCTGTTCGCGATCGAGAAATTGTTCGGCGTAGCGCAGATACACTTTCCTGCGCACGAATATGTCGAACAAGTCCGGGTCGATGTGTCCGTTCAGCCTGAAGCGCCCGAGAATATTCAGTGATTCGGTCAGCGTCTTGCCGCGCTTGTAAGGCCGGTCCTTGGCGGTCAGCGCCTCGAAAATATCGGCGATCCCCATGACCCTCGCCTGAACGGACATTTGCTCGCGTTTGAGGCCTTTGGGATAGCCCTTTCCGTCCATGCGCTCGTGGTGGCCTCCAGCGTATTCAGGTACGTTGCGCAGGTGCTTGGGCCACGGCAGCGCTTCCAGCATCTTGATCGTAGCGACGATGTGATGATTGATCGTCTCGCGCTCCTCGTGAGTGAGCGTGCCGCGGGAAATCGTGAGATTTTCGATTTCATCTTCGGAGAGAAAGTCCGCCGTGCCGCCCGAGACGTCGATCCACTTGTGCCCGGTACCGATCTGCTTCACACGTTCCTGTGCCTCCGGTGGCATGAATTCCCCACCGACGTTGGAGTGGCGAAGGAATTCTCGGTCGCTTTCCAGCCGGCGCAAGCTCTCCCGCAATGTCTGGTCGATTTGGTCCAATCGCTCTCGCGCATCGGCATTTTCCTGCACAAGTTTGCGCCCGAGTTCCACCTTCTGCTCTAACGCCGCGATTTCCAAATCGCGCTTGAGCACCTCGAAACGCGTGTCCACGAGACTGATGCGGTCGAAGATCGTCTCCAACTTGGTCGACTTGTCCACCACATGCACGGGTGTCGTGACTTTTCCACAGTCATGCAGCAGGCCCGCTATCTTGAGCTCGTACCGATCCGTATCGCTCATGTTGAAAAGTCGAAGCGGCCCCTCAGAGGCCTCGCTGGCCGCCTCGGCAAGCAACATGGTGAGCTTCGGAACGCGATCGCAGTGCTTGCCGGTGTAGGGGGACTTCTCGTCTATCGCTTTGTTGATGAGGTCGATGAAAGACTCGAACAGTCTCTCCAATTGATCGATGAGCTGCCGGTTGGTGAGCGCAATGGCGGCTTGTGACGCCAACGATTCCGCCAATCGCTGGTCCGAGTGCGAAAAAGGGCCGATCTCCCCCGTCACCGGATCCTTGCTGTTGATGAGCTGAAGGACCCCAATAATCTCACTCAGGTGGTTCTTCATCGGCACAGTGAGAAACGCTTTCGAGCGGTATCCGGTCTTCTTGTCGAAATTGCGCGTTCCGGAGAAATCGAAGCCCTCTCCAGAATATGCATCGGCGATATTCACGGTCTTGCCGGTTAGAGCGGCGTAGGCGGCAACCATCTTGTTATTAGGCTTCCCGTCCTTCCCGTTGAGGTGGATCGGGTAGTACGGTATATCCCTGCCTGTGCTACCGCCCATCGCGATGCCCAGGGAATCGGTCCGCATGATTGCAAACCTGAGCCGCGGGCCCTCATCGGAGGATTCCAGCACGTACAGGGTACCGCCATCGGCGCGCGTGATCGCCTTGGCGGCGATTAGGATCTTTTCGAGCAGGTGGTCGGTGTCCTTTTCCTGGGACAGCGCTGCGCCTATCTCGTTGAGTTGCTCGAGGCGACCAAACAGGTCTTCGACGGTCTCCAAGGACAGTTCCCCAGATTGACGCTGGTGGGCGTGAAGGGTACCGCTACTTGATGCAGACCGCTCGGACTTGCGGCATATCGGTGATGCCTTGCAGCACTTTCTCGATTCCGTCCATCTTCAAGGTACGCATGCCTTCCTCGAGGCACACCGCCAGGATCTCCGCGACGCGAGCGTGCTCCTGGATGAGTTTCTTGATCAGATCGGAGGTGACCAGCAGCTCATGCAGGCCGACCCGGCCCTTGTAGCCGGTATTGCCGCAGGCATCGCAGCCCTTGGCCTTGTAGAGCGTGAACTGCCCCTTGTCGTTACCGTAGCTCTTGGCCAGATCCCGGTAGACGTTCTCGTAGGCGGACTTCGTGTCTTTCTTGAATGGTGCGGTGTTAAGCAACTCGGAGCAGTATTCCTGGAGAATCTGCCTCACTTCTTCCCCCGCAGGTGCATAAGCCTGCTTGCATTTGCTGCACAAACGCTTGGCCAGTCGCTGCGCGAGGATCCCGAGCAGCGCATCGGCGAAGTTGAACGGGTCCATACCCATATCGAGCAGCCGGATGATCGATTCCGTCGAACTGTTCGTATGCAAGGTGGCGAAAACCAGGTGGCCAGTCAGCGACGCTTCGATACCCGTGCCGGCGGTTTCCTTGTCGCGCATCTCACCGACCATGATGATGTCCGGATCCGCGCGCAGAAACGACTTCATCACCGTGGCGAAATCGAGTCCCGCTTTTTTGTTGACCTGCACCTGGCGAAGGCCTTTTTGCGTGATTTCGACCGGGTCCTCCACGGTCCAGATCTTGGTATCGGGCGTGTTGAGAAAGCCGAGGACCGAGTGCAGCGTCGTCGTCTTCCCCGAGCCCGTCGGGCCGCAGCAAAAGAACAGGCCGTAGGGCTTGCTCACCGTGTCCTTGAGCTTGGGAAGGTTTGATGGTGAAAGCCCGAGCTTGTCCAGCGGAATCGGCTCACCCGCCGCAAGGATACGCATGACCACATCCTCGACTCCGCCCTGCGACGGAATCGTCGCAACGCGCAACTCGATATCGAGCGGTCCGTATTTCCTGAACTTGATCTTGCCGTCCTGCGGTTTGCGCTTTTCGGAAATATCGAGATCGCACATGATCTTGATCCGCGCCACGATGGCGTTTCTGTAGGCCCCCGGGACCTCGATGTAGGGAACGAGCGACCCGTCCTTTCTCAAGCGGACCTCGGTTCTGGCCTTGCCGGGGTAGGGCTCGATGTGGATGTCGGAGGCCCCCTGGTGGTAGGCATCGATGATGATCTTGTTGACAAGCTTCACCAGCTCGTTATCCGCGGCGGCAGAGACATCATCGCCTGCCCCGCCCTCCTCGCCGAGCTGCTCGTCCTCAAGACCCGAAATCATGTCGCCGATATCGCCCGTATCGACTGCCTCCGCGCCGTAGAAATGATTCAGAGTGTCTTTGAATTCCTTGACCGTCGTAACGCGATAGGCGAGCTTGGCCTTGGGGAACACGTTCTGGACGATTCTGGAGCTCTTCACCCTCTCCGGGTCAGGACACAGGATGACCAAACCCTCTTTCGAGTCCTCGATCGGAACCCACTGGTTCGATTCAACGTATTCGCGCTTCAGGTTTTTCAGCAGCTCCATCGGCTTCATACGATCGGGCTTGAACGACTCGTACGGAACCCCGAAAAATTTTGCGAGCGCCGCACCTATCGCCGGAATCTTGACCTGGAACTCGTCGGCCAACACGGTCTCCACGTCGACCGCCTTCTTGCGCGCAGAGCGGGCCGCCAACTCGAATTCCGCGGCCGAGATCACGGCGTCGCTCACCAGAAAATCATATTTTGTCTTGAGAACTTGCGGTTTTTGGCGCTGCTTGAACGCAATGGCCAGCGTTTGACAAAGCTCCGCGACGCCCTCCTCGGCAAGCTGGCCGAACGACATGCCCGCTTTGTTATTGATCAGCTGAACGACACCGATCAGCTCGCTGCCCTGATCCACAACCGGCGCCACCAGCATCTGTTTGGTGCGATACCCGGTGCGCTTGTCGACTTCCTGCAGGAAACGCAGATTCGGGTTCTGAGACCTGAGCTCGGCCTCGTCGTAGACGTCCTTCAGGTTGAGCATCTTCTTCGACAAACCGACGTAGCCCGCGATCGAGTGTTCGGCGATCGGCAGCTTCAGATCCTTGAACGAGTTGAGGCCGGTTTTCACCTTGGAGACGATGGTCTGCTTGTCCTCACCAACGGTGTAGATAGTCAGGCGGTCGGCGTTGAAGAGGGTGCAGACGTCGGCACTGACCTCAAGCATGATTTCGTCCACGTTGCTGGTAGCGTGGATCTTGTTGGTGACGCTCTGGAGGTTTTTTTGAAACGTCAGCCGACTGTTGACGTCACCCGCCACACCCGGATGAGCTTGCAGTACCGCGCTCATAGCCAATTCACCTTAGGGTTCACGACTCTAAAATATCTCGCGAATCAATTACTTTACCACTGTTCGACCCAGATGACTGGCCCACTCACGGCGCAACCACAGGGCAGCCACGAAAAGGCGTTCAAGGCACCGAGCGAAAGCGACCCCTGGCCTGGCACTGCCTGGCAAGCGAAAACAACGCGTGGAACCTCGCGACCCATTTGCCGCCGCAGAACGGGGAATGTTCCACTCGGGCCACACCTCCGGTTTCGGTTTCATTCCTCTCACCGCTTGGTTTCTCCCCAAAAACCCTCCGCGAGCAGAAATGCGCGGTAGCCGCGCTGGGCGAGAAGGAAAGTCGCTGCAGCGCTGCGGCGCGCGCTCTGGCAATAAAGCACGTATTCTCTGCCCTTGTCCAGCACTTCAAAAGCATTGCGAATCTCGGACAGCGGGATATTGATGGCGCCAGGAAGCTTGTCGTACTGATACTCCGACGGGTACCGCACATCAATCCATTGGCCGCCTTTGGCGATCTTGTCGCGGGCTTCGTCGAGAGAAATGCGTCGCAGCAGTGGCTCGCGGAGGAGTTCGACAAAATCCTCCTTGGCGAGCCGAAGGAGCACCCCATCGGTTTTCATCGAAATCGTGGCGTTGCGCTTGGCTTCAGACACGAGCGCTTCCTCGCCGAACGCATCGCCGCTCTTCAGTTCAGCGAGCAGCATTGACACTCCACCGATCATGCGTTCAACCTTGCACCTTCCTGTCTCAATGACGTAGTAGTAGTCGCCCTGGGCCCCTTCGCGAACCACGGCAACGTCCTTCTTGACGTCGACACGCTGGAAACGGCGTAGCAGCTCGTCGATGTGCGCCGAGGGCAACTGCGAAAATGCGCCGTATCTGAGACTGCTTACGCTGAACGTCCCGGACAGGAGACTCCAGTTGGCGAGCGACTTCTCGCCGCTCTCGGTGTTTTGCTTTGTCGAGAATCCGGCGATCGCGATTTGATCCCAGGTCGCCATGATGTCGAGCAGATCATCGTCGATGCGTATCAGCTCAATATCGGTAATCGCCCTGGCGCTAGTGAAGATTTGGCCGCCCCGGCCCAGGGGGTGGCGCGCCTGATCCGAACCGCCTACCAGCACCTTCGAAGAGCCGTCGGGATACGTGAGCATCAGGTCTCCTCGAACGAGATACACGGTCTGACCGGATGTGCCGCGTGCGCGAAACGGTTCCGAGTCCTTGCTCACGCTCTCCAAGTGACAAAGCCCCGCCAGCTCGTTGAGCCTTGCTTCAGACAGCGAAGCAATAGGCTCGAGGGCCCCTAGCGTTTCAATGCGTACTCTGGCTGCGCACATCGCCCATCCTCGAACGGTTACCCGGGACAAACCCCTCATGCTTCCCTAATTTCACGGCGGTTCCGGCAATTCTGAGATAGCCTCTTTGATTCATCCCGGACCTTGGCCGTTTTCCATGCCACTCAAAACTCGAAAACCTGGTTGTTTTGCAGCATCCGCGGCCGGTATTGGCCCACATCCTCCTCGATTTCCTGCATGGTAAGCTCGATCTCACCGGGCTTGAGATGCGTAATATAGATTTCAGCGCTGCGCTCCAGCTTTGCGAGTTCCTCGGCGAGCATGCTCGGACAAAGGTGTTTCGAGATGATCGCCAAGTCCCTTTCGCGATTACAGAAAGCGGTTTCTATTATCAGATACTTCAGGTTGGAGATTTTGTTGACCACTGCCCAAAGGGGATCGTTGGTGGTCGTATCACCCGTAAATACCAGACTTCCTTTGCCGGAATCGAGGTGGTAACCCACTGCCGGCACGACGTGGTTGGCCGGCAGCGCCGTGAGCCTGCGTTTTTGCAGCTCGATCGTGTCACCGACCTGAATCTCCCGGTAGCGGAGAAACGGTTTCTCTGGACTCGGAATTTGCGCGAAATCCGGCCAGATGCTCCAGTTGAAAATGTGATTGCGCAGGATCTCCAACGTCCCCGGAACGGCCCAAATCGTGAGCGGCTTGTTACGCATCCCCCCGACCGTATCGACCATGAACGGAATGCTCGATATGTGATCAAGATGCGAATGGGTGAGGAAGACGTGATCGACGAGCGAGAGCTCGGTGAGAGAAAGATCGCCGACCCCCGTCCCCGCGTCGACGAGGATATCGTTGTCGAGGAGCATAGACGTGGTGCGCAGGTGCCGGCCGCCTATTCCGCCGCTGCATCCCAGGATCCGCAGCTTCATCGACCGGCGCCCGCAGCTACTTCTCGTCGAACACGGTTACGCCATCCCAGTCCTGCGGCAGGGGGACACGGCGGTGGCGGGTCACTCTCTCGGAATAGAGTTCGTAGAGACCGCACCCCGGGTTCGCGCGCTGCAGATTGAGGAGGTTGACTTCAACCTGGTCCCACTGCCGGGAGCGATATAGCTTAAGTGTTTGGTGCCATAGCCTGATCTGGTCGAGCACGCTCTTGTCAACCTCGGACTCGACGCCGATCGGCTCGTAGATGCTGAGCGCCTCTTCCTTGCCCTTGACCTTGATCTTGTCGATCTCTTTGAATACAACGTCTTTGACCACGCTCCGCGTGGCCTCGCCGACAAGGCACCCCACCCCGTAGTACTTGGTCCTGCCCTCAAGGCGAGAAGCGACGTTCACCGGATCTCCCATCACCGTGTAGGCCTGTCTGATGTTGGATCCCATGTTCCCTACCCGCACGCCACCGGAGTTGACGCCGACGCCGATCTTAAGCGGTGGCCATCCGCGGCTCGCGAACTTCTGGTTCAACGCAACGCATTCACGCAGCATTTCGAGCGCCGCAAGCACGCCGTTGCGCGTGTGGTTCGGGTCGTCCACCGGCGCCCCCCAGAACGCCATGATGGCGTCGCCGATGTACTTGTCGAGCGTGCCCTTGTACTTGCTGCGGATGATCGTGCTCATGTCCGTCAGGTAGGTGTTGATGTACTCGCGCAGATGTTCGGGGCTGAGCGCCTCGGATATGCTGGTAAAGCCGCGCACGTCGGAAAACAGGATCGTGAGCTCCGCGTTGCGCGGCTCCATGGTGTACTTTTCCGGATCCTCGGCCATCTTGTCGACGAGCTCGGGAGGGACATACTGTCCGAAAAGTTCGGCGAACTTGCGCTTGGAGCGTGCTTCGACGAAATACCCATAGCCCATGTTGACCGTGTAAAGGGTTGCCGTCATCAGCAACGACGCGGCGAGCGGCAGGACCGAGCCCGCGTGCCAAACGCTCAGGTTGAGAAGGGTTATGAGCGCTATCCCGATGACCGCGGCGACCGTAGCCCAAAGCGGCGCCAGCATGGGGATGAGCACCGCGAGCACCATGCCCCCGATGATAAGCAGCAGCACTTCCGCTCCGAGCATGTAAAGCGGCTTTTGCTTGAGCTTGGCCTCCAGCATCCCCACGACAAGGTTAGCGTGGACCTCGACGCCCGGATACACGGTGTCGACGGGACTCGATCGAAGATCCTGCAGGCCAGGCGCGGAGGTGCCGATCAGGGCAATTTTGCCGCGGAGCCTGTCCGCCGCTACCTTGTCTGTCCACACGTCGGCGAGTGAGACATAGGGAAAACTGCCCTTCCGGCCCCTGTAGGGAACGAGCGCGCTTATGTTTTCGTCGACGGGAATCCTCAACTTATCGACATCGAGCCATTCAAGGCCGCTGTACTTGGCGATCAAGCGCTCGGACGGGTACCCGGGTATTACACGGGGCAGCGTTACGGTGCTGCTGCGCGAGCGTGCGGCCTCCTGCATGCCGAGGTAGAGGCGCACCATCGCGAGCGACAAGGCTTCGTAGTACTTGCCGTCATGTTCGACCAGCAGGGGCACGCGCCGCACTACGCCGTCGGAGTCGATGAGCGGATTGAAATGCCCAGCGACCGCCGCGTTTGCCTGGAACTGGGGCAGGTTGCTCCCGTAGCCTTTCCAAACCGTGACCTCGATGGACCGACCCGCAAAGGTGCCGGCGGGAAGTACCGGCTCGGGAATGGCCCCGCTTTTCACCGCGTTCTCCTCGCTGCTGAAGTAGTAGCCGAGAACGACCGGCCGGCCGTGGAGGAACTTGGCGAATATCGCATCATGGTCGAGCTCCGGCCGCAGTTCCTTCAGGGCCGATTGGAACGGGCCGATGTCCTTGAGCCGGGACTGAGCCAGTTTCTCCAGCACCGGCAGGCCGGAACTTTCATCGGGTTCGGCGAACACGACGTCGAAACCGATTAGAGTCACACCGTATTTGTCGAAAAGTTTCTGCAGCAGAGCAACGATCTTGTCGCGGCCCCAGGGCCAGCGGCCCAGCGCTCGCGGGTCGAGGCTACGCTCGTCGATATCGAGGATGACGATGCGGTCGTCGACCGTACCCGGCATGGTCAGCCGCAGCCGGTAATCGTAGATGATATTGTCGAGCCGGGTGATAAATCCGATCTGGTAGAACTTGGCGGCATGGCCTACAAAAGCCGACACCACCAGCAGACCGAGTGCGATTCGGACGATGTGCTGCTTCAAGCTCCCTCCGCCGGGTCGGCTCTCAGCAAGACCTGAATCTCGGAACGAGTTTCAGAACGAGGACACCTGAGAGGGAAAGCAAGGGTCCCTCCCCTTCGTGGGCCCCTCATGCTCCTGCAGAACTTGGGGCTGTTTCGGTCATTCTGAAGCGGCTTCTTAAGTCTTGAGGAAGAATTCCATCTTGACGCCGGCCATGTCAATCACATCGTGGTCATTCAAGAAGTGCGCCTGCGCATCGAGGATCTTGCCGTTGACGACCGGAAAGCTCGCGCCCTCCACGTGAGTGATGAAAAAACCCTGCGGGCGGCGCGTGATGACCGCCACCTGAACGCCCGGTTTTCCAAGTGTCGTAAGCGGCTTGGTCAGATCGAGTTCCTTGCCGGCGTTGGGCCCCGACAGAAGCTGCAGGGCCGCCGCCTTTTGTGGCGTGGCGGCGGACGGTCTGGATGCCGGACCCTGCGCGGCTGCCGCCGGATTTGCCGCGGTGTCTCCGAGGCTCTTCGCGCTGGACGCAGCAGCAGGGGCGGCGGGGACCGCCTGAGCCGCTCCTGCGGTGACCCCTCTCGAGGCGCCCGGGCGAAGGATCATGGTCTTTTCGAAGTCAGCTGCCTGGGCCTGCCCGGCCGCAGCCTCGGCCACGTACTTCAGTTTGTACTTGCCGAGCTCGATGATGTCGTTGTTCTGCAGGAAGTGCTTCTTGATCGGCTGACCGTTGACTACCGTGCCGTTCGTGCTGCCGAGGTCCTCGAGAAACGAGTCCTCCAGGATCGTGACGATGACGGCATGTTCCCCGCTCACGGCCAAGTTGTCGATCTGGATGTCGTTGTGGGGTTTGCGGCCGATTGTAGTACGTTCCTTGGCCAAGTTGATTTCCTTGAGAACCAAGCCGTCCATACTGAGTATCAGCTTCGCCATAGCAGTATCCCTCTGCTCAAACTATCTAAACCAGGTCATCATCTTGCGCATCATGCCGCGCGGCACGGCGTAGCCTCGCAGCACGCGGATAAGTATCACCGAAACATTGTCCCGGCCGCCGTTGTCATTGGCTGTTTGCACCAGGTGCTGGGCACATAGTTTCAGGTTGGAGCTGAGCGTCTGCAGCGCCAGCCCGATCTCATCGTCGCTCACCATATCACAAAGGCCGTCGGAACAGAGCAGATAGATGTCTCCGGTCTGCGTGCCGTAATCGTGAATCTCCGCTTCCACTGTCGGGTCGATGCCGAGCGCGCGCGTGACCAAATTCTTGTTCTGCGACTGCCTGGCCTGCTGGGGAGTAATCACGCCGCTGTCAATCTGCTCCTGAAGGAGAGAATGGTCCCGGGTCACCTGCGCAAACTCATTGCCCCGCAGTCTGTAGAGACGCGAATCTCCGATGTGCGCGACCGTCATCTTGTTGTCGTAGAACAGGGCGACGACCAGGGTCGTCCCCATCCCGGCGTACTGGGGCTGGCTCTGTGCCGCCTGGTAAATCGACGTGTTGGCCTTGGCGATCTGATCGCGCAGCAACTGTTGCGCGATTTCTTCACCGCTCCGTTCATCGATCCCGTGTGGCCCCGTCTTCTCCAACAGCTGCTGCAGCTCGGTGATGATCACCGTTGTGGCCATGCCGCTGGCCACTTCGCCCGCATTGTACCCGCCCATGCCGTCAGCCAGCACGACCAGGCCCTTGTCCGCGTCCGATGCGATCGAGTCCTCGTTATGGGACCTGACCATTCCAGGATCGGTGCAACTTGCAATCTCCAGCGCCCCCGACAAAGTCATATGCTCAATGCGTCTCAGAGGCTGATATCGACACTGGTGGCTCCACCGGGAGCGGCTGCGCTAAATATGGTGCGCAAGGCAGCCGCGAACTCTTCGCCCGTCTGGTAGCGCTGCTCTGCTTCCTTGGCCATTGCCGTATCCAGGAAAGCGACGAACGCCGGCGGCAGCGACGGGTTGTACTGCAGGATGTCCGGCGCATGCTCGTTGGCAATTTTGTACATGAGCTGCGCCATCGATTCGCCCTCGAATGGCAGCTTTCCACAGGCGAGTTGGTACAGGCCGACTGCGAGAGAAAAGAGATCGCTGCGCCCATCGACTTTCTTGCCCTGAAGCTGCTCCGGCGACATGTAGGAAGGCGTGCCGAGCACCATTCCAGTCTTGGTCTTGGACGAATCGGTAATCCGGGCGATGCCGAAATCGGTCACCTTCACGACGTCGCTTTCCGGCTCGTACATGATGTTCGCGGGCTTCACGTCCCGATGGACTACATTTTGTTTGTGCGCGTAGCCGAGCGCATCGGCCACGCGCGCGACGATCGACGCGACCTTCTCGATCGGCAGGATGTTGTCCTTCTTGGTAAACGGCACCAGATCCTTGCCCTTCAGAAGTTCCATGGCGATAAAGCACAGATCGTGCTCTTCGCCCGCGTCGAATATGGTCACAATATTGGTGTGGCTCAAACGACCTGCGGTTTCGGCCTCGCGGAAAAAGCGCTCCTTGACCTCTACGAGCTCATCCGCCTCGAATTCCTGAGAGAGCGCCATAGTCTTGATCGCCACAACGCGCCCGATTTTCGGATCCTTACCCAGATACACAACACCCATTGCGCCCTTGCCGAGTTCTTTCTCCACTTGATAGCGCCCAAGCATGGGTTTTTCGGCCCCGCCGCCGAGCGCCAGGGTGCCGCCGGGGTGCCCCTGCGTTCCGCCGAGGATGACGGTTTCCGACATCTGCCTGGCGCGAGACAGCCTCGCCTCGAGGTCGCGGAACTTCGGGTCGTATTCGGCCATGTGGCGAAATACTGCTTCGGCCTTGTTGAACTGGCGCTTGCGTTCGAAGTCGAGGGCCAGGTTGTAGAGGTTTTCCATGACGGTGTCATCGAGCGGCACCTTGCGGAAACTATCCAGCGCCATGTCCAGATTGCCCTGCCCCTGATAGGCAAGTCCCAGCATCCGGGCACTGGTCGCCGACTGAGCATCGGATACTTCTTTGCCACGCTCGGCGACCATGAACCGCTTGGTGACGAGCAACACGTGGCCGACGACCAGCAGAGCGAGCGGCTGCATGAATTGCAGCCACATGCTCTGGCCGGTCATGAGCACGAAGTGGGCAGCGAGCAGAAGCGCTGCAACACCGGCGGTCACGCCAGCCCCTACGCCTGCGGAAAGCCGAGGCAGCAGCGCGATCAGATAGGCCGCAATCACGAGGTAAACCAACCCCTGGACGATCCGACCCCAGGCAGGCGCGACGAAAAAGTGCCCCTGCAGGATCGAGGACACCGTGTGCGCCTGAAGCGCGACGGCCGGCATTGCCGGATTCACCGGCGTCACGAATATGCTGCCGACACCGGCGGCCGTCGGACCAATCAGCACGATCTTGTCGCGGTATTTGTCCGCTGGGATCTTCCCGCTCGCCACGTCGTAGAACGAGTCTTCCTGGATTGCCGGTCTGCCGTCGCGATCCTTGTAGAAATAAGTCAACATCTGCATGGTCGAATCGGCCCCCACCCTGAAGTTGCCGATCTGCAACGCCTCGCCCGGGCGGATCTTGATGTCCTTCGCGGTCAGGTTGAGGCTCTTCGCGACGAGCATTGCCGCGAGCGACGGGTAGAATTCGTCGTAGTGCGTGATGGCAAGCGCTTCGGTGCGGATCGCACCGTCCACGTCGGGTACCGCGTTCAGATGCCCCACCGCAGCGGCTGCGGCGCCCAAGCTGTCCACGATCGGAACCTCGACGCCGCTGGTAAAGAGCGGCAGGTCGCCGCTCGCGTCCTGGATCGTGAGTGCGTTCTTTCGGACAAACTCCGGAAGGGGCTTGTCGGGCTTGCCGCGCGGCTCGCCGAAAGCGAACAGCATCGGCAGCACCACGCTGCCTGCCTTGGTGAAGCTCTCGGCGAGCTTCCTGTCGGTGTTGAGAGCGCTCTCGGCTTCCTGCAGCGTTGCGCCGATCTGCATCAAGTCGGGCGAGGCGCCGCGGGGCGCTGCGTTAGGGTCGGGTACGAGCCTGCGGAAGGTCTCGAGGAGCTTGTTCACGTAGGCCAAGCCCGGATCGAGCTGCGGCTCGGAGAAAAACACCGTGTAGCCGATGACCTTGGCATTCGCGTTCGCGAGTCGCTCCACCATCCTGGCGTGGATCTCGCGCGACCACGGCCAGCGCCCGATATTGTCGATGCTCTGCTTGTCGATCGCGATGACCGCAATCTTGTCGGATGGAGACCGCGACGAGGCCCGAACGCCCCAATCATAGGCCGAGCGCTCCAGACCCTCGATCAGCTGGGATCCGCCGGCAAACAAGAGCGCGAGCGAAACCGCCAGACCGAGAAACCAGTCCCTTTTCCAGAAGCCCGCTTTGGTCATCGCCTCTCCCGTTTGTTTTTATTGTTGTTTAACGAGTGCCCCTGAGTCGCTGTCGCATTTTACCGCTAACCCATTCTGAAATTGGTCCCCGCAAAACGGTTCGGCGACGCTTCCGCGGGCACACTGAAAGGCATACGCACACTCGTCGTCGGGTTCGAACCCGCCACGCCTTAAAATCCGTAAGTTACTGAATAAACAGAACCCTAGGTGACATTCTTACAGTGAATAGCAAGGGCAGTCAATCATATCTTGAGCGCTAGACCCGAACGGGGTATGGGCCCCCTTGCAGGGCGGCGGGATGGATTGCGGAGTCGGGCAATTCTTCTAAAGCGCTCGACGAGAAATGCCCGGCGACGCACCGCGCCGCGATCTGCGAGTTGAAGCTGGGGAGATTCAGCTCCCGAGCAAGGTGCCCGGGGAAATACCGTGTTGGGCTACAAGTTCGACCGCGGACACTTTCTTGCCCTCTTCGTGCTTCGCCTTGAGGACCTCGATCCGCCCTCCCTGGGCGGTCACAAAGAAACTCGCGGCGCTTGCTTCGGAAACCTCTCCAACCTTTCCCTTCACAGCGCTAAAAGCACGGAACGCGTGCTTGCGGGCATCGAAGATCTGCAGCTTTTTACCGTTCAGCGTGGTCCAGGCGCCGGGAGCGGGATTGCAACCACGTATCAGGTTGTAGACGAAATCGACATGGGTCGCCCAATTGATCTTGGCCTCGGCGGCGCGACACCAGCCTTCGTAGCTCGCCAGGGCCTCATCCTGAACCGTTTCGCGCTGCTTGCCCGCGATCACCAAGTCGGCCGCCTCGACCATCGCCGCGACTCCCATCGGGAACAGGCGATCGAAGTACACGCTGCCGAGCGTATCGTCCGGGTCGAGCGGCGTTTCCTTTTGCAGGATCACGGGCCCTTCGTCCAAACCATCGTTCGGGCGAAAGATCGAGAGTCCGGTCTTGGTGTCACCGCGTATGATCGGCCAATTGATCGAGCTCGGGCCCCGGTATCTCGGCAACAGCGACGGGTGATATTGGATCATGCCCTTTTTGGGAATTCTTACGAATTCCTGCGGCGCGAACTGCAGCACGTACGCCATGATCCCGAGGTCTGCATTCAATCCGCGCAAGGCCTCGTGCGCCTCTTGGTTGCGCAGGGATTGAAACTGGAAAACCTTGATGCCTTTCTCCTGCGCCACCGCCCTCAAGGGATCGGCCTTGGCGCCTTCCTTTTCCGGGGCGCAAAACACGCCCGCAACTTCGTCCCCACGGGCTAGAAATGCGTCCAATACGGCCTTGCCGAAGTCTTGTTGCCCGATTATTGCGATTCGCATGAATTACTCCATGATTTGAACTCGGCGCGTTGAACTGCCCAATTGGGTCCGTTCCAACGCGCCGACGTAATCCGGCGCTCTGCGTCCGGATTACGCTTTTTTCGGTGGCACGCTGAAAGCGCCAGCCTGCTTCAGCCCGGCGATCCTTGTGTCGTCGTAACCGAGCACTTCCTTCAGGACTTCCTCGGTGTGCTCGCCAAGCAAGGGCGAGCGCTTGATCTTCGCAGGCGAGTCGGAAAGCTTGATCGGCATGCCGACGTTCCACCACTTGCCGCGCTGCGGGTGATCCAGCTCGACCCACATGTCGCGTCCGCGTATATGCTCGTCATTGGCAAGGTCATCCGTGCCCATGATGGGTCCGCACGGAACATCCAGTGGGTTGAGGATCGCCATGAATTCGCGCTTGGTGTAGTTCTTGGCGAAGTCGGTGATGAGCTTCCACATCTCGTTCTGGTTCTTGCGGCGATCCGCGATCTTGGCGAACTTCGGATCGGAAGCGAGGCCGGGCAATCCCAGATCCGGACCGATCCTTTTCGCCAGCGGCTCCCACACCGCCTCCTGAACGACAACGTACAGCCAATCGTTCGGGCCGTGCGGCTTGCAGTGAATCGCGTTGCCGAGCTGGCCGCCGCCGGAATCGTTGCCGCCGCGCGGGACATCGCCCATGCCCTGTTGCGTAGGCACGGAATATTCCGACAGTGACTGGCGCGTCAGCCTTTGATGGTCGCGAAACTTGACGCGGCACAGGTTCATCACGCCGTCCATCATCGCCACCTCGACGTACTGGCCCTTGCCCGTGCGGTCGCGCTGGCGCAGCGCCGCCAGCAGGCCGATGGCGAGGTGCAGCCCGGTGCCCGAGTCGCCGATCTGCGCGCCGGTAACGAAGGGCGGCCCTTCCGGCACGCCGGTGGTGCTCATCGCGCCGCCCATCGCCTGCGCCACGTTCTCGTAGGCCTTGAAGTCGGCGTAGGGACCGCTCGAGCCGAAGCCCTTGATCGAGCCCATCACGATGCGCGGATTGAGCTCGTGGATCTTTTCCCAGGTGAAGCCAAGCCGGTCGAGCACCCCGGGGCCGAAGTTCTCCATGATGATGTCGCACTTCGCGAGCAGGTCGACGAACACCTGCTTGCCCTCGGCGCTCTTCATGTTCACCGTAATCGAGCGCTTGTTGCAATTCAGCATGGTGAAGTACAGGCTGTCGGCGTTGGGCACGTCGCGCAGCTGGCCGCGCGTCGCATCGCCGGCGGGATTCTCGAACTTGATCACGTCGGCACCCATCCAGGCGAGGAGCTGCGAGCAGGTGGGCCCGGCCTGCACGTGCGACATGTCGAGGATGCGTACTCCCTTGAGTGCTTCCATTCCGATCTCCAAGAATTCTGCGGCAGATGAAAGGCTACCTGCCCTTGCTCAACGGCTTGACCTATTTCTTCTTTGCGCTCGGATTCAGGCTCGTGATGCGCCCGCTTTCGGTGCCGGCGGTTTCATCGATCACGGCATTGATGAGCGTGGGCTTGCGCGAGCGGATGGCTTCTTCCATTGCCTTGCGCAATTCGGCCGGCGTCGTGGCGTGCACGCCCACGCCGCCGAAAGCCTCCATCAGCTTGTCATAGCGCGCGCCCTTGACGAACACGGTGGGTGCCACATCCGGGCCGCCGGTCGGATTGACGTCGGTGCCGCGGTAGATGCCGTTGTTGTTGAAGACGACCACGCAGACCGGCAGATTGTAGCGGCAGACGGTCTCGACTTCCATGCCGGAGAAGCCGAAGGCGCTGTCGCCCTCGATCGCGATCACCGGATGGCCGCTGACCACCGCGGCCGCGACGGAAAAGCCCATCCCAATGCCCATGATGCCCCAGGTGCCCACGTCCAGGCGCTTGCGCGGCTTGTACATGTCGACGATGCTGCGGGTGAAGTCGAGCGCGTTGGCGCCTTCGTTGACCAGGATGGCGTCCGGGTTGGCCTTGACGATGTCGCGCACCACGTTCAGCGCGCTGTGAAAATTCATCGGCACCGGATCCTTGGCCAGGGTCTCGGCCATCTTGGCCAGGTTCTTGTCCTTGCGCTCGGCGATGGCGCGCAGCCAGTCAGCCGGCGGCCTGGCCCAGCTGGAGCCCGCAGTTGAGTTAATAGCGGCGAGCAGCGCGGATACGCAGGAACCGATGTCGCCGACCACGGGGGCGTCGATACGGACGTTGCTGTCCATCTCCTGCGGCGAGATGTCGACCTGGATGAACTTCTGGCCGCCCCACGCCTTATGGTCCTTGCCGCCCCAGGTCTTGCCTTTGCCATGCGAGAGCAGCCAGTTCAGGCGAGCGCCGACCAGCATCACCACGTCAGCCTCGGGCAGCACGAAGGAGCGGGCGGCGGCAGCGGACTGCTGGTGCGTGTCGGGCAGCAGGCCCTTGGCCATGGCCATGGGCAGGTAGGGGATGCCGGTCTTCTCGACCAGGGCGCGGATGTCCGCGTCGGCCTGGGCATAGGCGGCACCCTTGCCCAGCACGATGAGTGGACGCTTGGCGCTCTTGAGCAGTTCGAGGGCGCGCTGCACGGCGTCCTGGGCCGGGATCTGGCGCGGCGCCGGATCGACCACCTTGATCAGCGATTTCCTGCCGGCTTCCGCTTCCATGGTCTGAGCGAACAGCTTGGCCGGCAGGTCGAGGTAGACGCCGCCCGGGCGGCCGGAGACGGCGGCGCGGATGGCACGCGCGATGCCCACACCGATGTCCTCGGCGTGCAGCACGCGGAAGGCGGCCTTGCACAGTGGCTTGGCTATGGCCAACTGGTCCATCTCCTCGTAGTCACCCTGCTGCAGGTCGACGATCTCGCGCTCGCTGGAGCCGCTGATGAGGATCATCGGGAAGCAATTGGTGGTGGCGTTGGCCAGAGCGGTCAGGCCGTTGAGGAAGCCGGGGGCGGACACCGTCAGGCAGATGCCCGGCTTTTGAGTCATAAAGCCGGCGATGGCGGCGGCGTTGCCGGCGTTCTGCTCATGGCGGAACGAAATCACGCGCATGCCTGCGGCCTGTGCCTTGCGGGTAAGGTCGGTGATGGGGATACCGGGCAGGCCGAAGACCGTGTCGATGCCGTTTAATTTGAGGGCATCGATGACCAGGTTAAAGCCGTCGGTCACTTCTTGTACGGCGCCCGATTGCGCGACTTGCGGTTCAACGGTTCCCATACGGCCTCCTTACGCTATAGAGAGACTCCCGCATTTGCGAGGGGATGCAGGTCCCGCGAGACGTCAAAAAAACAGGTCTGAAAGTCTAGGAGCCTGGCCGTCAGTCAACCTTGACTGTGGTCAATAAATCCCGCTTAATTGCCGCGACTTACACCTTCCAGCCACGTCACCCGTGTCGGCGATCAACAACCACCCCCAGCACAACACGATTCGCCTGCAGCTCAAGCAAAACCTGATTCTGCGCGAAATGCCGGTGTCCGCCTGGAACGATCTGGAGCCGCTGCTTGAGATCGCGGAGTGCCGCA
Source organism: uncultured Enterobacteriaceae bacterium (assembly GCA_964430565.1). Taxonomy (GTDB): domain Bacteria; phylum Pseudomonadota; class Gammaproteobacteria; order Burkholderiales; family SG8-39; genus VBDM01. Next base: position 46,619 of record CAYSFD010000025.1, read on the forward strand.
AAGGCGAACCGCTGGTGCGCCAGGGCGGGACCAACATGGAGCAGTTCTTCATCCTCGAGGGGATTCTAAAGCGCGTCGTCAGCAACCCGCAGGGAAAGGAAATGATCCTGCGCTTTGCGGCCGAAACCGACATGGACACTTCCTACGCAGCGTGGCGATTGAAGACCCCCATGCCCTACAGCATAGCCGCGGTGACCAAGGTCAGCGTAGCGCGCTTGTCCATGCCCCACTGGGTCGAATTCCTCGACCGGCACGCCGAAGTCAAGTTGCGCTTCGAGTACGAGGTCATGCGGCTGATGTCGGAGGTGATGGCGCATACCATCACGCTTCACCTGCTCGATGCCCCCGGGCGCCTCGCGCGTTTCATGCGCAAGCATCAGGACCTGATCGGCCGCATCCCCAAAAAAGAACTGGCTTCCTACCTCAACCTCACCCCGGAGACGCTGTCTCGTCTCAAGCAACGGGTCGGGGACCTGTCCGAGCCGGATCGGCACTAGCGTTGCCGTGCGACGGCACGCCAACCCGCGTTGATGAGCGGCCAGAAGAGCAGCACCAGCGCGAGACCGGTCAGGCTGCCCACCAACGTGTTCGAGAAAAACACGAGCAGGTCGCCCTGCGAGCCCTTGATCGCGTTGCGGAAATTTTCCTCCGCGCGGTCGCCGAGGACCAATGCCAACACGAGCGGCGCGAGCGGATAGCGCAGCTTCTTGAAGGCGTAGCCGATCACCCCGAACACGACCATCAGATAGACGTCGAACATGGAGTTGTGCACGGTGTAGGCGCCGATCGCGCAGATTACGATGATGACCGGCGCGATGATCGAGAACGGAATGCGCAGGATCGCTGCGAGCAGCGGCACGCAGGTCAGCACGACGATCAATCCGACGATGTTGCCCAGATACATGCTGGCGATCAGGCCCCACACAAATTCCGGCTTTTCGACAAAGAGGAGCGGCCCGGGCTGCAGCCCCCAGATCAAGAGTCCGCCGAGCAGCACCGCGGCCGTGGGCGATCCCGGAACCCCGAGGGTGATCATGGGTAGGAGCGCGGAGGTGCCGGCGGCATGGGCGGCGGTTTCCGGCGCCACCACGCCCTCGATCTTACCGCTGCCGAAGTCCTTGCCGTCCTTGGAGAAGCGCCGCGCCAGGCCGTAGCTCATGAAGGAGGCGGGCGTTGCGCCGCCCGGCACGATTCCCATGAAGCAACCCACCGCCGCGCTGCGAAGCGATGTGGCCCAGTAGCGCGGCAGCTCTTTCCAGGTTTCCACCACCACCTTGGCGTTCATTCGGGCCTGTGCGCCCTTGAACGCCAGGCCCTCCTCAAGCGTCTCGAGGATCTCGCCGATCCCGAAAAGCCCGATGACGGCGATCAGGAAGTCGAATCCTTTGAGGAGCACGGTGGTTCCGAACGTGAGCCGCAGGGTTCCGGTGACGCTGTCCAGGCCGACCGCAGCCAGCGCGAACCCGATCATCATCGAAGCAACGGTTTTCGCGGCGTTGCCACCGGCCATGCCGACAAAGGCGCAGAAAGTGAGCAAATACACCGAAAAGAACTCCGGCGGGCCGAAGCGCAGGGCAAAACCCGCCACGACGGGGGAGAGGAACGTGATCATGATCACCGCGATCAGCGCGCCGACGAACGACGAGGTGAACGCAGCGGTGAGCGCATTGCCCGCGCGCCCCTGCTGCGCCATGGGATGACCGTCGAAGGTGGTCGCCACCGACCAGGGCTCGCCGGGGATGTTGAACAGGATCGAAGTAATCGCCCCGCCGAACAGCGCGCCCCAGTAGATGCACGACAGCAGGATGATCGCTGAAGTCGTGCCGCCGGGCTGCTGCGCCATCGAGAACGTCAGCGGCAGCAGGATGGCGACGCCGTTTGCGCCGCCCAGTCCCGGAAGCACTCCGATGACGATGCCGAGGACCACGCCCACGAACATCAGCATCAGGTTGAACGGCGACAGCGCGACGCCGAACCCCTGCATCAGCGCGTTGATCTCTGCCACTGGTCTCCCTTTCCCGGCGCGAGCGTCGATCGGATCTATCCGGCCGGCAGCGTTTTCAATTCAAACCCAGCGCCGCTTCCAGAGGACCTTTGGGCAGAGGCACTTGGAACCATGTCTCAAAGACGAGGAAGAACGCGACGCTGACACCGACTGCGACGGGCACGGTCTTCAGCCAGGGGTAATTGCCGAGCCGCCACATGAAGTACGCGATATAGAGCGTGGACGCGACGTAGAATCCCAGATACTTGATCAGCGCGACATACACCACCGTCGGCACGAGGACGGTCAGAATCTTTTTCAGCGCCTCGTGGGACACAAACGATTTGGTGGCGAGCGAGGAGTTGCGAAGGGCGTTGACGAATACGGTCACGCCGGCGACGCAGATCAACAGACCGACGTAGAACGGGAAATAGCCCGGCTGCGGCCCGTCCTCTCCCCATCTCGCGCCGACGCGGAAGCTGTCGAACATAACCACGGCGCCGAAGAGAAACACGACCAAGGCGACGCCGATTTCCACCGCCCTGACGGATGCAGCCGAACGCTCCTCCCCCACGTCCCCTCCCCCTCGATTCGCTAAGCCGATGATCCCAGACCGCCGCGCGGAGGCGTCTCCGCGCGGAAAGGGCGTTACCTCGCCAGAAACCCTGCCTCCTTCATCAGAAGGATGTGCCGCGCCTCCTCGCGCGCCACCCATGCCTCATACTCTTTCCCGGCCAAAGTAGTCTGGTTGAACGCCCCCTGCTCCAGAAAACTCTTCCACTCGGGGGTGTCGCGCACTTTCTTCAGCAAATCCACGTAGAACTGAACCTGATCGGCGGTCACGCCGCCCGGCATGAATATGCCGCGCAGCATCATGTATTCGACGTCGAGGCCGGTTTCCTTGCAGGTGGGAATGTCGGACCAGGACATGGTCGCGGTGATCTTCGACTTGTAGGGCATGCGTTTGGCTTCGAACACGCACAGCGGTCGCAGAGCCCCGGCGCGCCATTGCGCTACCGCTTCGATCGGGTTGTTGACCGTGGAATCGACGTGCTTGCCCACAAGCTGAACCGCTACTTCGCCGCCGCCGCGGTAGGAAATGTAAGTGAATTTGGCGCCGGTCTGTTTCTCCAGGGCGACGGTGATGATCTGGTCCTCCTGCTTCGACCCGGTGCCGCCCATCTTGAACTTGCCGCCCGCGGCCTTGGCTGCGGCAACATATTCCTTGGGCGTCTTGTAGGGCGTGGCCGCATTCACCCAAAGAACAAAGTTGTCGAGCGCCATCATCTGCACCGGCGTCAGGTCGCGCCAGTTGAACGGCGTGTGGGTCGCGAGCGGCGTCGTGAACAGGTTCGACAGGGTGATGATGATCTTGTGCGGATCACCCTTCGACTCCTTGACGTCGAGGAAGCCTTCTGCGCCTGCGCCCCCGGACTTGTTGATGACGACCATCGGCCTACTCATCAGCTTGTTCTTGGCGACCAGGCCCTGGATGAAGCGCGCCATCTGGTCGGCGCCGCCCCCGGTTCCGGCAGGAATGATGAATTCGACAGTCTTGGTGGGTTCCCAGGCCGCGACCGCATGGTGGGGAAGGACGGCCGCCGTCACGGCCGCCCACATTGGAATGCTCCAGCGCAAAGCTCGATCAACGTCAATTCGCATGACAGTCCTCCCTTAACTTAACTGCGCGGAAAATTGGTGGTCCTACCCGGATGTCTCCCTGCATATTATCCCGACCCGGTCGAAAGAGCATGTCCTTCGTGCAACCTCTCACATAGAGCGCGAGTGCACGGATTATTGCGAGTAAAGCCGTCGGCAACCTTGACTGAGGTCAAGTCCGCGCGGCAGCTTGACTCCACCTCTTTGGGTCACTTCACAAGAAGCACCGGCACGGGCGAGAGGTGGATCACCTTGGTCGCGACCGATCCCAGCACCAGATTGGACACCGATCCCATGCCGCGGGTACCCATGACGATCTGATCGAGCCCTTTTTCCTTTGCGTACTTGCATATAACGTCGGCCTCGTCGCCTACTGCGATGTGATGGTGGTACGGGACTTGGGCTGCATCGAGTTTCTGCATCCCGGGCTTGAGCGCCGCCATCCCCTCTTCCTTGTGGTACTGGGCGAGCTGGTCGTGCCCGACGACGGAGCTCACCCGGTTGCCGTAAGGAACCTGGTGCTGGACGTTGATCAGATGGATTTCGATGCCGTCCTTGTACCAACCGAGCTTCTTGACGAGGTGGTCCACCGCCCGGCTCGACGATTCAGACCCATCCACTGGCACCAGCACTTTCATCAAAATATCCTCCAGGGCATCTAAGCCAGATCCACCACTTGTTCTTTCTTTTTCTCGCGGGCAGCGAGCCACTTGCCGGCCGTGATCACGAAAACCGCGCCCGCCGCCGGCGCGGCCCAATGCAGCCAGGCGGCGTTCGCGTCGACCCATCCCTTCACTACGGGGTCGGTCGCGGCCATGTCGCCCGAGACCCACCCGAGCAAGCCTGCGCCGATGGTAATGATCACGGGGAAGCGGTCCATCACCTTCATCAGCATGGTGGCACCGAAAATCACCAGCGGGATGCTGATCGCGAGTCCCAATACCAGCAGCGTGAGGCTGCCCTTCGCCGCGGCGGCCACTGCAATCACGTTGTCCAGGCTCATCACCAGATCCGCGATAAGGATGGTCTTGATCGCCGCCCAAAGGTTGTCGCTCGAATCAACCCTGCCCTCGCCGCCGTCTTCCGGCATGAGCAGCTTGACCGCGATCCAGAGCAGCAGCACCGCCCCGATCAGCTTGAGCCAGGGCCACTTCAGCATCTCGACCGCGATGATCGTCAGAATGATCCGCATGATCACGGCAGCGCCGGCGCCCCAGAACACGGCCTGAGTTTGCTGCTTCGGCGGCAGCGAGCGCGCCGCAAGCGCGATCACCACGGCGTTGTCGCCGGACAATACGATGTTGACAAGAATGATCTGCCACAGCCCCACCCAGAAGACAGTGGTCTGCACTTCATTCAGGAATTCCACGGTGGATGCCTCTTCCTCGTTTTTCGGGCCGGAGGATTATACGGGATCAGAACAGCCCCACCACCTTGCCGTCGTCGGTCAGGTCGATCTTCTCGGCCGACGGCACTTTCGGCAGTCCCGGCATGGTCATGACGTCGCCGCACACCATGACGACGAACTCGGCGCCGGCGGCGAGCCGCACTTCGCGGACGTTGATCACGTGGCCGGAGGGTGCCCCGCGCAGCTGCGGATCGGTCGAAAACGAGTACTGGGTCTTAGCCACGCACACCGGGTAGTGGCCGTAACCGTCTTCCTGCAGCTTCTTGATCTGGCCGCGCACCTTGGCATCCGCAATGACTTCGCTCGCGCCGTAGATCTTGGTGGCGATGGCCTTGATCTTCTCCCACAGCGGCAGCGAGTCCTCATAGACGAATTTGAAGTTCGACGGCACCTTTTCAACGAGATCGACCACGGTGCGCGCGACCTGCTCCGCCCCCTTGCCGCCGTCCGCCCAGTGCGTCGCCAGAATGACGGGCGCTTCGTGGTGCGCCATCTTCTTCTTGAGCAGCTCGATTTCCGCGGGCGTGTCGAAATTGAAGCGGTTGATCGAGACCACGCACGGCAGCCCGTAGTGATTGCGCACGTTGTTGACGTGGCGCTCGAGATTGGTGATGCCCTTCTCGAGGGCCGCCAGGTTCTCCTTGCTGACCTCCTTGAGGTCGACACCACCGTGATACTTGAGCGCCCGCACCGTCGCCACGATCACCACAGCGTGCGGCCGCAGTCCCGACTTGCGGCACTTGATGTCGATGAATTTCTCCGCGCCGAGGTCGGCGCCGAAGCCCGCTTCGGTCACGCAATAGTCGGCGAGCTTCAGTGCGGTCTGCGTGGCGATCACCGAGTTGCAGCCGTGCGCGATGTTGGCGAACGGCCCGCCGTGGATGAACGCGGGGCTGTTCTCGAGCGTTTGCACCAGGTTGGGCGCGAGCGCATCCTTGAGCAGGACCGTCATCGCGCCGTGCACCTTGAGGTCCTTGGCGCGCACCGGCTTCTGGTCGCGCGTATAGCCGACGACGATGTTGCCCAGGCGGTTCTTGAGATCCTTGAGCGAAGTGCACAGGCAGAAGATCGCCATCACCTCGGAGGCGACCACGATGTCGAAGCCGTCCTGGCGCGGATAGCCGTTGGCGGTGCCGCCGAGCGAGACCACGATATCGCGCAGCGCGCGGTCGTTCATGTCCACCACGCGCTTCCAGGTGATGCGCCGCAGGTCGAGCCCGAGCTCGTTGCCGTGGTGGATATGATTGTCGATCGCCGCCGCGAGCAGGTTGTTGGCAAGACCGATGGCGCTGAAATCGCCGGTGAAATGCAGGTTGATGTCTTCCATCGGCACTACCTGGGCATAGCCGCCGCCGGCGGCGCCGCCTTTCATGCCGAATACCGGGCCGAGGCTGGGTTCGCGCAGACAGATGATCGCTTTCTTGCCGATGCGGTTGAGCGCGTCGCCCAGCCCGACCGTGGTCGTGGTCTTGCCTTCACCGGCCGGCGTCGGCGTGATGGCGGTAACCAGGATCAGCTTGCCGTCCTTCCTGCTCTTGAGGCTGTCCACGTACTCGAGCGACACCTTCGCCTTGTAGTGGCCGTAGGGGACCAGATGCTCCTCGGGAATGCCGAGCTTCTCGGCGATCTTGGTGACGCGCAGCATTTTCGCCTGCTGTGCGATTTCAATATCCGACAATGACATGCTTCTCCTCTCCTGAAAACATTTCGGCCGCGGAAGGGACGCCGGGCGTGAAGTCCCGGCGGCGACTTCGCTCTATGTGGTTCCCAGTTCGGCGAGCGCCTTGCCGCCGCCGAAACTCGAGTGCACCGGCGTCGGCCCGCCCTTCGTGACCTTCACCGCGCAGTACTTGAACTCCGGGATTTTCCCGAAGGGATCGAGCGCCGGGTTGGTGAGCAGATTCGCCGCCGCCTCGTAATAGCAGAACGGGATGAACACCGCGCCCGGCGGCGTGCCGTCGTCGGCGCGCGCGTAGAGCGAAATCCTTCCGCGCCGCGACTCCACGGTGATCACCTCGCCCGGTTTTGCGCCGAGCTTGTCCAGATCGAGCGGGTGAAAGGATGCGACCGGTTCCGGCTCGATGTGGTCGAGCACCGTGGCGCGGCGCGTCATCGCGCCGGTGTGCCAGTGCTCGAGCTGCCTTCCGGTGATGAGCACCATCGGATATTGGCTGTCCGGGCGCTCGGCCGCCGAGATCAGGTCCGCGGGAACGAACTTGCCGCGGCCGGTGGTCGTGGGAAAGTGCGTCGTGAATACGACCGGTTCGCCCGGATCGCCTTCCTTCTCGCAAGGGTAGGTCACCGACGAATCGCGCTCGAGGCGTTCCCAGGTGATGCCCGCGATCGAGTCCATGCACTGGCGCATTTCGTCGAACACTTCGCGCGGATGCCTGTAATTCCAGGAAAGACCCATGCGCTTGGCGAGCTCGTTGATGAGCCAGAGGTCTTCCTTCGCTTCGCCCGGCGGCTCGATCGCTTTGCGCCCGAGCTGCACCATCCGGTCGGTGTTGGTGACGGTGCCCACTTTCTCCGGCCAGGCGGTCGCCGGCAGCACGACGTCGGCGAGGTAAGCCGTCTCGGTGAGAAAAATGTCCTGCACCACCATGTGATCGAGCGCAGCGAGCGCCTCGCGTGCATGATCGGCGTCCGGATCGGACATCGCCGGGTTCTCGCCCATGATGTACATGCCGCGGATTTCGCGTTTCTTCGCCGCGTTGATGATCTCGACCACGGTGAGGCCGGGCTTGGGGTCGAGCTCCATGCCCCACAATTTCTCGAAGCGCGCTTTCGCTTCGGGCGTGGCGACGCGCTGGTAATCCGGATAGAACATCGGGATCAGGCCCGAGTCCGATGCGCCCTGAACGTTGTTCTGGCCGCGCAGAGGATGCAGGCCGGAGCCCGGCTTGCCGATCTGGCCGGTCGAAAGAGCCAACGCGATCAGGCACCTCGCGTTGTCGGTGCCGTGCACGTGCTGCGAGATGCCCATGCCCCACATGATCATCGAGCCCTTGGAAGTCGCGTAGAGGCGCGCGACCTCGCGGATAGTCTTCGCGTCGATGCCGCACACCAGCGCCATCGCCTCGGGAGAGAACTTCTTCACGTTCTCGGCCAGAGCTTCGTAGCCCGAGGTGCGGTCGCGGATGAAAGCTTCGTTGACGAGGCCCTCCTCGACGATGACGTGCAGCATCGCGTTGAGGAGCGCCACATCGGTATCGGCCTTGAACTGCAGATAATGCGTGGCGTAGCGCGCGAGCTCGCCGCGTCGCGGATCCGCAACGATAAGCTTCACGCCCGCCTTGGCCGCGTTCTTCATCCAGGTCGCGGCGACCGGGTGGTTCACCGTCGGGTTGGCGCCGATGAGGAAGATCACTTCCGCCTTCCTCACGTCGCGCACCTGGTTCGAGACCGCGCCGGAGTTGATGCCCTCCATCAGCGCCGCGACGCTCGATGCATGGCACAACCGCGTGCAGTGATCGACGTTGTTCGAGCCGAAGCCGGTGCGCACCAGCTTCTGGAAGAGATAGGCCTCTTCGTTCGTGCCTTTCGCCGAGCCGAAGCCGGCGAGCGATTTTTTCCCGTACTTGTCGCGGATATCACGCAGGCCTTTCGCGGCGAAATCCAGCGCTTCTTCCCAGCTCGCCTCTCGGAATACCTCGGACCAGTTGTCCGGATCGACGACGAAGTCCTTGTGCTTTTTCACGCCCGGCTTGCGGATGAGCGGCTTGGTGAGTCGGTGCTTGTGCTGCACGTAATCGAAACCGTAGCGCCCCTTCACGCACAGCCGGCTGCTGTTGGCAGGCCCTTCGCGGCCCTGCACCCAGAGAATCTTGTTGCCCTTGACGTTGTAAGTGAGCAGGCAGCCCACGCCGCAGTAGGGGCAGACCGAATCCACGGTCTTGTCCGCCTGGATCTTGCCGACTTCGCGCGCCGGCATGAGCGCGCCCGTCGGGCAGGCCTGCACGCACTCACCGCAGGCGACGCAGGTGGAATCGCCCATCGGATCGTCGAGGTCGAACACGATCTTGGAGTGCTCGCCGCGGTGCGCGTAGCCGATGACGTCGTTGACCTGTTCCTCGCGGCAGGCACGCAGGCAGCGCGTGCACTGGATACACGCATCCAGGTTCACCGCGATCGCGGAGTGCGAGAGATCCGCTTTGGGCTGGCGCCGCGATTCGAAGCGCGGCTTGCCGATCCTGAGCTGTTTCGCCCATTGGTCGAGCTCTGAATTGAGCGTGTAAGACTTCTCGGGAATGTCCGAAAGCAGCAGCTCGAGCACCATCTTCTGGCTGGTTACGGCGCGCGCGCTGTCGGTGGTCACTTCCATGCCATCCTGGGGATAGCGGCAGCAGGAAGGCGCGAGCACGCGCTCGCCCTTGATCTCGACCACGCAGGCGCGGCAGTTGCCGTCCGGCCGCATGCCTTCCTTGTAGCAGAGGCGCGGAATCTCGATTCCGTGATGCCTGGCCGTCTCGATGATGGATTCGTCCGAGCGGCCCACGACGGTCTTGCCGTTCAACTTGAACTCAACGGGCATCGTCGCCGCTTGCGCGGTGCTTATGCGGTCCATCGGTTACCTCTCGCCAGGGGACAGGCCACAATCTTTTGCGACCACTCGGAAAATAGACGTGGCAGAGCTGAAAAATAGTGATCTGTCCCCGGTTTTCATTTCACGCGATCTCGTTCGGGAAATATTTCATCACAGAAAGCACCGGGTTGGGAGCGGCCTGCCCCAACCCGCATATGGATGCGTCCATCATCGCCTGGGAAAGTTCCTTCAACAGCGGCTGATCCCATTTCGTCTTCTCGATCAGCTTGAGCGTCTTGGCTGTGCCCACGCGGCAGGGAGTGCACTGCCCGCAGGACTCCTCGGAGAAGAATTTCGTCAGGTTGCGCGCGGCACTCGTTGCGCGATCCTTGTCCGAGAGAATCACCACGGCCGCCGAGCCGATGAAGCAGCCGTACTGGTTGAGCGTGTCGAAATCGAGCGGGATGTCCGCCATCGATGCTGGGAGAATCCCGCCCGAGGCACCGCCCGGGAGATAGCCGTAGAAGGCGTGGCCGTCGAGCATCCCGCCGCAATGCTCGGCGATCAGCTCCTTCACCGTGATGCCGGCGGGGGCGAGATGCACGCCGGGCTTCTTCACCCGGCCGCTCACCGAGAAGGAGCGCAGGCCCTTGCGCCCGTTGCGGCCGTGCGAGGCGAACCAGTCCGCTCCGCGCTCGAGTATTTCGCGCACCCAGTGCAGCGTCTCCATGTTGTGCTCGAGGGTCGGCCGGCCAAAGAGCCCCACCTGTGCGACGTAGGGCGGGCGCAGACGCGGCATGCCGCGCTTGCCCTCGATCGACTCGATCATCGCCGATTCCTCGCCGCAGATGTACGCGCCGGCGCCGCGGCGAAGATGAATCGGCGGCAGCTTGCACGGCGGATTCTGTTGCAGGGCCGCGATTTCCTTTTCCAGGATCGCCCGGCACCCGTGATATTCGTCGCGGAGATACACGTAGATTTCCGCGATATCGACGACCCAAGCGGCAATCAACGCGCCTTCGATGAACCGGTGCGGATCGCGCTCGAGATACCAGCGGTCCTTGAATGTGCCGGGCTCGCCCTCGTCGATGTTGATCGCGCACAACCGCGGCGCCGGTTCAGCCGCGACCGATTTCCATTTGCGTCCCGCGGGAAAACCCGCGCCGCCCAGGCCGCGCAGACCGGAGTTCTCCATCAGGGCGATCACGTCCTCGCGCTTCTTCGCGCCCTCGATGCACGATTTGGCGAGCGCATAACCACCTTTGGCGCGGTAAGCGGTGTAATCGACGTAAGCGGGACTCACTATTTCCCTGTGCGGATGCGACTCGCGCGAGCCGGGCGCAGGGTGCTTCACCGCCTTGGCTTTGACCAGCGCGGCGATCTGTTCGACGCTGGCGTACGGCAGCGGGTTCTGCCCGACGGCGGCGGCCGGAGCGGTCTCGCAACGGCCGATGCAGGGCGCGTGCAGCACGCGCACGTCCTTGCCGAGAATTCCGGGTAGCTTCTCGATCAGTTCGCCCGCGCCCGCGATCTCGCAGGAGATCGAGTCGCACACGCGCACCGTGATCGCGGGCGGCGCCGCATCGCCATCCTTCACCACATCGAAGTGGTGGTAGAAGGTCGCGACCTCGTAGACCTCGGTCATCGAAAGCTTCATCTCGTCGGCGAGCGCGACCAGATGCGCGGCCGAGAGATGTCCATGGCGGTCCTGGATGCGGTGGAGGTATTCGATGAGCAGGTCGCGCCGGCGCGGCGCGTCCTCCAGGAGAGCCCGTAGTTCCTCGCGGGCCTTGGGATCGACCCTGCGCCCCTTGGGCGTACCGCGCACGCGAGCGCGATTTCCCTGCTGCTGCGGTTTCGGGGAGGCCCGGTCGTTCATGCATTCATTCTACGTCCGGGCGCGCGAGTAAAAGCTTGACAGGCGTCAATCATTTCCACGTCGCGCGCCCCGGCCCGGGAGCTGTCGAGGCAAAAGTGAGTGCCGCCTCGCATCCTTCTATTTCAGCACCGACTTCAGCAGCTTGCCCATCTCCGCGGGGTTCTTGGTCACCTTGATCCCGCATTCTTCCATGACCGCGAGTTTTTCCTGAGCCGTGCCCTTGCCGCCGGAGATGATCGCGCCCGCATGACCCATGCGTTTCCCCGGCGGCGCGGTGACTCCGGCAATGAAGCCGACCACCGGTTTTTTCATGTTGGCCTTCACCCAGCGGGCGGCGTTCTCCTCGTCGGAGCCGCCGATCTCGCCCACCATGATGACGGCGTCGGTCTCCGGATCGTCGTTGAACATCTTGAGCACATCGACGTGCTTCAATCCATTCACCGGATCGCCGCCGATTCCGACGCAGGAAGACTGCCCGAGCCCGAGCTCCATCAGTTGCCCGACCGCTTCATAAGTAAGGGTGCCCGAGCGCGACACGACTCCGATGCGGCCTTTCTTGTGGATGTGGCCCGGCATGATCCCGATCTTGATCTCATCGGGCGTGATGACCCCGGGGCAATTGGGACCGATCAGTTTGGTCCTCCTGCCCTGCATCTTGAACTTGGTGCGGATCATGTCGCGCACCGGGATGCCCTCGGTGATGCAGATGACGAGATCGAGATCGGCCTCGACCGCCTCGTCGATCGCCGCGGCGGCGAAAGGCGGCGGAACGTAGATTACCGAGACGTTGGCGCCGGTCTTCTGCTTCGCTTCCTTCACCGTGGCGAAAATCGGGATGCCTTCGTAGGACTCGCCCGGTTTTTTCGGGTTGACGCCGGCGACGTAACAGTTCTTGCCGTTCGCGTACTCCTTGCCCGTTTTGGTGTGAAACTGCCCGGTCTTGCCGGTGATGCCTTGCGTCATCACGCGGGTGTTCTTGTCGATGAGGATGCTCATCGCCCTCCCTTCGCCGCGGCGACCACCTTCTGCGCGGCGTCTGCCATGTTGTTTCCGGAAATGATCGGCAGCCCCGACTCTGCCAGGATTTTCTTGCCGAGCTCGACGTTCGTTCCTTCAAGCCGCACCACGAGCGGCACTTTCAGGCTCACCTGCTTCGCCGCTGCCACCACGCCCGCCGCGATCACGTCGCATTTCATGATGCCGCCGAAGATGTTGACGAGGATCGCCTTCAGGTAGGGGATGCGCAGCATGATCTTGAACGCCTCGGTGACCTTCTCGGTTGTCGCGCCCCCGCCCACATCGAGAAAGTTTGCAGGGCTGCCGCCGTAGAGCTTGATGATGTCCATGGTCGCCATCGCAAGCCCCGCGCCGTTGACCAGGCAGCCGATGTCGCCGTCGAGCTGGATGTAATTGAGGTCGTGCTTGGAAGCCTCGACCTCGGCCGGGTCCTCCTCGTCGAGGTCGCGCAATTGCTGCAGGTCCGGGTGGCGGAACAGCGCGTTGTCGTCGAAATCGATCTTGGCGTCGAGCGCGACCACTTTTCCATCGCCGGTAAGGATGAGCGGATTGATCTCGGCGAGGCTCGCGTCGATGTCGTCGAACGCCTTGTAGAGCGCTTTCAGGATCGTGCGGGCTTGCGGCAAGCTCGCGGCGGGGACGCCAATCTTCTTCGCGACCTCGTCGGCCTCCGCGTCCTTCAGTCCCGTTCCCGGATCGACGAACACCTTGTGGATCTTCTCGGGCGCCTTGGCCGCAACTTCCTCGATGTCCATGCCACCTTCGCTGGAAGCCATCAGGGCGACGCGCTGCGTGCCGCGGTCCACCACCATGCCGACGTAGAGCTCCTTCTTGATGTCGGCGCCCTCTTCGATCAGGAGGCGCCTGACCTTCTGTCCTTCGGGCCCGGTCTGGTGGGTCTTGAGCATCATGCCGAGAATCTTCCCAGCCGATTCCCGCAGCTCGCCCTCGGACTTCACCACCTTCACCCCGCCGCCCTTTCCGCGGCCGCCGGCGTGGATCTGCGCCTTCACTACCCAGACCTTGCCGCCCAGTTCTCTTGCCGCCTTGACCGCCTCGTCGACAGAGAAGCACGGCACGCCGCGGGGCGTCGCGACGCCGTACTTGCGGAGAATTTCCTTCGCCTGGTATTCGTGAATTTTCATGTCGGTGGATCCAAGATCTAAACGTAATAATCACCGCCGGCGGCGAAAGCACTCATTGACGCCCGTCAAGCGTTTGATACTCAGGGCAGCGGTCCTTTCGCCTTCGCTTCTGGCGCGGCAAGTGACGCACTCGTTCGCCGCGAGATTTCACGCGAGTTTCATCACCACCATCCCGAGCACGTTGGCGGCCGAATCGGCGCGGTCGGACATGTTGGAAATGTGGCGATAGACCTCGCGGCGATAGAACAGGCCGGGCAGCCGCGCCGGGTCGTCGGCGTGAGAGAACAGATCCTTGATCGCGGCACGGTACAGGTGTTCGACCTCGCGTTCCATCTTGTGCACCTCGTGGGCATGGTCGCCTGCGACGCGCGGGTTCTTCGCCAACCGCAGGATCGCCTGCTCGAGCTGCTGCGCCTCCTGGAAGACGACCGCGACCATACGGCGGATGGGATCGTCGGCCTGCACCCTGAGGATGCTCATCTCCTCCATGGTGGTCAGCGCATAGGTCACCATGTCCTCGTAGCAATGCGACAGGTTGAAGATGTCCTCGCGGTCGATCGGGGTGATGAACGTCTTGTGCAGCTCATCGATGAGCACCTGGCGCAACTCGCTCGCATCGTTGGCGAGCCCGCGCAGGGTCTCGATCGTCTCCTCGTTCACATCACCGAGCTTGTGCAGCAGGCAGCGGATCGCCTCGACCGATTTCGCGGCCTGCGCGATCAGCATCGAGACGAATTTATTCTCTTTATTCAAGCCTTTGTCGAACCATCCCATCGTCAGCCTCCTGGAGTCAGCGTCGCTTCGACAAGGCGAAGCAGGGGTACGGCCAGCAAAGCCGCCGCCGGCAGCGTCAGTGCCCAGGCGACCGCGATCTCACCGAGGGCGGACCAACGCACCTGCGACTTGCGCTCGGCCGCTCCCGCGCCGACGATCGCCAGGCTCACGACCTGCGTCGTGCTGACCGGCCCTCCGGCGAGCGACATGGCCAGGATCGTCGCGGCCGAGGCTGTCTGCGCGGTGAAGCTGTGAATCGGGCGAATGCGGTAGAAGCGCAAGCCTAGGGTGCGAATGATGCGCCAGCCCCCGACCGCAGTCCCCAGGGCGATTGCCGAGGCGCTGAGCACGATGCTCCACCACGGCACGACGAACACCGGCGTCAGCCCAAGCGCCACCAACCCCAGCGCGATCATGCCGACCGTTTTCTGCGCGTCGTTCGCGCCATGGCTCAATGCGAGCGCTGCCGCAGTCAGAACCTGCACGCGGGACAGCACGATGTTCGCCCTGGGGGTCGCGTTGCGCAGCAGCCACCGCGTCGAGCGCATGATCCCCACCGCGGCGACGAAGCCGAGGATGGGCGAGGTCAGCAATGCGACTCCCACCTTCCATAGCCCCTGCACCTGGATCGCGGCGGGGCCGGAGGCGATCGCGGCCGCGCCGATCAATCCGCCGATCAGGGCATGGGACGAACTCACGGGAATGCCGTAATACCAGGCCAGCGCGTTCCACAGGCCCGCGCTCAGCAGCGCCGCGAGCACCACGGCAATCGTGATCGATCCCGGATCCACCACCCCGGCGCCGACCGTCTCGGCGACGGCGACCCCGAGCAGGAACGGGCCCGCAAGACTCCCCAGCGCGGCGAGGGCGAGCGCGCCGCGCGCGCTCATCGCACGCGAGGCGATCATGGTCGCGACCACGTCCGCGCTGTCGTGCATCCCGTTCAGGAAATCGAACGCCAGCGCGACGGCCAACAACACGAGCAACAGCGTCAATGCCGACATGGTTCCGGACTACCTGTCTTGGAGTAGATGCTCCGCGAGCTCGACGAAGCCGGTCCCGGAGGCCGCGCCGGTCACATACTTGGGCGACGCGGCGAGCCGCCCCTCGAATCGGCGCACGTTCGCGACACCGACCGAGTTCTGGAAGAAGGCGAACATCGGCGCGTCGTTTTGCGAATCGCCGACGAATATGAACTCCCGGTTCGATCGGTCGAGATCGAGGCCGAAGCGCTCGTCGAACAGGATACGGCTGGTGGTCAGCTTGTCATAACCGCCGAACCAGCCGTTGACGTGAATCGAACTGATCTTGGCGTTGAGTCCGGCTTTCTTCATGAGCGAAGCGATCAGTTCGGCGGCGTCCATCGGCAGCGCCGGCACGTCCTCGCAGTAGTCGATCGCAAGGTCGGTCTCCCGGTACGGCTGGTCGGCCGCGAGGGCGCAGCCGGGGACTGCGACGAGGATGCGCTTGGCGATGGCTTCGAGCCTGCTTCGCTTCTGCCTTCGAGCCGCGTCGTCGTCGATGAAGCGCTTGCCGAGCTTCCCGTCCGCGTAGAAGAAGTAGAACGCGCCGTTCTCCCCCACCACCGCGTCCACCGGCCACATGCGCGCGATGTGATCGCACCAACCCGCCGGCCTGCCGGTCACGGGGACGACGATCTTGTTTGCGGCGTGGAGGCGCTCGAGGGCGGCATACGCATCGGCGGTCAGCTTCCCCGCCGTCGTCAGGGTCTCGTCGATGTCGAGAAGCACCGCGCGCACCGCTCGCGCGTCCAGCTCGGCGAGCGCTTTCACGCGATCAGGCCCGCGACGGCGGCTTGGGCCGCCTTGCGAAGAGGAAAAACAACGAGCCGGTCCCTGCGAGGAGCGCGAGGATGGTGAAGCCCAGACGGTAGTCCCCGGTCATGTCGGCGAGCACGCCGGCGATCATCGGGCCGCCGACCTGCCCCACGACGATGATCATGTACGACAGGCCGAGGATCATGCCGATCGCCGCGCGACCGAAATAGTCGGCCCGGATCGCCTGCATGAACGGGCCGCGCAATCCCCAGGCGACCCCGTGCAGCAGGGCGAAGCCGATCACCATAGCCACGCCGACC
This sequence comes from uncultured Enterobacteriaceae bacterium, assembly GCA_964430565.1. Lineage (GTDB taxonomy): Bacteria > Pseudomonadota > Gammaproteobacteria > Burkholderiales > SG8-39 > VBDM01. Next base: position 63,108 of record CAYSFD010000025.1, read on the forward strand.
GCGTAAGTGAGGAGCAGCAGCCCTGCCATGTGCATCAGCATGCAGACCGCGGCGACCAGGCGCTTCTTGAAGCGGTCGCCCACCAACCAGCCGATCGCGACGCCGCCGATCTGTCCGACCACCATGAGCGTGATGACGAACGCGGCGCGCTCGACCGAATAGCCGAGCCCCTCCTTCATGTGCGTGATGGCGTGCACGTTGACCGCGTGCACGGCGAGGAGCGCGAACGCGTGGCCGAGCGAGATCAGCCAGAACGCGCTCGTGTGCAGGGCTTCGCGCGCGGTGAAATCGCGGCGGTCCTCCACGCTCGCCGTGCCCTCCGGGACATCCCGCGGCGGGCGCCCCCCGTCCACCGTCTCGCCGTGGTCCTCCGGCCGCCGGCGCATCGCCATCGCGAGGGGCAGGCCGATCGCGATATACGCGACGCCCGAGGCAAAAGCGGTGGCGCGCCAGCCGAAGGTCGAGAGCGACCAGGCCACGACCGGGACGAGCATCCCGCCCGCCGCGAGTCCGAGGGAGAGGCTCGACAGCGCGCGCGCCCGGTAGCGCTCGAACCAGTGGATCAGGGCCACGTTGATCGGAAAGAAGCCGCAGAGGCTGGAGCCGATCGCCATCACCACGAACGCGCCGTAGAAGCCGAGCAGCGTGTCGATTCTCGACAGCAGCATGAAGCCGATGCCGAAAATCACCACCCCGATGCGGATCGGACCCTGCGCGCCGAAGCGATCGATGATCCAGCCGAGGAGCGGTCCAAGGATCGCCGACTCCATCTGCTGCAGCGCCGCCGCGCCCGAGAGTGCGGTCTTGCTCCAGCCGCGCTCGTCGCGCAGCACCGCGACGTAGGCGCCGAAGGACTGCATGAGCAGCGCCGATTGCAGGAACTGCAGCCCGCAGCCCGCCGCGACCATCCACCAGCCGTAGAAGATCTTTTTCCCCGTCGCTCGCATCGCCGCGGTCCGGCGCAGAATCTAGCACGCTCCAATGCCCGCCGTTCGCGGCCCTCTCACCCGAACAGGCCGCCGACCCGCGTCCCGGCGATGCGGTTGACTATGAACAGACTCGCTGCACAAAGCAAGATCAGGATTACGCCGAGCGCGGCCGCCTGGCTGTGCGATCCCGCAATGTAGTAGGTGAAGATGCCGATGGGAATCATTTCCCAGCCGCCCAGCGCGAGAAACAGGGTGGCGGAAGCTTCCTGGATCGACATGATGAAGGAAAACAGCGCGCCGACGAGGATGCCTTTCCACACCAGCGGCACGGTGACGTCGCGGAACGTCCTCAGCTTCGTGGCGCCGACGTTCTCGGCCGCTTCCTCCATCGATTTGTGCACGAGCAAGAGCGACGAGTAGCTGCCGCGCACGGTGTAAGGCAGCCGGCGAACGGCGAGCACCAGCGGAAAGACGATCCACAGGCTGGTGAGCGCAAGGTCGATGCCCGGCAGCGGATAGTGAAAGGCGCGGATATACGCAATGCCGATCGCGGTCCCTGGGATGGCGAGGATCAGCGTGGTCAGCGCATCCATCGCGCCCCGCCCCGGTGTCTGGGTCCGCGCCATGATCCACGCCATCGGCACCCCGACTACCAGGCAAATCAACACCGCGAGTCCGGAAAACAGGAGCGAGTTGATGATGAACTTGGGCGTCTCGATGCTGACCTGCCTGAAATAGTCGAGGGTGTAATGGACCGGGAACGGCGTGAGCGCCCAGCCTTTGCCGACGGCGGCGAGCAGCACCCCGACCTGCGGGATGGCGGACACGGCCAGAAGCAGCACGAGAAAACCCACGGCGAGCCAGCGCTTGACGGGTCCGAGGCGCCGGCGCTCCACCTTCGAGTAGGCGAGCGAGCTGTAGTCCTTGATCGCCACGTAATGGCGCGCCACCAGCACGAACACGATGGCGAGCAGGACGAGCAACGCCGAAATCACGATGCCCATGCGGAAGATGCGCCGGTCGACAAACTGGACGATGTTGAGATAAGCCTGCACGGCGAGAAGATCCTGCACGCCGACGACGAGCGGCGTGACGAAGTCGGCGAAGGTCCAGATGAAGACGAGCAGGGCCCCGGAAACGTATCCAGGCGTGGTCAGGGGCAGCGTGATGTCCCAGAACCGCCGCCATCCCGTGGCGCCCATGCCCTGCGCAGCCTCCTCCAGCGCGGGATCCACCTTGGACATCGAATCGAGGATGGAGAGCGTCATCAGGGGAAACAGGTGCACCGTCTCGACCAGCAGCACGCCTTGCATCCCGTACATGAAGTTGATCGGGGTCGTCAGGCCGAACCAGTCGTAAAGCCACACGTTCACCGTCCCGGCCCGTCCGAGGATGAAGACGAAGCCGAGCACGCCGACCAGCGGCGGCAGGATCATCGGCAACATCGTGAGATACGCAAACAGATTCCGGTAGGGAAAATCGTAGCGGATGATGAGAAACGCGACCGCGATCCCGATCACCGAGGTCGTCACGACCGCGGCGGCGCCCAGCACCAGCGAGTTCCACAGCGAGCGCAGGTAGAAACGGTCCGTGAAGAACTCCTGAAAATTCACGAGCGTGAACTGGCCGGCCTCGTTGCTGAAGGCGTCGTAAAAGATACGCGTGAGCGGGTACAGAACGAACAGGATCAGGAACACCCAGATCAGCACAAATCCGACCATGGAAATCGCCGGGATGCGGATCCCCTTGACCCGGACGGCAGCGATCGTTGCCGCAGCCATGCGCTATCAATCCGCCGGAATCGCCAGCGTGCTGGCAACCGGGCAGCTCAGGATCACCGGCCTGCCCATCGGCAACTGCTCGTGGTGCCACGGGTCGCCGACATCGGCCTTGAATATGACGCCATCGCCGAGATCGACGTCGTAGCGCAGCGTGTTGCCGAGATAGGCGGCAAAGGAGATCTTTCCCTTGAGGTGATTGCGCTCGCCGCCAGACTGGCCATCCACCGCGGCGTTCTCGGGGCGTATGCAAATCACGCACCGGTCGCCCACGTGCAGCCGTTCGTCGTATATCGCAGAAATCTCGCCTACCGCGGTTTCCACGCGCACGTTCCGAAGGGGGCCCTCGATTGCCCGCACCGTGCCGTCAACGAGATTGTTGATGCCGATGAAATCGGCCACGAAGCGGTTGGCCGGCCGTTCGTACAGCGCCTTGGGCGGCCCGATCTGGAACACCTTCCCCTGGTTGAAGACCGCGATGCGGTCCGACAGCGTCAGCGCCTCCTCCTGATCGTGGGTCACGTAAATCGTGGTGATGCCGAGTTCCTTCTGCAGCTTGCGGATCTCGGCCCGCACCTGAATGCGGATCTTGGCGTCCAGGTTGGAGAGCGGCTCGTCGAGCAGCAGGATCTGGGGATTCAACACGAGCGCGCGGGCCAGCGCCACGCGCTGCTGTTGCCCGCCCGACAGCTGTCCCGGGTAACGGTCGCCGAGGCCGCCGAGCTTCACCTTGTCGAGCACGGCCCGAACGCGCTCGGCGATCTCGGGCGCGGCAATCTTGCGCAGCTTCAGGCCGTAGGAGACGTTCGCGGACACCGTCATGTGCGGCCACAGGGCGTAGTTCTGGAACACCATGCCGATGCCCCGCGCGCGCGCGTCGCGCGGCGAACGAAGCTGCACCGCACTCCCGTCAAGCAGAACCTCGCCGGAATCGGGACGCGTGAAGCCGTAGATGATCTTCGACAGCGTGCTCTTGCCAGCGCCGTTTTCTCCGAGCAGGGCGTGCACCTCGCCTCGGTGCAGGCTGAGGTCGACACTGTCGTTGGCGATCACGGCGCCATACCGCTTGGTGACACGGCGGACTTCGAGCAGAGATGTGGCCGAGTTCATGGCGGCATCACGCCTCGACTCGCTGCTGAAGGGCCTCCTGGGCCAACGTGTTGATGCTCTTGCCCTCGGCCTGGGCCACGATGGCCAGCTTCTCGTGGAGCTCTGGCGGGATGCGCAGGTTGAATTTCCCCGAATAGCTACGGCGCGGTTCGATGCCCTTCTCACGGCAGACCTCCAGGAAGACCTCAAGGGACTTCTTGAACTCAGCGCGGAGTTCCTTGGGGTTCCTTCCGTAGAAGTCGGCGCCACCGTTGAGACCAAGAATCTCGCCGCGGAACACGTCCGACTCAGGGTCGTACTCGATCTTGGCGTTGAAGTCATCTACCGTCATTACGTTCATGGGCGAACTCCGTGCTGTTCAAGCCACCTGCGCACGCTGGAAACAGCGCCTTTGTCTGTGTGCGGTGATGGGTGAGGCCGATGAAAGACTCGCACTTCGTTGAACAGGACCACTGCAACGCGGCTGCCCTCGCGCTCGGAGATCTCTGCACCCAAGCCACGGCAGAGGGCTTCGATGTCCTTCCAGGCAATGTTTGCGCTGGTCGGGTGGGTGAAGAGGGCTTCCAGGGTGCGCCGGTGACTGCGCTTCATGTGCAAATAGTACCGCGAAAAGGTACCATCGAGCAAACCTACCTACCGGGCGCGTCTTCTGAGGCCTGACTAGCGCAAAGCGGACCAGCCGTGCGTGCCGGCGGCGCTTGGCCAAGAATATGGTCGACAACCTGGTGCTGCTGTGTGCGCTGCTGCTGGCCGCGCACTTGTCGCTGGGCCCCTTGGCCGATGCCGCCGGCGCGCTGCCGGCGCGTGTGGCGCAAGGGGCGCAGGTCTTTTTCTGGGCGCGCCTGGTCTATTTCGGCCTCTATCTGGCCGGCGTGCCCGTGTTGCGCACGCTGGTCTGGGCGGTGAGCCTTGCCGGGCTGGCGATGATCGGCTCGGTGCTGATCGTCTGAAAGCGTCGCGCAACGAGACCCAGCCATCGAATCGCCGGCCCGCTGCCGCCGCGGCCGCCGCTGCCGTGCGCCTCACACCCTTCAGCGGCGGCCCCATCAGGAGCGATCCACCATGTCCAACGTTCAATCTTCACGACGCCATC
>CAYSFD010000026.1:0-42341 GCA_964430565.1 uncultured Enterobacteriaceae bacterium
AGCCGCATGCGCGAAGCGCTGACGTTTTGACCTGTTGTCGTGTTCCGCTATAATTCGAGGTCGCACCGACGCGGGAATAGCTCAGTTGGTAGAGCGCAACCTTGCCAAGGTTGAGGTCGCGAGTTCGAGTCTCGTTTCCCGCTCCAGTACATCCGAAAAGGGAGGCAAGTCCTCCCTTTTTCGTTTCCCCCGCCCGGCTGGGTGGCAGAGTGGTCATGCAGCGGCCTGCAAAGCCGTGTACGCCGGTTCGATTCCGACCCCAGCCTCCATTTTCTCAGTGTCGTTAAATTCCCTATATAATTGCCACGCTTCCCAAAGCCCGGGTGGCGGAATTGGTAGACGCAAGGGACTTAAATCATTGAGCACCCAGGCGGGAAACCCCTGGTGTGAATGGAGTCAAATTCGGGGAACTCTCAGCGCGTAGCGGCGGTGACAATCCCGAGCTAAGCCCGGTCGACGTCTCACCGGGAAAGTGTAGAGACTTGACGGCTCCTGCCTACAGCGTCCGACGCCACGGCAAAGGTAAAGTCCAGACCACAAATGCGTTGTACGACGCAGCGGCGAAAGTCGTGGATGGTAAGAAAATCCCTCGACCGCAAGGTCACGCCGGTTCGAGTCCGGCCCCGGGCACCAAATCATCCAGCCTGCTCGTGGATTGCATGCGCCATGCGCGGCGATTCCTGGTGGGTACATGATGCGGCGTCAGGCGACGCTCGGCGCAATCGCGCTCACGCTCGGGCTCTCCTACGGCGTCTGGTATTCGTACAGCGTGTTTCTGGTCGCGCTGCTGCAGGAATTCGGCTGGAGCCGATCGGTGCTTGCCGGCGCTTTCTCAATCTTCACGATCGTGCATGGCGCGGCGAATCCCTTCATCGGGATCCTGTGCGATCGGGTCGGGCCGCGCCGCCTGATCATCCTCGGCGGCTTCGGGCTCGGCCTCACGCTGGTCGCGAACGGGCTGATCGAGACGCCGGCGCAGCTCTATTTGAGCTTCGGCGTGTTGACGGCGCTCGCGGTGGCCTGCGCCGGTTGGGTGCCAGCGGTGGTGCTGGTGCAACGCCAGTTCATGGACCGGCTCGCCTTTTCGCTTGGCATCGTCAGCTCGGGTATCGGGGTGGGGATGTTGCTCGTGGTCCCGCTGATGCAAGCACTCATCGAGGCCCTCGGCTGGCGTGCAGCCTTCCAAATTTACGGCGCGATCTGCGTCGGCTGGATCGTGCCGGCGACATGGCTGCTGGTGCGCGATGCGCCACCGCGGTCGCCGGCTACAACACCCGCCCATGCAGGTCCGGAGCGCGCCGCGAAAGTTCACGGGGCGAACGCACAGGAATTCACTCTGAGCGGCGCCGCGCGCACCCCCGCATTTTGGCTCGTCATCGCGGCGTTTTTCTTCGGCAACGTTTGCTCGCAGACGCTGCACGTACATCAGGTCGCCTTCCTGGTCGATCACGGCCTCGAGGCAATGTTCGCGGCCTCGGTGGTCGGTGTTGTGGGCATCGCCAGCATTTTCGGCAAAACGGGAGGTGGCTGGCTGGCCGACCGGTTCGAGCGTGAGTTGATCTACCTCGCCGGCATTACGATCCTCGTTGGCAGCGTGGGCGCGCTCGCGCTGGTTGGGGCCTCGCCCTCGCGAAGCGGCGCCTTCGTCTTCGCCGCCATGCTCGGCCTGGGCTATTCGGCCACGGCGTCGATCACTCCGGTGATGCTAAGCGACCGGTTCCGTGGACGCCACTTCGGACTGATTCTCGGCATGGGGTTGATGGGCAGCGCGCTCGGCAGTGCAGTCGGGCCCTGGCTCGCGGGCCGTCTGTTCGACGCCACCGGTAGCTACGAACTGCCATTTATCATCGCCGCCGCCTGCGGCGTCGTGTCGGGGGTAGCGGCGTGGATGCTGCGGGTCATGCGCGAACGCCGCAGTCTTCACATCCGGGAAAAGCTACACTGACCCGATTTCCCGACATTACCGCGAGGAGGAGACCATGGAGCGCATTGTGGTGCATACAGATAAGGTGCCGCCCGCGAGGGTCCCGCTCTCGCAGGCGATCACGGCGGGCGGCTGGGTCTTTGCGTCGGGCCAACTTGGGATGGACCCAAAAACGGGACGTCTGGCTGAGGGCGGGATCAAAGCCGAGACCCGACAGGTGTGCGAGAACCTCAAGGCCGTGCTCGAGGCGGCCGGCTCCTCGCTCGCCGAGGTCGTGAAGGTCACGATCTACATGGCCGACCTCGGGGAGCTGCTGGCGATGAACGAGGTATTCAGCGGCTACTTTCCGACGGACCCGCCGGCGCGAACTACGTTCCAGGCGGCGGGCCTGGTAGCGGGAGCGCGCGTCGAGATCGAAGCCATAGCGACAATGGCGGGCGTAGCGCGAACAAGCTAACTCAGTGTGCTTCTGGAAGGGAGGCTTGATGGCAATTTGGCTGATGCGGGCCACTCGCGAGGGAAATCCATGAACAGCAAGCCAATCAGCCGCTATCCGGTGCCCGAACTCCAAGAGCTGCCGAAAGACATCCGAGACCGGCAGTCCTCACCGGTTGTACGCCAATCTGGACTGGCTTTCGACCGCACTGTATCCTGACGATCGGCTGCAAAATGACAATCGCGTCGAATCATGATTGAAAGCTGGATCGAATTCACCTTAAGCGTCATTGGGGGCGGGATGGCCCTCCTGTTTCTGTTCGACGGCACGCGACGGCTGGCTGCCTTTGGAGTGCATCGGAGGGCGGCGCTCATGATGGTATTGGCAGCGATAGCGTGCGCGTTCTACGGTGCCTTCGCCTACTGGAAGTACCTGGACCACAAGGTCACCTTGAGCGTGAGTCAGCGCAAAGCTGCTCCGTCGCAACTGCCTCCGAGTTGGGGCAGGAGTTTATCTCCGGAGAAAAGAGAGTCGGCCAGTCTCTCTCGCGCGCGCCACGCGTTCGTGGAGTCAGGCGCGATCGCGACCTATTTCGACCGCAACGGCGAGATGTGGACATTTGCTCCAAACCTGGAGGACGTGCAACGACGCGAGCGCGTGGTGGCTCACTACGCAGGGGTGGAGTACGCGGTGCGCAACAGCCTTGCGGAAGCCCTGCTCTGGCTGATATTGGGTCCGTTCGCGATTCTGCTCGGCCTGCTTATGTCGCTCGACAAGGGACCGCGAATGAGCCCCGGGGTCGAGGGCGACCCGAACGGAGCGCAGTCTTCGCCGTAGGGACGCTTCGGGGCGATGCCGTTGCTGGCCCATCTCAAAGAGCGCGCGTCCCGGCTGAAAGCCGAAACCTATGCGCTCTATCTTGCGGCGCGCCATCCCGGCACGCCGTGGTACGCGAAACTTCTGATCGCTGCAATTGTGGCCTATGCGGTGAGCCCCATCGACCTCATTCCGGACTTTGTGCCGATCCTGGGTTACCTGGACGACCTGGTACTGATTCCGCTAGGCATTGCGCTGGCGATCAAGATGATCCCGAGTTCGGTTCTTGAGGAGTGTAGAACACACGCGCAGGAGACCATCGCGAGCGGCAAGCCCGTCAGCCGCATTGCCGGCATCGTCATTGTTGCCATCTGGATAGCGCTGGGAGCGCTGTGCGCCGCGTGGGTTTACTTCTACATCTCGGCCTCTTGAAACTTGCGGGGCTTTGAACCGATATCGTTCAGGCACGGTAGAATGCGCGCGTCCAGGAACCGAATATGATCGTCTTTGAACTTGTTTGTCCCGACCGCCACCGCTTCGAGGGCTGGTTCGCTTCGGCGGGCGATTTCGAGAGCCAGAAGGCTCGCGGCTTGCTTTCGTGCCCGGTTTGCAGCGATTCGAGCATCGAAAAGCTGCTCACTGCGAAGATTGGCAAGGCGGAAACCGAGCCGCATAAAATGAATACACTGCCCGCAGCGTCGGAAGCGATTCAGCCGCGCAATTTGAACGAGTTGATCGAGTATGTTCTGTTGAACACCGAGAATGTGGGTGAGGAATTCGCGTCGGAGGCGCGGCGCATCCACTACAAGGAAATCCCTCAGCGCAGTATCCGCGGGCTAGCGACAGGCGAACAGACACGAGAACTTCTGGAAGAGGGCATCGCCGTGTTGCCCCTGCCGGTCCCGCCCCGCAAGGACTGGCACTAACTTCCCGCCTGCGCGGGAATGGCGGTTCTCAAACCAGCGTTCTCAGCTTACGCAGCTCCGGCATGCAGTGCCGGATCCACTGCGCGGTGATCTTTTCCTGCAGCGAGTTCTGCTTGAGCCGTTCCGAGAGCGCGGCAAAATCCACCCGGTCGAGTTCCTGGTCCTGGTTGAAGCAGGAAAACACGTAGCTCGTCTTGCCGGTATGGGGATCGTGGTGCGGCTGAAGGCACTGGGCGCAGATCTCCTTCAGCATGCACTGCATCGGCGAGTTGATCGAGCCGATCGCAACGTGGTGCGGCTTCAGATGAGCTTTGAGCACGTCGTGGCGGGCGCGCGTCACTGCCGCCATCATGCGGTCGGAACCGATTGCGATAAGCCGGTCTGCATCTTCCATGCGGATTGAGGCCGCCCCGAGCCTGCCTTGCGCGTAGGCGTCCATCGCCTGCACGATGTTGCCGATGAAGCTGCGGTCCTGCGGGCGCGAGTTGCGGTTCTCCAGTTTGAATCCCGGCTCCTCGTCGCAGCACCACACCACGACATCGGCCGCGTTCTCGATCTCGGCGACCTTGTAGCGATCGATGACTTTCTTGTAACCGGCGAAATACAGCACCTTCGAGCCTTTCGCACGGAACGCCTGGCCGATGGAGAAGAGCACGGCATTGCCCAGTCCTCCACCGACCAGGATCACGGTCTCGTTCGCGGCGATATGCGTGGGGTTGCCGGTGGGGCCCATGAGGATGACGGGCTCCCCGGTTTTCAGCATCGCGCACAGGTCGGCGGATCCGCCCATCTCCAGGACGATGGTGGAAACGAGACCTCGTTGCTTGTCCACCCACGCGCCGGTCATCGCCAGCCCTTCCATCTGCAAGCGCGTTCGGGTGGTCGAGTTTCCGATCAGAGGGGAGAGCGACTCGAAATTCTGCAGCCGATAGAACTGGCCGGGCTGAAACTTGCGCGCCGCGAGTGGCGCTTTCACCACCACCTCGACGATGGTGGGCGTGAGGCGTTCGACCTTGTGCACCGTGGCGAGCAGTTCCGCCGAAAGCTTGCCGAAGAATGCGGCAGGCGCGCTGCGGTTCTGCGGAGGCATCTTGGCGAGCACGCGCGACACGACGGGAAAACCCTGTCGCGCGGAGCCGAGCGCCTTTACCACGTTGCCGAAGTAGGAAGGGTGCTGGTCGCCAAAAAAGCTGACGAACCTGCCGCTGGGGAGCTGCGTCAGCAGCACATCGGCGCGATCGGGTTTGGAGAGAGCTTGCTGGGGTCTCAGTGGTTTCCCATCCTCGTCGCAGGCCTGGAAGTATTTTCCGTCGAGCTGAAAAGTCGCCGGATGCTCCCGCGCGAGCACCGTGTTCGGCTGGGTGCCGGCGGCGACGAACACGGTGTGCGCCGGCAGCCAGTGCTCGGCCGACTCGCCGCCGACGCCGCTCTGGCGAGTGAAGCGCATTCCGCGCACGGCGCCGTAGTTGTCCACATCGACGGCGAGCGGCGAAAGGTCCTCGCAGAACGCGATGCCTTCCTCCAGCGCCTTTTCGACTTCCTCGTGGTTGAGGGTGTAGGAGGGACTGTCGATCAGGCGCCGCCGGTAGGCGATGGTCACGCCGCCCCAGTGCTGAAGAAGCTCGATGATGCGCGGGGCGCGGCCCTCTCGCGCAGCGGCGGCGCGTTCCTCCGTGACCGCGCGCGCGTGAGCGAGAAATTCCTCGGCGATTTCGCGCTCCTGGTCGTCCCATTTTTCGCGCACCGCGTCCTCGCCGATTTCGGCGGCGAGCGCCTCGAAGCGCGTCAGGAATTTTTCCACTTGCACCAGGTAGTAGGCGAGCGACTCGGTTGCCGTGTCGATCGCCGTAAGCCCGCCGCCGACCACCACCACCGGCAGGCGCAACTGCATGTTGGCGATCGAATCGGATTTGGCTGCGCCAGTGAGCTGCAGCGCCATGAGGAAATCGGAGGCGGCGCGCACGCCGCGGGCGAGGCCGTTCGGGATGTCGAGCACCGTGGGCTTGCCCGCGCCCATGGCGAGCGCCACGTGATCGAAGCCGAGATCCATCGCATCCTCTACGGCAAGCGTGCCGCCGAAACGCACCCCGCCGAACAGGGCGAACCGGTCCCTGCGCTCGATCAGCAAACGCACGATTTTCAGGAAGTTCTTGTCCCAGCGCACCGTGATGCCGTATTCGGCGACGCCGCCGAATCCCGCCATGACGCGCTCGTCGAGCGACTCGTACAGGGTTGCTATGTCGCGGATCGGCTCGAATCCAGCTGACGATGGATCGATTTGCGGGCCGAGTCGCGTCCCGTCGGCTTTCACGCCGGAGAACTGGACGGGCAACGGCTCGATCTTCAATCCGTCGATGCCGGCCACGGCGTGTCCTTCGTTCATGAGGTAATGGGCAAGCGTGAACCCGGCCGGCCCCATGCCGGCGACGAGCACCTTGCGGCCGGTGAGAGGTTGGGGCAGCGGCCGGCGGAAATTGAGCGGGTTCCAGCGCGTGAGCAGCGAATAGATCTCGAAACCCCAGGGAAGCTCGAGCGCGTCTTTTAAGGTGCGCGTCTCGACTTGCGGGATGTTGACTGGTTCCTGCTTCTGGTAGATGCAGGCCTTCATGCAGTCGTTGCAGATGCGGTGCCCCGTGGCCGCCACCATGGGGTTGTCGATGGCGATCACGGCGAGCGCCGAGAGAGCATTGCCTTGCGTCTTGAGCGTGTGGAACTCGGAGATTTTCTCCTCGAGCGGGCAGCCGGCGAGCGTCACGCCGAACGGGCTTTTCTTGTACACGACTTTGTCCGGAGCATCGGCCGGCGGTTTTTCCCTTAGACCCCTGGAGCAGGAATCCTTGCCCTGGGTATGGCACCAGATGCAGTAGTTGGCATGGTCGAGCGCGCCGACGAGATCCATGCCGCTGTCGGTGAGCGCAAAGCCTTGGCGCCGGCGGATATGCTCGGGTTTGATGGTGTAGGTGGAAACACCTTCACGCTCACTCTTTTGCGCGTGAACGAGGAGATTCTGGGGGTCGATCCTCGCGGGGACTTTGAACAGAATCCCGGAACGCACGCGCTCACGTCCCGCGGCCGTATGCAGCGCCCATGCAGCATACTTCATCGCCAGGTCGAGTTGCGCCGCATGGTTTGCCTCGTCGGCGAGCCATCCGGCTACAGCGGCTGCAAAGGTCAATTCGTCGAAACGTCCGCCGAACAGCGATTTCAGCTCGGCCTCAAGCGCGGGGCCGTCGAGCTGCGCCGCCTGTTCGGGCTTGATTTTGTTCGCCGCACGGCGCTGCACGAACTGGCGCTTTATCGCATAAAGCGGCGCAAGCTCGTGATGACGGGCGGCGAGGGCGCGAAATTCAGCCTGGATACCGAACAGCTCCGCCAGAAAATCGTCCAGATGCGGCGCGATCTCCAGAATCAGCGCCGATTCGGCCTTGGCGTCCAGGCTCTCGGGAGCCTCGCGCGCGGCGAGAAGCCGCGGCGTCAACGCGCCGTCGGAGGCTCGGAGGAAGTCGAGGAAAGCGTCGTCGAGCCTGGCGAGGCCGTCGCGCCCGTAGAGTTCGGCAAAGGACAGGCCGTAGGCAAGATTCAGCATTCCACCTTTAGCGTTCCAGATACTCGAGCTTGTCTTTCACGTCCTTCCACTGGTCGGCGTCTTCGGGCCCGGGCTTGGCGTCGGTGATGACGGGCCAGATCTTGGTGAGTTCGGCATTCAGCGCAGTGAACTTCTTTTGTGCTTCGGACAGGTCTTCCTCGGGCAGAATCGCGTTCACCGGGCACTCGGGGATGCACACGGCGCAATCGATGCACTCGTCCGGGTCGATCACCAGCATGTTGGGCCCCTCGTGAAAACAATCGACGGGGCAGACATCGACGCAGTCGGTGTACTTGCATTTGATGCAGCTCTCGGTGACGACGTGAGTCATCGCGGTCCTGTCGGCGCTCTCGAAAAAGAAAAATTATAAGGCCATCGTCCCTTGACTTGAAAGCGCAATTCATCGGGCAATCATGCACTCCACTTCATGCGTCCGAGTAATTTGCTTATACTCAAACGCCCGTTGCGTTAGAATCCGGTTCCGCCAGATGGGGCAAGGAGGGACGCGGTGATCAAGGTGGAAAATCTGAGCAAGTCGTTCGGCCCCAAGCGGGCCGTGGACGGCATCTCATTCGAGGTCGCGAAGGGCGAAGTCCTCGGGTTTCTCGGACCCAACGGCGCCGGTAAGTCGACCACGATGCGAATGATCACCGGTTTTATTCCTCCGAGCGCCGGCAGCGTCTCGGTGTGCGGTCTGGATGTCCTCGAACACCCCATCGAGGTGAAGCGCCGCATCGGCTATCTTCCGGAGGCGGCGCCTTCCTACACCGACATGTCGGTCCTGTCGTTCCTCAAGTTCGCCGCCGGGATGCGCGGCTTGCGCGGCGAAGGGCGCCGCAATGCAATACGCCGCGTCGTCGAGCTGTGTCATCTGGAGAATGTGCTGGGGCAGACGATCGATACGCTCTCGAAAGGCTTCCGCCACCGCACCTGTCTCGCGCAGGCGCTCGTTCACGACCCCGAGGTGTTGATCCTCGATGAGCCCACCGACGGGCTCGACCCGAACCAGAAGCACGAGGTGCGGACGTTGATCCGGCGCATGGGCGAGAGCAAGGCGATCATCTTTTCCACGCACATCCTCGAGGAGGTCGAGGAGGCCTGTACCCGGGCGATCATCATCGATCGCGGCCGCATCGTCGCCAACGGCACGCCCCGGGAACTGAAGGCAGGCGCCCCGAGCGGCAAGCTGGACGATTTCTTCCGCTCGATCACGCGATCCGACGTTGTCGAGGATAAAGCCGCATGATGAGCAACTATTGGGCCGCGATCAGCACCGTCGCCAGGCGCGAACTGTCGGCATACTTCGAATCTCCGGTCGCGTACGTGTTCCTGGTCATTTTTCTCCTGCTGGCCGGGTTCTTTACCTTCACCTTCGGCGGGTTCTTCGAGCGGGGCGAGGCCTCGCTCTCGGCGCTTTTCACCTGGTTGCCGTGGCTGTTCCTGTTTCTCGTGCCGGCCGTCGGCATGCGGTTGTGGTCCGAAGAGCGGCGCATGGGGACGATCGAGCTGCTGCTCACCCTGCCCGTCGCCGCGTGGCAGGCGATCCTCGGCAAGTTTCTCGCCTCGTGGGTCTTCCTCATCATCGCGCTTGCGCTGACCTTCCCGATCGTCATCACGGTCAATTGGCTCGGCGATCCGGATAACGGCGTGATCGCAAGCGGCTACATCGGGGCGGCTCTGCTCGCCGGCGCCTACCTCGCGATCAGTTGCATGACCTCGGCGCTTACCCGCAACCAGGTCATCGCTTTCATCCTCGCGGTCGTTCTCTGCCTGCTCCTGATCCTGGTCGGGTTCTCACCCGTGACGGATCTGCTTTCGCGCTGGGCGAGTCCCTGGCTGGTGGAAGCCGTGGCGAGGTTTTCGGTCTTGACCCACTACGACGGCTTCCAGAAGGGCGTCCTGGATTCGCGAGGCGTGCTCTACTTTCTTTCGGTGATCGCGTTCACGCTGTTCGCGACCGGCGTGGTCATCCGCAACCACCGGGCCTGATAGAGACGAAAGATGCAGAAAAGGACCGAAAGTCTGATTTACTCGGCAGGCGGCCTCGTCGCCGCTTTTCTCATCCTGCTCCTCCTCAACTTCGTTCTGGGTGCGGTGAGGGCACGCGTCGATTTCACCCAGGGCAAGCTCCACACGCTCTCGGAGGGAACGTACGCGGTCCTCGAAAAGCTGCAGTCCCCGGTCAAGATCCGCCTGTATTTCACCCAAGGCGACAGCGGCGTGCCTTTGCCCATCAAAGCCTACGGACGAAGAGTGGAAGACTTGCTCGCCGAATTCAAGCAGGCCGGGCGCGGCAAAGTGCTTATCGAGAAGCTCGATCCCCAGCCCGACTCCGACGCCGAGGACTCGGCAACGCTCGAAGGCATCGAAGCTCAGGTCATGCCCGCGGGAGAGCGGTTCTATCTCGGCCTCTCGGTCAGCAACCTCGACCAGAAGGTGGCGCTGCCCGCGCTTGTGCCCGACCGCGAGTCGCTGCTCGAGTACGATCTCACGCGCGCGATCGCGCGCGCCACGTCGACTGGGAAGTCCGTGCTCGGAGTGATGAGCGCGCTGCCGGTGTTCGGCATGCCGCCGAGCCAGATGACGGGCGGTCAGCCGATGGAGCCACAAGTGTTCGTCGGCGAACTCCGACGCGACTACACCGTGAAACGGGTGAGCCTGAATGCGGAGCGCATCGACGAGGACATCAAGGTGCTCCTCGTGATCCATCCGCGCGGCATCGGCGACGGGGCGCAGTATGCGCTCGACCAGTTCGTGCTGCGCGGCGGCAAGCTCATCGCCTTCCTCGATCCGAACGCCTACTTCGACCAGATGGGTCAAATGGGAGGCATGGGGGGCGGCGGCGGCACGTCGTCGTCGCTCGACAAATTGCTCAAGGCCTGGGGCGTAGGCTTCGATTCGGGCAAGGTCGTGCTCGACATGCGCTACGTCACTGGGGCGGGTGCGCGCGCGCTGCCGACGCTGCTCTCGCTCAACGACAACGCCTTCGATCCGAACGACATCGTCACGCAACGGCTCGGATCGCTGCTCATGCCCTTCGCCGGAGTTTTCACCGGCAAGCCTGCCGAAGGCTTGAACCAGACCGTGCTGATGAAGACCTCGGCGTACTCACAGCTGGTCGATTCCTTCTCGGCCATGACGCAAGGCGAGGCCGCCGTCAGGGGATTCCAGCCCTCGGGGACCGAATATCCTCTTGCCATAAGGCTGACCGGCAAATTCAAGACCGCGTTTCCAGAAGGCCAGCCCAAGGTCGAGGATAGGGGCGCAAAGAAAGCCGCGAGCTCGAAGGCCGCGGAAGCGAAGTCCGAAGCCCTCAAGGAAGCGGCTGCGGACAACGCGGTCGTGCTGGTCGCGGACAGCGATTTCATCAACGACGGCGCCGCGGTGCAGGTCCAGGAGATTTTCGGGCAGAGGATCGTGATCCCACGCAACGGCAACATCGCTTTTGCGCAGGCGCTGGTGGACCAGTTCGCCGGCGACCCGGCGCTCATCAAGCTGCGCAGCCGGGCGAGCGCGGCGCGGCCGTTTACCGTGATTCGCGACATGGAAGCGAGGGCGCAGCAGGCCTATCTGGGCAAGATAAAGGAGCTCGAGGACAACCTCACTCAGACCCAGGAGAAACTCAGCGCGCTGCAAAAGGGCAGGGGAAAGGGCGCCGGCGCGATCCTCTCGGCGGAGCAGCAGACCGAACTCGAAAACTTCCGCAAGAAGGCGGCGGAAACGCGCCTTGTGCTCAAAGAAGTGCGCCGCGAGTTGCGTGCCGATAGCGAAGCGCTGCAATTCTGGACCAAGGTGTTGAACATCGCGCTGATGCCGCTGCTGATCGCGATCGCTGGCATTGCGCTTGCAGGGCTGCGCCGCCGGAGAGCGCCTGCCCTATGAACCGCAGGCAGTTCCTCATTGCCCTCGCGGTGCTTGTTGTTCTTGCCGGCGCCGGCGCCGCCATCATCCTGTCCGAGCGTTCCGCGTGGAAGAGCGTCGATTCGCGCGCCGGGCAAAAGTTGATCGCGGATCTGCGCATCGACCAGATCGCCGAGATCGGGATCCGAGACGCTGCGGGCGAGTTGCATCTGGTCCGTGGCGAGGCGGGCTGGAGCGTGCGCGAGCGCGCCGGTTTTACCGCTGAAACCGATCGCGTCGCGGAGCTCCTCGTGAAGCTCGCAGAGCTGAAGATCCTGCAGAGCGAGGCTCTGCCTGAGGAGCAGCGCGCCCGCCTGGAGCTCGTCGAACCGAAGGACAAGGCGCAGGGCGCAGGAACGCTGCTCGAGCTGAAGGACGTAAAAGGCGCCAGCCTCGCGCGCCTGCTTCTGGGCAAGAAGGTCATGAAAAGCGCGGCGGTTGCGTCGCTCTCGCGCGGCGAAGCGGAGGCGACGGGGCGTTACCTTACCCAAAGCGGTGACGCGGGGACGATGCTGGTCGTCGCCGAGCCGCTGGCGCAGGTCGAGTCCAAGGCGGAGCCGTGGCTGGTAAAGGACCTCATTCGCGCCGATGGAGCGAAGTCGATCGCTTCATCGAAGGAAGGGAAACTGCGCTGGCGGGTAACGCGCGAGACTGAGTCGCTCGACTGGAAGTTCGCGGGTTCCGCGGAGAAGCCCGATCTGCAGAAGGCGACCGACCTCGCGAGCTCCCTCGGGTGGGTGAACCTCGTCGATGTGGTTGCCGACCCAGCCAAAACCGACACTGGTCTTGCTCGTGCGGTGGTCATCAAGGCGGAGACCTTCGACGGACCGAACTACACCCTCAGGATAGGCAACCGGGCCGGCGACAACTATTACGTGGGCGTCGCGGTCGCAGGCGAGCCGCGCAAGACACGCACGCCCGTGAAAGGCGAGAAGGCCGAAGACAAGGCGAAGAACGACAAGGAGTTCGAGGAGCGCCGCGGGAAGCTCGTGGAAAGGCTAGAGCGAGAGAAGAAGCTCGAAAAGTGGACTTATCTGGTCGGGAAGAACGTCATCGAGCCGCTGCTTCGCGATCGGCCGCAATTGTTGCCGGAAAAGAAGGTGAAGAAGGGCTGAACCATGGAACTCAAGGGCAGCACATTTATCGTGACGGGCGGCGCCTCGGGCCTGGGCGAAGGTACGGCGAGGATGCTCGCCGGAGCCGGGGCGAGCGTGGTGATCGCCGACCTGCAGGTGGACAAGGGCGAGGCGCTGGCGAAGCAACTCGGGCAGAAAACCCGATTCGTCAAATGCGACGTCACGAGCGAGGCGGATGGCCAGGCCGTCGTCGACGCCGCTCTGAAGAATTTCGGCGGTTTGCAGGGTCTAGTCAATTGCGCCGGCATCGCGATCGCCGAGCGCACGGTGAAAAAGGACGGGCCGCACGCGCTTGCCTCCTTTGCGCGCGTCATCGGCATCAACCTCATCGGCACGTTCAACATGATTCGGCTTGCGGCTGTGGCCATAGCGAAGGGTCAGCCGAATGCCGCGGGCGAGCGCGGCGTAATCGTGAATACCGCTTCGGTCGCCGCCTACGAAGGGCAGATCGGCCAGGCGGCGTATTCGGCGTCGAAGGGCGGCGTCGTGGGCATGACCCTCGCCGTCGCGCGCGACCTGTCGCGCGACGGCATCCGCGTGTGCACCATCGCTCCGGGAATCTTCGAGACACCGATGCTGCTGGGCATGCCGAAGGACGTGCAGGATGCGTTGGGAAAGCAGGTGCCGTTTCCGCCGCGCCTGGGCAAGCCAGCTGAGTACGCGGCGCTGGTGAAGCACATCGTGGAAAATGAGATGCTGAACGGTGAAGTGATTCGGCTGGATGGCGCGATCAGAATGGCGCCGAAGTGATCGGCACGTAGGGCCGGTCATCCCCGCGCAAGCGGGGATCCAGCGGGAACGGCGAGAGCGCGGGTTATCCCTGAAAAAGCGGCGCGATTAGTCGCGCCCTTTGGGATGGCGGGTAGCGTCTATGACTATGCCTAAGAAAACAAATGAAACGATAACCATCAACACAGCGACGACGATATCCATGGTTACATTCCTTTCAACGACCTAATGTGACGCTCGATCCGCCGATGGAGCAGGAGGGTACCAACGCTTAAGGCTACAACGGCTATGACAGCACCCCACAGAAGAGGTGCCGTGGCAGTGCCAAGACTCGAAATAAGCCACCCGAAAACGCTGATATCCGTCAGCACAACAATTCCCAACCAGACCTTGAGGTAGGCAATGTGCTCCTTTGCAAGGTCAAGTTCGGACATGAAGTGAACCTTCCCACAGCTGCTTCTGCAAAGGATACACCAGGTTAGTTCCGGCGCGAGCTAAACGTCCGGATTCATCGGCGTGCGTTCGTCTTGCGGCCGCTCAATCAGCCTTGATTCCCGCTTCACGCACGACCTTCGCGTACCTCGCCGCTTCGGATTGCAGAAACGCGCCGAACTGTTCCGGCGTCCCGGGGGCAGGGGACATTCCGTAGGTCTTGAGCTTTTCCTGCACCTCCGCATTGCGCAGCGCGCTTACCAGCTCGGCGTTGAGGCGCGAGATCGCGGACGGCGGGGTCGCGACTGGCACGACCAGCCCGCTCCAGTTCGTCGATTCGATCTCGGGATATCCGGCCTCGCGCATGGTCGGCACATCGGGCAAGACCTCGGCGCGCTCTGGTGTCGTGACCGCCAGCGGGCGGATCTTTCCGCTCTTTGCGAACGGCGCGATTTCATTCACGTTGCTCAGGACCATGGGTATGTGGCCCCCGACTGCGGCAGTGATCGCGGGCCCGCCGCCCTGATACGGGGCGTGCACGATGTTGATGTTCGCGGCGAGCCTGAACATCTCGCCGATGACATGGTGAGTCGTGCCGGCGCCGGGCGTTCCGTAGGCGATTTCGCTCGGCTTGGCGCGCGCGAGCGCGATCAGCTCCTGGAGCGATTTCGCCGGCACCGAAGGGTTGACGGCGAACACCATCGGCACCGAGATCGTCTGACCCACGGCCTTGAAGTCTTTCAAGGGATCGAACTTCAGTCCCTGCCTGATCGCCGGATTGATGACGAAGCTCGGAAATACCACCAGCAGCGTGTGGCCGTCGCCGGGAGCGCGTGCGCCCAGCTCGTAGCCGATCACCGCCCCGGCACCCGGCCGATTTTCCACGATCATCGGCTGCCCCAGAGCTTTCCCCATGTGTTCTCCCAGGAGCCGGCTCGTGATGTCGGCCGCGCCGCCCGGCGGGAAGGGCACGATGATGCGCAGGGACTTCGAGGGAAAGGTTTGCGCGTGAACGGTGCTGACGAGGCCTGCGACTGAGATGAGCAAAGCTGCGGTGATGCGCGCGTTCATTGAATGGTCCTCCGTCTGGTTGGCATCTTCATCCCTGGCGCAATGCTCGGGGGTTTTGGCGAAAAATTCCGCACCAATCTTCCCGATTACGGCTCCTGCGGTTTCAATTTCTCGCGGTAGAGCTTCGAGCGCCGGACGTACGTTTCGGCGTTTTTCAGCAGTTCTTCCTTTTCCTCCGGCGTCAGTTCGCGCACGATTTTGCCCGGCGAGCCGACTACGAGCACGCCGTCGGGATAGGTCTTGCCCTCGGGGATGAGCGCGCCGGCGCCGATGAGGCAGCCGCTGCCGATGACGGCGTGGTTCAGGATGATCGCGCCGATGCCGATGAGCGAACCGTCGCCGACGGTGCAGCCGTGCAGCATCGCTTGGTGGCCGATCGACACGTTCTTGCCGAGGGTGAGCGGAATGCCCGGATCGGCGTGCAGGACCGCGGCGTCCTGGATGTTGGTGCGCTCGCCGATGGTGATGATGTCGCTGTCGCCGCGCACGACGGCGTTGAACCAGACGTTCGCCTGGTTGTGCATGACTACAGTTCCGATCACGGTGGCGTTGTGCGCGATGAACCACTCCTCGCCCTGGAATGCGACTTTGCGCTCGCCGAGTGTAAACACCGCCATGATTGCGATCCGATGATATCAGACGCACGCCGCCTGCTATCATCGGGCGCTTGATGAAGGCTAGTGAATCCGTATTCGTCCCGGTCCGAGGCCTGCGCTACCACTGCCGCTGCTGGGGCGACGAGCGCGCGCCGAAGCTGTTCGTGCTCCACGGCTGGATGGACGTATCGGCTTCGTTCCAGTTCCTGGTGGACGCATTGCGCGGCGACTGGCGCGTGATCGCTCCCGACTGGCGCGGCTTCGGGCTCAGCGAACGGACAAAAGAAGACAGCTACTGGTTTCCCGATTATCTGGCGGACCTCGACCGGCTGCTCGATCACTTCCAGCCGAAGGCGCCGGTCACGCTCGCCGGACACAGCATGGGCGGCAATATCTCGGCCATGTACGCCGGCATCCGGCCGGAGCGCGTGGCGCGTTTGATCAATCTGGAAGGGCTCGGGCTGGCCGGGACGCGTGCCGAAAAGGCGCCCGAGCGTTTCGCGCGGTGGCTTGGCGAAATCTCGGGCGAAAAGCCCTCGTTTCGCGACTACGAAACGTTCGAAGCACTGGCCGAGCGCATGCGGGGAAGCAACCCCCGTTTGAGCGGTGAGAAAGCCTCGTTCCTCGCGCGCCATTGGGGGAGGGCAAAGCCCGACGGCCGCGTCGAGCTCGCGAGCGATCCCGCGCACAAGCTTGTCAATCCGATTCTCTACCGGATCGAGGAAGTAGAAGCTTGCTGGCGCAAAGTCACGGCGCCGGTGCTCTGGGTCGAGGGCGCCGAATCGAAAGTGCCGGAGATACTGAGGCTCTCGAGCGCCGATCTCGCGGAGCGCAAAAAATATTTCCAACATCTGACCGAACGCGTCATCCCTGATGCGGGTCATATGCTTCATCACGACCAGCCCGAGCAGCTCGCCGAAATCGTCGAAGAGTTTCTCGGTTAACATGCCTCAATGAATGTCGATCTTCATTGTCATTCGACTGCGTCCGACGGGCTGTTGAAGCCGGCTGACGTGGTGGCGCGCGCGGCCGCCAACGGCGTGACCATGCTTGCGCTGACCGATCACGACGACTTGTCCGGGCTCGCCGAAGCGCGCGCGCAGGCCGAGTCGGAAGGCATTCGCTTCGTCGATGGCGTTGAGATTTCGGCGACATGGGAAGAGACCGCCGTCCATATCCTCGGTCTGCAAATCGATCCGGAAAACCCGGTCCTGCGTGCCGGACTCGAATCGGTCCGCGAGGGCCGGGCGAAACGGGCCGAGAGAATGAGCGATGCGCTGGCAGCGGCCGGCGTTCCCGACAGCCTCGCGGGGGCGAAGACTTACGCCGAGAACCCAAACCTCATCAGCCGCCTGCATTTCGCGCGTCACCTCGTGAAGACGGGCCATGCGCGGGACGTGAAGAGCGTGTTTCAGCACTACCTCGTGAAAGGCAAGCCGGGCTTCGTCCAGCACCAGTGGGCGTCTCTCGCGGATGCCGTGAACTGGATCCGTGCAGGCGGCGGCATCGCCGTCATCGCACATCCGGGCCGCTACAAATTGTCCAAGGCCGAGATGCGCGCTTTTCTCTCGGAGTTCAAAGCCTGCGGCGGTGTCGGCGTGGAAGTGATCACAGGCGCCCACACGCCGGAGCAGTATTCCGAGTTCGCGCGCCTTTCGCGAGAGTTCGGGCTGCTCGCCTCGCGCGGCTCCGACTATCACGGTAAAGGCGAGAGCAGGGCAGATCTCGGTGATTTGCCGCACCTACCCGGCGATCTGAAACCCGTCTGGCACGACTGGTAGCCGTGGGCCATGATGCGCCTCTGATAAAATAGCGCGCCATGGAAGACCTCATCCAGACCATCGCGATCTACACACTGCCGGTCATCTTCGCGATCACCCTGCACGAAGCCGCTCACGGCTATGTCGCGCGCTACTTCGGCGACAAGACCGCCTTCATGCTCGGGCGAATTAGCCTCAACCCGTTGCGTCACATCGACCTTGTCGGGACGATCGTCGTTCCACTGCTGATCCTCGTCACGAGCAAGCTTTTCGGCAGCGGCGGGATCTTGTTCGGCTGGGCCAAGCCCGTTCCGGTGAATTTCCACGCGCTGCGCCATCCCAAACGCGACATGCTGTGGGTGGCGGCGGCGGGCCCGGCGGCAAATCTCGCGATGGCGCTCGGCTGGGCGCTCGTGCTGAAAGCGGCAATACTGCTCCCCAAAGGCGATTTCTCCTTGCCTTTGAGCCTTATGGCCGACGCGGGCATCACCGTCAACGTTGTGCTCATGGTGCTCAACCTGCTGCCGATCCTCCCGCTTGACGGTGGGCGCATCGCGGTGAGCTTGCTGCCCGATCGCCTGGCACTAGGCTACGCCCGACTGGAGCCGTTCGGCTTCCCTATCCTGCTTGCGCTCATTTTCATTCCACCGCATGTGCTGGGCGCACTCATGATGCCGATGGTGCAGGCTTCGATCGGCCTGATCGGGACGATCTTCCGGCTGTAACCGCACCAGAGCATGTACGAACAACGCGTGGTTTCCGGCATGCGCCCAACGGGCGCGCTGCACCTCGGGCATTTTCACGGCGCTCTCAAGAACTGGGTGAGGCTGCAAAGCGAGCACCCTTGCTTTTTCTTCGTCGCCGACTGGCACGCGCTCACGACGCACTATGCGACACCCGAGGTGATCGAGGAAAACGTCTGGGATATGCTGATCGATTGGCTGGCGGCCGGAATCGATCCGGCGCAGTCGACCCTGTTCATCCAGTCGCGCATCCCCGAGCACGCCGAGCTGTACACGCTGCTTTCGATGATCACCCCTTTGGGGTGGCTCGAGCGCGTGCCGAGCTACAAGGACCAGCAGGAAAAACTCGCCGACCGCGACCTGTCCACCTACGGGTTTCTCGGCTATCCGTTGCTGCAGGCGGCCGACGTGCTGATCTACAGGGCGAAGTACGTGCCGGTCGGCGAAGACCAGGTCCCGCACATCGAAATGATGAGGGAGCTGGCGCGGCGCTTCAACCACGTCTACGGTCGCGAGCCGGGATTCGAGGACAAGGCCAAGGCCGCGGTGAAGAAACTGGGGAGCCGCAAGGCGAAGGTCTTGATGGAGCTGCGCGCCAAGTACCAGGAAAAGGGCGACGCCGAGGCGCTTGCCGCGGCGCGGGCGCTGCTGGAGAAGCAGGGCAATCTCTCCGTTGCCGACCGGGAACGTCTGGCTGGTTTCCTCGAGGGTGGAGGGCGGATGATCCTGGTGGAGCCCGAAGCGCTCCTGACGGCGGTATCGAAGCTACCCGGCGTGGACGGACAGAAGATGTCAAAATCCTACGGCAACACAATTTCGCTCCGCGAGGATGCCGAATCGGTCACGAGGAAAATCCGCACCATGCCGACCGACCCGGCGCGGGTCAGGCGCAGCGACCCGGGCAATCCCGACAAGTGCCCGGTCTGGCAATTTCACCTCGTCTACGGCAACGAACAGACGCGCGAATGGGTAAACCAGGGCTGCCGCACCGCGGGCATCGGTTGCCTTGAGTGCAAACAGCCGGTGATCGACGCGGTGCTCGCCGAGCAGGGACCGATGCGCGAGCGCGCCCAGAAATATCTCGACGACCCAACTCTGGTGCGCAATATCGTCGCTGACGGATGCGAAAAGGCGCGCAAGGCCGCGAAGGAAGCCATGCGCGATGTGCGCCAAGCGATGGGCCTCGCCTACACATGAGTGCGCCGGGGCAGATCGACATCCCGACGCCCGCGCCGATGCCGGGGGCGCTGGTCGCCGGCGCACCGGGTGGGCTCGTGGCCGGCGCACCGGGTGCGCTCGTGGCCAGCGCACCGAGCGCGCTCGTGGCAAAAGTGCGCGGACAGCCGTTTACCGACCTGCCGCAGGACTTGTACATCCCGCCCGATGCGCTCGAGGTCTTCCTCGACACCTTCGAGGGGCCGCTGGATCTGCTGCTCTATCTCATCCGTAAGGCGAACATCGACGTCCTGGACATTCCCATGGCGCGGCTCACCGAGCAATACATGGAATACGTAGAGGTGATGCGAACGAAGAACCTAGAGCTCGCCGCGGAGTACCTGGTGATGGCGGCGATGCTGATGGAGATCAAGTCGCGCATGCTCCTGCCGCGGCCGGCGGTGCTCGGCGACGAGGAGGAGGATCCGCGCGCGGAGCTGGTGCGGCGTTTGATCGAGTACGAGAAAATCAAGCGTGCCGCGCACCAACTCGACGCGCTGCCGCAGCTCGGAAGAGACTTCTTCCCGGTGGAGGTCCTGATCGAGCAGACTTTGGCGCAGCGGCTGCCGCAGGTGGCCGTCGTCGATTTGCAGGAAGCATGGCGCGCGCTTCTCGTGCGTGCCAAAATGACGCAGCACCACCGCGTCACCCGCGAGGAACTCTCGGTGCGGGAGCACATGAGTCTCATTTTGCGCAGGCTCCGCGGCGGCGGTTTTTCAGAATTCGGTGAACTCTTCGATCCGACACACGGGGTTCCGGTCTTGATCGTCAATTTCCTGGCGGTGCTGGAGCTGGTTCGCGAGAGCCTGCTCGAGGTCACGCAATCCGAACCGTTCGCCCCTATCTATGTGAAGCTCGCTCATGCTTACTCCGAATGAAGTCAAGTTAGTGCTCGAAGCGGCGCTGCTCGCCGCGCAGGAGCCGCTTCCCATTTCGGAGCTGCGCAAGATGTTCGACGAGGAAATCGCCGCGGACACCTTGCGCAGCCTGCTCGATGAACTGCGGGAGGCGTGGAAGGACCGCGGCGTTGAGCTTGCGGTCACCGCCGGCGGCTGGCGCTTTCAGACGCGCGTCTCGTTCCAGAAGTACCTGGAGCGCATTCACCCCGACAAACCGCCGCGTTTCTCGCGCGCCACGCTCGAGACGCTTGCGATCATCGCCTATCGCCAGCCGGTCACGCGCGGGGATATCGAGGACATCCGCGGCGTCACCGTCTCGACCGAAGTGCTGAAGCGACTGGAGGATCGCGGCTGGATCGACGCGATCGGACACAAGGAGACACCGGGACGCCCGGCACTGTACGCGACCACCCCGAACTTCCTCGACGACCTGGGCCTGCGCTCGCTGCAGGAGCTCCCCCCTTTGGAAGACATTGCCAAGACACTTGATCTCACGCAAACTCCGCCGCCCGCTTCGCAGCCCGCGCCCGAAGAGCCCGCAACGGCCCAGCCGAGCCCGGCGTAGCCTCGCGGCGTCCGCCGAAGGACTGCACAAGGCGCTCGCACGCCCGGGCCGGGGCTCGCGCCAAGACACGGAAGCCGCGATCGCCTCGGGCCGGCTCACTGCGCGAGCCCGACGTAGCAGCCTCGCGGCGCCCGCCGAAAGACTGCACAAGGCCCTCGCACGCTCAGGGCTGGGCTCGCGCCGCGACATGGAGGTTGCGATCGAGTCGGGCCGGCTCACTGTAAACGGCCTTCGCGCCACGCTGGGGCAGCGCGTGGGGCCGGCCGATCGAGTGATTCTCGACAGGCGCCCGGTTTTCTTGAGATTCGAGCAGGGCGCGCCGCGTGTGCTGATCTACCACAAACCGGCCGGTGAGCTGGTGACCACGCGCGATCCCTCGGGCAGGCCCACGGTGTTCGAGAATCTGCCGCGGATGCGGGGAGGGCACTGGATCGCGGTCGGCAGGCTGGACTTCAACACGGGCGGTCTGCTGCTTTTCACCGATTCCGGCGAGCTTGCCCATCGGCTCATGCATCCAAGCAACGAAATCGAGCGCGAGTACGCAGTACGCGTGCGCGGCGAGCTCACCCGTGAGCAGTTGCGCAAGCTCACCGACGGGGTGGTCCTGGACGACGGCAGCGCCAAGTTCGACAGCATCGCCGCGGGGGGAGGCCGCGGATCCAATCGCTGGTATCAGGTGGTGCTGCGCGAAGGGCGCAACCGGGAAGTAAGGCGCATGTTCGAAGCGATGGGAGTCACGGTGAGCCGGCTGATGCGCGTGCGCTTCGGGCCGTTTCGTCTGCCTTCCTATTTGCACCGCGGGCAGTGGCGGGAGCTAGGTCCGAGCGAGGCGGCAACGCTGCTCGCAGCGATCAAGGCACAAGCCGCGCCGACGACGCCCACCTGAGCCCTGTCGTCGACCCAGAAAACACAGCTTCCGACCTTCTTTCGTTGTTTTGGCTGAGGTTTCTTGCTATAATTCGCCCGTTTTTGGGATGGGCTTTCGAGCCCATTTTTTATTTATGCACGGGTGTGGCGTAGGGTCGTGAGCGCGCTCGAGCAATTGCTTGAGCGCACGGTCGGCGGCTTGGGATACGAGCTTGCCGATTTTGAATATATCAACAACGGTAGGATGTTACGCGTGTTTATTGAGAAACAACATCACATGGATACTGAGCCGATGCCGGGAGGCACAACGCTCGAAGACTGCGCATCGGTCAGCCGGCAACTGCAGCGCGTGCTGGAGGTTGAGGGGGTCGATTACGACCGTCTGGAAGTCTCCTCCCCAGGGCTGGATCGCAGACTGAAAAAAGCGACGGACTTCGCGCGCTTTGCCGGCAGCAAGGCCCAGGTGCGGTTGCGCCATCCGGTGAACGGCCGCAGGAATTTCCTCGGCACCGTGCGCTCCGTGGACGGCGATCGGGTCCAATTCGATTTCGACGGGGGGCACGTCGTGTTCGACGTCGCCGACCTCGACCGCGCCCGCCTGGTGCCCAAGCCATGATGCCCGAGGGTTACATGAGCCGCGAGCTGTTGCTGCAGGCGGACGCGCTCGCGAGGGAAAAGAACGTCCACAAGGAAGTGGTGTTCGGAGCCCTCGAGATGGCGATCGCCTCGGCGACCAAGAAGCGATTCTCCGAAGACGTCGATGTACGCGTGGCCATCGACCGCAATACCGGGGACTTCGAGTCCTTCCGTCGCTGGCAGGTGGTGCCGGACGAGACCGTGGAGAATCCGTCGCAGCAGTTGGCCTTTTCCGAGGCGCAGAAACAGTACCCGGATATTCAGCTCCAGGACTTCATCGAGGAGGCGCTGGAGCCGGTCGATTTCGGACGCATCGGGGCGCAGACCGCGAAGCAGGTGATCCTGCAGAGGATTCGCGACGCCGAGCGCGAGCAGTTGCTGAACGATTTTCTGTCGCGAGGCGAAAAGCTCATCAACGGCGCAATCAAGCGCATCGAGCGCGGCAGCGCCATCATCGAGGTCGGGCGCGTCGAAGCCGTGCTGCCGCGCGACCAGATGATTCCCAAGGAGAATTTGCGCGTGGGCGACCGGGTGCGCGCATTCGTCATGCGCATCGACCGCAATGTGCGCGGGCCGCAACTGGTTCTGTCACGCACGGCGCCGGAATTCATCATGGAACTGTTCCGGCTCGAAGTGCCCGAAATCGAGGAAGGGCTGCTCGAGATCAAGTCGGCTGCACGCGACCCGGGCGTACGCGCGAAGATCGCGGTTCATTCGCGGGACAAGCGCATCGACCCGATCGGTACTTGTGTCGGGATGCGCGGGGCGCGGGTGCAGGCGGTGACCCAGGAACTGGCCGGGGAGCGCGTGGATATCGTGCTCTGGTCGGAGGACCCCGCGCAATTCGTGATTGGCGCGCTTGCGCCCGCCGAGGTGTCCTCCATTCTCGTCGATGAGGACAAGCACAGCATGGACGTGGTGGTGGATGAGGAGAACCTCGCCATCGCCATCGGCCGCAGCGGACAGAACGTGCGCCTGGCCTCCGAGATGACCGGCTGGACGATCAATCTCATGACTGAGACGGATTCGAAAAAGAAGAACGAGGAAGAGGCTTCCTCGGTTAGGAAGATCTTCATGGAGCGGCTGGACGTCGATGAGGAAGTCGCCAATACGCTGATCCAGGAAGGTTTCTCGACCCTGGAGGAGGTCGCCTATGTGCCGATCAACGAGATGATGGAGATCGAAGGCTTCGATGAAAAGACGGTGAACGAGCTGCGCAACCGCGCGCGCGACGCGCTCCTGGTGCTGGCGATTGCGAGCGAAGAGCAGGCGGAAAACCTCGATCCGGCGCTGCTCTCACTCGAAGGCATGGACAAGGACCTGGCCGCGAAACTCGCGACCTCCGGAGTGAAAACACGCGACGATCTTGCCGACCTTGCATTTGACGATCTGGTCGAACTGACCGGGATCGAATCCGAGCGCGCCAAAATCCTGATCATGAAGGCGCGCGAACATTGGTTTGCGCAGGAGTAAGGCAGACTCATGGCCCATACGAGCGTTGCTCAATTCGCCGGCGAACTGAAAGTTCCGCCGTCGGTGCTGCTCGAGCAGCTCAAGGCGGCGGGCGTGCACAAACACGTGGCCGAAGACGTATTGTCTGAGCAGGACAAGACCAGGCTTCTCGACTACCTGCGCAGGGCCCATGGCTCCGCGGAACCCAAGAACAAGATCACCCTTACACGCAAGCAAACCTCCGAGATCATCAAGAAATCGGACGCGAGCGGCAGGGCGCGCACCATCCAGGTCGAAGTCAAGAAGAAGCGCATCTTTGTCAAGCGCGATGCCGAGCCGGGCGCACCCGCGGACGCGCCGGGGCCTTCCGGGCCAGCCGTTGACGCGCGCGAAACGGAGCTTCGAGAGCAGGAACAGCGTCGTGAGGAGGAGCTGGCCACGCGTCAGGCCGCGGAACTGACCGAAAAGCAGGAGCGCGAGCGCAAGCTTGTCCGAGAGGTTGAACCCAAGGCGGCGGAGGCCAAGCCGGTGGAGGCCACGCAGACGCCCGTACCTGCGGCCGCCGACACGACGCTCCACAAGCCCAAAGTCGCCCCCGGCACCGAGAAGAAGAGCGCGAAGAAGGCGAAGGAAATCAAAGTCTGGAAAGACGAGGGCGTCAAGCGCCGGACAATAAAGACCCGGGGCGACGTGCAGGGAGCCTCAGGCTGGCACACACCCAAGGGGGCGAGACACAGATCCGCGGCTGCGCCGGCTGAGGGGACTCAGCAGTTCAGCGCGCCGGCAGAGCCGATCACGCGGGAAATTATGGTTCCGGAGACCATCACCGTGGGGGACCTCGCCCACAAGATGTCGGTGAAGGCCGCAGAAATCATCAAGGCGCTCATGAAGCTGGGCAACATGGTCACGATCAACCAGGTGCTCGATCAGGAAACGGCGATGATCGTCGTCGCCGAATTTGGCCACGTCGCCAAGGCGGCAAAGCTCGACGATCCGGAATCCTTGCTCGCCGAAGCGCCCGAGCACCACGAGGCGGCGCTCAAGCCCCGCGCTCCGGTCGTGACCGTGATGGGACACGTCGATCACGGGAAAACGTCGCTGCTCGACTACATTCGCCGCACCAAAGTGGCGTCCGGTGAGGCGGGCGGCATTACGCAGCACATCGGCGCGTATCACGTTGCGACGCCGCGAGGCATGGTCACCTTTCTGGACACGCCGGGTCACGAAGCGTTCACGGCGATGCGCGCGCGAGGCGCCAAGGTAACGGACATCGTGATTCTCGTGGTCGCGGCCGACGATGGGGTCATGCCGCAGACCATCGAGGCGATCCACCACGCCAAGGCTGCCGGGGTCCCCGTGGTCGTGGCTATCAACAAGATCGATAAACACGAAGCCAACCCCGACAAGGTGAAGCAGGAGTTGGTGGCGCAGAGCGTCGTCCCCGAGGAATACGGCGGGGACTCGCCGTTCGTACCCGTATCGGCAAAAACCGGCCAGGGCATTGACGCGCTGCTCGAGCAGGTGCTGCTGCAATCCGAGGTGCTGCAGCTCTCGGCCCCCGTGGACGCCCCCGCCAAGGGCATCGTGATCGAGGCGCGGCTCGACAAAGGCCGCGGCCCCGTGGCGACGGTGCTGGTTCAGTCCGGGACGCTCAAGCGCGGTGATGTGGTGCTGGCAGGATCTTCATTCGGTCGCGTTCGCGCCATGCTCGACGAGAACGGCAATCCGGTTTCTGAGGCCGGCCCCTCGATTCCAGTCGAGATCCAGGGCCTCACGGACGTACCTGGGGCGGGCGAGGAAGTCGTGGCGCTCGGCGATGAACGCAAGGCGCGCGAGATCGCGCTGTTCCGCCAGGGCAAATTCCGCGAAGTGAAGCTCGCGAAGAGGCAGGCGGCAACGCTCGAGAACATGTTCGAGCAGATGGGTGAGGGCGGGGTCAGGGTGCTTGCGCTGCTCATCAAAGCCGATGTGCAGGGCTCACAGGAGGCTCTGGTGCACGCGCTTACGCGGCTTTCCACCGAGGAGGTCAAAGTCAATATCGTGCACAGCGCCGTCGGTGCGATCACCGAATCTGATGTGAATCTCGCGCTCGCTTCAAAGGCGGTCATTGTCGGCTTCAACACCCGCGCAGACGCCACCGCACGCAAGGCGGCTGAAGCCTCGAGCGTCGATGTGCGCTACTACAACATCATCTATGACGCTGTGGACGAAGTGAAGGCGGCGCTGTCGGGCATGCTCGCCCCCACGAGGAAGGAGAATGTCCTGGGATTGGTGGACGTGCGTCAGGTATTCAAGATCTCCAAGGTTGGCGCGGTGGCCGGGTGCTACGTGCTCGAAGGCCTGGTGCGTCGCAATGCCCTGGTCAGGGTGCTGCGCGATAGCGTGGTCGTCCATACGGGTGAGATCGATTCGCTCAAGCGCTTCAAGGACGACGTGCGCGAAGTGAAGGCCAGTTTCGAGTGCGGCATGTCGGTAAAGGGCTATAGCGACCTCAAGGTTGGCGATCAGCTCGAGATCTACGAAGTGCAAGAGGTCGCGCGGACGCTTTAGACAGTTGAGAGCTCGGAGCGGAGCTCTCAACTCCAAACTCCGAACTCCGAACTTTCAGCCGTTCTCATGGCCAACGAGCAAAGGCTGCGGCGGGTCGCCGATCAGATTCAGCGCGAGCTGTCCGGACTGCTGCACTCCGAGCTCAAGGATCCACGCGTCGGCTTGGTCACACTTACCGGGGTTGAGGTGTCCCCGGACCTTGCTCACGCAAAGATCTTCTTCACCACACTCGGGGACGCGCAATCTCTGAGCCGTACCGAGGAGGGGCTGAAGCGCGCCGCGGGCTTCCTCCGCGTGCAGCTCGGTGGGCGCTTAAAGCTGCGCGTAACCCCCGAATTGCACTTTCATCACGACCCTTCGGTTGAGCACGGCGTTCGCCTGTCGCAGCTGATCGACGCCGCGGTCACCGGAAAGAAATCCGATTAGGATCGAGCCCATGAAGGGCGCGTCGTGCGAGACGGTCAGCGGGGTGCTGCTCATCGACAAGCCGGTCGGCCCGAGTTCGAACGCCGTGCTGCAGCGGACGAAGCGACTCCTCGGCGCGACGCGCGCCGGCCATACCGGAACGCTTGACCCCCTGGCGAGCGGGCTGCTTGTGATAGGACTGGGTGAGGCGACGAAGTTCTCCGGCGCCATGCTCGATGCGGACAAAGCTTATCGCGCCTGGGTGAAGCTCGGCGAACGGACCGCAACCGGCGATGCCGAAGGTCCGGTGCTCGCGCGCTCCGAAGTCAAAGTTACGCGTGATGAGCTGTTCGCAATTCTGGATCGCTTTCGCGGCGAGATCGAGCAGCTGCCGCCCATATACTCTGCGATCAAGCACCTTGGTCGGCCTTTGTATGCGTACGCTCGCAGCGGTCAACCCGTTCCGCGCTCCCCGCGACGGATCGTGATCCGGCGGCTCGAACTGGAGGAGTTTGAAGGCAATACCGCGGTGCTATTCGTGGAATGCAGTAAAGGCACCTACATTCGAGCGCTTGCCGAGGACATCGGCGAGGCGCTCGGATGCGGTGCGCATCTGGCAGCGCTCGAGCGCAATGCCGTCGGTCCGTTCCGGCTTGACCAGTCGATCGCGTTGAATACCCTCGAAGCGCTTTCCCCCGCTGAACGGCGCGGCAGGCTGCTTCCGCCGGAGGCGCTCGTTGGATCCCGGCCGCGGCTCATGCTCGATTCGCAATTGGCGGCGAAGTTTCGGCAGGGCCGGGCGGTTCCAGTCGATTCCCCGAGCGGCAGCGTCTCGGTCTTTGACGCAGCCGGGGCGTTCCTCGGCATCGGGGAAGTTGACCCGGGCGGATCGCTCCAGCCCAAGCGCCTCCTGGCGCTGCGATAAGGGTAGCTTTCGCTGGCAAAACAGCTTGTAGAAGGCTCTGATTCCAAGGTAGAATGCCGGCCTTTCGGGAAGAGATAGAGATAAGAGCATGCCGGCAAGTGTTGCGCAGAGAGCGCAGATCGTCCAGCAGCACCAGCGTGTCGCGGGCGATACCGGTTCCCCGGAAGTCCAGGTCGCGCTGCTGACGGCTCGAATCAACGGGCTGACGGGCCACTTCAAGGCGCACGTCAAGGATCACCACTCCCGGCGCGGCCTGCTGAGAATGGTAAGCCGGCGCCGCAAGCTGCTCGATTATCTGAAGCGTGAGAACAACGGGAAATATCACGAGCTGATCGAGCAACTTGGCCTGCGTAAGTAACTCTATCGACGCCCATCTCACTCCGATGGGCGTTTTCAATTCCAGAACCGGCCTGGCGAGTCTTCGTCCGTGCCGGCCCCATCAGAATCACCGGGCAGGATGCCCGGACTCCGTCAACTGATCGAGAAGACCATGCAGCTAACCCCTATCAAGAAAACATTCACATACGGCGCGCACCAAGTGACGCTGGAAACCGGCGAAATCGCGCGCCAAGCCCACGGCGCGGTCGTGGTGAACATGGACGACACCGTTGTCTTGTGTACCGTGGTCGGGGCCAAGGTAGCAAAGGCCGCGCAGGACTTCTTACCGCTCACCTGCGATTACGTCGAGAAGACTTACGCGGCCGGCAAGATCCCCGGGGGGTTTTTCAAACGTGAGGGACGGCCCTCCGAGAAAGAGACTTTGACCTCGCGCCTCATAGACCGTCCGATCCGCCCGCTGTTTCCGGACGGCTTCTACAACGAAGTGCAAGTGGTTGCACAGGTATTGTCCTGCAATTCGGAGGTGGACCCCGACATTGCGGCGCTGATCGGCGCATCCGCCGCTCTGACGCTATCGGGTATTCCGTTCAACGGGCCGATCGGAGCAGCGCGCGTGGGCTATATCAACGGCCAGTACGTTCTCAACCCGACGGCGACGCAGCTCAAGGAAAGTCAACTCAACCTCGTGGTTGCCGGAACGGAGCACGCCGTGTTGATGGTGGAGTCCGAAGCGCACGAGCTGGCCGAGGATGTCATGCTCGGTTCCGTCGTGTTCGGCCATGAGCAGATGCGCGTGGCGATCCAGGCGATTCACGAGCTTGCGGACCAGGCCGCAAAACCGGCTTGGGACTGGAAGCCGAAGGCAAAGGACCAGGCGCTGGTAACGCGCATCAAGGAACTTGCCGAGACCGATTTGCGAGCGGCTTTCGCCCTGCGGCAAAAGCAAGCGCGTTCCGAGGCGATCGACGCTATCTGGAAGCGGGTATTCGAAGCGGTTGGCGTTGGCAAGGAAGGCGGGCCGGACGCGAATGCAGTGAAGGAAATCTGCTTCGATCTGGAATCGAAAATCGTTCGCAACCAGATTCTCGACGGCGAGTCACGCATCGACGGTCGCGATACTCGTACCGTGCGGCCGATCGATATCCGTGTCGGGGCGTTGCCGCGTACGCATGGTTCGGCCCTTTTCACCCGCGGCGAAACTCAGGCGATGGTGGTGGCGACGCTTGGCACCGGTCGCGACGAGCAGATCATCGATGCGTTGATGGGCGAATACAAGGAGCGCTTCATGCTCCATTACAACATGCCGCCGTACGCGACCGGAGAGACCGGACGAATGGGCACGCCCAAGCGCCGCGAGATCGGCCACGGGCGCCTTGCGAAGCGGGCGCTGATCGCGGTGTTGCCTTCGGCTGAAGAATTCGCCTATTCGATGCGCGTGGTGTCGGAGATCACCGAGTCGAACGGCTCCTCCTCGATGGCTTCGGTATGCGGCGGCAGCCTCGCGCTCATGGACGCAGGAGTGCCGATGAAGGCGCACGTCGCGGGCATCGCCATGGGACTGATCAAGGAGGGCAAGCGCTTCGCCGTACTCACCGACATTTTGGGCGACGAGGACCACCTCGGCGACATGGATTTCAAGGTAGCGGGTACCGAGCGCGGCATCACGGCGCTGCAGATGGACATCAAGATAGAGGGCATCACCAAGGAGATCATGCAGGTAGCGTTGGCCCAAGCACGCGAGGGGCGCTTGCACATCCTTGGCTTCATGAAACAAGCTCTCGAAGGCTCGCGCTCCGAGATCTCAAGCTTCGCACCGCGCATTATCAAGATGAAGATCAACCCCGAAAAGATTCGCGACGTGATCGGAAAAGGCGGGGTGGTTATCCGCGGGCTGCAAGAGGAGACCGGCACAACGATCGAAATCTCCGACGACGGCACCATCTCGATTGCCTGTGTCTCGTCGGAGGGCGGTCAGGCCGCGAAGAAGCGCATCGAAGATATCACTGCCGATGTGGAAGTGGGTCGCGTATATGACGGCACGGTGCTCAAACTTCTCGACTTCGGCGCAATCGTTCAGCTCCTGCCGGGCAAGGACGGGCTTTTGCACATTTCGCAGATCGCCAACGAGCGCGTCAATAATGTGTCCGATTACCTCAAGGAAGGCCAGCATGTGAAAGTCAAGGTGCTGGAGGCTGATGAGAAGGGCCGGGTGCGACTCAGCATGAAGGCGGTAAAGGAAGCCGCTCCGGCGACGCAATCCTGACGGGACCCACGCGAAATAAAAGGGCGCCGAGGGCGCCCTTTTATTTCGTCTCTCCCGCGAACTCGCGAGTCCAGTGTCGTTCAGAAAGTCGCTGGATCCCCGCTTGCGCGGGGATGACTGGCTGAACGGCTGCGCCGTCAGCCAGTCACTTCGCTACCTGCTTCTCCCGCAATTCCTCGAGCGTTTTACAATCGATGCATAGAGTCGCGGTAGGCCGCGCCTCTAGTCTCTTCAAACCGATTTCGATGCCGCAGTTCTGGCAATAGCCGTAGTCGTCTTTGTCGATGCGCGCGATCGTCTCATCGATTTTCTTGATGAGCTTTCTCTCCCGGTCGCGATTGCGCAGCTCCAGGCCGATGTCGGATTCCTGGGTGGCGCGATCGTTAGGATCGGCGAACAGGGTCGCCTCGTCCTGCATCGCGTGGACAGTCCGATCGATGTCCTGAGAGAGCTCCACCTTCAGCGCGTCAAGCACCATCTTGAAGTGGGCGCGCTGCTTCGGGTTCATGTACTCCTCGCCCCTCTTCTGCAGATAGGGTGGGAAGGTCTTGTGCAACAGCTGCAAGTCGGAATCTCCGCGTCGGGATCAAAGAGAAATGAAGGCCAGTTGATACCAGAAATCACTATGAGGGGCAAGAGCATTTTCTGCGCGAACTGCCAGTTTCTTTCGCGTTGACCGCGCCGTGGGCGAAGGCGTAGGATGTCACACCCGCGGGGTGTAGCGCAGCCTGGTAGCGCGCTTGCTTTGGGAGCAAGATGTCGGGAGTTCGAATCTCTCCACCCCGACCATTGTTTTTTTTTGCCCGCCGCGTCGAGCGGGTCACAGCCGAAGCGGCGGCAATGTGCCTTACCCGTGCCCGTAGCTCAAACTGGATAGAGCACCAGCCTTCTAAGCTGGGGGTTGTGGGTTCGATTCCCGCCGGGCGCGCCAGTTATTACGTAGCTGGGCACCACGCCCGGCTTTCTTTTTGCATGAAGCCGTTAGAAACTTGTT
Organism: uncultured Enterobacteriaceae bacterium; assembly: GCA_964430565.1. Taxonomy (GTDB): domain Bacteria; phylum Pseudomonadota; class Gammaproteobacteria; order Burkholderiales; family SG8-39; genus VBDM01. Next base: position 31,166 of record CAYSFD010000026.1, read on the forward strand.
TCCGCTATGCCTCACGTCATTCTTCTCGCAGGCCCGAATGGTGCCGGCAAATCGACCGTTGCCCCGCGTTTGTTGAGAGGGGCATTACGAGTTCAAGAGTTCGTCAATGCTGATACCATCGCTTCCGGACTATCCGCGTTCTCCCCGGATTCGGAAGCCTTTCAGGCAGGCCGGGTCATGTTGCGGCGACTGTCAGAACTGTCGGAGAGACGTAAGACTTTTGCGTTCGAGTCTACCCTTTCGGCCCGATCTTTTGCCCCTTGGCTCCAACGCCTCAAGAGGACGGGCTACAAGGTTCGCATCGTTTTCCTTTTCTTGCCCGACCCGCGGCTCGCCATTGAGCGCGTGAGGCAGCGTGTCCGGCTCGGTGGACACGACGTTCCGGTTCCGGTGATTCGGCGCAGGTACTACGCAGGCGTGAGAAACTTTTTCGATCTTTACATGCCCCTCGCTGATCGATGGCGGGTATACGATAATTCTGGTCTAACGCCCAGGCTGGTAGCAATAGGCCGTAAGGACTCTCTTTATACCCGCATCATTGCAGTCCTCGATGTCTGGAATGAATTCGTAAAGCTAGGAAAAAGCCATGACTAGAAAATCTTCGCGTAAGCGTAGCCTAACCGAAACTTTCTCGGATACCGCGGCAATCAATAGAGCGGTGAGCGCCGCAGTGAAAGAGGCTATCGACATGCACCGACGGGCTGGAAATAAGGTCGCGGTGCTGCGCGACGGCAGGGTCGTCAAGATTGATCCGCGGAAAATCCCGGTGTGATATGACTGCGTCTACAAACAAGGAGTCCGCGATGATCGACGTCTACACCTGGCCGACGCCCAACGGGCATAAGATCCACATCATGCTCGAGGAAACCGGGCTCGACCACGAGATTCATCCGGTGAACATCCGAACCGGCGAGCAGTTCGATCCCGAGTTCCTGAGAATCAGCCCGAACAACAAAATTCCGGCGATCGTCGATCCCGATGGACCGGACGGAAAGCCGCTCGCGGTGTTCGAGTCGGGTGCAATTCTCATCTACCTCGCCGGGAAGACTGGAAAGCTGCTGCCGCGCGACGATCGCGGCAAGTACGTCGCCCTCCAGTGGCTCATGTTTCAGATGGGCTCCGTCGGTCCGATGATGGGGCAGAGCGGGCATTTCCGCAGCAACGCAGCGCCCGAGCGCATCGAGTACGCCATCAACCGCTATGGGAACGAAGTCAAGCGGCTGCACGGCGTGATGGAAAAACGGCTCTCGGAGGCGCGATACTTTGCCGGGGCGGAGTACTCGATCGCGGACATCGCGATTTTTCCTTGGCTGCGCGCGAGCGAAAGAAACGGCATCGACTGGGCGGACTTTCCGAAAGTAAAAAACTGGTTCGATGGAATCGCGGCGCGGCCTGCCGTGCAGCGTGCCCTCAAGGTTCTGGCTGACGTTCAGACCACGCCACCCGGCCAGTACGACCCGAAGGCGCGCGAGATCCTGTTCGGGGCGACCCAGTACCAGAAGCACTGAGCTTTCGGAGGCACGCATGATCACGGCCGCGCAAGCGATCGTCGATTGCCTTCGCCGAGAGGGAATCGACCACGTCTTCGGCATTCCCGGGACGATGAACCTGCCGATTCTCGACGTGCTTCGCGCGACGCCGGAGATCAGGTTCGTACTCACCCGCCACGAGCAGGGGGCGGCGTTCATGGCGTACGGCTTCGCGCGGGCGCTGAACCGGCCGGCGATCGTGACGGCGACCGAAGGTCCGGGTGTCACCAATCTCGCTACGGGCATCGGCGCCGCCTTCAAGGGCTACGTTCCGATCATCAGCATCAGCGGCGCGCAGGAGCTCTGGGTCCGGGAAAAGGACGCAAGCCAGGACATCGATCAGGTCACGATGTCCCGGCCGATCACCAAGTGGGCGTACTCGATCCCGTCGCCCAAGAAAGTCCAGGAGGCGGTGCGGCGCGCGTTCCGGGTGGCGCTCGCCGAGCCGCTCGGACCGGTCCACCTCGATGTATCCCGCGATATCCTGCTCGAACAGGTCGAGGCCGAGCCCATTTCTCCGGAGGCCTACCGGCCCACCTCGCTGCCGGCGTGCGCGGCAAGCGAGCTCGAAAGCGTCGCCGAAGAGATCGCCAAAGCCAAACGTCCAGTCATTCTTGCCGGAGGAGGGGTTCTGCGCGAGGATGCGTTGCCGGCGCTCCAGCGCCTCGCCGAGAGCACCGGAATTCCGGTCGCTACGCTGCAATACCACCCGGATGCGTTTCCGACGTCGCACCCGCTCGCGCTGGGGCCGCTGGGACGCAACGGCTATTCGAGCGCCAATCGCGCGATGCCGCAGGCCGACGTCGTCATCGCCGTGGGCGCGCACATCGATGTTTTCTCCACCACCTTCAAGTACGGGCTCATCAGCGGCGACGCCAAGCTCATTCATCACAGCATGGTGGGAACCGATATCGGCGTGGTTTTCCCGGTCGCGCAAGCGGTCGTCGGATCGACGCTGTCCTTCATCGAGGGGCTCGCGGAACGCCTTGGCCGAACCGGCATGAAAAAAGGATGGATCGACGTCGCCAAGCTCAGGCGCGATTGGGAGACCGAACGCCAGGGCCTGCTCGACTCCGCGGCCCGCCCCATCGTTCCGCCGGTGGTCGCTCACGCGATGCGCCAGGCACTACCTGCCGACGGGATCATGATCGTGGACGCGGGCAATGCGGGGAAGCACATGCGCGTGTTCATGGATACACACCAGCCGCACACCTACATGTACACCGACGATTGGGGATCGGTCGGCGCGGCATTTCCGATCGCCATGGGCGCCAAGCTCGCGCGTCCGAAACAGCCGGTGATGGCGGCGGTCGGCGACATGGGCATGATGTGCAACATCGGCGAGCTGGAGACCGCCGTGCGCGAGCGCATTCCGGTGGTGTGCGTCGTGTTCAACGACTTCGGGCTCGGCAACGAGCGCGCGTTCCAGAAGGAGCTGTACGGCGGGCGTCTTTTCGGGGTCGATTACGGCAACGTCGATTTCGCCGCCTTGGCGCGCGTATTCGGAGCCTACGGCGAGCGCGTCGAAGAGCCTTCGGCGGTCCTTCCCGCCATCAAGCGGGCGCTGGACAGCGGCTTGCCGGCGGTCGTGGACGTGGTCATCGACCAGGACAAGCTGGCCGCGGTGGTTCACAAGAGCTAGGGTATTGGGTCCAGCGCAAGCGCTTGAATTTGGGGTGGCCGACGGGACTCGAACCCGCGACAACCGGAATCACAATCCGGGACTCTACCAGCTGAGCTACGGCCACCGCAGGGGAGCGATTATATCCCAGGGTGGCCGGCCTGGAACATCCGCTAGAGTTCGGAGAGAATTCCCCGGAACTTTTCCTCGATCCGGGCGCGCAGCCCGGGGGTGGCCCGCGCCACCGGCGGAAACTCCCCGATCATTTCGTAAGGGACGCAGGCGTCGATGACGGCGCGCGAGTTCCAGGTCGTGCCGCGCGGAATGCGCGGGTCGAGCGGACCGCTCCACATTTTCCGGATGATGTCGATGTCCTCGGCAGGATCGCAGCGCGTGCACATCGCCCAGAGCACATCGAAGAGGTTGGTGGGATCGATGTCATCGTCCACAACGACGACGAATCGTCCGAGGTAGGAGCCCGACTGGCAGCTCGCCGCCGCCATCGCCGCCTGCTTGGCGTGGCCGGCAAAGGCTTGCTTGATGGCGATGACGTTGAACATGCGCGCGCCGCCCGCTTCGTGGCACCAGACGCCCTTCACGCCCGAAACGCCGGCGCGCTCGACCTCGTCCCAGATCATCCCGGCCTTCATGACGCACTTGCTGTAGGAGAAATCCGACGGCGGGCGCATCGGCGTGGCGATGGTTAGGATCGGATCGTTGCGGTGGTAGACGCGTTGCACGCGGATCACCGGCTGCTCGCTCTTGCCTCCCGCGTAGTAGCCCGTGAACTCGCCGAACGGACCTTCGGGCGCCGTCTCTCCGGGATGCATTTCGCCCTCCAGCACGATTTCGGCGTGCGCCGGCATCGGCAGCCCGTGCAGTCCGCTCTCGATCACCTCGAAGGGCTTGCCGCGGTGGCCGCCGGCATAGTCGTATTCCGAAAGGCCGAAACGCAGCTCGTTGCCGCCGGCGAGGAACAGCATAGGATCGTGGCCGCAGGAGACGAGCACCGGGCAGGGCTTGCCGCGCTTGAAATACTTTTCGCGGATCTGCCGCCCATGCTTTCCCGGGGACATCCAGACGCCGACGCGCTTCGCATCGTGGACCATCACCCGGTAGGTGCCGCAGTTGACCCAGTTCTCATCCGGATCGCGCATGATCACCAGATCGTCGGTGCCGATGTAGCGGCCGCCGTCGAGCTCGTGCAGGAACGGAACCGGGAATTTCAGTACATCCACGTCGTCGCCGCTCTGCACGTTTTCCAGGATCGGCCCGCTGCGGACCGTGCGGGGCGGAACCGGCTTGTGGACTTTCATCCGGTCGCGGTAGGCACGCACCACGTCCAGGGGATGCGCGGGGACCGGAAAGCCCAGGGTGATCGCCAGGCGCCGCATCGAGTTGGTCGAACCCGACAGGGCGCGAAAGCCGTACGAATATCCGTTGATCTTCTCGAAGAGCACTGCCGGAGCGTTGGCGCGCTCGTTCACGGCTTCGGCGAGCGTGCCCATTTCCAGATTCCAGTCGGCCCCGGGTATGCGCAGCAGTTCCCCGGCCTGCTCGATGCGCGCGAGAAACTCGCGCAAGTCCAGATGCGGGCGGTCGTAATCGTTCCAGAGCTTGATCGGGGCGGGATCGTTCATGGGATAAGCTCCGCTCAATCGGCGCGGATATTCGCCTCGGCGATGACCCGCGTCCAGCGTTCGAGCTCGACTCTCACCAACCTCGACAGCCGTTCCGGCTCCCCTCCCGCGGGGATGAGTCCCTGTTTGGCGAGGAACTCCCTCATTTCCGGGAGAGCGAGAAGGGCATTGATCTCGTTGTTGAGCTTGCGCACGATATCCTGGGGCGTAGAGGCCGGCGCCATCAACCCATACCAGACGCTCGACTCGACCCCGGGATAGCCCGCCTCCCTGAAGGTGGGCACCGCCGGAAAAACCGGTGAGCGCTCTTCGCTCAGCACGGCAAGCAGGCGGACTTTGCCCGCGTTCACCAGCGGAGCAACCGTATGCACCGGCAGGATCATCGCATCGACATATCCCCCGGCAAGATCCCTCATGGCTTCTGCCGCGCCCTTGTAGGGAACGTGGGTGATGTCGACGCCGGTAGCCAGCTTGAAAAGCTCCATGGTGAGATGCTGCGGCGTACCGTTGCCCGAGGAGGCATAGTTGAGTTTTCCGGGCTTCGATTTGGCGAGTGCGACAAATTCGGCCATGGTGGCGGCGGGTGTATTTGCGCTGACCGCAAACCAAAGAAGGCCGGTGGCCACCAGGCTTACGGGAGCAAAGCTCGTCAAGGGGTCGTAACGGGCTTTTTTGCTGAGCGCCGGGTTGAGGGCAAACGTGGTCGCGGTCATCATCAACGTGTAGCCGTCGCCGGCGGCGCGGGCCGCGAGCTCGGTGCCGATGTTGCCGCTCGCGCCCGGCTTGTTTTCGACGACGACCGGAACGCTCCAGCGTTCGCCGAGCTTCTGTCCGAAGGTGCGCGCGAGGATATCGATGCCGGTTCCGGGCGAGAACGGGGCGATGATAGCGATCGTGCGGCTCGGGTAGGCGGGTTGGGCAAAGGCGGGGCTCGCCGCGAGGGCGGCAAGAACCAGGACCGTGGCGGGCAGACCGTTCATGGGGCCTCCTTTCCGGCGATCATTGTAAGACGCTCAAGGCGATTCGGGGAGGTCCTCGCGTGCCAGGATAAACACGCAGGAGTGACCGGCGCTGGTCTCGGGCCAGATGAACGGGAGCCGCGGGAATGCACGTTCGAGTCTGCGGCGATGGTGACCGATCTCCACCACGAGCAGTCCTCGCGGCCGAAGAAAGTTCGCCGCAGCCTTCAGAATCCGGCGCACAAATTGGAGACCGTCTTTCCCGCCCGCGAGCGCAAGCCGCGGTTCATGCCGGTATTCGCGCGGCAGCGTGCGCATGGCCCTCGAATCGACATAGGGTGGATTGGCGAGAATGAGATCGTATAGGGCCGGCTTCAGGTCGGCGAACAGATTAGCGGCGGACAGCCTGACACGCCGGTCGAGACGATAAGTTCGCACGTTTCGGCGCGCGACGGCGAGAGCACCACGCGAAACGTCGCTCGCGTCCACGGTCGCGCGCGGGAAGGCGAGCGCGAGCAGAATCGCCAGGCACCCCGAGCCGGTGCACAGATCGAGCGCCCGGCGCACTTCTGACGGACGCGACACCCAGGGTGCGAGCCGGTCACGCAGCAGCTCGGCGATGAAAGAGCGCGGCACGACGACGCGCTCATCGACATGGAAGCGGCGCTCTCCCAGCCAGGCCTCCTGGATCAGGTAGGCGAGGGGACGGCGCGTGCGCACGCGCTCTTCGATCAGGCGGGCGGCCCGGCGGCGTTCGTTGGGTGTCAGGCTGCGTGCAAGCGATGGTGCCAGCCGTTCGTAAGGCAGGCGCAGGACGTGCGCGAGCAGCCACGCCGCTTCGTCTCTCGCGCCGTGGGCTCCGTGGCCGAACCACAGGCGCTCGGCGCGGAAGCGTCGTTCGGCACGACTCAACCAGTCGCGCAGGGACACCGGGGCAGCGACTTGGATGCGCGGAGCGGGGCGGGAACGGCTCAGGATGCGAGAAGCCGCGAGAGCAGGCGAGAATAGATCTCGCGCAGCGGTTCGATCGCGGCGAGTTCGATGTGTTCGTTCAGCTTGTGAATGGTGGCGTTGAGCGGGCCGAACTCGACCACTTCGGGACAGATGTCGGCGATGAAGCGGCCGTCGGAGGTGCCGCCCGTGGTGCTCACTTCGGGCGCGGAGCCGGTGACTTCGCGAATGACGGCGATCAGTGTCTCGACCAGTTTGCCGCGCGGCGTGAGATAAGGCGCGCCCGAGAGCGACCACTCGATTTCGAAGTCGAGCCCGTGGCGCTCCAGAATCGATCGGACGCGCTGCTTGATCGCCTCGGGCGTGCTTGCGGTCGAAAAGCGGAAGTTGAACATCACCTCGACTTCGCCGGGAATGACGTTGCTTGCGCCGGTACCGCCGTGGATATTCGAAATCTGCCAGGTAGTCGGCGGAAAGTGCTCGTTGCCCCGATCCCACTCGGTCGCCGCAAGCTCGGCGAGCGCGGGCGCCGCGAGATGGACGGGATTTTTGGCCAGATGCGGATAAGCGACGTGGCCCTGCACGCCTCGGACGCGCAGCGTGCCCGAGAGCGAGCCGCGGCGGCCGTTCTTGATCGTGTCGCCGAGCTTCGATGCGCAGGTCGGTTCGCCCACGAGGCAATAGTCGATGCGTTCGCCGCGGCCCTTCAGCAGTTCGACCACCCGGGCCGTGCCGTCCACGGCCGGACCTTCCTCGTCCGAGGTGATCAACAGCGCGATCGACCCCTCATGGGAAGGATGCTTCTTTACGAAGTGCTCTACCGCCACGACGAAGGCCGCGATCGACGTCTTCATGTCGGCGGCGCCGCGCCCGAAGAGCCTCCCGTCGCGTTCGGTGGGCACGAAAGGGTCACTCGTCCACTTGTCGAGCGGCCCGGTGGGCACGACATCGGTATGTCCCACAAAGCAGAGAACGGGACGGGCGGCGCCGCGTCGAGCCCAGAGATTGCTGACCTCGCCGCACCGGACCGGTTCGATCGCGAACCCGAGCCGCGCCAGACGCTCGGCAAGCAATTGCTGGCAGCCGCCGTCCTCGGGGGTGACCGAGCGGCGCGCGATCAGTTCGCGAGCGAGTTGGAGCGTGGCAGCCGTTTCAGCGGCCGGCATGGCGGCCTTCGGCGGAACCGGCTCGGCCGATCGAGCAGCGGCGAGCCCTGACTTGCGGCATCCTCTATACGCGCTCGGTGTCGCCGACGTCGAGCTTGAAGTCGTTGAACGAAGTGTTGCTGAGCGCGGCCGCAGCCGGTTTTGCTTCGGGCTTGCGTTCCTTGCCGGTCGCAATATCGGCGCCCGCATCGGTATTGTTGATGAGCCAGAGAAGATTGTTGGCGGAATCGGCGTTGGCAAGCCCTTCTTCCTGAGTGATGGTGCCTGCGCGAATCATGTTGAACAGTGACTGTTCGAAGGTCTGCGAGCCGGGCGTCAGCGCCTTTTCCATCGCCTCCTTCATTTCGTTGATCTCGCCTTTCTCGATCAGCTCGGCTATGTGGCGGCTGTTCAGCATGACCTCCGCCGCCGCGGAACGCGTGCCTCTGACGTTTTTGACGAGGCGCTGCGATACGACGCATCTGAGCGTCGCCGAGAGGTCCTGCAGCAGCGCGGCGCGGCTCTCCAGCGGATAGAAACTGATGACGCGGTTCATCGCATGGTAGCTGTTGTTGGCGTGCAGCGTGGCGAGGCACAAGTGCCCCGACTGCGCATACTGGATCGCCGAGGTCATCGTGTCTTTGTCGCGCACTTCTCCGATGAGGATGCAGTCGGGCGCCTGGCGCAGCGCGTTCTTCAGGCCCACTTTCATGTCCAGCGTATCGGTGCCGACCTCGCGCTGATTAACGATCGATTTCTTGTTCTGGAAAATGAACTCGATCGGATCCTCCAGAGTGAGGATATGGCCGGTCTTCTGCTCGTTGCGGAAGTCGAGCATCGCCGCAAGCGTCGTCGATTTCCCCGAGCCGGTCGCCCCCACCATCAGGATCAGGCCGCGCTTTTCCAGGATGAGCTCCTTGAGCACGCTCGGCAGGCCGAGCGTGTCGAGCGGCGGGATGCTGCCGGGGATGTAGCGCACCACCACCGAGGGCGACCCTTTCTGCCGGAAGGCGCTGATGCGGAAGCTGCCCACGCCCGGCAAGGTGTATGCCGTATTCAATTCGAGCGTGTCCTCGTACTCCTTCTTCTGCTTGTCGTCGATGACTTCGAGGAGCAGGCTGCGTATGGTATTGGCGTCCATCGCTTGCTGGTTGACGGGCACGGCGACGCCGTTGATCTTGATATTGATGGGCGAACTGACCGACAGAAAAATGTCGGAAGCCTTCTTGTCGGCCATCAACTGGAACAGGCGCTTCATCGTGGACATTTCTGTCTCCCCTCGATGCAACGGTCAGCGCACAGTATAGGCCGGATTCACCGTCCGCGGAGCGCAGCTCGCGCTTTGAGGTCCGGCGACCTGACGTAATATCCCCGCGCCACGATATGTCTTTGACCAACAGGTGCAGTTTTTCTACAGTAGGGGCGCTTCTAAACTGGAAACTCGCGGCCGCCTTGTCATTACATGCGGAAAACGAGATCGAGCTTCCAGCCGTCGATCTCTGGTTTTGAATTGCTGAGGTCGACCCACAGCCTGTTATAGCTCCCTTGCACGGAAAACGCCCGGTTCACGGGAATGCGCACCCCGATTCCCGCCGAGTAGCTCACCGCGGTCTCGGATTTCGTCGGATAGTAGGTATTGCAGATGGTTCCGTACCAGGGGTCGTACCAGCACCCGCTCGTGGGTATTCCGTTGGGAATGTTGGTGTCTATAAAAGTGCTGCCGATCCCGCCTGACACGAATGGCGTGATCCCCTGCGGCATCAAAAAGTAAACCGCGTTGACCGCTATCGTGGAACTCTCCAGAGTGCCGGACGCATTCCTGCGCGTCCCGTTGGAGGCGTCCACGAGGGTCGCGTTGTAGCTGCGGGTGCTCCAGGTGAGCAGGCCGGTCAGCTGGAAGTGATTGTTGAGGTTGTACCCGATTCCGAACCCGAACCCCAGATCCGAGTTCAAGTCCGCGCTGGATCCGCCCTCTCCGGTGACGGTCATGGATGGAGAGTAGGTGACGGGCAGGATGAACTCCCAGCTATTCGCCCGCGTACTTCCCTGTGCCTGCACCGGGGAAGGCAGAACGAGCGCCCCCGCCAGCATGCCGACTGCGACGACTGGAAACATCCTGGACATCCATTTCATGATTTCTCCTTGCTCGGTAGATTAGGAAGCGCAGGCGCGCGTGGCCGGGGCAGAGATTACTACGAGTGGGCCTCTGTGGCCAGCCTTAGTGGGCCATGGGCGCCTCTACGGGCCGAGCCAAACCTGCTTCGACAGGAAATGGCAATGGTCGGATATCGAAACGCTGAAGCAGGAATTCAGCGACGGATCGAAGAATCTTCGGGTTGGAATAACCCTACTAAAAACATTAGTTTTGGGCGCCGGCGTCGAAGCGCAAGCCAGCGAAATCTGTACAGGCGCTCGGAAAAGTCATAGAATGCGCGAGCCGTAAATCGTGATTCGACCTGATCGTTTTCAGGCCGATTTCTCTCAGCATGCGGGGAAGGCGGCGCGGATCACGAATCACACCCACTTCCTACTTAACCGAATGGAAAACCTGAAATGAAATATGCTCAAATCGTGGTGCTCGCTGTTGCCGCCGTGCTGGCCCTGCCCGCAGTCGCGCAGCCGACGGCGTCGGACATGGATATCCTGCGCCAGAAAATCAAGGCCGACAAGAGGCTCGTCGTCGCGGCCAACATGCAGTTGACCGAGGGCGAAGCGAAAGGCTTTTGGCCGGTGTATGACGCCTACCAGGCGGATCTTCAAAAGATCAATCAGCGCCTCGGCGGCGCGATCAAGAACTACGCGGACGCCTACAACAAGGGGCCGGTATCCGACGAGACGGCGAAGAAGCTCATCAACGAGGCGATCGCCATCGAGGATGCGGAAGTGAAACTCAAGCGCTCGTATGTGCCGAAGCTGGATAAAGTGATCCCGGGCATGAAGGTCGCGCGCTACATCCAGATCGAGAACAAGATCCGCGCGGTGATCAAGTACGACCTGGCGGCGCAGATTCCGCTGGCCCAGTAGAACCCTAGCTGGGACCCGCCGCGGCGAGCAAGGGCCTCGCCTACTCGCTGCGTGCGGGATCTATATCAAGGAGACACACATGAAACGAATCATGCAAGGGTGTAGCACCTTTGCGGCGGTGGCCCTGCTTGCGTTCGCGCTGCCCGCCGCCGCGCAGCAGAAGAAACCCAACATCCTCGTCATCTGGGGCGACGACATCGGCACCCAAAACATCAGCCACAACAGCCGGGGCATGATGGGCTACCAGACGCCGAACATCGACCGCATCGCCAAGGAAGGCGTGGGCTTCACCGACTACTACGCGCAG
>CAYSFD010000027.1:0-128199 GCA_964430565.1 uncultured Enterobacteriaceae bacterium
GTGGCCACGCCCAGGCGCCCGGCATCGAAGCGCTTGGCCTCGGAGGGCATCGGCTCGCCGTAGGCGAACTCAGCATTGTCGGTCTTGTAGCGCGCCTGGTAGGGACAGGCGACCGCGCAATAGCCGCAGCCGATGCACAGGTCGTAGTCGATGGTGACGACGCCGTCGGCCCGCTTGCGCGTCGCGGTCGAGGGGCAGACGTGCATGCACGGCGGATCGGCGCAGTGCATGCAGCCCACCGGCACGAACACGCGCTTCACTGCCGGGTACTCGCCCACTTCCATGTCCAGGACACGGCGCCACTGCACTTCCGGCGGCGTCGCATTGGCGTGCTTGCAGGCCGCGGTGCAGGTCTGGCACCCCACGCAGCGCCTGAGATCGGCAATCATGACCCAACGGGTCATCGTGAAATCTCCCATCTGGTCACGATGTTTTCCTCACGGAAACGCGAACAACATCCGCTCCTGATCCCGTTGCGTCGGTGAGCGGCATCGACATCGGCACCAGGCTGTTCATGCTCGGCACCCCGAAGTCCTTCGCGTACGGCGTCGCCCAATGGTCGAACTGCCCGATCAGCAGCAGGGTGTCGGGCCGGATGCCCTGGCGCAGCACCGCTTTGGCGCGCACGTTCTTCACCGGCGTCGCGATCTCGACCGTGTCTCCTTCGGCGATCCCCAGCTCGGCCGCCCGGCCCGCGTTGATGATCACGCCGCCGTGGCCCGAGACGTTGGCGGCGACTTCGTGAATCAATTGCATCCCGACATTGCCGCCCCAGGCGTACTGCATGCTGCGCGAAGTGAGCAGCCAGAACGGAAAGTCCTCCGCCTTTCCGCCGACGCGCACGAGCTCGTCTTCCCAGATCTTGGGGAATTCCTTCCACGCCGGCAGCGCCTGATACTCGGCCAGCTGCTTGTCCCACCACTGCATGCCGTGCTCGTGCATGCGGCGCTCGAGCTCCTTGCCGACGCGCCACAGCCGCTCCTGGTAGGGCAATTCGAATCTCAGTCCCTTCGCCACGAGCGTAGGAAACAGATACCAGTCGGATTGCGGAAAAGGCTTGGTGCGCAGGCCGTGCTCCTTCCACCAGGCCAGGCCCTGCGTTTCCCTCCCGTCGGTCAACTCCGCGCTCGCCGCGCGGCAGACCGCGTCCCAGATCTCGTCGCGCGTGTAGGCGCGCTTCGCATCGAGCGAGAAATCCCATCCTTCGCCCTTCAACTTCACGCCGGCGGTGCCGCGGTTGATCGAATCGTTGTAGCGCTCCAAGAGGCCGGTGCGCCGCGCGAGTTCCGTCGCGATATCGGTAAAGTCGCGCGCATCGACCTTGGGCGCGACCACCGGCTGGCGCAGCGCGTAGCCCTCGTGTTTCCAGAACTGCTCGATGTATTTGGAGCCGCCGATGCGGATCAGCTGCAGGCTCTCCAGGTCCATCTGGTCGGGCAGCAGGATGTCGGCGAAATGATTGGTCTCGTCGAGCGTGTAGGCCATCGCCACGACGAAGGGAAAGCTCGCCATGCGCTCGGCGATCTGCTTCGTGTCCCAGAAGGAGATCGCGGGGTTGGTGCGATAGACGAACCACAGCTCAGGGTAGGTGACGCGCGGAAGGCCGGGTGGCGTTTCGCCGAGAAACATCCAGGAAAAATGCGTCGGCCCGAGCGCCTGGCTCCAGGGGCCGTCGGCGGCGAGCGGAACGAGACTGCGGTAGGCGTTGCGGATGTTCGGCTTCGCGTTCCAGCGCGCCTTGTCGGTCGGGTTGAGCGGATACGCCATGAAGCCGTCGGGCCCCGGCTTGACGCTCTCGTGGCGCTCCGAGAGCGGGCGGTTGAGCCGCACCGTCGTGCCGAGCGTGCCGCCGGGTACTTCGAGCGCGCCAACCAGCGCCGCCAGCATCGTTCGCGCCCAGCAGCACTCGAACCCTCCCCAGCCGTTGTTGACGGTCTTGCCGAGCGCCACCGCCACCGGTCGGAACGGCAGCGTCTTGCCGTCGATGACGATGGTCTCGCCGATGTGCGCGTGAGCGAGATACTCGTTGGCGATGCGCCGCATGTTTGCCGCCGGCACGTCGCAGATGCCGCTCGCCCACTCGGGCGTGTAGGGCTTGATGTGATTGAGAAGCTGGGTGAACGCGGTCTCGCCGTCGAGCCGGCCCTGCGCGACGATTTCCTCGTCCGCGCCGATTTCGATGGCATCAGCGGTGTAGCGGCCTTCGAGCGCCGGCTCTACGCCGGGCGCGTCGAACGGCAGCGCCGCGCCGCGCTTCGCGTCCCAGACCAGGGGCTTGCGCGTTTGCGGATCGCGCAGATAGAAGCCGTTCGGACCGACGAGATAAGGCGAGGAGGTGTGATCGCGAAGGAACGGGACATCGAGCCGCTCGCGCGCATTCTCATGCAGCATCACGTAGATCAGCGCGTAGAGAAACGCCGGATCGGTCTTGGGCTTGATCGGCACCCACTCGGCCGAGCACGCGCCGGTGATGGAAAGGTGCGGCTCGACCTGCACGCGCTTCATGCCGCGCTCGCGCGCGTCGGCGTGCCGCCACACGCCCACCACGCCGCCCGAAGCTTCGGTATTCGCGCCGCAGGAGATGACGTATTCGGAAAGCGGCGTATCCGGCGAGACGGTGAAGGCGCGGTGCCAGAACTCGCCGTACAGATGCTCCGAGTGCGTGCACTTCACGCCCTGCCCCGAACCGAAGCCCATATCGACCGAGCCCCAGGCGCCGAGGAACGCGGGGAAAGTTCCCATGTAGGACTGCGGCGTGCCGCCGCCGCCGAAGCTCGCGGCGACGCGCGGATAGCCCGATTCGTCGCTGAGTCCCTTGGCGCGGATTTCCAACAGCTTCTTCGCGATGGTGTCGAAGGCCTCGTCCCACGAGATCGGGACGAAACCGGGATCCTGGTCGCGGCCCTTCTTCGGATTGCTGCGCTTCATCGGCGAGCGCACGCGGTTCGGGTTGTAGAGCTTCTGCACCAGGCCGTAGGCCTTGACGCACACCTTGCCGCCCCCGGGATGCACGCCGGCCGCGGCGAAGTTCGGCTCGACTTCGGTGGCCACGCCGTCTTTCACCGTGACCGTGAGCAGATCCGGGCCGGCGACGCACTGATAGCAATAGGTCGCGGTCTTGCTCACCTTGCCCGGCGGTTTTTCGGGAGCGTTCATGTCGCGTTTCCCTTCATATGCCGAGATAGGCTTCCTGCACCTGCTCGTCGTCGAGCAATTGCGCGCCCGAGCCCGAGAGCACGATGCGCCCGGTCTCGAGCACGTAGCCGCGCTCGGCGACCGAAAGCGCAGCACGCGCATTCTGGTCCACCAGAAAGATCGTGGTGCCCGCGGCCTTGAGCTCGCGGATGGCGGCGAAGATCTCCGCGACCAGCCTCGGCGCGAGTCCCATGCTCGGCTCGTCGAGCAGCAGCAGCTTCGGCCGCGCCATCAGCGCGCGGCCCATCGCCAGCATCTGCTGCTGCCCGCCGGAGAGCGTGCCCGCCGGCTGGCGGCGCCTCGATTTCAGCACTGGGTACATCTCGAATACGCGCGCCAGCGCAGCGTCGCTCTCGTCGCGGGTCCGCGTGTATCCGCCGAGCCTCAAATTGTCTTCCACCGAGAGCGGCGCGAACACGAGGCGCCCCTCGGGCACCTGCACGATGCCCAGCCGCACCCGCCGGTCCGAGGACGCGCGGGTGATGTCCTCGCCCTCGAAGACGACTTGCCCCGCGCTGACCCGCTGCACACCGGAGAGCGCGCGCAGCAGCGTGGTCTTGCCGGCGCCGTTGGCGCCCACCAACGCCACCAGCTCGCCTTCGGCAATGGAGAGGTCGATGCCCTTCAGCGCCGGAATGCGGCCGTAGCGGCTTTCGAGGGCGCGGATCTCGAGCATGTCAGTGCACCGTCGCGCCGACACCCGCGGCGCCTCGCTCGGCGATGTCGCTTCCGAGATACGCTTCGATGACGCGCGGATCGCGGCGCACTTCGCTCGCAGAGCCTTCGGCAAGCTTGCGTCCGTAGTCGAGCACCAGCACGTGGTCCGACACGCCCATCACCAGACGCATGTTGTGCTCGACCAGCACCACCGTGTGGCCGCGCTCGGAGAGCTTGCCGATGAGCGCGTCGATCTCCGAGGTCTCGGCGGGATTGAGCCCCGCCGCGGGCTCGTCGAGCAGGAGCATGCGCGGCCGCGTCGCCAGGGCGCGCGCGATTTCCAGCCGCTTCAATGCGCCGTACGGCATGGCGTCCGCGCGGGCATCCAGCCAGTCGGCAATACCTACGAAGCGCATCAGCTCCGCCGCCTCCTCGCGGCAGGCGCGCTCGGCGCGCGAAAGCGCGCTCGTGCGCAGCAGCGCCGCCGCGAGGCTGCAACGCTCCTGCCGATAGCGCCCGACCATGACGTTCTCGAGCGCGCTCATGTTGAAGAACACCTGCAGGTTCTGGAAGGTGCGCGCCATGCCGGCCGCGGCGAATTCGTAGGGCGCGCGGCCGGTGAGCTCGCTGTCCTCGAACCATATTCGCCCACCGGAGGGCGCGTAGATCCCGGTGAGCAGATTGAGCAGGGTCGTTTTTCCGGCGCCGTTCGGCCCGATGATCGAGTGCACCGTCCCGGCGGAGATCTCAAAACTCAGATTGTCCACGGCAAGCAGGCCGCCGAATTCCTTCGACAGCCCTTCGGCGCGCAGCAGGCTCACGGCACGTCCCTGCGCCCGCGCAGCGCGGCGGCAAGCGCGGCGATGCTCGGCACCAGGCCGCGCGGCATGAAGATCATCGTGCCCATCATGATCGCGCCGAGCATCATCATCTCGTATTCCTTGAATGCGGTGAGCAGCTGCGGCAGCGTAGTCAGCACCGCCGCGCCCACCACCGCGCCGAAGGTCGAGGCCATGCCGCCGAATACCACCATGGTCACGAGTTCGATGGAATGAAAAAACGACACCTTCGAGGGCGTGATGAACCCGGAATAATGGGCGGCGAGGCTGCCCGCGGCAGCGGCGTATACCGCCGAAATCACGAATACCCGCACCTTCTGCCTGGCGCTGTCGATGCCGACGACCTCCGCGGCGACCTCCGAGCCTGAGAGCGCGCGCAGCGCGCGACCCGGCGGCGACTCGATGAGATTGAGCGAGAGCCACACCGCGGCGACCAGCAGCGCGCCGACCACCCAGTACCACGTCGCTTCGCCGGACAACTGGGCGCCGAACAGGCCCAAGGGCGGGACGGACATGCCGTCGGGTCCGCCGGTCAAGCGGTCCTCGGTGGCGATGACAATCGACGCGATCACGCCCATGCCGAGCGTCGCCATCGCCAGATAGTGGCCGCGCAATCTCAGGATCGGCCGTCCGATCAGGTAAGCAAGGAACGCCGCCGCGGCGATCGCGGTCGCGAGCGCCGCCAGCGACGGCCAGCCGAAGCGCGCCGTCAGGATCGCCGAGCCGTACGCCCCGAGACCGAAGAACCCGGCGTGACCGAGGCTGATCTGGCCGGCGTAGCCGATGAGGAGATTTAAGCCCACGCAGACGATCGCGTTCAGCGCCACCAGGATCGCGACCTCGTAGAAGTAGTTGTTGGTAAGCGCGAGCGGCAGCGCCAGGACCACGGCGATCAGCGCCGCCATCCCTCCGGTACGCGGCGAGGCGAGCCACGGCATCTCAAACCCGTTCCGTGATCCGTCCGCCCAGCAGCCCGCGCGGCATGAAGAACAGCACCGCGAGCATCAGCACGAACCCGATCACGTCCTTGTAGGCCGAGGACAGGTAACCCGCGGAGAGCGTCTCCGCGATGCCGAGCACCAGCCCGCCCAGCACTGCGCCCGCCCCGCTGCCCAATCCGCCGAGGACCGCCGCTGCAAAACCCTTCAGCCCGAGCATGATGCCGACGTCCCAGGAGGTGAGCGTGATCGGCGCGATCAGGATACCGGCGATCGCGCCCAGCGCCGCCGACAGGCCGAAAGAGATGAACAGCACGGTGCGCACGTTGATGCCGACCAGTTGCGCGGCGAGCCGCTGGTGAGAGGTGGCGAGGATCGCTTTTCCGAGAAGCGTGCGCCCGAAGAACCACGAGAGCGCGAGCACGATCGCGAGCGTCACGCCGATCACCCACAGGCTCTGCGGCAGGAGCGCGGCCCCGGCGATCTCGATGGGCTGCTGCCCGGAGAAGGGAGGCAGCGAGTGCAGCTTCTTGTCCCAGACGAGCGTAGCGAGGCCGCGAAGAAAGATGGAGGCGCCGATCGTGATGATGATGAGCGTCACCACCGACGCCCCGCGCGCCGGCTCCACGGCGAATTTCTCCAGCGCGAGCCCCACCCCCGCCGCCACGGCGACTGCGGCGACGATTGCGAACGGCAGCGGCAGCCCGGTGCCGATCAGCGACACCGTGGTCATGCCGCCGATCATCACGAACTCGCCCTGGGCGAAGTTGATGACGTGGCTGGCGTTGAAGATGATGGAAAAGCCGAGCGCCACCAGCGCATAGATCGCGCCGATGGTGATCCCGCTCAACAGGTATTGCGCGAGCTCGGCGCTCATCGGTCCCTCCGCATCGCCGACGCGGCGTCCTCGCGCGGCTGCACCTGGAGCCGACACGAGGAGAACGTGCCCCTCGTGCCCTCCTCAATCATGGGCCGTAAGGAAGATTCCGTTTCGGCCCCTCTTGCACTTACTTCACCAGCGTCCACTCGCCCTTGCGGACTTCGAGCATGCGGAAGGCCGTGAGATCCAGGCCCATGTGGTCCTGCGCCGACATGTTCACGAGCCCCGCGGTGCCCATGTAGCCGCGCGTCGCTTCGAGCGCGTCGCGCACCCTGGCCTTGTCGGTCGAACCGGCCCGCTTCATCGCTTCGACCGCGAGCATCAGGCCGTCGTAGGCGTGGCCGCCAAAGGTCGAGACCTCGGACTTGAAGCGGCCTTCGTACTCGCGCTTGTAAGCGACGACGACCTTTTTCTGGGCGTCGCTGTCTGCGAGCGATTCCGCCACCAGCAGGGCCGCCGCCGGAAGGCGCACGCCCTCGGCCGCGTCTCCGGCAAGCTTCACGTACTCCTTGGATGCAACGCCGTGCGACTGGTACAGCGGCACGGTCATGCCGATCTGGCGGTAGTTCCGGGTGACGATCGCCGGCCCCTGGCCGAAGCCCGCGTTGAGCACCGCCTGCACGCCAGGCGTGGCGCGGATCTTGGTCAGCTGCGCGGTCATGTCGGAGTCGCCGGCCGCGTAGGACTCGTCGGCGACGATTTCGATCTTGTTCTGGGCGGCGACCTTCAGGCACTCGCCGCGCATCGATCTATCGAAACCTCCCGCGCCGGAGATGATCGCGACCTTCGCGATGCCGCGCGAGCGCATGTCGCCAAAGATCTTCTCGCAAGCCATGCGGTCGGTGTGCGGCGTCTTGAACACCCACTTCTTCACCGGCTCGACTATGACGACCGCGCCGGCGAGTGAGATGAACGGGATCCCGGCCTGCTCGACCAGCGGCACCACCGCCATGGTTTCGCCGGTGGTAGAACCGCCGACGATGACATCGACCCGGTCCTGTTCGATGAGCCGTCTGGCGAAAGTACGCGCCTTTTCGGCGTCTCCCGCCGAATCGTATGCAACCAACTGCAGCTTCCTGCCGAGGACGCCGCCCGCCGCGTTCAGCTTCTCGACGTAGAGTTCGAGCGTCTTCTGCTCCGGGTCGCCGAGAAACGCGGCCGGACCGGTAACCGAAAGGAACGCGCCGACCTTGATCGGCTCCTGCGCGGCGGCGATCCCGACCCCCAGGAGCCCTGCGCCGATCGTTCTTGCCAGAAAGCGTCCCACTGTCACTGCGATATGCCTGCGTTTCATCACCCACCTCCGAGTCGTTGAAATTCGCCGTCGCGCCTGCGGCTCTTTCCCGAACGCCGAAACCACGCCCTGGGAGACCCTGGAATCGGATGTCCCATGCTGCGCAACTGAGGGAATGCTAGTGCCGGGGAGAAACCTGCATTTGATCCACATCAACCTCCGGCTCCGCCTGGCGGGAGTACCAGAAGGAAATGTGGGCTTGCTGCTAGCTGGTGATGGTGTTGCCGGTTCGCGCGCCCGTGTCGTCGAGATGGAGCTTCCAGCTGCCGTCCTCCATCTCGGGCCCGCGCGTGATCAGCGCACCCCTCTCCCTGAACTCTTCGGAGCGCGCGAGGACGCTTGCTTCGGTGGGGCCCGCGATGACGATCTCGAACCCGATTCTTTCCACCGTGCACTGCGCCGGCTCAGGGTGCTCGAAGCTCGCGATCCACTTTCTCCCGACCTTCATGGGCGCCTGGATGCCCTGCGCGCCGTCCTTCTGGAGTTCGTCCAACACATACTTGAGGGTAGCCTCGTCCGGGCTCGACAAGATTATCTTGTCGCCCGCATCGTGCACGTCGACGTTGTCCAGTATCGAATCGGCCATGACGCTATGCCTAAGTCGGTCGGCGCATTGTACTGACTGTCACTGCAGATGGCGTTGCTTCGGGCGCGATCCTATTCGATCCCCGCGGCGACAAACGCCTCCTTTGCCGCCGGCGTCCCGAGATAACGAACGAATTCCCTCGCGACATCGGCACTGGGCGCATCCGTCATGACCCCGGCCGAGTAGGCGGTGGAATTCTGCACCTGGGCGGGCAGCGGCCCGACGAACCTCAGTCCCTTCGGCTCGAACATCCTGATCTCGGTGATCGCGCCGAAGCCGATTTCGCTGCCTCTGCCCCCGATCAAGTGCTCAAGGACCTGCGCGCCACTGGCATAACGAATGGTCTTCGGCTTCAGTTGCTCTCCGATTCCGAGCAGGTCGAACAGTTTTTCGAGGTAAAGCCCGGTCGATGCCTGGTTATAGACGATCGAATCGGCGCCAAGCAGCGACCGCTTGAAGCGATCGAGGTCGGCGATATCCGGATCCAATGCCGAGGCCCGCACGGCGACGCCGACCCCCACGCGCCCAATGACGAGATGTCCGTCGGACTCGACTTTACCCCTTCTTAGTTGATCGCTCATCAGTCCGTGCGGGGCGATCAGCACGTCGACCGGCTCGCCCACGGCGAGACGCCTCTCCAGTTGCGGCGCGGTGGCGAACTGGATCCGCACTCTGTTCCCCCTCTCGCGCCTGTACTGCTCGGAGAGCTTCACCACACCCGCCTCGACCGCCCCGGCGCTCAAGACCCTGATGTCAACCGCCATCGCCGTGCCGCCCAGCGTCCAAAGCAGCAAGGCTGCCAAATGTCTCAGCATGGTGCTCCCCGTAGTCACAGCAACTTCCCACCGCGCTATTCCGCGCGGGCGCCGGAGTCTTTTACCACCTTCGCCCATTTCGGAATTTCGCGAGCGATGTAGTCGGCGAACTCTCGCGGCGTGCCTGCAACGATTTCCGCCCCGAGCGACTCGAAGCGCTCACGCACATCTCTCATGCGCAGCACCTTGACGATCTCGGCGTTGAGCTGCTCGATGAGAGGCGCGGGCGTCCCCGCCGGCACGACGACGCCGTGCCAAGTGATCGCCTCGAACCCCGGCACTCCCGCCTCGGACAGCGTGGGCAGCTCAGGCACGCTCGGCGAGCGCTGGGCGGTCGTGACCGCAAGCGCGCGCAGCCTCCCCGCCTTGATATAGGGAATCACCGAGGCCGAGGTCGCGAACATGAGCTGCGCCTGCCCGGCGATGACATCGGTGAGCGCGGGCTGCGCGCCCTTGTAGGGCACGTGCACCATATCGACGCCGGTCATAGTCTTGAAAAGTTCGCCGGCGAGATGCGCCGCCGCGCCGCTGCCGGACGAAGCGTAATTGAGCGCTCCCGGTTTGGACCTGGCGAGCGCAATCAAATCGTTCACGGAGTTGGCCGGCACGGCGGGATTGACGACCAGGATATTCGGTTGCACCGCCACCAGCACGACCGGCGCGAAATCCTTGACCGGGTCGTAGGCAAGCTTGCGGTAAAGGCTTTGATTGGTCGCGAGGATGCTGTTGTTGCCGAGCAACCAGGTGTAACCGTCGGGCGCGCTCTTCGCGGCGGCCTCGGCGGCGATATTGCCGCCGGCCCCGGGCCGGTTCTCGATCACCACTTGCTGGAGCCAACCCTCGGCGAGCTTCTGGCCCAGGGCGCGCGCGAGGATATCGCTCGGGCCGCCGGGCGTGAAGCCGACGATGAAACGCAGCGGCTTCTCGGGAAAGCGCACGGTCTGGGCGCTGCTTGCACCCGCCGACAGGGCAAATACCGTAGCCAGCAGCGCGTGTCGCAGATATTCCAAGAGCCGTTGCCTCCTCGCGAACATCATA
Source organism: uncultured Enterobacteriaceae bacterium (assembly GCA_964430565.1). GTDB lineage: Bacteria > Pseudomonadota > Gammaproteobacteria > Burkholderiales > SG8-39 > VBDM01. The sequence goes on from CAYSFD010000027.1 coordinate 10,243, forward strand.
AGGCTGTTTCAGAATTACCGAAACAGCCTCAAACTTATGGGAGTATGAGGGGAGTCCCTTCATTTTCGTAACGGCTTTTAGAATGCCCGACCGCCCGCGTCAGGGATGAAATATGCGCACCGCTCCTCCCGTCTCGCCAGTCATGCAGCGCCTGAGCACCTACATTGCAGAGGCGCTGCGAAAACCGCTTCCCGCCGCCGTCGCCGAGAAAACCAAACACCATGTGCTCGACACGATCGCGGCGATGCTGTCAGGCTCGCGTCTGCTCCCGGGGAAGAAGGCGATCTCGTTTGTGAAGACGCTCGGCGGCGCAAAGGAGGCCTGCGTCGTCGGCAACCGCTTCATCACAGCGGCGTCGAACGCCGCGCTCGCGAACGGGATGCTCGCGCACGCAGACGAGACCGATGATTCTCATGCGCCCTCGTTGACGCATCCGGGTTGCGGCATTGTGCCGGCGGCGCTCGCGATGGCCGAGCGCGAGCGGCGCAACGGCACGGCGTTCCTGCGCGCGGTCGCGCTCGGCTACGACGTCGGCTGCCGCCTGACGCAATCGCTCAATGCTTACCAGTTTCGCGAGGATGGGCATTCAACGCACAGCTTCGGACCGATGTTCGGGGCCGCCGCCGCCGCGGGCGCGTTGGCGGCCCTGGGCGAGCGCCAGATGCGGCATCTGCTGTCGTACACTGCGCAGCAGGCCTCGGGCATCTCGTGCTGGATGCGCGACGAGGAGCACGTCGAGAAGGCGTTCGATTTCGGCGGCATGCCGGCGCGCAACGGCGTGGCCGCGGCGCTGATGGTCGCCCACGGCTTTACCGGCGTCGAGGACGTGTTCTCGGGGGAGCGCAATTTCTTCGTGGCCTACGGCCGTGCGCCTGACCCCGAGGTGCTCGTGCGCGGACTGGGCGAGAGCTACGAGATCATGAACACGAATATCAAGCGCTGGTCGGTCGGCTCGCCGATCCAGGCGCCGCTCGATTCGTTGCTCGAATTGATCCGCGTGCACCGCGTTCGCGCCGGCGACGTCGAGCGGGTCGTGGTGCGCGTCGCGCATCAAGGCGCTAACACCGTCGACAACCGCAACATGCCCGACATCTGCATGCAGCATATGTGCGCCGTCATGCTGCTCGATGGCACGGTCACTTTCGAGTCGTCGCACGACCAGAAGCGCATGCGCGATCATAAGGTGCTGGCGCTTCGCCAGCACATCGAACTCCACGGCGATGACGCCTTGACGCAGGCCATGCCGAGCCGCCAGGGTATCGTCGAAATCAAGCTGGGCGGCGGGCGCGAGGTCCGGCACCACACCAAGGCTGTGCGCGGTACCGCAGAAAACCCGATGACGCGTGACGAAGTCGACGCCAAGAGTTACGATTTGATCGCGCCCGTATCAGGCAAGGCACGGGCGCGAAAGCTGTGCGACGCAGTCTGGAATATCGAGAAGCTCAAGGATGTTCGCCAGCTGCGTCCATTGCTGCGCGCCTGACCAGGCCGGCCCATTTTTGGGGGAGAACCCATGAACCGCATCGTGCATATCGCGCTCAAGGTCGACGACCTCGAGCGCTCGGCCGAGTTCTACGAAAAGGTTTTCGGCTTCAAGGAAGCCAAGACCGAAAAGGTGCGTGACCACACCTCTCGCCATCTCTCCGACGGCGTGATCGACCTTTCGATTATGAGGTACGACGCAGGAACCGATTCGGCGGAATCGAAGGCCGCGGGCGAGGCGCCTTGCATCCATCACTTTGCCGTTGAAGTGGATGATATCAAGCGGGCCGAAAAGGAAATCCGCGCTTACGGCTGCGAAGTGATCAGCGATCCCGGGGTTATCCCGGTGAAGTTCCGGGCGCCCGGCGGCACGGTCTGCGAAGTTGTTCCGAAAGGCCGATACAAGAAGTCGCGTAAGAAATAGCCGGGCCAGTCTGAAAGAAACGCATGCAGGACAGAACCCGCAATACGGGAGACCTTTGGTCGGGGCTTGCGCTCGCGGCGCTGGGGATTTACATCATGGTCCAGGCGCTCCAGTGGGATTACCTCACTCCGGAAGGGCCCGGTCCCGGTTTCTTCCCGCTGTGGTACGGCATTGCGATGCTGGCGCTTTCGGCGGTTTTGGTCGTTTCAGAGCTGAGGCGGCGCTCCGCTGGCGGAGCAGCGATCAACTGGAAGCCGGTGGGCCGGGCGCTCTCAACCTGGCTCGCCCTCGCGGCGTCGGTTGCGCTTCTCAAACCGCTCGGCTTCCTTGTCAGTTTCGCGCTGCTGACCTACTTCATCGTCGCGGTCATGTACCGCCGCCCGCTGAAAAGCGCCGCACTCGTGGCTGCGGCGAGCGCGGCGGGATTCTTCCTCGTTTTCCAGCTTGCGCTTGGCGTGTCTCTGCCAGTCGGCGTCCTGGGTTTTTAGCCGTGGAAGTCGTCACCGGACTCTACGACGGACTCGCGATCGCGCTGCAGCCGGCGAACCTGTTTTGGTGTTTCCTCGGCGTGGTGCTCGGCACCCTGGTGGGAATCATGCCCGGGCTCGGACCACCGGCGACGATCGCGATGCTCCTGCCCCTCACGTTCGCGATGAGTCCGGCGAGCGCCATGATCATGCTCGCCGGCATTTACTACGGCGCCAAGTACGGCGGCTCCACCACCTCGATCCTGCTCAACGTGCCCGGCGAGTCGGCCTCCGTGGTCACTTGTCTGGACGGTTACCAGATGGCGCGCAAGGGCCGCGCCGGCGCCGCTCTCGGCATCGCCGCGATCGCCTCATTTGTCGCCGGCACGGTCGGCGTGCTCGGCCTGATGCTGGTCGCGCCGCCGCTCGCCAAATTGGCGCTCGCCTTCAGCTCCCCCGAATATTTCGCGCTGATGGCACTGGGGCTCGCGATGGTGGTGCTGCTCGCGGGCAGCTCGATGCTGAAGGCGCTGCTCGCCACGCTCGTCGGCCTGTGGATCGCCGGCGTGGGCACCGACCTCTTCAGCGCCACTTCGCGCTTCACTTTCGGAAGAATGGAACTGCTCTCGGGCATCGACTTCATCGTCGTTGCCATCGGCATTTTCGCGCTCGGCGAGGTGCTCGCCAACATGGAAACCCCGGAGCAGGCGCAGATGGTGCCTGTGCCCAAAGGCCTGCGCAATCTGTTGCCCACGCTTCGCGACCTGAAGGACTGCCGCTTCGCCTTTGTCAACGGTTCGGTCATCGGCTTTCTGGTCGGCGTGCTGCCGGGCGCCGGATCGACCATCGCGTCTTTCCTTTCCTACGGGGTGGAGAAAGCGGTTTCCCGCAGGCGCGACGAATTCGGCACCGGTGTCCCCGAGGGGGTTGCGGCGCCCGAAGGCGCCAACAACGCGGAAACGGGCGGCGCGCTGGTGCCGCTCTTGACGCTTGGAATTCCTGGTTCGGGCACGACCGCGGTTCTGCTCGCCGCGCTGGTCCTGTGGGGGTTCAAGCCCGGACCCTTGTTCATCCCGGAGAATCCCGCGCTGTTCTGGGGTCTGGTTGCGAGCATGTACATCGGCAACGTGATGCTGCTAGTCCTCAACTTGCCGCTCGTGCCGGTGTTCGCGCAGGTGTTGCGATTGCCCGCTTACGCCCTTTTCCCGTTGATTCTCGGCGTGTCGATGGTCGGCGTCTATACCGTCTCCGGAAGCCTGTTCGACCTGGGGCTGCTGCTGGGTTTCGGGTTGCTCGGGTATGTCATGCGCAAGCTCGACTACCCTTCGGCCCCGCTCATCCTCGGGCTCGTGCTCGGCGGCGCCATGGAGCGGGCGCTGCGCCAATCTTTGATGATGTCGGAAGGCAGCCTGACGATTTTCGCGTCTAGGCCGATGCCCGCCGTAATGCTATCGTTGGCGGTGCTGATTCTGCTGGTCCCGCTATTCGGAAAGTTCAACGCCTGGCGCCTGAAGGCGCTGGAACAAAAATGAGGGTGAATCCGATGAAAATGCAGCTTCGCTTGGTCGCACTTGCCGCCTTTGTCGGCCTGGGTACGACGTCGTCGTCTTTCGCTCAGGACTTCAAGCCCACGAGACCCGTGGAGGTCGTCGTACACACCGGACCGGGCGGCGGCAGCGACGTGCTTGCGCGTGCGGTGGCGCTGATGATCGAGAAGGAGAAGCTCCTGCCGGTACGCATGCAGGTGGTCAACAAGCCCGGCGGCGGCTCGGCTGTCGCCGCCGCCTACCTCGCTGAAAAGAAAGGCGATCAGAACACGATCGGTTTTTTCACGGGCGTCTGGCTGACCAATCCTCTCATGAGCGCCGAGGCCAAAATCTCGCTCAGGGACCTGACGCCGATCGCGCGCCTGGTGCTCGAGCCTGCGGTGATCGCGGTGAAAGCCGACGCGCCCTACAAGACGCTTGCCGATTTCATCGACGCGGCGAAAAAGAACCCCGGCCAGCTCAAGCAATCGGGCGGCTCGATCACGAGCCGCGACAACGTCGTGCGACAGCTGTTGCAGAAGAACACCGGCGCGCGCTGGGCCTTCATATCGTTTCCCGGCGGCGGTGAACGCATTGCCGCGCTGCTTGGCGGCCACGTCAACATGATGGTTATCGAGCCTGCAGAAGCAGGTGAGCACATACGCGCCGGCAACATGCGCGTCCTCGCTCAAATAAGCGAAGCACGCCTGCCGGGCTTCCCGAACGTGCCCACACTGAAGGAAGCGGGCATCGATGTTCCCGCGGTGCCGCAGGTCCGCGGGGTGGTGGCGCCGCCCGGAATTCCCAGTGAAAACGTCCGATACTGGGAGAATGTGTTCCGCAGACTTACGCAAACGGCGTCGTGGAAGAAATACATCGCCGACAACCAGCTCGAAGACGGTTATCAGACTTCCGCGGAATTCGCGAAGTTCTACGACGAGTTCACGGATCGCATGCGCGAGATCTTGAAGGAAGCCGGAATCAAGGTCGTTCGATAACTTCGCGGCGATGTCGTCGCAGGGCAAGTCCGTAGCGGAACGACTGGTCGATCACGTCGCGGAGCTCGAGGCCGGGCGCATACCGCCGGAAGTCCGGGCGCGCTGCGAAGATCTCCTCATCGACTTTGCGGGCCTGTGCATCGCGGCGCGCAACACCGAGTACGTGGGCGCGCTGATCAGAAGCGTCGATAGCGGCGGTCGCTGCACAGCGATCGGGCACACGAGCGGCTTCCATGCCGAGGACGCGGCGATGATCAACGGAACGGCCGCCCACGGCGAGGATTTCGACGACACCTTCGAGGGCGGCCCGGTGCACAGCGGCGCGGTGATCGTGCCCGCGGTTCTTGCGGCATGCGAGCGCTTCGGCCGCGACGGTCGCGCCGCGCTTCTCGGCATCGCCTCCGGCGTCGAGGCGATGTGCCGCCTGAGCCTCGTCGCGCCCAAGCTTATCCATAAAGCAGGATTCCATCCGACCAGCGTCCTTGGCGCGTTAGCGGCGACGCTCGGCGTTTCGGCGGCACTGGGGTTGGACAGAAAACAGTCCGTGGACGCGCTCGGCATCGCCGGCAGCATGGCGGGGGGCATCATCGAATACCTCGCCGAAGGCGCGTGGACCAAGCGCCTGCACGCGGGCTGGGCCGCGCGTGTCGGCCTGCACGCCGCGCGGATCGGGCGCGAGGGATTTTTCGGCCCGCGCACGGTGCTCGAGGGCACGCATGGTTTGTTTTTCGGTTTCGCGCATACCACGAGCGGCGATTTCGATGCGCTTACCCGCGATTTCGGAAGCGAGTGGCTGATGAAGGGCATCACCTTCAAGCCCTACGCAACCGGAACCATGAACCAGCCTTACATCGATTGCGCGCTGCGGTTGGCCAAAAAAGGCTTCGGCGCCGACGATGTTGCCGAGGTGTTGTGCGAAACGGCGGAAGGATACGTGCACCGCTTATGGGAGCCGCTCGCGTCCAAGCACCGCCCGGCGAACGACTACGCCGCAAAATTCAGCACGCCGTTCAATATCGCAGTCGCGTTCGTGACCGGCAGCGTCGGGTTAGAGGCATTCACCGAGGGCACGGTGCGCGATCCGCGCATCCTGGCGCTCTCATCAAAAGTGCGCTACGCAGTCGATCCGAACAATCCCTACCCCAAGGCCTACACGGGTCACGTGAAAATGACGCTCAAGGACGGCCGCACGTTCGAGGAGCGCCAGCCGCATATCAGAGGCGGCGTGCACGAGCCGCTCTCTGCGGATGACATCGAGCGCAAGTTCCGCGGCAACGCCCGGCACGGAGGCTGGGACGAGGCCCGCGCAGAGCAGTTTCTGCGCTTCGCGAGGCGCGCGTTCGACGGGCCGCCGGACCTGGCGGCATTTCGGGGTTAGGAGGGCCTGGGGCTCTTGCGGCGCCGGGCCGCCCGGTTTTTGATCCAGATCAAAACGGCCGAGCGCCTCCGGGACGACGATTTCGCCGTGACCGCATCGCTCGTAAAGGTGCAGGACTTCCTCAGGCGCCTGCCGCTGTTTCGCGTGCTTTCCGCGAAAGAGCTGGATTCGATCGCCTCCGGTACGAAGCAGTTCCACGCCGCCGCAGGGACGGTGCTGTTCCGGCGCGGGGAGCCGTCCCAGGGTTTCTACCTCGTCGCTTACGGTCAGGTGAAAGTGGCCTTCAGCGAAAGCGACGGCGCCGAAAAGGTCATCGAAATCGTCGATGTCGACGAGGGATTCGGCGAGTCCTTGTTGTTCCTCGAAGAACCGCACATGGGCTTCGCGCAGACCTTGTCGGATTCGCTGGTGCTCCTGGTGAGCAGGAAAGTGCTGCTCAACGCAATCGACCGCAATCCGCATTTCGCGCGGAGCATGCTCGCGCGCTTGGCGCAGCGCTTACATGACAGGATCGCCGATATCGAAACGTATACGCTCAAGAGCGGCGCGCAGCGCGTCGTCGCGTACCTGCTGCGCGATATTCCCGCCGACACGCACGCCTCGCGGGAAATCAGGCTGTCGACGCCGAAGAGCGTGGTGGCATCGCGCCTGTCGATCACACGCGAGCACTTCTCGCGCGTGTTGCATCAGCTCGCGCTGGCCGGCCTGATCCACATCAAAGGACGCACGATCCAGGTCATGGATCCGGGCCGGCTGCGGTTGTGGCCCGAATGACTTTGGCGGACCCGGAATCGGCGTGATCACCGCGCCGGGGGTTCGCGCCGGCCGATTCCCAACGCAGCCGCTATGAATCGCGGACTCGCCTGAGCGAACGCGAGCACCTTCGTCTGAATATCCGCCAAATCGACTGCATCGAGGGTGTTTTTCACACACAGCCCCAGCTCCGTGTCGCCTTCGATGACCAGCCGGCGGGCGAAGAACAACGTATCCGGGTCCTCGAGGCGGCGCGCCAGGCGCCAGAAGTCCAGAGCGCTCGCGCGTATGGTCACCGCCGGCGGTCGGCGCCGCGCCGCGGGCAGAAAGCCGATCGACCCTAGGCACACCCGGCAGTCGATGCCTGCGTCTTGCACCTGAAAAGCAAGCGGCCGGTTCGCCAGGCGCCGCCGCGTTTCGGCGTCCATCTTGGGCAGGACAAACGCGTTGAGAGCCACACAAAGCGCAGCAGAATGCGGCCACTGCGGCAGATGTCCGATCAGCTTTGCCAGCGGCTTGGGTATGAGGCGCGACGCGTCAAGCATCGATTTTGTACTCCATTCCCGGCCGCTCGTGCCAATAGCCGTTGCACGCCGCCACGGACCGCGTGGCCTCGAGCCGGCGACACGCGTCACCTGCGCTCATCTTCCCTTTGATGAGCGCACGGAAGACCGAGAGAATTTCGCCGAAGCGGGTCTCCTGGGGGCTGATCCGCAAGACATCGACTCCCAATCCGCGCAAGTCGCCGATCGCCGCGGAAAGATCGTAGACGCGGGCTGACTGGGTCTGCGTGCCGTTCAGGGTGAGAAACGGCTCGCCGTCGCGCGTCGCGAGCGGCAGACCGTCGGGATGTTCGAGGCATCGGAACCGGCAGTCATCTTTGGGCAGGTCGTAGTGGCGCGCCGTGAAGCAGCGCGCCGAAAAGGCGAGCGGCATGCGGCCGTAAGCGAACACCTCGGTCTCCAATCCGGACGGGCGCTTGTGCTGGAGTACGCGCAGCGCCTCGCGGCCGAGCTCGACCGGCGGCACCCAGCGCTTTGCGCCGAGCTCCGCGATCCAGGCGAGCGTCGTCTCGTTGTAGACGTTGAGATGCGGGCCGGCTACAAACCCCGGAGCGCCGGCGAGCAGGGCAAGCGCGCTCGCATCGTTGGCTTCAACGGCAAACTCCCCGTTCCCGGCAAGTTGCCGCAACGCGCGCAATTCCGCTTCGGACTCGAGCAGCGCCTGGGACGAAAGCACGACTTCCTTGCCGGCGCTGCGCAGCTCGCGCGCAAGCCCCAGCCAGTCCTCCAAGCGCAGGCTGTGGCGGCGCGAGCACACGACTTCGCCGAGATAGACCACATCCGCGGAAGAGCGGGCGACCACCGCGTAGAAATCGAGCAGCGCCTCCCGGCTCCAGTAGTACAAGACGGGTCCCACTGCTAGTTTCATGGTCGCAGCCTTAGCGCTATTTCCAGCGACGATGGTAGGCGCCCAGCGTGTGCTGCTGGCCCTCGCAAAGGCGCGCCAGCACCTCCGTCCAGCGCGGACGCATGGAAAAGCGCGACGGATTGCGCGCGCATTCGTCGATCGCCTCTCGCCAGACGCGCGTCACTTCGGCGACGTAGACGGGGCTGCGCTGCCGGCCCTCGATCTTGATCGCGGCAACGCCGATCCGCATCAGCTCCGGCAGCAGCGCCAAGGCGTTGAGACTGGAGGGCTCCTCGATGGCGTAATAGGTCTCCTCGTTCACCCTGAAGCGCCCCTTGCACAAAGTCGGGTAACCCGCCTTTTCATCCAGCGCGTAGCGGTCGAGAACGATCCCGTTCAAGCGCACTTCCAGCCCCCGGGGGCCTTCTTCCCAGCGCACCGCCTTCGCCGGCGAGCACACCCCGCGGGTATTGGGCGAATCGCCCGTCACGTAGGAAGACAGCGCGCAGCGGCCCTCCACCATGACGCACAGGCTGCCGAAGCCGAACACCTCGATTTCCGCCTCGGTGTTCCGTGCCACGTTTTCGACCTGGCTCAAAGACAGGACCCGCGGCAAAACGGCACGCCGCACGCCGAACTGGCGCCGATAGAAGTTGATCGCTTCGTAGGAGGTTGCCGAGGCCTGGACCGACAGGTGAATTGGCAGCGAAGGGTGGCGATCGGCGCAGTAGCGCATCAGCCCCGCGTCGGCGAGAAGCACGGCGTCGAATCCAGCCTCGGCGGCGAAATCCACCGCGCGCCGCCAGCGCTCGGCACCCCCGGGCTGGGGGTAGGTATTGATGGCGAGCAGCACTTTCACGCCGGCCGCGTGGGCGCAGGACAGCCCCTGGCGGGCCGCGGCCTCGTCGAGGTTGAGCGCCGCGAAATTGCGCGCATTGGTGTCGTCGCGCAGTCCCACGTACACGCAGTCCGCGCCGTTTTCGACCGCAGCCTTCAACGCCGGAAAGGAGCCTGCCGGGCAGAGCAGCTCGGGGACCTTCTCTCCCCGGTATGCGGCATCAGCTGCCGCGCCCGGTCGACTCGATGCAACCGCTGTGGACATCGGGCCGCGCTAACCGGACGCTTCGCCGGCCGGCTCGAACAGGAGATGGAACACCGAGGAATCGATTCGGACTGTGTTATGCAGCTTCTCGGCGACGAAGATGAATACGCGGTCGCCGTGCCGCCTCAGACGCTCCAGCAGGCGCTGCAGCTCGGGCAGAGCGACTTCGCGCAGTTCTTCGATGTGGAGCGTCAAGGTCGAGGCGCGGCTCTTGAGCAGCCGCTCCAGCGGCCGGCCGATGCCGCGGAAGAAATCGCGATCGACGAGCCCCTTGATCTTCACAGTCAACGAAGGCGTAGCGCCCGAGCGCCTGAGGACAAACACGATCTTGCCTGCCTGCACGTACATTTGCGCCGCTCTGCGGACGGCGCGGGCGAAACGGGCGGCGACAAGATCACGCTTCTCACTCAAGTTGAAGTGACGCTCGATATAGTCGCGCATCGCCAATCCGGCGATCCAGTCAACCACGACCAGGGGAAGTTTTCGCGGCGCGAGCCACGGCACGGTACGAAGGAACTGAATGCAGCGTCCGATCCCCCCGCGAAGCACGCCCTTGGTCAGGAAGTTTGCAAGGATCGCGAGCTGCACGGCGGTGGAGTATTCGCCGTGATACACGGGTTCGCGCATATAGCGCATCTTGTTGCGTATGCGGCGTGCGATGCCGGCGTCGCCGAACAGGCGCACGTGCAGCCGCCGATAGCCCTCGACCATGGCTTCGTAGGACATGCTCTTGGGGACGATATTGGTTCCCAGCTTGGTGTTGTCCCCCGGCGCGACGTCCTCCCGCAGGCGCCCTTCCTGTTCCAGGCGCTCATACAGAGGCGTGCGCGGCAGCGCCGTGAGCAGCCCGATCATCGCCGCCTGGATGCCGGACTCGAGAATGAATTCATGCTGCGTTTCGAACGTGGCTTCGGTGTCGCGATCAAAGCCGATGATGAACCCAGCCATTACATCGATACCGTGGGCGTAGATTTTCCGCACCGAAACGAGCGGGCTTTCGCGCGTGTTCTGGGTCTTGCGCATCGCCTTCAGCGTTTCGGGATCGGGCGATTCGATGCCGGTGAACACCCAGTTGAAGCCGGCTTCGCGAAACAGCGCAAGCAACTCCGCGTCCTGCGCGAGATTCAAAGATACTTCGGTGCCGAAGTTGAACCGGTGCCGGTGCTCCGCCTGGTAGTCGCGCAGATAGCGCAACAGGTCCTTCGCCACGGCGCGGTTGCCGATGAGATTGTCATCGACGAAGAAGATGTTGCGCGCGCCGTAGCGGCGCAGGACGTCCAGCTCCCGCCCGATCTGAATGGTGTTTTTGTGGCGCGGCTTGCGGCCGAACATCACGATGATGTCGCAAAACTCGCACAGGAACGGACAGCCGCGGGAGAACTGCATGGTGATCGTCGTATACCGGTCGAGCTTCAGCAGGTCGAACCGCGGCGTCGGCGAATCGGCGAGCGCGACGACACCCGTCTCGCGGTAGAGCGGCTGTGCGACGCCCTTTTCGAAGTCGCGGCAGAACTCCGGCCAGATGTACTCGGCCTCGCCTGCGATCACCGTGTCGGCATGCGCGGCGTATAGCTCCGGGCACAAGGACGCATAGCTTCCGCCCGCCACCGCGTAGCGGCCTCGGCCCCGGTAGTAATCCAGCAGCACCTTTTGCCGCGCGAACTGCGCGCCCATGCCGCAGACCCCGATGATGTCCGCGTCCGGGTCGACCGGAACCGCTTCCACGTTCTCGTCGATGATCGCCACCTCCCAGTGCGGCGGGCACAGCGCTGCCAGCGTGGCCAGGCCGAGCGGCGGGTTCACGGCGCGCTTGCCGGGAAGCACGGACTCAACGGCCCACTTGAAGCTCCAGAAGCTTTCCGGATAGCGGGGATTGATCAGCAGCAGTCGCATGTTTCGAGCCATTCCTTATCACGCAGGCCGCGGCGGCCCGAAGGGATCGCGCGGACAAAGACGACTAATCTAAGGTTGCCGCAAGCGAAAGACTGTGATCCAGGTCACGCTGCGACTGCCCGGCGGACCGCGGGACCCGCCTGTTCGCTCGGCGTTCAGCCGACGCCAGCGCAGACCGCTCGAGAAGGCGCGAAAGGGATCCGAGCGGTAACGGTCCTCTGTCATCAGCCGGGCGCGGGTCCCGTTGCGCGGCACGCCGATCCCCAGGATGCGTCCAGGCACGTATTTCGAAGGTGATTGATTTACATCAAATCTGCTCCGGGTCCTTGCTATAAAGAAAGACTGTCAGCTTGTATCGTCTTCGTACCAGGACCGGGGGTCCCGGGAGCCGCAATGTCAATGAACGCCGCCGAGTCCCTGCTTTCGGCAGGAGAGGACGGACGCACAGCACTCGAATGCGGGGATGCGCGCGCATCGTATTCGGAGCTGCGCGCCGCCGTGCGCCGCGCAGCGGGTGCCTGGCGCAGGCTCGGCCTGGAGACAGGCGATCGCGTTCTCATATACGCACCGGACAGTATCGAGTGGGTCATTGCCTACTTGAGTGTGATGTGGGCGGGCGGCGTTGCGATCGGCCTCAATTCGCGCCTGTTCGAAAAGGATCTGTCGGTCGTGCTGGCCGACAGCGGGGCGCGCTTCATTTTCTGCGATACGGGCGGAGCCGCGGCACTGCAACGGCTGCAGCGCAACGATTCCGCTGCGCGACGGATCGTGACGCAGGACGAAGCGCGCGCTCTCTGGGACTCCGCGGACGGCATCTCCGCCGAGCAGCTTGCCGGAGATTCGCCCGCGCTGTGGATCTACACCTCGGGCACGACGGGGCTTCCCAAGGGCGTCGTTCATGCACAGCGCGCCGTGACCGAATCGGCGAGCTTCGCGAAGACCATACTGGGTGTGGACGCGAGCGCGCGCCTCTACGCCACCTCGAAGCTGTTCTTCGCCTATGCGCTTGGCAATGCCCTCTTCGCCGGCCTGCGTCTCGGCGGGACGGTCATCCTCGACAGCGAGTGGCCCGCGGCCGAGCGTGTCGTCCAAGTAGTGGAGCGGCATCGTCCGACTGTGATGTTTTCCGTGCCCACGCTGTATCTGAAAATTCTGCAGACAGGCGTTACAAGACGGCTTGCCCACGCCGGAGTGCGGCATTTCGTCTCCGCGGGCGAAGTGCTTCCCGGCGCAGTGCACAGGCTGTGGGAAGAGGCGACGGGGATTGCGCCCGTATCCGGCTACGGCGCAACGGAAACGATCGCTCTCGTATTCTATTGCAGCAACGATAGCGGGCTGCTGACGCCGTCACCCATGGTCGAGGCACGCCCGCGCGAGGCCCCGGACCAGACCGGCGAGGCGCCCCGGCGAATCTGGCTGCGGCATCCCTCGGTCGCGCTCGGCTACTGGAAGCGTCCTCAGGCCGAGAGCGACAGCTTCCGCGAAGGATGGTTTTCCCCGGGCGACTTGTTCCGCCGCACCGACGCCGGCGCGCTGGAGTTCTGCGGGCGCGACGACGACATGCTGAAGATTTCCGGACAGTGGGTCAGCGTGATCGAGGTCGAGCAGTCCCTGATCGCCTGTACCGCCGGCAGCGTGCAACAGCTCGCCGCCGTGGGCCATACCGGCCGCGATGGGTTAGGCTCGGTCGCGCTGTTTGTCGTAGCCGCCGCGGGTCGCGAGCCCGAGGCGCGCGAGCGGATCGCAGCGGGGATCGCCGAGCTGCCGAAGATCAAGCAGCCGAGGCTGGTGAAATGGATCGACGAGATGCCGGTCACGGCCACGGGCAAGCTGCAGCGGCGCAAGCTCAAAGATCTTTATCTCGCCGACGCCTTTGCATAACGGCCGAAAGCGCAACGAGCCTCCCATGGGACATATTCTGATCGACCCGCCGACCGAAAACCTCGGATCGACCCAGCATCCGGGGAAGCTGCAATCACCGCAGGGATCGCAGGCGCCCATCCAGGATCTGCGCGAGTGGCTCGCGCGCGTCGAGGAATTGGGAGAGTTGATCCGCATCGCGCAACCGGTGAGCCGCGACGAGGAAATGAGCGCCATCAGTTATCTTGTCGCGAAGCAAAAACCGTCTCCCGCCGTCCTTTTCGAGTGCGCGAGCGGCTTCGAGAAGAGTTCGATCGGCGCGCGGCTGCTCTGGAACATCCTGGGGCCGAGCCTCAAACGCATCGCGCTCACGCTGGAGGAGCCGCCGGATACGCCCACGGTCGAACTGATTCGCCGCGTGAAGGACAAGCTCAAGCGGCGCATTCCTCCGCGGGAGGTGTCGCGCGACCGGGCCCCGGTCTATGAAAACACGATAACCGGAGCCGAGATCGACCTCGACTTGCTGCCGATTCCAAAGCATTGGCCTCTGGACGGCGGGCGTTATGCAGGCACCGGGGATGCGGTGATCACCCGCGATCCGGACAGCGGCTATCTGAACATCGGCACCTACCGGATGATGCTACAGGGCAAGTCCGAGGTCGGCCTCTATCTTTCTCCGGGCAAGGATGCGCGCCTGCACATCACGCGCGCCTGGCAGAAGGGCGAGCCCATTTACGTCGCGGCGGCCTGGGGGATCGATCCTTTGTTCATGCTGGTGGGCTCGCAGACCTTCCCCAAGAACGTTTCAGAGTATGAGTTCGCCGGCGGCATCAAGGGCGAACCCATACCGGTCGTTCGCGGCACGACGACCGACCTGCTGCTGCCGGCGAATGCGGAACTCGTGATCGAGGGAATCATCCGGCCGAACTCCGTGAAGGCCGAAGGCCCGTTCGGCGAGTTTCCCGGCTACTACGGCAGGCCTGAGGCGGGGGCTCCGCTGATCGAAGTGACCGCCGTGCATCACCGCGCCCATCCCATTCTGACCAACGCCCTGATGGCCGACTATCCGTCGTGCGAGCAGAGCGGATTCTTCTCCATAATCCGGTCCGCCAAGATCTGGGACGACCTCGACAAGCTCGGAATCCCGGGGATTCGCGGAGTCTATTCGCACCCGGCCGCCGCCGGGGGCTTCGGCATGACGGTGATCAGTCTGGAGCAGCGCCACGCCGGTCACGCGGCGCAAGTCCTTGCCCTCGCGGCCCAGGTTCCGGGCGGCGCCTACTACACGAAATGGATCATCGCCGTCGACGAGGACGTCGACCCGACCGACATGAACGAGGTCATCTGGGCTATGGCCAGTCGCTGCAATCCGGTCGATGACATCGATATTCTGCGCAACACCTGGAGCACCTGGCTCGATCCGACGCAGAACCCTCCGGATGAGCGGCCCTACGGTTCGAAGGCGCTGATCAACGCCTGCAAGGAACACCGCTACCTGCCGGTGTTCTCAAAGCGGACCACGCTGCGCAAGCAGACCTACGACCGCATTGCCGCTCGCTGGAAGGAGCTCGGCTTGCCCGGGCAGATCCCCCAGGTCAGGGCTTTCGAGGAGGACCGTGCAGTCGTCTATCACGAGATCGGCGGCTTTGAGCCCGGCCGCTGAAATGCTTACGCTTGAACGAGCCGGCCGCGTCGCCGTGGTCACGCTTTCGCGTCCGCCGGTGAACGCGCTCGACGACGCATTGATCGCGCGCCTCGACGCGGCGCTCGATGAGATCGTCGACGACGACGAAGTGACGGTGCTGCATATCCGCAGCGACCAGAAAGTCTTTTGCGCCGGCGCCGACCTCGCTCTGATGCGCGCATGCTTCTCCACCGCCGACGGACCCGATGCAATGCTGGACGTGGTAGGTCGCATGCAGCGTCTTTTCGCGCGCATCGAAAACGCGCCCTTGATCACGCTCGCCGAGATCGGCGGCGCGGCCTTGGGGGGTGGAACGGAACTGGCGCTGGCCTGCGACATTCGCATCGCGGCCGCGGAGGCCAAGTTGGGTTTGCCCGAGGCGCAGCTGGGCCTCCTGCCGGGCGCCGGCGGGACTCAGCGCTTGACGCGCCTGTGCGGGCGCGGCATCGCCAACCGTCTGATCCTCGGTGCCGAGGTCATCGACGGCGCCGAAGCCGAACGGCTCGGAATCGTTCAGTGGTCGAAGCCGCGCGTCCGCCTGGCCGAGGCGGCTCGAGACATTGCGGCGCGTTTTGCCGCCTTGCCCAAAGCGGCGCTGGCCGAAGCCAAGCGCTGCATTGCCGCACAAGGCGATCCGACTCGAGATGGATTTTCCGAGGAACTCGCCGCGAGCCAGCGCCTGTACCACCATCCCGAAACCCGCCGCAGGGTTTCTGAATTCCTGAATCGAAGCACCACGCAGAGCCAATCCAAGGAGACACTATGAATCTGAACGACAAGATTGCGGTCGTCACGGGCGGCGCCTCGGGCATCGGCCAGGCAACCGCCGAAGCGCTCGCCGAGGGCGGAGCCACCGTGTGCATCGGCGATATTGCGCGCGAGAACGGCGAGACCGTTGCCGCCGGCATCCGCAAGAAGGGCGGGAAGGCGGAATACGTCCAACTCGATCTCACCGATCGTGACTCCATAAAGACTTTCGTCGCCACGATCTTGCAACGCTTCGCTCGCGTGGACATCCTCGTGAACGGCGCCGGCTGGGGCAAGACAACGCCTTTTGTCGAGAGCGACGACGCCTTCTGGGAAAAAGTGATCAACCTGAATTTCGTCGGCCCGATGCGGCTTACGAAAGCGCTGCTGCCGCAGATGTTCGAAAGGAAATCCGGCAGGATCGTCAACGTTTCCAGCGACGCCGGCCGGGTCGGCAGTCTCGGCGAGACCGTGTATTCAGGTGCCAAGGCGGGGCTCATCGGTTTCACCAAGGCGCTGGCCCGCGAAGGGGCCCGCTACAACGTCACGGTGAACTGCGTCTGCCCCGGCCCGACCGATACGCCGCTCCTCGCTGCCGTTCCGGAAAAGTACCGCGAAGCCTTCATCAAGGCGATCCCGATGCGCCGCTTCGGCCGGCCGGCGGAAGTCGCCGCCGCGATCGCGTTTTTCGCCGGCCCGCAAACCGACTACATTACGGGCCAGGTGCTGAGCGTCAGTGGCGGACTTACCATGGCCGGCTGATGCAAAAAGCCAAACCGCTAGGAACCTCATCATGAAAAAAGTCGAACTGTCGAAATACAAAGCCGCGCATTTTGCCTATGCCGTCTCCGGCAAGGTCGCCACCATCACGCTGAACCGCCCCGAGCGCAAGAATCCGCTGACGCTCGAGTCCTATGGCGAACTGCGCGACCTGTTCCGCGATATGAACTACGCCACCGACGTCAAGGCTGTGGTCGTCACCGGCGCGGGCGGCAATTTCTGCTCCGGCGGCGATGTCCACGAGATCATCGGTCCCCTGGTGGAGATGAAGCGCAAGGGTGACATGGCCGGGCTGCTCGCTTTCACCCGCATGACCGGCGACATGGTCAAGGCGATGCGAGCCTGCCCGCAGCCCATCATCGCCGCCATCGACGGCGTTTGCACGGGAGCGGGCGCCATGATTGCCTGCGCTTCCGACCTGCGTTTCGGCACCGCCCGTAGCAAGCTCGCGTTTCTCTTCGTGCGGGTCGGCCTGGCCGGCGCTGACATGGGCGCGTGCACCTTGCTGCCGCGACTCATTGGACTCTCGCGCGCCGCCGACCTGTTGTATACAGGGCGCGTCGCGGGCGGCGAGGAGGCCGAGCGCTTCGGGTTCTACAATCGCCTGGTGGACCCGGAAAAACTCCTGGAGGAAGCCCTCGCCATGGCCAAGAGCCTCGCCGACGGCCCCACGTTCGCTCACGGCATGACCAAGACCATGCTGTGGCAGGAATGGAATTCGGGCCTGGGGGAGTGCATCGAGGCGGAAGCTCAGGCCCAGGCCCTGTGCATGCAGACCGGCGATTTCGAGCGCGCGTATCACGCCTTCGTCGCCAAGCAGAAACCCGTGTTCGAGGGCAACTAGTGGCAGACAAGAGTTACCTGGCCTGGCCGTTTTTCGACGAAGGCCATCGCGAATTCGCGCGAGAGGTGGAACGCTGGGCGGCGGAAGCTCTGCCGCCGCTGCTCGCCGGCGCCGAGGACAGCTCGGATGCCGTTTACGCCTGCGTCGCCCGGCTGGTCGCGGAAATGGGAAAGGCGGGATTGCTGCGGGTCTGCGTTCCGCGTGCCTATGGCGGCCTGCGCGAGAATTTCGATGTGCGCAGCCTGTGTCTCGCGCGCGAGATTCTCGGCCGGGCTTCCGGGCTCGCCGACTTTGCCCTGGCGATGCAAGGACTGGGCAGCGTCCCGATCACCCTTTACGGCAGCGAGGAGCAGAAACGCAACTTTCTCCCGCGAGTTGTCGCGGGGTCGGCGATCGCCGCGTTCGCGCTTTCGGAACCCGACGCCGGTTCCGACGTCGCCGCCGTCACGACCACCGCCACGCGCGAGGGCGATTCCTGGTGCCTCGACGGGATCAAGACCTGGATTTCCAACGGCGGCCTCGCCGACTACTACGTGGTCTTCGCGCGATCCGGTGAGGCGCCGGGGGCGAAGGGCTTGTCCGCCTTCATCGTCGATGCGGATACGCCCGGCTTGGATACTTCCGAGCGCATCGAGGTCATCGCTCCCCATCCGCTGGGAACGCTGCGCCTGAGCAATTGCCGCGTGCGCGCCGAACGTCTGCTCGGCCGGCCCGGTGAAGGATTCAAGATCGCGATGGCCACGCTGGATGCGTTTCGCTCCACGGTCGGCGCGGCGGCGCTCGGCTTCGCGCGGCGCGCGCTGGACGAGGCGACCGCGCGGGCACACAAGCGGCGCATGTTTGGCCGCGCGCTCGCCGAGTTCCAGCTGACCCAGAGCAAGGTGGGCGAGATGGCCATGTCGATCGACGCCGCGGCCTTGCTGATTTACCGCGCGGCGTGGACCAAGGACGTTGTCGGCGGGCGCGTCACGCGCGAGGCCTCGATGGCGAAACTGTTCGCCACCGAATCGGCGCAGCAGGTGATCGACGCGGCGGTGCAGCTCTTCGGCGGGCTGGGCGTGGTTCGGGGGATGGCGGTGGAGCGGCTCTACCGCGAAATCCGGGCGTTGCGCATCTACGAGGGAGCGAGCGAGGTGTTGAAACTGATCATCGGCTCCAAGGCGCTGGAGGCGGCGGCCGAGCAACGCGGCCCAGGCTGATTGGGCAGGCAGGAGGACGATCTCCTCCTCATGCGATCCGAAGCGTGCGCTTGTCCCCGAATTTCCGGGTGTTGTCGATCAAGGTGAGGGTATCGGGGTCAAGGCGATAGTAAGCGGCCTTGTCGAGCGCCGCGCGCAGCGCGGCCGGCATGGCTTCCAGTTCCCGCAGGAACGGAAATCGCAGACGCAGCAATTCGCGGGCATGCGCCGCTTCCTCCGGTTCGCTCAGCCTGCGCGCGCGACCGAAGATCTGCACTCCGCGTATGAGGCGGAAATCGGCGTAGTCCGGCGCGACGGTCGCCGCAACATGCTCATTGCGTTCGATCGCAAGCGAATGGCGCGTGCCGGGATCCGAAGTCCAGTAAAGCGAGAGATCCTCCAGCGCGTACATTACCGACGCCGCGTGCGCCGCGCCGTCGACGGCGGTCGCGAGCGACACGACGTGGTGGGCCTGCAGAAACGCCCGGATTTCGTCCTTGAGCGCGGCCTCGTCGATGGCAGAGCCGCTCCGAATCAGGCGAAGGCGCCGGCTTCGCGCATCGCGGCGTAATCCGAGTCCGAGAGGCCGAGGATCTCGCGGAACACCCTGTCGTTGTCGGCGCCGAGCAGCGGGGCGGCTGATGTCACCTCGCCGGGCGTTTCCGAGAGCTCGAACGTCGGCCCGCAATAGGCGTGCTCGCCGATCACCGGGTGGCGCTTCCGGTGCCAGTGCCGGCGGGCGACAAGTTGGGGGTCGACGAACAGATCGGCCATGGTGTTGACCGGGTGCGCATGCACGCCGGCGCGCTGCAAGATTTCAGCCGCAGCGGCAGCTTCGCGCTCGCGCGTCCATGCGCAAATGCCGGTGTCGATTGCCGCAGCGGCACTCCTGCGGCCGGCGAGCGTGCTGAAGCGGGCGTCGCGCGACCATTCCGGCCGGCCGATCGCGGCAGCGAGCGCCTTGAACTCTTCGTCAGACCAGCAGGAGAGTGCAATCCAGCCGTCCGAGTCGCAGTGGTAGGCGCCGTGCGGCGCGGCGTCCGGATCGTCGTTTCCCACGCGCTCGGCGATGCGGCCCGTCAGGTGATAGTCGAGCAGCGGCCCGGCAAGAAACATGAGGCCGGCTTCGTACTGCGAGATGTCGATATAGGCTCCCGTTCCGGTGCGCCGGCGCTGCTCCAGCGCCGAGAGCACCGCCACCGCGCCCAGCGTGGAGGCGATGAAATCGATATACGGCCCATACAGCAGGGTAGGCAAGCCATCGCGTTCCCCGGTGAGGCCGCAAATTCCGGCAAGCGCGGTGAGCTGCGAGCCGAACCCGGGCGTGTCGGCGCGCGGGCCCGTCTGCCCCATGTTGCAGGTCGACAGCATGATCAGCCCGGCATGATCGGCCTTCAAGGCATCGAATCCCAGGCTCAGCCGGTCGATCACGCCTGGCCGCATGTTCTCGATGACAACATCGCCCCAGCTACACAGCCTGCGCGCAAGCGCCCGCCCCTGGGGATTCTTCAAGTCGAGCGTGATGCCCAGCTTCGAGTCGTTGAAATAGGCGAAGCAACCCCCGCGGTTGATTCCGGGTTTCCTGTCCTTGTATGGCGGATACTGCATGCGAAAGCCGTCGGGCCGCGCGAAGGACTCCACATGAATGACGGTGGCGCCGAAATTGGCGAGCATCTTTCCGATGTGAGGTCCGGCGGCGTAGCTTCCGAACTCGACCACTCCGATCCCTGCCAATGCCTGCGGCGAGGGATTCATGTGACCTCCGCGGCGCGCGGAGCACGCATCTGCTCGTCGTTGCGCGACTCAAGCGGCGCTCGCTCGCCGTCGATGATCGCAAAGCAGCCGCAGTGGCGCTCGACTTTACCGTCGGCCGCGGCCACGTCCTGCCAGAAGACGCGCGCGGCGAGCTGCGGGTCTGCCGCGATGTCTTCGACGGTGGAGACCGGATAGCCGAGCATCTCGCGCCGGTGCGCTTCTTCGAGGAACTGCCGCTTGCTGATGGAGGAGAAAAACGCTGCGATCGGCGCCTCCAGCGCGTCGACCTCGCCTTGAGTGGCGAGCGTGGGATCCCATTTTTCAAGATCGATTGTCGCCAGCGCGCCGAGCGGCGCGCTGGACTCGCGCATCCACGCCGCCAGTTGCGCATTCGTCCGCCTTCCGGCGACACCGCCGTACAGGATGAAATTGAGAAAGCCGTCGCGGCACGGCCAGAACACGCGAAAGCGCGCGCCCTTTACCGAACGTCCGGTCATGAACGCGCCGGCGCGGGTCGGGCTCGTGCCGTCGACGTCCACGAAGGCGGGCGCATGCGAAATCGCCACGATCGTCGCGGCCTGCGCCGAGACGTCGACGCACTGGCCGCGTCCGGTGCGCGAGCGCGCCGCGAGGGCGGTGAGGGCGCCGACCGCTGCCTGTGCCCCCGCCCAGCTATGCGACTGCGGCGCCGACACGCGCAGCGGCGTCCCATCGGGCTCGCCCGCGAGCGACATGGCGCCGCTCGCCGCCATGATTTCGAGGTCCGACGCGATCCAGCCGGCTTTCGGACCGGTAAGCCCGAAGGGCGTGATGGCGACCGCGATCAGGCGCGGATTGATCGCGCACAATCGACCAGGGTGGAAGAACGCAGCTTCGCGCGTCCCGGGCGTGAATGTTGCGAGCAGCATGTCGGCGCTCGCGGCAAGCCGATCGAGCTCGCGTTGCCCGGCTTCCTCCTTAAGATCCAGCCGCGTGAGCCGCTTGTTGACGTTGAGGGCGCGCCAGTCCGATGTATGGATTTCGGCGTCCGGGCTCTCGATCTTCGTAACGTCGGCGCCCATGTCGGCAAGCAAACGTCCCGCCAGCCAGCCGAGCCGACCGGTGCAATCGAGGACCAGAATGCCTTTTAGCATCGCGCGCTGCGGAGCAGATATCGCTCCCCTCCTTTGAGTCCCCGTTGGCGGGAATGCGGCGGGTGGCGTCTGGACCTCAGCGGCCGGTGCGCGCGAGCGACAACACCCAGCCCTCCATGTGCGCCTTCATCTTGTGGATCTCGGCAGCGCTGAAGAAGTTCTCCGGCTTGACCCGATCTATTGGGTAGACCGGGCGGTGGAAATCCTGCTCGTACCCGAAAGGCACGGTGGCATCGATGCCCATGCCGCCTTCGAACAAAGTGTTCGACGCCGTCCAGGCTTTCTCGCCCGCGGTCATGCGCTCGGCCGGCATGAAGGTTTGACCGCGCCCGCCGGGGATGGGGTTGAGAATATCGGTCTTCGGATTCACCCGCGTGGTGAGACACCACATGATGTCGTCCATCGAATAGATGTCGACGTCTTCCGAGACCGCGATCGCCAGCCGCATGCCCTGCGAGCAGGAAAGAATCGCCGAGAGGAAATTGCGCTGCCAGCCTTCCTCGATCTTGTTGCGCTTCTTCACCTGGATGATGCAGCCGCCCCAGTCGGTCATGCAGTAGGGAATGTGCACGTCCTGGACGATGCCCGGTTGCAGGCGATTGCACAGCTCGAAAATCGCCGCCTCGCGTATGGTGGTGTCGATGTTGCTGTCGTCGCTCGTGTGCACGCCCAGGGGAAAGATGATCGGCCTCGAGGCCGGTTTTCTCATCGTGATCGCGCTCACGTGGAAGGTCGGCGCCTTGTAGGCTTTACCCATGTAGCCGGCCCACTCGGGATGGAAGAAGGTCTTGCCCTGGACGCCTTTTTCCTCCGCTTCGGCGGTTTCGTAGCGTTTATCGCGGGGATGGAGGTAGCCCTCGAGCACGTACTCGGAGTCGGCCAGGGCACAGGCGTCAACCGTGCGTGCCTTGACCAGCCGCACCGGTGATCCTTGCACCGCGCCGGCGATGCCGATCTCGTCGCAACCCTTGGGAAGAATGACGTAGTCGAATCCTGCGCCGGCGAGCAGCGTGCAGGCAGGCGGCACGCCGAAGCACATGGTGATAGGGATCGGCTTGTCGTCGTCGTAGTGCTCGGTGTAGACCTGCCACATGTGCGATCCGGGCGAGATCTGGAAAGTCCCGACGTTGCCCCAGCGGAAATTCATGCGGTTGTAACCGAGGTCGCTGCCGCCGTCGAAGTAAGGGCCGACAACGCAGCGGATTCCGGAGCCGATGGTGAGCTCGGGCTCGAGCGCGGTATGGCGGATGGCGGTGATCCACTTGTTGACGTCGACATCGCCGGTAATCACGTGCTCCTGGCAGGGCGCGTCCCTCCCCTCGACCATGATCGACTTGATCGGGTGGTTGAGCGCGTGAGCGAGCTTGCGCGTGCGGTCGGTGGCGTTCTCGAAGCCGAACATCTTGTCGACGACTCGGATGTCCGAGAACAAGTTGGTGATGGCACGGGCGTGCGGCTTGCCCTTCACGTTGTTGAACAGGATTGGGATACTGCCGTCGAAATGTTTCTGCAGGCCGGTGATCTCCAGATCGGGATCCACTTCCTTTTCGGTCTCGACGAGATCGCCCTCGGCGCGCAGCCACTCGATCGTCGAGCGGAGACTGGTGACGTCACGCTTCACCGCAGCACGTTTGGCCGGTTCGTTCATGGGAAGTCCTTTCCTGGCGTGGGAACCTGTTACCCGAGCTTCCGCACGGCGCCGGGCCGGCTCATCTGGCCATCCCAGCGTTTGGCAAAATCAGCGGGAATGCCGAACTGATCGAGCACTCGGGCTACGATGTGGTCGACGATGTCATCAATGGTCTGCGGCTGATTGTAGAAAGCCGGCATCGGTGGCAGGATCGTCGCCCCGATGCGCGCCAGCTTGAGCATGTTCTCAAGATGGATCTCGGAAAGCGGTGTTTCGCGGACCACCAGCACGAGTTTGCGGCGTTCTTTCAGCACCACGTCGGCGGCGCGGTGGACCAGATTTTCGCCGTTGCCGCTCGCGATCGCCGCGAGGGTGCGCACCGAGCAGGGGGCAATCACCATGCCGTCGGTCAGGAACGACCCCGAGGAAATCGTCGAAGCCATGTTCCCGATGCCGTGCACGACTGCAGCAAGTTCGCGAAGCTGATCGAGGCTCATGCCGGTCTCGTGCTCGATCGTCTGCTGGCCCCATTTGGACAGGACGAGGTGCGATTCGACGTCCGCGGCGCGCAGTGCCTCAAGCAGGCGGACGCCGAAAATCGCGCCGGTGGCGCCGGTAATTCCGACGATAAGTCTGCGCCGCACCACTGCTCCTGCGCCCGGTGCGGTTACGGTTGGACTGGCGTGTGTGTCCATGATATGGATGTTCGGTCGCTGCTGTTTCGCTTCCTCAGCATCGCAAGTCTCTAAGAAATCGGCACTCTTGCGTGAATATCGTTCTGGGGAATGCTATCACGCAGGCATTCCCGGGTGCGACGGACGGCAGCAGAATGAAGTCCACATAATGGATAATCGAATCCGTCCACTGGCGGTCTTGCAAATGATACAGGCCGCATCCATTGGGCTCCGCGAGCATTGAGCGCTTTGTTGACATAGATCAACAATGTCTACGGCTCGGTCGCTTGCTTCAGGGATTTTTCAGCAAGCGCGATCTCTGCGCGCAGGATGGAAACGAGCTGACTGCGACGGCTTTCCGCCATTCGGCTCACGATTGCACCGATGGTGATGGCGGCAAACGGATGCCCGTATCGGTTTTGTATGGGTAAGCCGAGGGTAGCCGCCCCCGCGACGATATGAGAGTCGTTCCAGGCGTATCCCATCTCCCGCGATCGCTTGAGCGCTTTCAGCAGTGACGGGACAGTCAGGTTCTTGTGATAGGCAACGTAGCGAACGGCGTTTGCGCGAACGATTTCATTCACTGTTTCGTCCGACAAGGGCATGAGCAGCGCCACGCCGCTGGCCCCGGCGCCGAGCGGACGGCGCGTGCCCACGTCGAGGGTGAAGGTCTTGATCGGAAACGTTCCTTCCTTTCGGTCGATGCACACCGATTCGTAGCCGCTGCGCACCGACAGGAACACGGTATCTTCCGTTTTTTCCGCGATCCGTTGCAGCGCCGGGCGGCAAATGTCGCGCAGATCGAACTGCGGGGCCGCAGCCAAGCCGAGTTCGAAGACAAGCGGGCCGAGGTAATAGAGGCGCGAGCCCGCATCCTGGCGGAGGAGACCTTCGGCAATCAGGCCCTGCAGGATCCGATGCACGGTCGGGCGCTCGAGCTTGGAATATTTCACCAGGTCCGTGAGGCGCATCCCGCTGTGGCTTCGCGAGGCGACCAGCCGGACCATCAACGCGGCGCGCTGGATGGCTTGCGTGCCGGCGGGCCTGTCCGGATGGCCTTGCTGCCTGGATTTCGGTTCCGGCTTCTTCACGGGTGAAATGAAAAGTCCAACATGTGGAATAGTTATTCAAGCGGTTCGGGTTTCGTCCTCGACCGGGCGTGCTAGGATTCCAGTCAGGAGGGCTATCCCCGGGCAGAATCGCTTCGTTATAGGCCGATCGCCTCTTGAGCGCATCCTACTCGTGTTTCCATATTGTGGATACCCCGCGTTCGGCACCTAAGCGACACAGGAGGACGATATGGGCAACAGAATGAGTATTCCCGACGCCATGAGCAGTCCCATGGGCGCGCCCGCCGGCGCAAAGCTGAAGGAAGACGCGCATCCCGACTACAAGATTCCGTACGAAGACCTGCGCGAATGGATCGCGCAAGCGGAGAAGCTTGGCGAGATTCGTCACGTCAAGGGCGCGTCCTGGCAGGAAGACATCGGCATGGCAGCGGAGCTGGTGCAGCACGACGAGAACGCGCCGTGCCTGATTTTCGACGAAATCCCGGGCTGCAAGAAGGGACAGAGGGTCCTCACCAACTTTTTCGGCGGCAAGCGCAAGAACATGACGCTCGGCTTTCCGCTGAATTACAGCAAGCTCGAGCTGTCGCAGGCTTTCCTGGACACCTACCTGCGGGAGCTGAAGCCCATTCCGCACCAGTTCGTCGAGACCGGCCCGGTGTTGGAGAATACGATCACGGGCGACGCAATCGACATCACCCAATTTCCCGTGCCTCTGTGGCACGAAGGCGACGGTGGACGCTATGTCGGGACGGGAAGCTACAACATCACCATCGACCCCGAGGAAAAGTGGATCAACGTCGGCACCTATCGGGTGATGATCCACGATAAGACGTCGCTGGGGTTCTACATGTCCCCGGGCAAGCACGGCCGCATCCATCGCGATAAGTACCAGGCACGCAACGAGCCGATGCCGGTCGCGATCGTCGTCGGCGGCGATCCGTTGCAGTTCCTAGTGGCTTGCAGCGAGATGCCCTACGGCGTGTGCGAGCTCGACATCGCCGGCGGTCTGCGCGGCAAGCCGGTGAAGGTGGTGAGGGGGAAAGTAACGGGCCTCCCCATCCCGGCGAACGCCGAAATGGTTATCGAGGGATTCGTGCAGCCCAACAATCGCAGGCTCGAGGGCCCTTTCGGCGAGTGGACCGGATATTACGGCAGCGACGTCCGCGAGGAACCGGTGCTCGACATCAAAGCCATTCACCACCGCAATGACCCGATCATTCTCGGCTGTCCGCCCCAGCGCCCGCCGGAGGAACAGGCGCGCTACCGTGCGGTCACGCGCTCCGCCCTGATCCGCAAGTACATCGAGCAGGCGGGGGTTCCGGACGTAACGGCCGTCTGGGCTCATGAGGCCGGCGGCTCGCGACTGCTGCTCGGAGTATCCATCAAGCAGCGCTACCCGGGGCACGTCAAGCAGGCCGGGCACGTGGCGGCCATGTGCCACGCGGGCGCCTATGCGGGCAAGTATGTGATCGTCGTGGACGAGGACATCGACGTGAGCAACTTGGAGGAACTGATCTGGGCCATGCT
This sequence comes from uncultured Enterobacteriaceae bacterium, assembly GCA_964430565.1. GTDB lineage: Bacteria > Pseudomonadota > Gammaproteobacteria > Burkholderiales > SG8-39 > VBDM01. The sequence goes on from CAYSFD010000027.1 coordinate 36,558, forward strand.
CACCCGTTCGGACCCGGCGACTTCCATCGACATCATCACCAACACCTGGAGCACGCCGCTCGATCCCCGCATCCCGCCCGAGGAAAAGGAGAAGGGCAATAACACCAATTCCCGGGCGATCATCGATGCCTGCCGCCCCTTCCACTGGCGCGACAAATTCGCCAAAGTAAACATGCCGAGCCCGGAGAAGGCGCGCGTGGCGAGGGAGAAATTCGGGTATCTTCTGAAGTAAGTCCCGCGCGCGCTGGGCGCGCCGCCTCGGCGCGCAACACGGTCCGCGGGCCGCAGCCTAGGCCCGGTGCGTCGTCTTCGGTTGGGCTCGTATTTTCTTGCGGGCGCTGCGCTGACGTTCGATAAGTTTCAGCATGGTGTCAATCGTAATCGAGCGGAAAGTTGCTCCGGCGATTTCGTCGATTTCCGCGAGCACCGCTCCGAGCGCCTGTCCCACGTCCGTAGAAGCGCCGGGCTCGCGCCCTGCTGCACGATCGCCGATGTCTTCGAACAGCTCGATCACGTCCATGAGCGTAAGACGCTTGGCGTTTCCACCGAAGCGATAGCCGCCACCCACGCCCCGGGTCGATTCGATGACGCCGGCGCGGACGAGCTCTCGCAATACCTTGGCCAGATGGTGTGTCGAAACCTCATATTTCGCTGCGATCTCCGCGGCGGAAATTGGGTCTTTGGGATTTCCGGCGAACTCGAGCACGCTATAGAGCGCGAGGCTCGTGCTGATTTGCAGCTTCATTCCCGGGTCTCGCCGATCCGTAACTTCGACGTTTTCAACGCAGATCCTTTTCCAGCGGAATGAACTGCGCCGCCATCATGCCCTGGCTGCGGAAGAACGACAGCACCAGGCTGTTGTCGCGCGCGATCAGCGTGCGCACCTGGTCCACACCGGCATGGCGAAAGTCCGCGCAGATCGCCTCAAGCAGCCGGGTTCCTATCCCCGCGAGGCGGGCGCCGGGGTGAACGTTGATGCCGAACACCCACCCACAGGGCGGGGAGCCGAACTCCCAGTCGCGCACCTCGCCGATGATGAAGCCCTGGATTGCGCCTTTCGCCTCGGCGACGAGGAACAGACGCTGGCGGCTGCGCGAGGCACCGTAGCGGTGGAACAGCTCGTACCAGTAGTCCGTCTTCTGGATCCCCGTTATTTCGGAGTCGATCGCGATGACTTGGTCTAAGTCGCCGAACTCAACCGGGCGGACCCGCACGCTGGAATCCGCGCGTTGCGCCTGAGTCAGGACGGGGCGCTCTGGGTGGGTTTTCGCGGACACGTTTGATCTGCATCAAAAATAGCATTTGAATACCATATTAGCATCGATTCGTTTCCCGGGGCAGGGCGTCCGCCCCAGGGACGGTTTTGCGCGCGTGGGCTGTCCCTCAGACTGTAGAAAAAGGGGGCGGCACGGATTTGCGCGAGCTACCCACAAGGAGGGCCGTAGGGGTGCGCGAGCTGAGGCCGAGATGAACGTGAAGCACCTCATTTCCTTCGTCATTAACGGCCGGGGTCGCGAAGACGCGGTCGCCGACAACCTGCTGCTGCTCGACTATCTGCGCGAGGTCGCGGGCCTCACCGGGACCAAACGCGGATGCGACGGGGGCGAATGCGGCGCCTGCACCGTGCTCGTGGGCGGTGAGCCTCGCCTTGCGTGCCTCACGCTCGCGACGAGCTGCGAGGGTCGGAAGATCGAGACCATCGAAGCGCTCGCAACCAACGGGCGCATGAGCCTTCTGCAACGCGCCTTCCACGAGAAGCTGGGTGCGCAGTGCGGCTATTGCACCCCCGGAATGATCATGGCGGCGGAAGCGCTGCTGCGCCGGCAGAGTTCGCCGACCGAAGCGGACATCCGGGAGGCGCTCTCCGGCAACATCTGCCGCTGCACCGGCTACGTGAAAATCATCGAATCGGTGCAGTCTGCGGCGAGGGGCGGATGACGTTCGTCAAAGCTCGCTGCGCAGGCACTGCGACGCCCTTGATCGACGGCGTCGAAAAAGTGACCGGTCGTGCAAGATTCACTGCCGACCTGCCTTCACGCGAAGCGCTCGTCGGCCGGATCCTGCGCAGCCCGCTCGCCCACGGCGTCATCCGAGCCATCGACACCGCGCGCGCCAGCGCGCTTCCCGGCGTACGCGCCGTGATCACCGGCGCCGATTGCGACGTGCCGTACGGCGTCCTGCCGATCGCGCAGAACGAATACCCCCTCGCGCGGGAGCGCGTGCGCTATGTGGGCGAGCCGATCGCCGCGGTCGCGGCCGTCGACGAAGCCACCGCGCAGGCCGCGCTGGACTTGATCGCGGCAAGCATCGAGCCGCTGCCGGCGCACTTCACCGCGCAGGACGCGCTCGCCGACGAGGCGACGCGTCTGCACGAAAACAAGCACGGCAACATCGAGCGCGAAGTCAGGCAGGAGTTCGGCGACGTGGAGGCCGGCTTCAAAGCCGCCGACCTGGTGCGTGAGGCGAAGTATCACTATGCCGAAGTGACGCATGCACAGATGGAGCCCGATTGCTCGCTCGCCGAGTACGACCCCGATCGCGATCGGCTCACCCTGCACTCGACGACGCAGGTACCGTACTACGTGCACCTCATGCTCGCCCAGTGCCTGAAGATGGACGCAAGCCGCATCCGCGTCGTCAAGCCCTTTGTCGGCGGCGGATTCGGCCATCGGACTGAAACGCTCAACTTCGAGTTGATCGCCGGGTTGCTCGCGCGTAACGCGTGCGGCACCGTCAAGCTGGAATTGTCGCGCGAAGAGACGCTGCTCACGCATCGCGGCCGGCCGGAGACCGACATCCGCATCCGCATAGGCGCAAAAAAAACCGGTGAGCTGACCGCGGTGGATTGCGAAGCGATTCAGCGCGGCGGCGCTTACGGCGGCTACGGGTTGGTAACGATTCTCTACGCGGGGGCGCTGCTGCACGCGATCTATCGATTGCCTGCATCGCGCTATCACGGCCTGCGCGTGTACGCGAACACGCCGCCTTGCGGCGCCATGCGCGGCCACGGGTCGGTCGACATGCGACATGCCTTCGAGTCGCTGCTCGACGAAGTGGCGGCGGGCCTCGGTCTGGATGCATTTGCTCTGCGCCGCGCCAACCTGCTTGAGGCGCCGTACCGCACCATCAACGATCTTCAGGTCAATTCCTACGGTCTCGCCGAGTGCTTGCGCCGGGTAGAGGAAGCCTCGGGTTGGCGCAAGCGGCGAGGCAAGCTCGGGCGCGGACGCGGTCTGGGGCTGGCTTGTTCGCACTACCCGAGCGGGGCAGCAAAACCGGTGCATTGGACCGGTGAGCCGCATGCAGTCGTGAACCTCAAGCTCGATTTCGACGGCGAGGTCGTCGCGCTGACCGGCGCCGCGGATATCGGCCAGGGCTCCTCCACGCTGATCGCGCAGGTCGTGGCGGACGTGCTGGGTCTCGGCATCGATCGCATGCGCGTCGTCGCGAACGACAGCGCGGTGACGCCCAAGGACAACGGCTCCTATTCGTCGCGCGTGTCGTTCATGGTGGGCAACGCCGCGATCGCCGCCGCGCAGAACCTGAAAAAGCTTCTCGTCGAGGCCGCGGCGCGCAAGCTCGAGGTGAGTCCCGCGGACATCGAATGTCTGGGCGAAACCTACCGTGTAATCGGCACCGACCGGACGCTCGCATACCAGAGCGTGGTCACGGCGGCTCTGGAGAACGGCGGAACGATCGGCGTGAAGGGTACCTACTCGACGCCGCCCGAGACGCAGGGCGGAAAATTCCGCGGCGCCGCGATCGGCTCCAGCGCGGGCTTCTCCTACGCGGCGCAAGTCGTCGAAGTCAGCGTCGATGAAGACACGGGCGCGATCCACGTCGAGAAAGTCTGGGTCGGACATGACTGTGGCTTCGCGATCAATCCGCTCGCCGTGGAAGGGCAGGTGCAAGGCTCGGTGTGGATGGGCATGGGGCAGGCGCTGAGCGAGGAAACGCAATATCACGAAGGCCGGGCGCTGCGCGCGAACCTGCTCGATTATCGCGTGCCGACGATCGTCGAGTCGCCGCCCATCGAGGTACACATCGTCGAAAGCCGGGACCCCGGCGGGCCCTTCGGCGCGAAAGAGGCGGGCGAGGGAGCGCTTGCGGGATTTCTCCCGGCGCTCACCAATGCCGTGTACGACGCGGTCGGACTGCGCTTGACCGAGCTCCCGGCATCCCCCGACCGCGTGCTGGAAGCGCTGCAGGCAAAGCGCCGGGCCGAGCGCGTCAAGAAAGCGAAGGCGGCGTAGTCATGCAACTGCTGCCGCAATTCAGGTTGGTCAAGCCGCACGATCTGGCGGAGGCGAGCGCGATCCTCGCCGGCGACCCGAATGCTCGCGTGCTCGCCGGCGGAACCGATCTCGTCGCGAGCCTTCGCGACGGCCTGGCCGCGCCCTCGACGCTCGTCGATCTCGGCGCGATCGACGGGCTCGCTGCGATCGCTTACGACGCTCAGGGCATCCGCATCGGCGCAGGCGTGACGCTCGCGCGGCTCGCCGCGGATGTTCGAATCAGGACTGTTTACCCCGCAATTGCGCAGGCGGCGGCGAGTATCGCAGGACCCGCACATCGCAGTGCGGCGACGGTCGGCGGCAACCTGTGCCTCGACACGCGCTGCGTGTTTTATAACCAGAGCGAGTCGTGGCGGCGCGCGATCCGCTATTGCCTGAAGTATCGCGGCGACGTGTGCCACGTCGCGCCCCAGGGAAAGAGCTGCCAGGCGGCCTATAGTGGCGATCTGGCGCCTTCGCTGCTTGTTTTCGATGCCGAAGTGGAGCTTGCCGGGGCGGGCGGTTCGCGGCGCATCGCGCTCGCGGACCTGTACGTCGAGGACGGGGCGGCGCACCTTGCGCTGCGCGCGGGCGAGATCGTTGCCGCGGTGCATGTTCCCGCCGCCATCGCTCACGTGTGCTCGGGGTACCGCAAGGCGAGGGTCCGCGGGGCGATCGATTTTCCGCTGGCCGGGGTCGCCGCCGCCCTGGTTCTGGAAGGGGGGCTGCTCAGGTCGCTGCGCATTGCGCTCACCGGGACCAACCCGCGTCCGTTCGTGTTGAACGGAACCGAGGAGATGACCGGAAAGGCGCCCGACGAAACCCTGCTGGCGGAAATCGGCAAACGCGTACAGCACCAAGTGCGGCCGTTGCGCACGACCGTGACGGCTGCGAACTATCGGCGTCAGGTGGCAGCCGTCCTTGCACAGCGCTTGGTGCGCGAACTGGCAGTATAGCGGCCGCACCGGACGAGCAGAATTCCATGGAACTCCAGCGCCAGACCTGCCGCCGACTACACGAAGAACACGAAGCCGTATTCGAGCTCTTGCGCAGGCTGCAGCGGGCGCTTGCAGATTCGCAAGCCCCTGCTGCGCCCGATTTCCTCGACTCCGCGTGGAGCGCTCTGTTGCGGGACGTGCGCTCGGGCCTGGAGTTCGAGGTCGCGCCGCACTTCGATTTCGAGGAACGCTCGCTGTTCCCGCTCCTTGCGGACGCCGGCGACGGCGACCTGGTCGAGCTGTTGAACGCGGATCACAAGACGATCCGCGAGGTGACGGCGCCGCTGCTCGAACTCCTCGGCACCTGGCAGAGGCGTAACCTGGATGCGTCCGGCTGGCACTCTTTGAAGCGGCTCGGGCTGGAGTTGTGCGACCGCCTTACCGAGCACGCGCTGAAAGAGGAACAGGCCATGCTGCCTGCGCTCGAGAGCGTGCTCTCCGAGGAGGAAGATCGCGAGCTGTTTGCGGCGTATGCGGGGGCAGAAGTGGCGGCAGGCCGACCGTGAGGAAAGCCGAGGAAGACGCGCTCCGGAGCGGGACGGCCGACATCGAGCTGCGCCACCTTGCGTCCGGAGATTTTGACGACGCCGTTGCCATCGACGCCGCGATTCTGGGACGCAGAAGGCGCGCCTATTTCGAGGGGCGCTTGAACGCCGCGCTGAAGACGCCCGGGGATCATGTTCAGTTCGCGGCCGTGCGGGAGGGCAAGCTCGCCGGCTACGTGCTCGCGCGCCGGATGGGCGGTGAATTCGGCCGCACCGAGCCGGCGCTTCGGCTCGAGACCATCGGCGTGTGGCCGGAGCAGCGCGGCCGCGGAGTCGGCAAGCGGCTGCTCGTCGAGCTCGAGGCTTGGGCGCTCAAGCACGAGATTCGTCAGATCCGCACCGTCGCGGATTGGCGCAGGCATGCCCTGCTCGGTTTTCTGGATCGCGCCGGTTTCGAGCTTGGCCGCGATCACATCATCGACTGCGCGGTCCACGCCGAGCGGCTCGGCCAACTGGAAACCATCGAAGCGGTCGCAGCCCAGGGGCGGCGCGGCGCAGGCGCCGAAGTCGACTACGGCGCGCCCGCTTCGAATGATTTCGAGACGCTCGCGCGCGACCGGTCAGACGTGCGTGGCCTCGCGCCCGGAGATCTCGCCGACATCATCGCTATCGACCGGCACAACACCGGCCGCAGCCGGGACAGTTACCTGACCCGGTTGTTCGAGGAAGCCTTGAACGACTCGGCGATCCGCGTCTCGCTCGTAGCGAGGCTGGGCATGACCGTGGGATTCATCATGGCGAAAACGGATTTCGGCGATTTCGGACGCAGCGAGCCCACCGCGGTGATCGATACCATCGGGGTGCACCCCCAGTTCGCTGGCACCGGAATCGGGACCGCCATGCTCTCGCAGCTCTTCGTCAATCTGCACGCGCTGCACGTCGAGCGCGTCGAAACGGTCGTCGCGCCGGAGAATTTCAATCTGCTCGGGTTCTTTTACAAGGCGGGGTTTTCGCCCAGCCAGCGGCTTGCGCTCGTCAAACGCCTGTCATAGGAGAAGTTGCGATGAAGCTCGACATCTTCAATCATATCTTTCCCCGAAACTTCTATGACCGCATGCTCGCGGTGCTGCCCGATGGCCGGGACATGAACAAGCGCGTGCGCGCGATCCCTTCGATCGTCGATCTGGACGCGCGCTTTCGCATCATGGATACGTTTGCGGACTACGCACAGGTGATCTGCCTACCGCAGCCGCCGATCGAGTCGCTCGGCCCGCCGCCGGTTTCGAACGAACTGGCGAGAGTCGGCAACGACGGCATGGCCGAGCTGGTCGCGAAGTATCCGGATCGCTTTCCCGCGTTCATCGCGGGCTTGCCGATGAACGATCCCGAGGGCCTGCTCGAGGAGGCCGAACGCGCGATCAAGAAGCTCGGCGCGGTCGGGGTTCAGGTCTTCTCGAACGTGAACGGCGCGCCGCTTACTGCGCCGCAGACGATGCCGCTCTTCGATCTGATGGCAAAGCTCGATCTGCCCATCTGGCTGCACCCGGCGCGTGGCGCGGATTATCCGGACTACAAGACCGAGAAGAAGAGTCACTACGAGATCTGGTGGACCTTCGGCTGGCCCTACGAGACCAGCGTCGCCATGGCGCACATGGTGTTCGCCGGCTTGTTCGACAAGCATCCAAACCTGAAGATCATCACGCATCACCTGGGCGCGATGATCCCGTTCTTCGAAGGCCGCGTGGGACCGGGCTGGGATCAACTGGGCACGCGCACCTCCGATGAGGACTACGGCGCGCTGCTGAAGAAACTCAAGAAGCGCCCGCTGGATTACTTTCACCTGTTTTACGCCGACACCGCGGTCTTCGGATCCAAGGCGGCGACCGAATGCGGACTCAAATTCTTCGGAGCCGATCGCGTCCTGTTCGCCTCCGACGCGCCGTTCGACCCGGAGAAGGGCTCGGCGTACATCCGCTGGACCATCGAGATCATCGACCGGCTCGACATCACGCCGGCGGAGCGCTCGGCGATCTATGAAGGCAATGCGCGGCGCTTGCTGAAGCTGCCGGCAAGCGGAGTGCGTAAGGCGAATGCCGTCTCGAGCGCGGGGTAATCGCGCTTCGCGCCGCTTGAACGGCAGGAGAGCTCCGATGCGCGTCCTGCTGGTCTATTCCAACCCCAACCGCGACCTGCTGCCGGCGCCGCCGATCGGGCTGAGCTACGTGGCCTCGGCTGCTGTGCGCGCCGGTCACGATGTGCGCGTCGTCGATCTTTCGGGCGCCGCGCGGCCGCGGGAGCGCGTCGCCCGCGATGTGGCGGACTTCGCTCCCGATGTCGTCGGCATCTCCGTGCGCAACATCGACAACGTCGTGCGCCAGAAGCTCGAGGGACACCTCGACCCGCTGGCCGGCCTGATCGCGGCGATACGCGCGGCCCGCCCCGGGCGGCGCCTGCCGGTCGTGGTCGGCGGACCGGCGGTGTCGATCCTGCGCGAGACCGCGCTCGAGCGCCTCGATGCCGACTACGCCGTGCTGGGCGAGGGCGAGCGGGCGTTTCCCGCTTTGCTTGCCGCAATCGCCGCGGGCGCGGCGCCGGACGGCGTGCCCAACCTCGCCTTCCGCCGTGGCGGCGCGATCGTCTGCACGGCGGAGCAGCGCCTCGCGGAGTTCGGCCCCTCGGGGATGGCAGACTGGATCGACTGGCCGGCCTACGCGCGCCGCGGCGGCACCTGGGCGATCCAGACCAAGCGCGGCTGCCCGATGCCCTGCAGCTACTGCACCTACCCGGTGATCGAAGGCCGGCGCCTGCGCTGCCGCCCGGCGAGCGAGGTCGTCGACGAGATCGAGGAGGTCGTGCGGCGCCTCGGGCCGCGCACCATCGACGTCATCGACTCGACGTTCAACGTCCCGCTCGACCACGCGCTCGGCATCTGCCGCGAGATCGTGCGCCGCCGATTGCGGCTCAACTTGACGACGATGGGCGTCAACCCGCTGCAGGTCACCGCCGAGCTGTTCGAGTGGATGGAGCGCGCCGGATTCAACTCGATGATGATCACGCCCGAAGCGGCGAGCCCGGCGATGCTCGAGAGCCTGCGCAAGGGCTTCACGCTGGAGCACGTGCGCCGCGCGGCGGAGCTGGCGCGCGCCTCGCGCATGGCCAGCATGTGGTTTTTCATGCTCGGGGGCCCGGGCGAGACGATGGAGACGGTGGAACAGACTGTTTCGTTCGCCGAGCGCGAGCTGTCCGGCCCGCGCCAGCTGACCGTGTTCTTCACCGGCGTGCGCGTGCTGCCCGGGACCGAGCTGGCGCGCCAGGCGGTCGCCCTGGGCGCAATCACCCCCGGAACCGACCTGGCCAAGCCCGTGTTCTACCTCTCACCGGCGATCGACGAGACACGCGTGCTCGACCGGATCAACGCCGCGATCCGCCGCCACCCGAACATCGTCCACGCCGCCGAGGAGAGCACGACCGCGGCCTCGCGCCTGTTCCACCGCGCGCTGCACCTTGCGGGTGTCGCCCCGCCATACTGGCGCTTCCTGCCATGGTTCCTCAGCACGCCGCCGCTGCGCCTGCTGCGCAGCCGCTATCCGACGGTGGGTAGCGGCGGCCGGCTCGCCGCCGTGCCGAGCGTGGGCCGGGAAATCACTGCTTAGCGGGTGCCATGAAAAGGCTCCCTGAGGTCGGCTTTTCAATCAGAACAGTTCGCAATGCGTCTTAACAGCCTGCTATAGGCCACGAACCTCCGGTGCGAGGCATGGTTCGGCTTCTGCCGCGGAAATGGTCTATGCTGCCTGCAGTACAAATTCTACCTTCACCGCTTCGAACGGAAAGACTACGCCGCCGCCTTCCGCACGTTCGAGCACGCCAGCGTTGAGAAGTGCAGTGATGTCGCTGTGTACTGCCTTTACGTCGCGGCTGACCCGTCGTGCAGCCTCGCGAATGGATAACGGACCCGCTCCGCACAACGCCTTGAGCAACTCCCAGCGCTTAACGGTCAAGACCTGCCAAAGTAGTTCCGGGGTAGCGAAGCTGATCCGCGCGGACTTTTGAGATTTACCCGTCTTCCAGGCACGCACGAAGTCGCCCATCGCGTCAGCGGGTGAGCGAACGTCAAGAGTCACGGTTTTCATGGTTCCACCTCTTGTACTTGAAGCCGTGAGCCGAGTCCGCAGCTTACAACCACGGCGATCAAAAAAACAGAGGCACTACCCGTGCAACTGCTTGTACTTGTCCAGCAGCGCTTCCGGCGTTTCCCGAAAGTCCGGGTTGTCGAAGATGCAGTTTGAAGGGCAAACCAGCTTGCACTGCGGCTCGTCCTCGGCGCCGACGCATTCGGTGCAGCGCAGAGCATCGATCACGTAAGGCGTCCCTTTGGTGATCGCCTCGTTCGGACAGACCGGGATGCACGCGTCGCACTCGGTGCAGTCCTGGTTGATCAGCAGAGCCATGGCTTTCTCCCGGAGAGTTCAGGCGGCGGCGCGCGCTTCCAGTTGCACGAGCTTATCGTGGCGGAATGCGCCCCAGAGCGCCGCGCCGATCGCGCCGGCGTAGATCGAGTCGGGATGGCTGACCGCAGTGAGGCCGGTGATCTTCTCGCCGATGAGCTCCTCCTGCAGCGCCGCTAGCAGGCCCACGTCGAGCGCGAGACCGCCCGTGAGGAGCACCGTCCCTTGTGTGATGCCGGTTACCTTCAGCAGTCTCACCAGGCGCGAGGCCATGGAGATGTGGATCCCCTTCAGTATGTCTGTCGTCGGAATGCCGCGCGACACCATGTTGATGACGTCGGTCTCGGCGAGCACGGCGCAGATCGAGCTCACCTTCTCCGGGTTGGTCGAGTTCTTCGACAGCGGGCCGATCTCGTCCAGGGCAACGCCCAGATAGCGCGCGATGTTCTCGAGGAACTGCCCGCTGCCGGAAGCGCACTGGCTGGTCATCTTGTATTGCAGCACCTTGCCGCGTTCGTCGATCGAGATGGCGCGGCCGTTGAGCGCGCCGATGTCGGCCACCGCGCGCGCTTCGGGCCGCAGGTATACGCCGCCCCGCGCGTGCGTCGTCATCGAGTAAAAATGGCCGGTGGCGAACTTGACGTTCTCGCCTTCGCCGGTCGTGGCCACGTAATCCACGCCGCCCGATTTCAGCGCCGCCTCCTTGAGCACTTCCTCGTAACCCTCTCCGGCGAGCTGCATGGGGTCGCGCCGGCGAATGCGCTCGACGCGCTTGGCGAGCCACTCGATCTTCGGACCCGTGGTCCGGAACAGCACCGTCTTGACGGCGCCGGAGCCGATGTCGATGCCGACTGTCGTAATCACGTCCTCGCCTCCGCGGTCATGCCTTCCTCGATGACCGCGCGCCAGGCGAAAGTCGCGCCGCCGAGCGCCCCGGTGTAGATCGAGTCGGGATTGATATTGAGCGTCAGGTCACCGTAGTTCTCCTTGACCAAGGCCTTGAGCGCTTTCACCGCCGCCTCGTTCTTGGCGACGCCTCCGGTGAAGGTGAACTCGTCGCGGATGCCGCCCGAGCGCGCAAGAATCGACATGGCGCGCAGAACGATGGCGCGGTGCAGCCCGGCCATGATGTCCTCGCGCTTGTCGCCGAGGGACAGCCGGTCGCGCAGCTCGGCCCCGGCGAACACGGTGCAGGTGGAATTGATTTTGATGGTCTTCGTCGACTTCATGGCGAGCGGGCCCAGTTCGTGCAGCCCCATGTTCATCTCGTCGGCGATGTAGCCCAGGTAACGCCCACAGCCGGCGGCGCAGCGGTCGTTCATCTGGAAACTCTCGACGATACCGTGCGGATCCACCTGGATCGCCTTGGTGTCCTGGCCGCCGATGTCGAGCACCGTGGCGGTGCGGGGATACATTACGTGCGCTCCCAGGCCGTGGCACAGGATCTCGGAGCGAATATGCTCCTTGGAAAAGGGCAGCCGCGCGCGGCCGTAGCCGGTGCCGACCACGTAAGCCTCCTCAAGCGCGGTGTCGAGCACGCCCTGGATCGGGGCGCGCACGGCGTCCTCGCGGCCCGCGGTTTGCGGCTGCGACCGGAACGTGCGCTTGAGCGCCGCGAGCAGGTGCGGCTTGATCGAATCCCCGTAGACGCGGTTCTCGACCTCGATGATGGAGCGATCGAAAACGTTGAGCAGCATGTCGTAGCGCACGCCCGCTTCCTTGGCAACGGTCTCCCCGATAGCGAGGTAGCGGCTCCCGGCGATATCGCGGAAGAAATCCGATTTGCGCTTGGCGCCCGGGGCGAACAACTCCTGTGCCTCGGTTCTCAGGCGCTTGAACACTTCATCGAGAGCGGCGAGCACGCTGGGAACGGCGTCGCCGAAGCGCGGACCCTCCGTGTTACGCCGACAGGTAGCCTCCAGATCGGCCAGTTGCTCGAGGAACTGCTCCAGGCGGAAATCGCGCTCCAGTTGTCCGATGAAGTCCTCGAGGCCTCCGTTCAGGGCACCCGAGCGCCCCAGCGCCTCGCGGAAAAGATGGAATCGGGCGTTGAGGAGAGCCTCCTGTTTGGCGATCGCCGCGGCGGCATCGTAATTCGAGCGCGAATTGGTGATGCCGCGTCCGAGCACGTTGCGCTGCTCGTCGATCACCAGCGCCTTGGTCGTGGTCGAGCCCAGATCGATGCCGATGAAGCAGCGCATGCGAATCTCCTAATGCGCCGTCATGGACTGCGGAGCCGCCGCCTGGGCAACCCTCTTCGCCTTGATCATCTGGAAGTAGCTCTCGAGACGGTTCTTGATGTTGGCCGCCGAGAAGTAGCGCGGATCCACGAGGTCCGACTCGATGAACGCCGCGGGCTTGCCGGTGCGCTTCTCGACCTCGCGCAGGATCAGCAACTGCCCCGCCGAGAAGCTGTTGCAGCTCTTGATCGAGTTGATGAGGAGACCGTCGGCCTGGTACTCCTCCATGTACTTGCAGATCATGTCGATCCGCTGCGGGAAGTTGAGATTGGTGTAGCAGCCCAGGCAATACTCGGCGAGCGACTCCAGCGGATGCTCCGGGTCGTGGCGGAAACCAAAGTCGTAGGTGCCGCCGACCTTGGCGTAAGTCGAGGCGACCACCACCGCACCCTCGTCGTAGAACATCTTCCAGAATTCGCGAAAGCTGGTCCAGTTGGGCGGGCCCTCGACGACCAGCCGGTACTTTTCGTCGGTAAGCTCGCCGTCGGGCGTGATCGGCCCCTTGCCCTCGCGCACCCGTTCGTCGATTTCGCCCCGCAGCACGCGATAGAACTCGGTGGCTTCCGGCGTGCCGCGGAAGGCGGTGAAGATCGGACCGATGTAGTAAACCGCGCCGAAGTAGCCGTCGATGGGGGAGGGACGGTTCTTCGCCGATTGCAGCACGTGGACCAGGTCTTCCTCGGCCTTGACCGACTCCTTCATGTATTGGCGCAGGCGGTCGATGTCGAACTTGACGCCGGACACGCGCTCCAGCGCCGGAATTACCGTCTCCTTCAACTGCTTCACCACGTAGTCGCGCATGTTTTTCGAAACCCTGCCGTCGCCCTGGTAGGGCACGTGCAGCATGGTCGCCTCGGATCCGTACTTCTGCCGGATCAGCTCGAACCACTTCATGAAGGTGAAGCAGCCGGTATAGGAGAGGAGCAGCAGGTCGGGCTTGGGCAGCGGCTCGCCGGTCGGGCCGACCTCGCCGTTCAGCATCATGCCGAGGTCGGACTTGACGTAGGTGCACACGTCCTCCGAATGCCCGTCGCGCTCGGCGTCCATGATGAACTTGCCCGACTTCTTGCGCATGCCGTTCTGGAGCTGGTTGGTCTCCGGGAGACTCCGGGCAAAATCGAAGCACATCACCAGCTCGTTCAGATTCCCCGGCACGAAGGTCGCGCAGATTTTTCTTCCCTGGTCGTGCGCGACGGCGAGATCGTGGTAGTTGCGGTTGATCATCTCCTTTTGCAGCAGCATCGCGTCCTCTTTTTGCACCGGCGCAGCCGGCTTCTTCGAGGGTTGCGGCGGCATCATCTGGACAGGGGTGCTCATGCGGCGCTCCACAGTTTTATCGAATCGGCGAAAGTGCCGGCCTGCTCGCGGATCGGCGCCATCTGGCCGGTGTTCTCCGCGTATTTGAATGCGGTGTAGGGGACCTTGTAACGCGCCAGCACCGCCTGCAGCATCGGCCGCTCGAGCAGCGCGGGGTCGCAGAAGGAGGGCGCCGCGAAGATCACGCCTTCGGCGCCGGCGTTCTTCGCCGACTGCAGCAGGAACTGGCCCTTTTCCTCCTTGCGCACCTCGTACTTGGACGCAGTCGTGGCGGAGCGGTGCAGGAACGCCTTCGACAGATTCTCGAGTGGATCGCCTTCGGTGGGCAACTCATCGAGCAGCCAGCGCAGGACCAGCATGAAGTCGTCGTCCACGATGTAGCAGCCGGCCATTTCGATGGACTTGATCAATCCGAGCGGCGGCTGCTCGCAGAAACTGCCGGTCAGCACGATACGGGCATTGTCGCGCTTGGGCCGCTCCACGGCATCGGTGGCCGCGATGTACTCGCGCACGAGCGCGGTATGCGCTTCCGGCGGCAGCACCATGCCGGCCCGCAACACGAGGTACACCTCGGAAGTCGGCGCCTGCCAGGGCTTCGCGGCGCGGTAGGCATATAGCTCGCCGATGGCGCGGCGGTTGTCGTTGTATACAGCGATCGAGGCGCGCAGGGCGTCGTCGGTGACCGGCTTGCCGGCGAGCTTGCCCAAGTCTTCGCGCAGCAGCTGCATCTCATGGATGTAGAATTCGCCGCCGATGCCGTCCTCGAAGTTCTGCGGCACGTCGAAGTACTTGACGTACTTGTCCTTGAACATGATCTGCCACATCCCGGAGAGATTCCGGATCACGTCGCAGATCGAGGGGAACAACATCCCGTCGAGACAGTCCAGCCGCCCGGTCAGGCCGAGCTCGATGGTGGAGCGCGGAATGCGGCAGATGTAGCTCTGGTAGTAGGCATCGCCCTGGATGACTTCGAGCTGATCGCCGCCGCCGAGAATGCCCACCGGCAGCATGCCGGCGGCGTGGATGATCTCCCGCGGGACGTACACCGGCATGTAGCCGATCGCCTTGCGGCCCGGCACGGCGGCCTTCCATTCTTTCACCGCGCTGAAGCGCAGGTCCTCGAACAGCGCTTCGCAGCGGGCTGTAATCTGCTGGACGGTCTGGCTCATCGGTGCTCCCATTTCGGCGCTCGCTTGGCGAGAAAAGCGGCGAGACCCTCGTTCGCGTCGTGGGTTTGCATTAGGTGATTGAGGTAGACCCGCTCGACGTGCGCGATGCGTCTCTCGACCTGCGGGACGAAGCTCTCGCGAACGGCATCGACCGCCCAGGCGAGCGAGGAGGCGCTTTTCGTCGCGAGGTGCGTGTCGAAGTAGGCGAGCGCCGCTGCCTCGGGGTCGTCGGCGACCGCCTGCACCAGGCCCAGCGCCTTGGCTTCCGCGACATCGATGGAACGGCCCGAGAACAGCAGGTCTTCGGCCGCCGCTTGGCCGATGCGCAGCGGCAGCAGGCAAGAAGCCGCCGGAGCGAACACGCCCAGCTTAATTTCGGGCTGGCCGAACTTCGCGTCGCGGCTCGCGAAGATCAAGCTTCCGGCAAGGGCGAGCTCGAGGCCCCCGCCGAGGCATTGGCCCCGGACCGCAACGAGAATGGGGCGCGGCCATTCGAGCATTACCTTCAGCAAGTCGTGATAGCTGGAGAGCATCTCGGCGCATTTGTCGGGCAGGTGCTCCTCGACGCTCGCGCCGAAGCTGAAGTGCGGCCCCTCCGCGTCGATCAGGGCCGCGCGGACCTCGCCCGGTTCGGCGTAGGCGGCGAAAGCCTGGGCGAGCGAGACAATCATCGTCGAGTCGATGAGGTTCGCCTTCGGCCGATCGAGCCGCAGGCGCAGCAGCGCTTCGTCGCGATCGAGCCAGATCTCGAGCGGGCCGGTCGCGCCGCTTCCGTGGGTCGGCGCGGCGATCATTTTTTGTGCCTCGGTTGAATGCGCTCGGTAAGCGCGTCCGACCAGCCTTCGCCCCGGGCAATCGCCAGACGAAGCGCGATGAAGTCGACCTCGCGGTCATCCTTGGTGCCTTCGTTAAAGGCACGGAAGCCGGCGCGCGCCTCGGTCATCATGTTGAGCGCGAGCCAGGCGCGGTGGTTCTCCTTGTTGCGGTTCCAGGCCTCGAGCTTGGGCTTGCGCAGCTCCTCGACCGTTTTGGTGGTGCAGTCGGGAAAGGTGAGCAGGAGCTTCGCGCAAATCTCCTCGACTTTGGCATCGAGCATGGCGAGATCTACCGAACCTTTGGCCATCAGCGCCTTGCCTTCCTTTACTGCATCGCCGGTCTTGAAATCGCCGAAGACGACGCGGCCGTATTCGTCGGAAAAGCGCTGAGTCTCTACCAGCGGATTGGCGACGAACCGGCCGTCCACTTTGAGTGCCGGCGCGATGTCCGCGAGCAAGCCCCAGTGATAGGCCTTGTGCGCCGAGAACGGCTCGCACAGCACGCACGCGACCATGGCCCGGTCCGCGCCGATCACGGGCGGCAGGAAATCGGTCGCGCCGCCGATCGGCGCCGAGCCGTGCTTGGGACCGGCCTGGCCGAAGCGCGCAAGATCCTGCGCGACCGAGAAGTCGCAAGCCATGCCCAGTTCCTGACCGCCCCCGATGCGCATGCCGTTGACGCGGCAGATCACCGGCTTGTCGCACGTCAGGATCGAAGAAACCATGTCGTTGAACAGGCGCATGTACTGGCGGTATTCCTGCGGACGGCCCGCGTAGTACTCCGCGTACTCCTTGGTGTTGCCGCCCGTGCAGAACGCCTTGTCGCCGACGCCGGTGAACACCGCGCAATTGACGTCGCGCGCATTCGAGGCGGCGCGAAAGGCCATGATTACGCCTTTCGCCATTTCGGTCGTGTAAGAGTTGTATTGCGTCGCGTTGTCGAGCCAGATCCAGGCGTTGTACAGGCCCGACACGGTCTTGCCGTCCGGAGTCTTCGCAGGGCGTTTCTCGTAGCGAATACCTTGGGAGACTTGGCCTTCGACGAGGTCGTGGTTCTTGAGGACGAACGGGGCGACAGGCGAATTCATGGTTCACCTCTGGATGTGCGCAGGCACCGGCACCACGCGGTACTTGACCTGTTCAGTTGCCTGTAATAGTATTACGGTACCAATTTACTACAATAAAGTCAACCGTTAGATTTAGTGTGGACGTTTCCCAGGCAATGAACTTTGCGCCAGGTCAAATCCGGTGCCCTTTCCGACCCTAGACTGGGCGGCGGGGCAGAAGGGGTTCAGATGATCGATAGACACGGCCGGAGTGCAGGAACACCCAGCGTCTCCCTGGCGCTGACAGGGAGCGGCGGCATGGGCGTCATGACGGCCGGAAACATTCTGCTCGAGGCCGCCGCGCAGGCCGGCTGGTACGGGCTCATGGTGCGTTCGAGCGGCCCCCAGATCCGCGGCGGGGAGGCCGCGGCGCTGATGCGCTTTTCCGCCCATCCGATCGAGTGCCTGGACGACCGTTTCGACGTGCTGATCGGCCTGGACTGGCAGAACATCCATCGCTTTGCCGACGAGATTCCTCTCGATTCGTCGAGCGTCGTGGTCGGCGACCCCGACCAGGGAAATACGCCGGAGATCTTCGCCAAGCACGGGCCACTCCAGGCTGGCGTCCCTTTCAAACAGATGGCCAAGGCCATCCCCGGCAGTTGGCCGAACATGATCATGCTCGGCGTTGCCGCCGCTTTCGTCGGCTTGCCGGCCGACGCGGTGAAATCTGTCGTGCGGAAATCGCACAGAGGTGAAGCACTCGCGGCAAGCCTTGCTGCAGTGGACGCGGGCCTTGCCGCTGCGCGAGCACTCCCTGCGATGCGACGAGTGCCACCTCCAAGGCGCGGAGAAGCACCGCGCTGGCTCATAAGCGGCAATGAGGCGGCGGCGTACGGCGCGTTGCTTGGCGGGGTTCGCTTCGTCGCCGCCTATCCGATCACGCCGGCGACGGAGATGCTGGAGTGGCTCGCGCCTGCACTTTCGGAGCTAGGCGGTGCACTGGTGCAGGCAGAGGACGAGCTTGCTTCAATCAACATGATTATCGGCGCCTCCTTCGGCGGCGTACCGGCGCTTACTGCGACGTCCGGGCCGGGGCTCGCACTCATGACCGAAGCTCTCGGCCTCGCGGTGGCCGCGGAAGTTCCGATCGTCGTGGTCGACGTGATGCGCGGCGGGCCTTCCACGGGCATTCCGGCAAAAAGCGAGCAGGCCGACATCAACATCGCTGTAAGCGGTTTGCACGGCGATGCTCCGCACGTGGTAGTCGCTCCCAACTCGGTTGCGGATTGCCTCACCGCCACGCAGTGGGCGGTGCATCTCGCCGAAACCATGCAGGTGCCCGCGATCGTGCTCTCCGATCAGTTTTTAGGCCAGGCACGCGCGGTGGTGGATCGGCCGGCGAACGTAAGTTTCCACACCGAGCGCAAGACGGCACCCGCGCGCGCGGATGCTTACAAGCGTTACGCCATCACAGAATCGGGTATTTCGCCGATGGCGATTCCGGGCACGCCGGGCGTGCCCTATACCGCCGAGGGCCTGGTGCACAACGAGCGTGGCGTTCCCTCGAGCCAGTCTCGCGATCACGCACTGCAGCTTGATAAACGCGAGCGCAAGCTTCGGCTGCACGACTATGGCGAGCGCTGGGCGGAGGTCGCGGGCGAGGGCGACATCGCGGTCGTGACTTTTGGCTCCTGCACCGGCCCCGTGCGCGAAGCGCTGGCGCGCGCCGAGGCGAATGGCGTCAAGGCACGGATGGTATCGATAAGGCTCCTCTCCCCGGTGCAGCCGGAGCGTCTCGCAAAGGCGCTGGAGGGTGTGAAGCGAGTGCTCGTGGTGGAGCAAAACCACAGCGGGCAGTTCCACCGCTATTTGCGCGCTGACTACGAGCTACCGGAATTCGTGCGGAGCTTGCGTCGTCCCGGGCCCCTGCCCATCCGCCCCGATGAGATCTACCGGGAAGTCATCGAATGGAGCCGCGCATGATCACGGCGGTAGCCAGCGCCCCGGTCACCGCGCAGGCCTTCAAGTCCGATACCAAGCCGATCTGGTGTCCGGGCTGCGGCGATTATTCCGTGCTGTCATCAATAACCAAGGCGCTCGCCATGCTCGGACTACGCCCGGACGACGTCGCTGTCGTTTCCGGCATCGGCTGCTCCTCGCGCATTCCCGCTTACACCACCTGCTACGGCCTTCACGGCGTGCACGGGCGCGCACTCGCCGCAGCCACCGGTCTCAAGACTGCACGGCCCGATCTCACCGTGCTGGTGGCAGGCGGGGACGGGGACGGCTACTCGATCGGCGGCAATCATTTTCTTCACGCCTGCCGCCGCAACGTCGACTTAACCTACGTAGTGATGGACAACCATGTATACGGAATGACCAAAGGGCAGCCCTCGCCGACCACCGAGCCCGACTGGGACTCGAAGCTCTCCCCCGGTGGCACGGGGCTGCGCACGTTTCATCCTCTGGTGATCGCGCTCGCCGCCGGAGCGAACTTCATCGCGCGCGCGTTCTCCGGTGATCCCAATGGCACCGCGGAGATCCTCGCGGACGCGATCCGCACCCCAGGGTTTTCGTTCGTGGAAATCCTGAGCCCCTGTGTAACCTTCTGTCCGGAGCAGCGCGGATGGAAACAACAGGTGAGGCCGGCGCCGGTCGCGACGACCAACGACCCCGCACGGGCGGCACGACGCATTATTACCGACGACGGTTTCAACATCGGCGTGTTGTATAAGGGCAACCGCAAGCCCTACCAATCGTCTCTCGGCAAGGCGACAAAGCGCCTGACGGACCTGGAAGCGGATTTTGCGATATGAGCCCAGGTAAAGCGCCGAAAACGATTAGCCGGAAAAGGAGGGTAACCCGGACTCCGCGTACCCAGGACCGGAAGAAGCCGTTGGCCAAACCGAGCGTGGGCGATGAGGCGGATTTTCTGTCGCGTGCCTGGACAATGGAGGTCGAGGCCGCTGAGCGTTACGCAATGCTCGCCGATGCCATGCATGAACACAATAACCTCGATGTGGCGGAACTGTTCCGCAAGCTCGCCCGCATCGAACAATTACACGCGGACCGGCTTCTGGAAGAGAACCTGAGCATGCACCCGCCGGTGCTACCTACGGGAGGCGTTCGATGGGATGGTGGAGAGGGCCCAGAAACCGCGGATCCGGGCGAATTGCACTACCGAATGCAGCCCTACCACGCGCTGCAAATCGCCCTCACCAGTGAGAAGCGCGCGCAGAAGTTCTTTGCCGATCTCGCGCGCAATGCCGCCCACGCGACGGTGCGCAAGGCGGCGCGAGAAATGGCGGAGGAGGAAGCCGAGCACGTGCGCTTGATCGAGGAGTGGCTCAAGCGAACGCCGGCGCCTGACAAGGACTGGGAGCACGATCCCGATCCACCTGCGCAATCCGATTGAAGGAAGTCCGTGGAAATCCTGCTTCCGAAGGGCTGGGCAGCGCCGATTGGCTACTCGAACGGCGTCGCCGCAGGTTCCGGGCGCATCGTGTTCATTGCCGGCCAGGTGGGGTGGGACGAACAGCAGAAGTTTCGCTCTGAGGAAATCGTGCCGCAGTTCGAGCAGGCGCTCAAGAACGTTCTGGCGGTGCTCGCCGAAGCGGGCGGACGCCCCGAGCACATCTGCCGCATGACGGCGTACTGTTGCGACAAGCGGGGTTACTTGCAAGCGCGTCCGGAACTGGGAGCGATCTGGAAACGCCACATGGGACGCCACTACCCCGCGATGAGCCTGATTTTCGTGACTGACTTATTGGATAGTCCTGGAAAGATCGAGCTCGAGGCAACGGCGGTCTTGCCGCATTGACGAAGAGCGGCAAGAGGCTGCCTTCGGCAAGGACATACCCGGCCACCAAGTAGTGCAGCCGCATCAAGAGGCGTCAGGCAGCCCGATCCAGTCGCCGGTACTGGATCGCTTCGGCGACTCGTGCCGCGCCGATCGTCGCCTCTCCGGCGAGGTCCGCTATCGTACGCGCGAGCTTGAGCACTCGGTGGTAGGCGCGCGCCGAAAGATGAAGCTTAACGATCGCTTGTCTTAGCAGCGCATTCGCCTTGTCCTCGATCGCACAAAAGCGCTCGACTTCGCGCGGAAAGAGCCATGTGTTGGTCTTGCCCTGGCGCTCGAGCTGTCGCGCGCGGGCGCGCTCGACGCGCTCCCGGACCTGTACAGAACTCTCACCGCGACCCGCGTGCATCAGCTCGTCTTCACGCAGGGCGGGCACCTCGATCTGCACGTCGATACGATCCAGGAGCGGTCCCGACAGCCTGTGCCTATAGCGGGCAACCTGATCGGGCGTGCAGCGGCACTTGCCGCTGAAATGTCCCAGGTACCCGCACGGACAGGGATTCATTGCGCCGATCAGCTGAAATCGCGCCGGATACTCGGCTTGGCGCGCGGCGCGGGAAATAGCGACGCGGCCGGATTCGAGCGGCTCGCGCAACGCTTCGAGTACTCGGCGGTCGAATTCGGGCAGCTCGTCCAGAAACAGCACGCCGTTATGCGCGAGCGATATTTCTCCCGGGCGCGGGTCGCTGCCTCCGCCGACCAGGGCGACGCTCGAGGCCGAGTGGTGCGGCGCGCGGAACGGACGCTGTTTCCAGTTTTCCGGGCGAAAGCCGCCCGACCCCAGCGAAGCAAGCGCCGCTGATTCGAGCGCTTCTTCATCGCTCAGCGGCGGCAGCAAGCCAGGAAAGCGCGCCGCCAGCATCGATTTCCCGGTTCCGGGCGGCCCGACCATGAGAACGCTGTGGCCGCCGGCGGCGGCTACTTCGAGCGCGCGTTTGGCCTGCGCTTGGCCTTTCACATCCACAATGTCCGGGTAATCCGGCGGAACGACTATCGGTTGCGCCGCCGGCCGCGGCAGCGGCTGTCGGCCGGCAAAGTGGGCACAGACTTCCAGAAGCGAGCCCGCCTGGTAGATGTTCGCTCCGCCGACTAGCGCTGCTTCGCCTGCGCTGGCGATAGGCAAGACAAAGGCGCGTCCCTCTTTGGCTGCACGCCAAGTCATTGCGAGCGCTCCGCGCACCGGACGCAGCTCGCCCGTGAGCGAGAGTTCTCCGGCGAACTCGTAGTTCGAGAAGCCGTTCACCTCGAGTTGGCGCGAGGCGGCGAGGATGCCGAGCGCGATCGGCAGATCGAATCGGCCGCTCTCCTTGGGCAACTCGGCAGGAGCGAGATTGACTGTGATGCGCCGCGCGGGAAATTCGAAGCGCGAGTTCACGAGCGCTGCGCGCACGCGGTCGCGACTCTCCTTCACTTCAGTGTCTGGAAGACCGACGATCGTGAATGAAGGCAGGCCGTTTCCCAGATGCACTTCGACGGTGACCTCGGGAGCATCGAACCCGGAAAGCGCACGGCTGTGGAGCACCGCGAGCGACATCGCGGCTTATTTCTGCCTGAGGCTCGCCTCGAGTTCGGCGACGCGCGCTTCCAGTGCGGAGAGTTTTTCGCGAGTGCGGGCCAAGACCTTGGCCTGAATATCGAGCTGCTCGCGAGTCGCCAGATCGAGCTTGACGAACGCTGCCGAAAGAAGAGCCCTTAGGTTCTTTTCAACGTCCTTGGCGGGACTGGTAGCGAGGAATTCGCTGATCTTCGCGTTCAGGTCTTCAAGTATCCGGCTTGCGGGCATGGTACGTGCACCTTGAATTGAGTCTAGCACGGGGGATTAACGCCGCTGACCGCACTCCGGCCGACCGCACCTACGTAGTGCGTTCTACTCCTGCGATGCTCCACGTCGGGGCAGCGCCGTCCCCGTTCCGGGGCTGCATGTCGTTCAACCTCTTGATCATAAGAGATAAAAAATCTGGCACAGGCCGTGCTGAAGCGAGTTCGTCTTATTACCCAATGAAAGGTCTCAAGCAATGAAAAAACTTCTCTTGGCTTCCGTAGTTTCCGCCCTTTTCGCCGCCCCGGCCACGGCGCTCGCCCAGGCGAAGCCGCCCGCTGTTCCCACTCTCGACAAAGTCCTCGAGGCTTCGGGGATCAGCGTGAGCGGCTACATCGACGCGGGGTACACGTACGCAAACAAAAACGTTGAAACCGGGTTTTCGACCCGGGTGTTCGACTCACAAAACAACTCGTTCGCGTTGCATCAGCTCGGACTCACTATCGCCAAGCAGCCGAAAGAGGGTTTTGGAGGGCTGGTCAATTTCACCGTAGGTAAGGATGCCCAAGCAATCCATTCCTTTCCCGAGGTGAACACAGCAACACCACCTCTAAACTCGACATCCATGTTCGACGTTACGCAGGCTTACGCGCAGTATGCAGGGGGCCCGCTGACCGTGATTGCCGGCAAGTACGCGACGATGCATGGAACCGAGGTAATCGCGAGTACGGGCAATGCCAACATTTCCCGCTCGATCCTGTTCGGCGCCGAGCCCTTCACCCACACCGGCGTGCGCGCGACTTGGGCCTTCAACGACCAGTACAGCCTCATGCTGGGCATCAACAACGGTTGGGACCAGCTGACTGACTCGAACAAGGGCAAGACTCTGGAGCTGGGCGGAACGCTCAACCCCATCAAGCCGCTGACGATCGTCCTCTCCGGTATGAGCGGCAAGGAAGTCTTCACTCCCGGTGGGGTCGCCGTGCCCGAAGGCACCCGTACAAGCGGGAACTTAGTCGCTTCTTACACGATCATCGATCCTCTTTCCGTGGGCTTGGAATACCTGAATGTGAGTCAGGACAATACTGTCGGCGGCAATTCGAAGGGAAAGTACAGCGGCCTGGCGGCCTACGTCACCTACGCGTTTATTCCGAAGCTAAAAGGTACGGTGAGGCTCGAGACGTTCACGGACAACGACGGCCTGCGTTTCGGTCTTCCCGCCGACCCGGCAAATCCGAGTGCAACCGCGAAGAAGTTCACGGAAGGGACCGTGACCGTGGCCTATCTGCCAAGCGACGCCTTCGAGCTGCGCGCGGAAGTCCGCAGCGATCAAGCGGACAACCCGGCGTTCGTCGATTCCAAGGGCTCCTTCAGCAAGACGCTCATGACCATGGCACTGCAGGGTCTCTACAAGTTTTGATGCTCAAGCCACTTCCTCAACCTAGGAGTACACATGAAACTCGTTACCGCAATCATCAAGCCGTTCAAGCTTGACGAAGTGCGGGAAGCCCTGTCCGCCATCGGCGTTCAGGGCATCACCGTCACTGAAGTCAAGGGTTTTGGCAGGCAGAAAGGCCACACCGAGTTGTACCGCGGCGCGGAATACGTGGTCGATTTCCTGCCGAAAGTGAAGATCGAGGCCGCGATCAAGGACGAATTGCTCGATCAGGCGATCGAAGCTATCGAAAAATCGGCCAACACGGGAAAGATCGGGGACGGCAAGATTTTCGTCTTCGATCTAAAGCAAGTAATCCGCATCCGCACCGGCGAGACCGGGGCGGAAGCGCTCTGAGGGAGAACCACGATGAAAAAGCTCTTCGCAATTCTTGCCCTGCTCGGCGCCGTAGGCTGGTGCGCACCGGTCATGGCCCAGGACAAGGCCGCGCCGTCAGCAGCACCGACCGCTTCCGCGCCGGCCGCTACGGCAAGCGCCACTCCGGCACCGACGCCCAACAAAGGCGACGTCGCGTGGATGCTGACCTCCACCGCGCTCGTGCTGATGATGAGCGTTCCGGCGCTCGCGCTGTTCTATGGGGGCCTGGTACGCGCCAAGAACATGCTCTCGGTGCTCATGCAGGTCTTTGTGGTCTTTTCGCTCATCACCGTAATCTGGTGCATCTACGGCTATAGCCTGGCATTCACCGAGGGCAGCGGCTGGTTAGGGAAGTTCTTCGGTGGCTTCGACCGGCTCTTCCTTAAAGACACTTTCGACCCGGTGAAAGGCGAGTTCGCGATGGCGGCGACCTTCAGCAAGAACACGCCGATCTACGAACTGGTGTTCGTCGCGTTCCAGGCGACCTTTGCGGCGATCACCTGCTGTCTGATTCTCGGTTCGATCGTCGAGCGGGTGAAGTTTTCCGCCGTGCTGATCTTTATGGTGCTGTGGTTCACCTTCAGCTATGCGCCCATCGCGCACATGGTCTGGTTCTGGCCCGGCCCGGATGCCTACACTGCGGCCAACGTCGTCGTTGCGCAGAACGCAAAGGCCGGCCTGTTGTGGCAGTGGGGGGCGTTGGACTTCGCGGGTGGTACGGTGGTGCACATCAACGCCGGTGTCGCCGGCTTGGTGGGCGCCTACCTGGTCGGCAAGCGCATCGGCTACGGTAAGGAAGCCATGACGCCGCACAACGTCACCATGACGATGATGGGTGCCGCCCTCCTGTGGATGGGCTGGTTCGGCTTCAATGCCGGCTCAGCCCTCGAAGCTAACGGCTTTGCAGCGCTAGCGTTCATGAATACGTTCCTGGCGACGGCCTGCGCAGTGCTCTCATGGACGTTCGGTGAGTGGCTGTTCAAGGGCAAGCCGAGCATGGTCGGCGCGGCTTCAGGCGCGGTAGCAGGCTTGGTCGCGATCACTCCGGCCGCCGGCAACGTCGGTATCCCCGGGGCGTTTGTAATCGGCCTCGCCGCCGGACTCGTCTGCCTGTGGGGCGTGAGCGGCCTGAAGAAACTACTCGGCGCAGACGACTCGCTCGACGTCTTCGGCGTGCACGCGGTCGGCGGGATCCTCGGCGCGTTGCTTACCGGCGTGTTCAATTCACCGGCGTTGGGCGGTCCAAGTTTTCCGGTGGATTGGTTCACGGGCAAGATGACTTCCGTGGCCGACTACTCGATACTCGGGCAACTCTGGACCCAGGCCCAGGCCGTAGGTGTGGTACTTGTCTGGACCGCGGTGGTGGCGTTTGTCTCCTTCAAGATCGCCGACCTGCTCGTAGGCCTGCGGGTCACCGAAGAAGAAGAGCGCGAGGGCCTGGACATCAACTCGCACGGCGAGACCGCGTATCACATGTAGGGCTGTTGGAAGGAAAGGGCCCGAAAGGGCCTTCCCGGACGGGCGCCTTCGGGCGCCCGTTTCTTTTCCGCTCTCGTCTCGCGAAAGCAGCAAGCGCCTTCCCGGACCACCCGTTTGTGCGAAAATACGCGCCTTTTTGCGGCGGACGCTGGCCGCTCAGCATGTAACGCGGCCGATTCGCCCTTTCTTGGCTTCGTGGGCACCGAGGTCTCTGTGGCACAGAACTTTTCTGAAAGGATTGCGGCATGAAAATGGAATACGTCATCAGCAGCTGGGACATCCCCTCGCTGCCTATCGTTGGCTCGAACGCGCGCTTTCCGGTGCGCCGCATCTTCTGCGTGGGTCGCAACTACGTCGAGCACCAAAAGGAGATGGGGGGCGACGGTCGCGAGCAACCGTTCTTTTTCGCCAAGTCGGCGCATGACCTCGTCCCTTTGAACGTGAATGAGCAGGGCTCCATCCACTATCCTCCGATGACCGGCAACTATCATTGGGAGACCGAGTTGGTTGCGGTAATCGGGAGCGGCGGCCACAAGATCCCGTCGGCCAAGGCCGACGAGCATGTCTGGGGCTACGCGGTGGGCCTGGACATGACGCGGCGCGATCTGCAGCAGATCGGCAAGGACAAAGGCAGACCCTGGACGTTCGGCAAGGATTTCGACCAGTCCGCGCCGGTCGGGCCCATCACCCCTGCCTCGAAGATCGGGCATCCGAAGAAGGGAAAACTCTGGCTCAAGGTGAACGGCGACTTCCGCCAGAATTCCGATATCGACCAGATGATCTGGAGCGTGCCCGAACAGATCGCGTTTCTCACTCAGTACTACACGCTCGAGGCGGGCGATCTCATCATGACGGGCACACCTGCCGGGGTCGGTGCGGCCAAACAAGGAGATGAACTCGTTGCCGGGATAGAGGGCCTGGGCGAACTGAGAGTGAAAATCCTGCCGCCGAGATAATCCTGCAATCGGTTTCCCTGCAACGGAGGTCAAAATGAGCATAAAGCGCCATCAACCCGGAAAGCTGTTTAGCGCCGCGGTCGAACATAACGGTGTCGTCTATGTAGCGGGCCAGGTCGCTGACGATCTTTCCCAAGGTGTCAAGGTCCAGACCGAGCAGGTGCTGAAGAAGATCGACGCACTCCTCGCCGCTGCTGGGACCAGCAAGTCGAGAATCCTCTCCGCCAACGTGTGGGTCACGGACATTCGAAATCGCGAAGAAATGAACGCCGCCTGGACGGCGTGGGCCGATCCCGCCAACCTTCCGGCGCGCGCCACCGTCGAAGCGAAACTCGCCGACCCGCGCATGCTGGTCGAGATCATGGTGACATGCGCCAAGTAAATGCGAGCGCGCACGCTTGCTTTCCTTGTCGCACTGTTCCTGTCCTCGTCCCAGCCGCTCGTCGGAAGTCTGCGAACTGAGCGCTTAGGGGAGCATGAGGGGATGTGTCCCCTCATTTTGTAACCGGTTCTTATTTGCGCCAGAACGCAGGTGTGACGACCACGAACAAGGTGAACAGCTCCAGCCGCCCGACCAGCATGGCGACCGTGCACACCCAGGTCTGAAAATCGCTGAGCGCGGCATAGGTCATCCCTGGTCCGACCTGGTTCAGTCCGAGACCGGTGTTGCAGATGCAGGCGATCGCCGCGGTGAAAGCGGTGATGATATCCAGACCCGATGCCGCGAGCAGCATGGTTACCATGATCACCGATCCGCCCCAAATCAGCATGAATGCCAGCACCGCGAAAATGATGTTGTTTTCAACTCTCTGACCCGAGAGCTTGACCGTAAGATAGGCGCGCGGATGAATGATGGACATGAGTTCTCGTAGGGCTTGCCGAACCATCAGCTCGGCACGAACCATATTGATGCCGCCGCCGGTTGAGCCCGAACAGGTGGCGAAGCAACACAGGAACAGCATCCAAACCGGCGCGAATATGGGCCATTGGTTGTAATCCGTGTTCGAAAAGCCGGCGGTCGTCGCGACCGAAACTACATTGAACGCGCTTTGACGCAGCGCCATTGCGAAGGTCGGATAGACTTGATTGGCAAACAGGAAATATGCAATGCCGAGTACCGAGATTGCCAGCAATGCTACGTAGACGCCCGCTTCGGGATCGCTCCGATAAGGAACGACGCTCAACTTGCGGAGCGCAAGGAAATGGGTGCCGAAGTTGACGCCCGCAATGACCATAAAGAAGATCGCGACCGCCTCGATAGCGGGAGAATTGAAATAGGCAAAGCTTGCATCATGCGACGAGAAACCACCGAGGCTCATCGTCGAGAACGAATGCACGATCGCGTCAAACCAGCTCATACCTACGGCCTTGAACGCCAGGATGCACGCCAGCGTCATGATCGCGTACACCAGCCACAGCCCTTTGGCCGTCTCGGTGATGCGGGGAGTGAGCTTCGTGTCCTTCATGGGCCCGGGGGTCTCGGCCCTCATGATCTGGCTGCCGCCGATACCGAGCAGCGGAAGAATCCCGATTGCCAAGACGATAACGCCCATCCCGCCCAGCCACTGAAGCTCGCAACGCCAGAAATTGATCGCGTGCGGTAGCTTGTCGAGTTCCGATAGCACGGTCGAACCCGTCGTAGTGAGGGCTGCTACCGCCTCGAAGTAAGCGTTGGTAGGACTGAGCTCTGGGATGTGAAACAGCAGGGGCAGCGCGGCAAACGCGGGCAGCACTGTCCACACGAGCGCCACCAGGAGAAACCCGTCGCGCGGCTGCAGCTCGGCTCGGTTTCCGCGCGTCGCGATCCAGAGTGCCACCCCGCTCGCGAGAGTTACTACTACCCCTTTGCCGTAGGCGTGCCTTGCCGCGTCGTCGTAGAGGAACGACACGCCCAGCGGCACCAGCATGGCGAGCGCGAACATGGAGATCACGACGCTCAGCACCTCGAGGACGGGAAGCAGCCTGACCATGGCGCGCTTTCCGGCTCAGACGAAGCCAGCGCTGACTTCGAAAAGTTTCTCCACCTTGGGCAGGAGCTTCTTGTCGCTGACGAAAACAATGACGTGGTCCTCGGCCTGGATCACGGTGTCATGATGGGCCATGATTACCTTGTCGCCGCGCACGATTGCGGCTATTGCGGCTCCCTTTGGCAAGTCGACCTCCTCGATCTTGCGGCCAACGCAGCGGCAGGAGTCACGGTCTCCGTGCACCACGGCTTCGAGCGCTTCGGCCACGCCCCGGCGCAGGCTGTGCACCTGGGTAACGTGGCCGCGCCGCACGTGGGCGAGCAGCGTGCCAATAGTCGCCTGGGCCGGTGAAATAGCGATATCGATCTGGCCGGCCTGCAGAAGATCCACGTAGGAGCGTCGGTTGATGAGTGCCACGACGCGGCGTGCCCCCATGCGTTTGGCAAGCAGGCAAGACATGATGTTGTTCTCATCGTCATTGGTGACTGCGACGAAGAGGTCCATGCCGGCGACATTCTCGGCCTCGAGGAGCCCTTCGTCGGTAACGTCGCCCTGCAGCACGAGCGCGCGGTCAAGGCGCGTCGAGAGCATCTCACAGCGCCTTTTGTCGTATTCGATGATCTTGACCGAATAGTCGCGCTCCACCGCACGCGCCAGGCGCAGGCCGATATTGCCGCCTCCGGCGATCATGACCCTGCTCACCGGCTTGTCCATGCGCCTCAGCTCGTGCATGACTTGGCGGATGTCCTGCGTCGCGGCGAGGCAAAACACTTCATCTCCGGCTTGGACCACAGTGTCGCCCTCGGGGAGGATCGGGCTGTCACCCCGAAAGATCGCGGCGATGCGCGTATCCACCGAGGGAATGTGCTTTTTGAGATCTTTCAACGGGTGGCCTACAAGCGGGCCGCCTTGGAACGCCCGCACCGCGACCAGGCTCACTTTGCCGTTGGCGAACTCGAGCACCTGCAGCGCTTCGGGAAACTCTACGAGCTTGACGATATAGTCGGTTAGAACCTGCTCGGGACAGATGGCGAGATCCACGTCAAAACAGTCTGGCCCGAGCACGCGTTCGTTGGTAAGGTAGTCGGTGGCCCGCAGCCGGGCGATGCGCGTAGGCACGTTGAACAATTGTTGAGCCAGTCTGCAAGCCACGAGATTCGTTTCGTCGCTCTGAGTAACCGCGATCATGAGGTCACAGTCCTCGATGCCCGCCTGCACGAGCACCGAAGGGTGCGCCGCGCTGCCGATTACCGTACGCAGGTCCAGCCGGTCTTGCAGGTTGCGCAGCCTAGCACCATCAATGTCCACCACGGTGATGTCGTTCGCCTCCGACACCAAGCTTTCAGCGACGGTCGAGCCAACCTGACCGGCACCAAGAATTACGATTTTCACAGCGGGAATCCGCGCGGAAAAGGACGCATTCTATTCCGAATTGCTGCACTGCCCAAACCGTTACTCCTCTTTTCGTCCGGCGAAAATGCCGAGCGCTTTTAGCTTTCGGTACAAGTGAGTACGCTCGAGGCCGCTGCTTTCGGCTACTCGCGCGATGGAGCCATTCGCCTGTGCGAGGTGATGCTCGAAGTAGCTGCGCTCGAAGGCCTCTCGGGCCTCGCGCAGGGGCAGATCCAGCGACAGGCCCGCCTCGGCGGCGCGGCGCGCGAACTGCGGCACCACGCGCTCCGCGTCTCCGGCACCAATCTCCTCTTCGAGGCTGGTGAGCGCCAGGGTACGCACCGCGGCAGCAAGGTCCTCAAGGTTGCCGGGCCAGGAAAAATAGCGCAGGACATTGAGGGCTCCAGTGGAGAAATTTCGAGGGGGACAGAAGCGTGTTTCCACCAGCTGCGCAAGCATGAGAGTCGCGATATCGGGGATGTCTTCGGGATGCTCGCGCAAGGCCGGCAGCGCGATCACGATTCCGGCGAGCGCTTGCATGAGCGCTGCGTCAAACCCCAGCGTGTCTACCAGGTGCTTCGGTTCCACGGCGGTGAAGGACACCAGCCTCACACTGAGCTTTTCCACGCGCGCGGCGAGAAACGCCAGGTGTTTCTGCTGATTCTTGGACAGCACAGCCAACTCCTCCACGAACAGTACCCCGCCGGCGGCCTGCTGCAATAGATCCTGAGCACCTTCGTTGAGCGCGTGCGCCGCGTCGATCCAGGGCATATTCGGTTGCTGCAGGTAGCGCGCGTAAAGCTCCGGCATCACGCCTTTTTCGCCGCGCATGAGCACGGCAGCGCCCGCGGTGGAGATCCGAGCCAACCGCTTCTTAAGCTCCGTCAGAAGCGCCGAGCGGCCAAAATTGGCAATGCTTGGCGGCATCACCGCGCGAAGTTCTCCCGCTCGCAGCGCGCGCCGAACGGTAGCGAGCAGTTTCTGGAGCGCAATCGGCTTCTCCAGGAAATCTATCGCACCGATACGCGTTGCCTCCACCGCAGTGTCGATGGTGCCGTGGCCCGACATCATGACTACCGGCATGGTGAGCTGACCGCTGGTGGCCCATTCCTTCAAGAGCGTGATGCCGTCCGCATCGGGCATCCAGATGTCAAGCAGCACGAGGTCCGGCCGCCCTCGTGCACGCGATGAGCGCGCCGCGGTGGCATTTTCCGCAAGCTGCACCGAGTGACCTTCATCGGAAAGGATTTCCGACAGAAGCTCGCGGATTCCGACTTCGTCGTCAACGACCAGTATCTGTGCCACGACAGATCAAGCCGCTCGTGGAAGCGAAATACGCACTGCGGCTCCGCGACTGCCTTCTTTCTCCGCGCGGTTTTCTATACCTATCGTGCCGTGGTGCTCGTCGATGATTCGTTTTACGATCGCAAGCCCGAGTCCCGTCCCTTTGGGCTTGGTGGTGACATAGGGCTCAAAGGCGCCCTTGATGATAGCCTCGGGGAACCCACAACCATTGTCACTAATGCGCAGCCATACTCGGCCGGCGATTTGCTCGATTGATACTTCGATCCTCGGGTCGCTGCTCCCCGAAAGCGCATCCTGGGCATTCTGCAGCAGGTTGTGGATGACCTGTCGCAGACGGTCAGGATCCCCGAGGACTTGGGCCATGCCCTTTTGAAGGTTCGCCTGAATCCGGGTTCCGGACTGTTCGTACATAGCGAGCACTTCTGCGACCAGGCGGCTCAAATCCAGTCCATGGAGTTCCGGAGCGGGCGTGCGGGCGTAGTTTCGGAAGTCATCCACCATGTTCTTCATGGCGGTCACCTGAGCGACGATCGTCTCCGTAGCGTGATCGAGCGCCTGCGCTGCTTCCGGGGAGATCTTGTCGCTGAGCTTCGCCTGCAGGCGCTCTGCAGCCAGCTGAATCGGCGTGAGCGGGTTTTTGATCTCGTGCGCGAGTCTGCGGGCTACCTCGCCCCAGGCGGTTGCTCGTTGTGCCGCGATCAGTTGCGTGATGTCGTCGAACACTGCGACATAACCGCCACCGCTCGTTTCGGGGAGAGACGAGCCCCGCACGAGAATCATGGCTCCGCGTTCGCGCATCTCGATCTGCTGATGCCACCCGGCCTGTCCGTGCTGATGGAATTCAGCTAATAGCATCCGGGCAAACTCCCCTAGGGTGTGCCACTCTTCGAGCTTCAATCCGATGAGGGGCGCGATGTCCTCGCGCAGGATGCCTCCCGCCCCGCTGTTGGTGATCCGCAGGACGAGTCCACGATCGAACACGAGCACGCCCGCCGACAAATTCGCAAGGATGCTTTCCAGATACGCCTTGGCGGTTTCGAGCTGCGCCTGGTTGAGCTGGGCTGCGACGCGCGCTTCGCCAAGTTGCTCGGTCATGCTGTTGAACGAATCCGTGAGGATACCCAGTTCGTCGCGACTCGTGATCGGAGCACGGCGCGAAAAATCGCCGCGCGCTACAGCCTGCGTGCCCTCGGCAAGCACGGCGAGCGGCCTGGACAGCCGTCGGGACAACAGAAAAGCGAGCGCGATCGCAGACAACAGAGCGAGCAGCAACGTTAGGGTCAGCGTAAGAATGTAGATCTCCTTCAGCCCTTGACGTGACAGCGACAACTCTTTGTAGGCACGATAGGCGCTCTGTACCAATTCACCCTGTTCGGCAAGCACCGGCGGCACCCGCTGCGTCAGCTGCAGCAAGCGCGGCTCTTGGGCGGGTTTCGTGCTCTCCAGCGAGACGATCACCCGGAGCAGGAGTCCCTTGTCTCCCACGGGCTCGACGGCGCTGAAGCCGCGCTGGCGTCGCGCTTCGCGCAGCGCTTGCGCCCCCGGGGCCGGCGCCGCGAGCGGTGTGGGTTCGCGACTTGCGCTTGCCAGTAAATTCCCCGCTCCAGTAAGGAGCGATGCTTCTTCAATATGAGCCAGCCCGCGCAAGCGAGTCAGCATCGCGGGCTGCCGCAGCGCCGGGACCTGCGAAAGATCGAGCGCCATCACCTGGGCCTTTTGCGTCAGCTCGTTTAACATCACATCCAGCGCCGCGCGACCGAGACTAAGCCCACCCTCGAGCGCGCGCTCGACGCGCACGTCGAGCCAGGACTCGATGCTCTTCGCGAGAAACTGTAGCGACACGGTATAGACGAGGAGTCCGGGAACGACACCCACCAGTGCAAACATGACGAGCACACGGAAGGTGAGCCGCGAGCCGAACACTTTGGCGCGGCGCTGCCGTGCCAGGATCGCGAGCTGATACACGACCAGCCCGAGCAATGCCAGCGCAATCACCGCGTTCATGCCGAGCAACAACGGATAATGCTCGGCGAAGAGCGGCGAATTGGCTGTCGCCGCGGCAAGCAGGAACAACAGGATTCCGCCGAGCGCCGCGCTGCCGACAAGCACGTAGGTCATCGGGCTTCCTGTACCGGTGCAAGCGGAACGAACGCAAAGCGTTTCCATTCCGAGGCAAGCGTCCACTCGCGGTTGCTGACGGCGCTCACCCGGAACGGTCTGGGCAGTTGAGCGGGGTCAAGGCGCATGCGCACGGAGGCGATATATTTCCGGCCGTTATCGACACGATCCCTTTCGAGCACCGGCCACCCGTGAATCCTGCCAAGCGCCTGTAGCGCTTCCGAGAGCGAGGGGAAACTCTGATGCAGCGCGCCGCTTGACAGTCGGTACTGTTGCGCTAGGGGAAGATAGGCAAGCCGCAGCTCCAGCTTCTCAGTCGCCGTTTTCTCGTCGAACCAATACCACCGGGGGCGTGTCAGTTCGAACTCCACCAGGAAGCCGAGCGACAAGCCGTTGTTCAAAGCCTCTAGAAGCGGTGCCCCGAGATCGAGTCGGAAGTCGGCGTGCAGAGCGTAGCTTGTCTCGGCGACTTCCAATCCAGCGTTGGTCGCTCGGATGGTGTCAGCATTCGCCGCGACGCCAAGGCAGAGCAGGATAGCAGCACCAAATTGACGAAAGGCGGCATTCATACAGCTCTGCCTCCGGATTTTTTCAGCAAGGCGTAGAAGAATCCGTCGCTTTCGGCGCTGGGCAAAAGCTGGCCCTCGGGATGCTGTGCACGTTGGGGGAGAGGCGCCCTGTCCGTTTCTTCTTTTGCGTCCAAGCGCGCGAGACCCGGAAGCGGCTGCGTCTCAGCGTCCGGGTGACGCAGGAGAAATTCGCGCACCACACAGCCATTCTCCTCCGGAAACACCGAGCAGGTTGTGTACAGTAATTTACCATCGGGCGCGAGCACTCGCCACGAAGCGTCGAGCAGCTCACCCTGGGTGCGGGCAAACCCGGGCACATCAGCCCTGCGTCGCAGCCACTTGATGTCAGGGTGGCGCCGCACCACGCCCGATGCGGAGCAGGGCGCATCCAGAAGAATCCGATCGAACGGCCGCGCCCCCCAGAAGCCCTCCGGTTTGCGGCAATCGCCGACCACGACTTCGGCCACGAGCTTCAGACGGGAGAGATTTTCAGCGATACGCCGCGCGCGGGCTTTGTCCGCGTCCACTGCGAGGAGTTCGCATTGAGCGAGTTCGAGTATGTGTCCGGTCTTGCCCCCGGGCGCAGCGCAGGCATCCAGAACGCGCATCCCGTCACGAACGTCCAGAAGCGGCGCTGCCCGTTGCGCTCCGGCATCCTGGACCGAGACTTCACCTGCAGCGAACCCGGGGAGGCGCTCCACGCGGCAAGGCTTCACGAGCAGCAACGCTTCCTCGCCCAGCGGCCTCGCCGGAATTCCAGCTCGATCGAGCTTTTCCAAATACGCGCCCACCGAGAGTCGTCGCTGGTTGACCCGGAGCACCATGGGCGGATGGCGATTCGCTTCCGAGATCACGGCTTGCCACTCCTGCGGATACGCCGCACGCAACAAGTCGATCCACCACTGAGGGTGACGATAGCGGCCGGGCTCGGTCGCCTCGATTGCCGAAAGCAGCTCGTGCGCGCGGCGCTGGAAGCTGCGCATCACCGCGTTGACCAAGCCCTTCGCTCGCGAGCGCCCCAGTAACGCAGCAGCCTCAACCGCCTGATGAACGACCGCATGCGCGGCGTGTGGCCGCGCCGCGAGTTCCGCAATGGCGGCGAGCAGCAGCCCGCGCAATGGGGAATCGTTGAGAGGCTTGTCGAGGAGTCGTTCGAGGGCCGAGTCGACGACGCCGTAGGCGCGGAGTGTGTTATAGCAAAGATCCTGCGCTGCAGCGGCAAATGCCTGTGCCGAATCTCGGCGTTTCATATCGCCGAGGGCCGCGTTCAAGCTTTCCCCGTCGAGCACCCGCCCGATCACTTCGGCGGTGGCAACGAAGGCTCGTGCAAGCGTGGGGCTGGCGTAAGCGGTCGACAAGAGCAGCGCAAGGTTACGGGCGTTGCCTGCATTATAGACGCGGTGCGCCGCACACTCGTAGCCTCTAGACTTCGAACCGATCTCCAGTGGAAATCTGGAATCCTCGCAGGAAGTCAGCCGCGGTCAAACGCCTCCCGCCGGAACGTTGCAGCTCGGTAACCGATAGGGCGCCTTCGCCGCAAGCGACGAACAGACCGTTCGCATCTGCCTTGAGCACTTCACCCGGCGTACCTTGCCCCGGGGCGGTGGTGCACCGCCAGATTTTGAGGTCGACGCCCCGCAGGCGCGCGGTTGCGCACGGCGACGGATTAAGCGCGCGGACTTTGCAGCACACTGCGAGCGCGCGTTCTCGCCAGTCCAGGCTGGACTCCCGCCCATCGAGTTTTGGCGCATACGTCACGCCTTCGGCACCCTGCGGAATTGGGCTGAGCCGACCGGCTTCGAGCGCGCTCAGAGCCTGCACGACAAGCCTCCCGCCAAGCTGCGCGAGCCGGTCATGGAGCGAGCCCGCTGTATCGTCGGCCGAGATCGGAATTGATTCGCGCAGTAGGACCGGACCCGTGTCTAGCCCCGCGTCCATTTGCATGATGGATACCCCGGTTTCCCTATCACCGGCGAGCAACGCCCTTTGAATGGGCGCCGCGCCGCGCCAGCGCGGCAACAGCGACGCATGAACGTTCACCCCACCGTAGCGCGGGATATCGAGCACAGCCTGCGGCAGGATCAGGCCGTAAGCAGCAACCACGATTGCGTCTGGCCGACGCTGTTTGAGTTCCTCCTGCACGCGCGGGTCCTTGAGGCTCTCGGGTTGCTCAATCTGGACGCCGTGCGCCGCGGCGAGCCGCTTGACGGCCGGCGCAGCCGGCTTCAGACCGCGGCCTGCAGGACGATCGGGCCGAGTCAGCACGCCGATCACGCGGTGGGGAGATTCGAAGAGCGCCTCGAGCGACCGGGCTGCGAATTCTGGCGTACCTGCAAATACGACGTTCAAGAGGAAGCCAGAAAGAATTCAGGCTTGAAGTCGCGTGGCATGAACGCGGACCAACCGCGACCCTCCCTTAGGCTGTCTTGCGCAGCTGCTTTTGAAGTCTGGCTTTGATGCGCTTTTGCTTAAGCCGCGAAAGATAGTCGACGAAAACCTTGCCCTCCAGGTGGTCCAACTCGTGCTGAATACACACCGCCAGCGTTTTTTCGGCCTCAAGGGTGAACGTTTTTCCGTCGAGGCCCAGTGCGCGTACCGTCACGCGCTCGGCGCGCTCAACCGGTTCGAAGATACCCGGAACCGAAAGACATCCTTCCTCGCAATACTGGATGCCTTCTCGAGCGATAATCTCCGGGTTGATCAGCACCAAGAGTTGATCACGAGTCTCGGAGGAATCAATGACGATCACACGTTTGTGCACGTCGACCTGAGTCGCAGCGAGCCCCACCCCGGGTGCGAAGTACATCGTTTCGGCCATGTTGCGCACTAGTGTGCGAATCGAATCGTCGACCTCGCTCACTGGAACGGCCTTCTTATGGAGCCTCGGATCGGGGTAGCGGAGGATGTCTAGCAGCACCATAAATACTTGCAAATTGAAAGAATTAGAGGCAGAATTTAATGCGACCTGTAACTAGCGTACCGCACCAGCCAACATAGGGACAGCCGCGGGTAAATCCAGACGAGGGCGGTCATGCAAAAGTCTATCACAGCTGTCTTGGCGCTCGTCCTTTCAGGCGCGGCGCCAGTGATGCTCGCCCAGGGCGATCTGGCGGTACGTGACAACGCCCCGGATCGCTATGTCGTCCAGAGAGGCGACACGCTTTGGAGCATCGCAAGTAAGTTCCTCAACGATCAGTGGCGCTGGCCGGAAATCTGGCGCATGAATCAGGCGCAGATCAGGAATCCACACCTCATCGCCCCCGGCGACGTGCTCGTTCTCGATCGCAGCGTATCGCCGCCGCAATTGCGAATCGGAGAGGCGCCGGCCGCTGCCGCTCCGATTCAGGCCGGCTCAGTGAAGCTTTCGCCGCGCATCTACACTGACTCGTTATCCGCTCAAGCAATCCCCACAATTTCACCCAAGGCGATCGAGCCGTTTCTGACGCAACCCCTCATCATCGAAGAAGGCGGCCTCGACAAGGCTCCGCGCATTATTGCCGTGGAGGAGAATCGGGTGAATATCGGACAAGGCAACGTGGCCTACGTCAGCGGTTTTGGAAATGCTGACACGCCGGTCTGGCAGGTCTACCGTGCCGG
The DNA here is from genome assembly GCA_964430565.1 of uncultured Enterobacteriaceae bacterium. Lineage (GTDB taxonomy): Bacteria > Pseudomonadota > Gammaproteobacteria > Burkholderiales > SG8-39 > VBDM01. The sequence continues at coordinate 74,164 of CAYSFD010000027.1, forward strand.
AAGCCCACTTGTCGATCCTGACAGCCAGAAGACCCTCGGGTTTGAGGCGGTGTACCTCGGTACTGCGCGCGTCACGCGAAGCGGCGAGCCGGCCACGGTCGAGATACTCAATTCCAAGAAGGAAATCTCCGCCGGGGATCGACTCATTCCGGCGCCCCCGCCCACCATTCCCCAGTACGTGCCCCGTGCGCCCAGCGGCGCGGTGAACGGCCGCATCATCGGGCTATACGATGCCTTCACCACGAGCGTAGGCGGGCGAGACTCGATCATTTCCATCAATAAGGGCATCCGCGATGGCCTGGAGCTCGGCCACGTCCTTGCCGTATATCGCAATGTCGTGATCCACGATCAGAAGGATTACCTGAAATCGCGTGACCGCTCCCAGCCCATTCAACTTCCCCCCGAGCGGTACGGCCTCGTGTTTGTCTTCCGCACGTTCGCGACGGTCTCCTATGCGCTGGTCATGGAGAGCTCGCGGCCGATCCAGGCGGGAGATCTCATACAGAATCCCTGAGCAAGCTTGAGGGCGCGGCACTTTCGCCGAGATGCTCACGCATGAGCGATGCGGGCGAACTGGCCGCATGGATCGAGTTGAGCCTGGTTCCTGGCCTCGGTGGCCAGGGCTTTCGATCTCTGCTATCGAACTTCGGCCTCCCCACGCAAATATTGAGCGCAACGCGATCGCAACTGCGTCGCGTTGTTCCCGAGGCCCTGGCCTCCCGAATCCTCGAGCGACGCTCCAGCCCCGAAATCGAAGCGGCGCTCCAATGGGCGGCCCGACCCGGCCACGCGGTGCTTACCCTTGCCGACGTCGAATACCCGAAGCAGCTGCTGGAAATCGCCGACCCGCCGGTCTTACTTTATGTCGCGGGCAACGTGAAACTCGTATGCTCCTTGGCGCTCGCAGTAGTCGGCAGCCGAAACGCCACGCCTCAGGGGCTGAGGAACGCGCAGAGCTTCGCGCGGGCGTTCAGCGAGGCTGGCTTCGCCATTGTCAGCGGCCTTGCTCTCGGTGTGGACAGCGCCGCGCATATGGGTGGACTGGAGGGACGTGGCTCCACGGTCGCCGTGTTGGGTACAGGCATAGACATTATCTATCCGAGGCGAAGCGAGTCTCTCGCGCAGGAAATCTCTTTGCGAGGCGCACTCGTGTCCGAATTTGCGCTCGGTACACCGCCCGCCGCGGGAAATTTTCCGCGCCGCAACCGCCTTATCTCCGGTCTTGCACGCGGCTGCCTCGTTGTCGAGGCGGCGCTCGATTCGGGCTCACTCATCACTGCCCGCCTTGCAGCAGAGCAAGGCCGTGAAGTGTTCGCAATTCCGGGCTCGATCCATTCGCCGCTTTCCAAGGGTTGTCATGCGCTCATCAAACAGGGCGCGAAGCTCGTTGAGGCCGCGCAGGATGTGCTCGAGGAACTCGGTGCTGCGTGGGCCCCCGCGCCTAGATCGGTGGAATCCGAGACGGGACACGACTTGCTCGACAAGATGGGCTTCGACCCGTGCGATATTGATAGCCTGATTTCGCGCAGCGGTTTGACAACCGAAGTCGTATCAGCCATTTTGCTGGAACTGGAGCTAGAAGGAAGAATCGCCAGCCTCCCCGGAGGTTTGTATCAACGTATTTCCTGAGGATTGATCGCGAATGTTCGACATACTCGTATATCTCTTCGAAAGTTATTACAAGATCGAAACCTACCCCGACCAGGGTACACTCGAGCGCAAGCTCCACGCAGCCGGATTTGAGAACGAAGATATCCACGATGCGTTGGACTGGCTGAACACCCTCACGCCCTTGGCCGGCGACGGCCTTCCAGAGTCGCTCGACGCGCGATTCTCTTTCAGGGGATACACTGCTGACGAAGCTGCGAAACTCTCCTTGGAAAGCCGGGGCTTCATTGCGTTTCTTGAGAGTGCGAAAATCCTCTCGCCGTTGCTGCGCGAATTGATCATCGAGCGCGTCATGGTTTTGCCAGACGAAATCGTCGGTCTCGAAAAACTTAAGGTGATTGTGCTCATGGTACTTTGGACACGCCGAGGCAACGTCGACGCTCTTGTTTTGGACGAGCTGATTTCAGACGGCGAAAAGCGCCGGGTGCACTAGCACTAGTAACTGCTTCGCGCTCGGGCGAGCGGTTGATTCTGACGGGCAGCCGTTTCTTGCTTCACGTTCCGATTACACTTATCATTCTGCGCTTCGCGTAGAGACGATTCCACGCCGAGTCGTCCGCTTTCTGGAAAATCACTTCCTTTCTTGTGGCCAAGAAGCTTGTCATTGCCGAAAAACCTTCCGTCGCGAACGATGTCGCTCGCGCTTTGGGCGGTTTTACGCGTCACGGTGACTACTTCGAGAGTCGGGACTATGTGCTTTCCTCGGCGATCGGCCATCTGCTGGAACTCATTCCGCCTGAAGGAGTAGAGGTGAAGCGCGGCAAGTGGTCTTTTGCCCATTTACCCGTGATTCCGCCGCATTTCGATCTACAGCCGATTGAGCGAGGTGAGGAGCGCCTGAAACTTCTTGTGAAGCTCCTAAAGCGCAAGGACGTAACCGGCATCATCAACGCATGTGATGCGGGTCGTGAGGGCGAGCTTATTTTTCGTTATATCGTTCAGCACGCAAGCAACAAGAAACCCATCGAGCGCCTATGGTTGCAATCGATGACGCAGGGCGCGATCCAGGAAGGTTTCGAGCAACTGCGTGCCGACCGTGAGTTACTTCCCCTCGCCGACGCCGCTGTGTGTCGCTCTGAATCCGATTGGTTGATTGGAATAAACGGCACGCGTGCCATGACCGCTTTCAATTCAAAGGAAGGCGGTTTTTATAAGACCACTGTGGGCCGCGTGCAAACGCCGACCCTGGCCATCCTAGTGGAGCGCGAGGAACGCATACGCAGTTTCCTGCCACGCGACTACTGGGAGATCCACGCGACATTTGCCGCCGAGGCTGGTGAGTACGCCGGCCGTTGGATTGAGCAAAACTTTAAAAAAACAGACGACGGCGAGGCGAAGCCAGAGCGGCTGTGGGACGCGAAGCGAGCCGCGGCAATTCGGGAGAGGTGCGCTGGAAAGCCTGGATTCGCGACCGAGGAGGCGAAGGCAGCATCGCAGCTTTCGCCTCTGCTCTACGACCTGACGAGCTTGCAGCGTGAAGCGAACGGCCGTTTTGGCTTTTCGGCAAAGACGACGCTCTCGCTTGCCCAGGCTCTATATGAACGACATAAGGTCCTCACCTATCCGAGAACCGATTCGCGCGCGCTACCTGAAGACTATGCCGCGACGGTGACGAAAACGCTGGACGCCTTCGCGGGGCGCCGGACCTCTGCATATGCGCGGCACGCCTCGAGGATCCTCAAGAAGGGTTGGGTCAAACCCCAAAAGCGGATCTTCGACAACAAGAAGATCTCCGACCACTTCGCAATCATCCCAACGGGTCAGACGGCACCGCATCTCTCGGAAGCGGAAGGAAAGCTCTACGATCTGGTTGTAAAGCGTTTTCTTGCCGTTTTCTTTCCGGCAGCTGAGTACCTCGTCACCTCGCGGGTCACCCGCATTGAAGACGAAGCCTTCAAGACGGAGGGCCGGGTGCTGACCCAAGCCGGCTGGCTCGAAGTCTACGGAAAGGAAGCTCAGTCCGAAGAGGCCGCGACGCTGGTGCCGATCAAGAACGGGGAAAAAGTCCAGACGCTTGCGGTCGAGGCGCGCGCCTACCAGACCAAGCCTCCGGCGCGCTTCACCGAGGCTACGCTGCTCTCGGCAATGGAAGGCGCCGGAAAACTCGTCGAGGACGAGGATCTGCGTGAGGCAATGGGCGAAAAGGGTCTCGGCACTCCTGCTACCCGTGCGCAAGTCATCGAAGGCTTGATCTACGAAGACTACCTGCATCGTAACGGGCGGGAGCTTCAGCCAACGCCGAAGGCATCGTCGCTCCTTTTCGCGCTACGTCATTTTGGGGTGACCGAGCTGTGCTCTCCGGAGCTCACTGGAAACTGGGAGTTCAAGCTGAAGCAAATGGAGCGCGGCGATCTTCGGCGCAGCGAATTCATGCACGACATCGTCGAACTCACCCGCGAGATGGTTTCACGAATCAAGCGTGGCGACATTCCCGAAACCGCGTTCCTCACTCTCAAGATCTCTTGCCCGAAGTGCGGGGGCAAGGTGCAGGAGAACTATCGCAAGTTCAAGTGCCAGAACTGCGAGTTTTCGATCTGGAAAGTGGTCTCGAGCCGGGAGTTCTCGCCGGAGGAGATCGAGACGCTCATCGTCAAACACTCGATAGGTCCGCTCACCGGTTTCCGCAGCCGGGCCGGCAAACCGTTTGCCGCAATGGTGCGCCTTTCCTCGGATTTTCGCGCCGAGTTCGATTTTGGGACACAGACAGGCGCTGATGGAGTCGTCGAAAAAGTGGATTTTTCAAACCAGACTCCGCTCGGTCCCTGCCCGAAGTGCCGCGCTCGTGTGTTCGAGCACTCGATGGCATACGTCTGCGAGAATAGCGTTGGACCGACGCGAAGCTGTGACTTCCGTTCTGGACGGATCATTCTTCAGCGACCCATCGAGATCGAACAGATACAGAAACTGCTTGCTACGGGCAAGACCGATCTTTTGCATCGGTTCATTTCCCGAAAAGGCAGGCCGTTCTCGGCGTTCCTTGTGCGCGGTGCCGACGGGAAAGTCGGATTTGAGTTCGCGCCCCGCGCTGCGAAAACCACTCCGCGCCCGCCGGGGAAGGTCGCGGCAACCGAACCGGTCTCAAAGGCAAAGCCGGAACTCAGACCCAAGACGCGTGCCACGCGAACGACCGCGCGCGCGCGGAATACTCGAAGTACGAAGGCGGCCTGAGGAACAGCGCCTGCCTCAAACGTCGAGCCGGGCAACCAGCGCATTCTGTTCGATGAAGATCCGCCGCGGTTCAACGTCGTCTCCCATCAGCTTAGTAAAGATCTCGTCCGCGGCAATACCGTCCTCAATTTGTACCTTGAGCAGGCGCCGCGCCTGCGGGTCCATCGTGGTCTCCCAAAGCTGCTCGGGATTCATCTCGCCGAGGCCTTTGTAGCGCTGGGTCGCCGCGCTGCGTTCGACTTCGCCGAGCAGCCACCTCATCGCCTGAGGAAAATCGGTGATCGCCTCTTCTTTTTCCTCTCGAGTGATCACCGCCCCTGGTCCGATCAAGTCGTGCAGCAGTTGCGCGATGCGATTGAGCTGCTGACAGTCTCCCGAGGAGAGAAAATCATCGTCGAGCACGCTCGTTCTCATGTTCCCATGGTGCGTCCGTTCGATTGCAAGCTGATGGCGCTCGTTCTTCGTGTCGTAGCGTGCGCTCACGCTGACGCCGTTTCCCGCGGTGCTCATGGCCTGCTTGAGCTTGAGTGCGCTTGCCCCGGCTGACTGCGGACTGGAGAGATCCAATTTAACACCGCGCATTAGCGCGGCAAGCGCTTCGGCGTCGATGATCTTCGAAGCCCGGGCTATCACCGCCTCGCCGAAAAGGTATGCCTTTGCGAGCTGCTCTAGCGTTTCGCCCTCGATGGCCTGCCCACCCTTCCGAGGAACGAGCGAAGCGCCAACCAGGGCCTGAGCGAGCATGAACTGCGCGCGCTCATGATCGTCTTTGAAGTAGCGTTCCTGTTTGCCCACCTTGACCTTGAAAAGAGGAGGCTGCGCGATGTAGACATGTCCGTGCTCCACGAGCTCCGGCATCTGACGGTAGAAAAAAGTAAGTAGCAGCGTGCGGATGTGTGCGCCGTCGACGTCGGCGTCGGTCATGATGATGATGCGGTGATAGCGGAGCTTCGACACATCGTACTCGTCCTTGCCAATGCCAGTGCCTAGGGTCTGAATCAGCGTTACGATCTCCTGCGACGAAATGAGCTTGTCGAAGCGCGCCCTCTCGACGTTCAGAATCTTGCCCTTTAGGGGCAGGATCGCCTGAAACTTGCGGTCTCGGCCCTGCTTGGCTGAGCCGCCGGCTGAGTCTCCCTCTACAATGTAGAGTTCGCACTTGGCAGGATCCTTCTCCTGGCAATCGGCGAGCTTTGCGGACAATCCAAACGAATCGAGAACGCCTTTGCGGCGCGTCATTTCGCGCGCCTTGCGCGCCGCCTCGCGTGCCCGCGCTGCATCGACAATCTTCCCACAGATGATGCGGGCGTCATTCGGCCGCTCGAGAAGAAAATTCTTCAGCTTCTCCCCCACGAGCTCCTGAACTACCGGCCCGACCTCCGATGAGACGAGCTTGTCCTTCGTTTGCGAGGAAAATTTCGGCTCGGGCACCTTCACCGAGAGCACGCACGAAAGGCCTTCGCGCATGTCGTCGCCCGTGGTCTCGACCTTGGCTTTCTTGGCTACTTCGTTCGCTTCTATGTATTGGTTGAGGCTGCGCGTCATGGCTGCCCGAAGTCCAGTGAGGTGCGAGCCCCCGTCCCTTTGCGGGATGTTGTTGGTATAGCAAAGCACCTGCTCCTGGTAGGAGTCGTTCCACTGCATCGCTACTTCGACCGTGATCCCTTCCTTTTGGGCAACTGCGTGAAATGGCGTGCCGTGCAAGACATTCTTACTGCGGTTCATGTATTCGACGAATCCCTTCACGCCCCCCGTGTGGGCGAAGCTCTCCTCTTTGCCCGAGCGCTGGTCGACCAGTTGGATCTTGACGCCGTGATTGAGGAAGGAAAGCTCCCGCAAACGCCGCGCCAGGATATCCAGGTGATATTCGACCACTCCAAAGGTCTCGGCGCTTGCCAGAAAGTGCACCTCGGTACCGCGTCTTTCGGTTTTGCCGGTTACCTTTAGCGCTGCCACTGGCACGCCACGACGGAATTCCATGAAGTGGCTCTTCCCCTCGCGTCGAACAGTCAAGCGCAGCCAATCGGAAAGCGCGTTAACCACCGATACACCGACCCCGTGTAGGCCCCCCGCAATCTTGTAGGAATTGTTGTCGAACTTTCCGCCGGCGTGCAATTCCGTCATGACGATTTCCGCGGCGGAGCGCTTCTGCTCGTCGTCCTTGTGGTTCTCCGTGGGAATGCCTCTTCCGTTATCGATAACGCTGATCGAATTATCGGTATGAATAGTGACGGTGATCTCGTTGCAGAATCCGGCGAGCGCCTCGTCTATGGCGTTGTCCACGACCTCGAAAACCATGTGATGAAGACCAGTTCCGTCGGAGGTGTCGCCGATGTACATGCCTGGGCGCTTGCGGACCGCGTCGAGCCCCTTTAGTACCTTGATGCTGTCGGAGTCATACTGCTCGCGAGGTGCGTCGTTCTTTTCCGCTTCAGCCATTATTGTCTCTTCGCTCAGATGCGCATCGGCATGACAACATATTTGAAATCGTTGCGCCCCGGTACGGTGAAAAGCGCGCTGGAATTGCCGTCTCCCAGTCCACACTCCACCTCGGGTACATTGAGATTATTGAGTACATCCACGAGGTAGCTCACGTTGAATCCGATGTCGAGCGTTTCCCCTGTGTAGGGCACGTCCAGTTCCTCTTGAGCCTCCTCCTGTTCGGTATTGCTAGAGCTAATCTTCAGACTGCCTTCCCCTAACACCCAGCGCACCCCCCGGAACTTGTCGCTGGTCAATATCGCTGCTCGCTGCAAGGCGTGCAGGAGAACGACTCGCTCAAACTTTATTTTCTTTGGCTGATTCTGCGGAATTACCCGGCCGTAATCAGGGAACTTTCCATCGATCAACTTCGAAACAAGGACTACATTTCCGAAGCTAAACTTCGCTTGAACTGTGGACAGTTCGATTGCTACCGAGTCGTCGCTGTCCTCCAGTAGCTTGGACAATTCGATAATTGTCTTGCGAGGCAGTATTACTTCCTGTTTTGCTAAATCTTTTCCGCTAACGCCGCCGCTGGCATAGGCGAGTCGGTGTCCGTCGGTGGCAATCAATTTTAGATGGCTGTCTTCGATTACCATGAGCAATCCATTGAGGTAATATCGAATGTCCTGTTGAGCCATCGCATACTGAACCAGTCCCAGCAAGGACTTAAGCAGCTTTTGAGATACCGAAAACCGGGTTCCGACGCCTTCGCCGAGGACCAACCGAGGAAAGTCCTCGGCGGATAGTGTTTGGAGGTTAAAACGGCTCTTGCCGGACTTGACCTGAAGCCGTTTGTCCTGCAACACCAAGCCTACCTCGGCTTTCTCCGGGAGCGCACGCAGTATATCGACTAGTTTGCGCGCCCCTACTGTAATTTTCGTAGCGTCGCCCCCTCCCTCCACTGACATCCTCGCAGTTATCTCGATCTCTATATCTGTCGCGACGAATTCGATAAGCGAATCAGTTCTAGAAAGCAGCACGTTGGACAAGATCGGTAGAGTATGGCGTCGTTCAATAATCCCGGTAACCGCTTGCAGAGGTTCGAGTAGCGCTTCGCGCTTACTCTTAAGAAAATTCATTTTATTTCCTTAATGATGATGATGATTACTTCCTTTAGGGTTGATAACTAGTCTCTAATCAATGAATACGCGGAGCTTAGAGGCCCAAAAGGTGTGAGTAAATCGAGAAATTCATGTGATACAAAACGGAGTAAAAAAATAAAGAGAGCTTGCTGAGACACTTACTAACAGTTCGTCCCCAGGTTGTAGGCTGCGGCTCACCCCTTTAGGACCTGCTCCAGCACGTGGTAGTCGCGGTTTATGTCATGGTTCTTATCGCGCAAGGTCGCGATCGTCCGACATGCGTGGAGGACTGTTGTGTGATCGCGGTTGCCAAATGCGTCACCAATGTTCGGGAGGCTTAATTGGGTGAGGTCCTTGGCAAGTGCCATTGCGAGTTGGCGGGGTCGGGCAACGTTACGGCTACGCTTTTTGGAGTGCATGTCGGAGACTTTTATCTTGTAATAGTCGGCGACGGTTTTTTGAATGTTATCGACAGTAATCTGGCGATTTTGCGCGGTGAGAAGGTCCTTCAAGGCCTCCTTGGCCGTATCAAGGGTGATGTCGCGGCCGTTGAAGCGCGAATAGGCAATCACGCTCTTCAATGCTCCTTCAAGCTCTCGGACGTTTGATCTAATATGTTTGGCGATAAAGAACGCGACGTCCTCGGAGAGCTGAAGGGAGACCGCTTCGGCTTTTTTGAGGATGATAGCTACCCGCATTTCCTGCTCCGGCGGTTCGATCGCCACAGTCAGGCCCCAGGAGAATCGAGACTTGAGGCGCTCGTCTATTCCCGCAAGATCTTTTGGGTAGGTGTCGCAAGTAATGATGAGCTGTTTATGGGATTCAATTAACGCATTGAAGGCGTAGAAGAACTCTTCCTGGGTTCGATCCTTGCCCGTAAAGAACTGGATGTCGTCGATCAAGAGAAGATCGAGTGAATGGTAATAGCGCTTGAACTCGTCGAACGATTTCTGCTGATAGGCCCTGATCACATCGGAAACATATTGTGCCGCGTGCAGGTAGCGGACGCGAGCGCTGGGATGCTGCGCAAGAACAAGGCTGCCAACGGCGTGGATGAGATGCGTCTTACCCAAACCCACGCCGCCGTAGATAAATAGCGGGTTGTACGACGTGCCAGGATGCTCGGCGACTTGGAGCGCCGCAGCCCGAGCGAGTTGGTTCGCCTTGCCGGCAACGAAGCCGTCGAAACTGAATTCGGGGATGAGACTGGAGCGCTCTGCGTGGGGCGCTCTTGCCGCGGTCGGTCGGTCGGGGCGCGGTGCCGGCGAGGGAGTCTTTACAGATTCGGTCGCGCTTTGGGGGTCGAGCTTGATCGACGCGCGTATGGGCGAGGAGAAAAACTCTGCGCCCATTGCCTCAATGCGAGGCAAGAATCGGTCCTTGACCCACTGCAGTACAAACCGGTTAGGCGCCGTGAGCCGCAACTCCCCCGACGGTTCTGCCGAGGTGTCCAGTTTAAGGGGCCGGATCCAGGTATTAAACTGTTGAGCGGGAAGCTCTTTTTCGAATCGACTCAGGCACGAAGCCCAAAAACCCTGCATAGACTCTTGTTCAACTCAGAGCGGTGCAAACTTGCGAGCGCATTTTACCCGCTTCCAGTGGAGTTATCCACAGCCTGAAGGTGGTGTCCGACAATCGGTGTAGAGCTGGCGCCGAGGGCCCCTCTTTGACAACGCCAACAGAGCTATCGTCTAATAGAAGGTTCTGTCTATCTCAGGGATTTGCCGCATGAAACGTACTTTCCAGCCCTCTGTCATTCGAAGGAAGCGCACTCACGGATTTCTGGTTCGCATGCGTACGCGCGGAGGCCGAGCCGTGCTTCGGGCGCGACGCGCCAAGGGGCGGGCTCGGTTAAGCGTTTGAGTGGGCGCCGTTACCTTAGGCGCAGGCAACGGCTAGGCACGACAGATATCGCTGCGCTTTTGTCCGGAGCGCACGCTTTCAAGCGGCCTGGTGTTAGCGTAATGTTCAAGGCCAACACTACCGGCGTCTGCAGACTAGGTCTTATAGTTCCCAAGCGGGTCTTCCCCCGCGCGGTAGACCGCAATCGCGCGAAACGTGTGTTGCGGGAATGGTTTCGCGATCATCAAATCCGCTTGGGCAGCCGGGACATCCTGATTCGTTTGACGGCGAGAAACGTCCCCTTGACGGAACTTGAGCATTGCCTGGCAAGTACCTCGTGAGCAGAGTGCTATCGCTCCTCATTCGGGCCTATCGCTATGGCGTCAGTCCCTTGCTTGGTATGCATTGCCGCTTTCACCCGTCGTGTTCGGCGTATGCCCTCGAGGCGCTCGGTCGCCACGGAGCAGCGTGGGGCGCTTGGCTCGCGCTCAAGCGGCTTGTGCGCTGCCATCCTTGGCACCCGGGTGGTTATGACCCGGTCCCTTGATTTCTTATTCTGTTCATGGATACACAGCGCCTGATCCTATTTTTTGTGTTTTCGTTTTCGCTGCTGCTCCTGTGGGAGGCATGGCAGAAGGAGTTTCGCCCGCCTGCGCCTCCTGTTTCCGTGACTCAGGGAGCGGTTCCGACGCCGAGCGCCCCAGCGGCGACCTCTAAAGGGAAGCAGGCGGGCGTAGTACCGCCGAGCGCCTTGCCGGCAGATGGCGGATCCCGCGAACGACTGAGAGTTCGAACTGACACGGTACTCGCGGAGATCGATACGCAAGGCGGTGACCTGGTGCATTTGGAATTGCTGAAGCACAAGGACACGCTTGATGAAAAGAAGAACTTGGTGCTGCTTGGACCCGAGCACCACTACGTCGCACAGAGCGGCCTGATAGGCGCGGGGCTGCCGAATCACCGGACTCTGTTCAACGCGACGGCCAAGGAATTCAATCTGGCCGAGGGGCAGGACAGCCTGGAGGTGCGGCTCGAGGCAAGCACTGCGGAAGGCGTCAAAGTCGCAAAAACTCTCACTTTTCACCGCGGGAGTTATCGGATCGATGTCGCCGCGGAAATAGCGAACGGCACGACAGGGCCTCTATCGACGCACGCCTATTTCCAGCTGACTCGCGACGGCAAGTCTCTCGCGGGTGACCCCTACATGGCTCAGAGCTACACCGGTGCTGCGGTGTACACCGAGCAGGACAAGTTTCAGAAGGTGAGTTTCGACGATATCGCCAAGGGCAAGGCTCCGTATCCGAAGGCGCCCGACAACGGCTGGATTGCGATCATCCAGCACTACTTCGTCGCTGCGCTGATACCTCCGGACAAGACACCACGGGAGTTCTATACGCGGAAGCTCGGCGAGGACCTCTATTCAGCCGGCGTAATCGTTCCCCTTGGACCAGTCGCACCGGGGGTTTCGACCCGCGTCGTCGTGCCGCTGTACGCGGGACCTCAGGATCAGGATCACCTTCAGGCAATCGCCCCGGGGCTGGAGTTGGTGGTCGACTACGGGATACTCACGATAATCGCGGCGCCGCTATTTTGGGTCCTTCGGTTATTCCATAACTGGTTGGGTAACTGGGGCCTCGCTATCATTCTGCTTACTGTAGTTATTAAACTCATTTTTTTCCCCCTGTCCGCAGCGAGCTACCGCTCAATGGCGAAAATGAAGCTGGTGACGCCCCGGCTCACGAAAATCCGGGAGCAGTACGCATCGGACCGGACGAAAATGAATGAGGCGATGATGGCTTTGTATAAGACAGAGAAGATCAACCCACTGGGCGGTTGTCTTCCGATCGTGGTGCAAATTCCAGTGTTCATCGCGCTCTACTGGGTGCTCTTTGAAAGTGTCGAGTTGCGACACGTCCCGTTCTATCTTTGGGTCAAGGATCTATCGGCGCCCGATCCCTGGTTCGTGTTGCCTACGCTGATGATGGCCTCGATGATCGTTCAAACCAAGTTGAATCCGACGCCGCCCGACCCGGTTCAGGCCAAGGTCATGATGATTATGCCGTTCGCGTTCGGGGTCATGTTCTATTTCTTTCCGGCGGGCTTGGTCCTTTATTGGGTCGTCAACAATATCCTTTCGATCCTGCAGCAATGGCAGATCACACGCATGATCGAAGGAGCCCGAGTCGGCACCGGCGCAAAACGCTGAGGCGCCGGCGGTAACGCGGGTAGACAAGGCCCGAGAGCGAACCATGGCCGGGTCCGATGCCGATGTAATCGCGGCGGTCGCGACCGCTCCGGGGCGCGCCGGTATCGGAATCGTGCGCGTCTCGGGAAAGACGCTCGATCGGCTCGCAAAGAGTCTGCTCGGTGCTGTCCCGGCGCCACGTACGGCCACGCGTGCGACGTTCCGAGGCGCCGAAGGCCAGCCAATCGACGATGGCATCGCGGTCTTTTTTCGCGCACCGGCGTCGTATACAGGCGAGGATGTGCTCGAGCTACAGGGGCATGGCGGACCCGTGGTGCTGCAGATGTTGCTGAGGCGCTGCGTGGATCTTGGCGCGCGGCTTGCCGAACCCGGGGAGTTCACGCGCCGCGCATTCCTGAACGACAAGCTTGATCTGGCTCAGGCCGAAGGCGTGGCCGACCTCATTGAGGCCGCGACCGAGGTTGCAGCACGCTGTGCGCTGCGCTCGCTCCGGGGGGAATTCTCTGAGCTCATCGGGAACCTCGCAAAACGGCTCGTCGAGGTGCGTGCTCTGGTCGAAGCGACGCTGGACTTTCCCGAGGAGGAAATCGACCCGGTCGACCGTGAGGACGCGCGTAGCCGCCTAAAGCAACTGCAGGATGATGTCGCCCGCTCGCTCGAACGCGGCCGCCGGGGCAGCGTGCTGCGCAGCGGCCTTCAAGTCGTTTTGGCCGGCCAGCCTAACGTGGGGAAATCGTCGCTCCTCAACCGCCTCGCCGGAGAAGAACTCGCCATCGTGACCGAGATCCCCGGCACGACGCGCGATGCCGTGCGCCAAACCATTCAAATTGAAGGCGTACCTATGAATATCATCGACACGGCGGGCCTGCGCGACACCACGGACAAAGTCGAGGCGATCGGCATTAGCCGCACCTGGGATGCAATTGGGCGCGCCGATGCGTTGCTTCTTGTGGTCGACGCGTGCGCCGGGGTAACTGCGGGTGACCGGGCAATCGTCGCTCGCCTCCCGGGGAATTTGAAGCCGGTAACCGTGTTCAACAAGATTGATCTGGCAGGCGAGTTTCCGCGAGCAAACGAGGGCAGGGAAGGGTGGCGTATTCATGTTTCGGCCAAGACGGGCGAGGGCATGGACGCGCTGCGCCGCGCGTTGCTCGTGCTCGCCGGATGGCAGTCGGGAGGAGAAGACGTATTCATGGCGCGTGAGCGGCATCTGGGGGCGCTTGAGCGCGTGGCCGAAGCGCTTGAGCGCGCCGGCCGAGCGATGCTACAAAGCGAGCTCTTCGCAGAAGAATTGCGCTTGGCGCAACGCGAGCTCGGCGCGATCACCGGCGAATTCACCGCGGACGACCTGCTGGGGGAAATATTCTCGCGATTTTGCGTCGGCAAGTGATCCCAAGGAGGTCGGAAAGGAGGAGGCCTCTTCGCGTAAGTTACGTCGTGGTAAGGCAATTTTCTGCGCGAGCCAGATCGTGCTAGAGTTCGCGTCCCGATAGTTCAAAACGACCGGCAGCTGCGATTGACATGCTGCCAGGTGGTTGCCGCGAGGCCCCAAGATGATTCAACCTTATGATCCTGCTATTGATATTGGCGCTCCCGCCTATGTGCAACACCACGGCGTCAAGGATTGGGTTGGGCGTATTGCCGCGCTGACCAAACCCGACCGCATTCACTGGTGCGATGGGTCTCAGGAAGAGTACGACCGGCTTTGCGACGAAATGGTGAAGTCGGGAATGCTCAAGCGACTGAACCCCAAACTTCGCCCCAACTGCTTCCTCGCACTCTCGGACCCCAACGATGTGGCGCGCACCGAGGACCGGACCTTTATCTGCTCCCAGAGAGAAGAAGACGCGGGTCCGACCAACAATTGGATCGACCCGCGGGAGATGCGCGAGACGCTCGATAAGCTCTTCGACGGGTGCATGCGCGGCCGGACCTTGTATGTCGTTCCGTTCTCGATGGGGCCGCTTGGCTCGCACATCGCGCATATCGGCATCGAGCTGACCGACTCCCCTTACGTGGTCGTCAGCATGCGCGTCATGACGCGCATGAACAGGAAGGTGTGGGAAGTCCTCGGCAGGAACGGCCATTTCGTTCCGTGCGTCCACTCGGTCGGCGCGCCGCTTTCCCGCGGGGAAAAAGATGCGCGCTGGCCTTGCAGTAAAGAGCACAGATACATCGTTCACTATCCGGAAACCAAGGAAATCTGGTCATTCGGTTCGGGCTACGGCGGCAACGCGCTGCTCGGCAAGAAGTGCTTTTCGCTCCGTATCGCTTCGATCATGGGACGAGAGCAGGGCTGGCTTGCCGAGCACATGCTGATACTCGGCGTGACCCCCCCTTCAGGAGAAAAGATCTACGTGAGCGCGGCGTTTCCCTCGGCGTGCGGCAAGACCAATTTCGCCATGCTGATTCCGCCGGCGGCGTTCAAGGGCTGGAGGGTTTCGACGATAGGCGAAGACATCGCGTGGATCAAGCCCGGCAAGGATGGTCGCTTCTATGCGATCAATCCGGAATCGGGGTTTTTCGGCGTTGCCCCCGGGACTTCGGAGAAGACCAATCCCAACTGCATGGCGATGATCAAGAGCAACACAATATTCACCAACGTCGCCATGACTCCGGATGGGGACGTGTGGTGGGAAGGAATGACTGATGCGCCTCCGGCCAAGCTAATCGATTGGCAGGGAACGGAATGGGCGCCCGATTGCGGCAGGAAAGCCGCGCATCCCAACGCGCGATTTACAGTGCCCGCCTCGCAGTGTCCCTCGATCGATTCCGAGTGGGAAAATCCGGAAGGTGTCCCGATATCGGCCTTCTTGTTCGGCGGTCGCCGCTCGGATACGGTTCCGCTGGTGACCGAGGCGTTCGACTGGGAAGCGGGAGTGTATATGGCCGCGACGATGGGCTCGGAAACTACGGCAGCGGCGACGGGCAAGGTTGGCGTGGTCCGGCGCGATCCGATGGCGATGATCCCGTTCGTCGGCTACAACATGGGCGATTATTTTAACCATTGGCTGAAGCTTGGGCGATCGGTCCCCCAGCGGCCGCGCATCTTTTGCGTGAACTGGTTTCGCACCGATAGCAACGGACGATTCATCTGGCCGGGGTACGGCGAGAACATGCGCGTCCTCAAATGGATCGTCGAGCGCTGTCAGGGCACGGCACGGGCCGTCGACACGCCGATCGGTCGCCTCCCCGACTTCGCGGACTTGGAATGGAAGGGGCTGGAGAGCTTCGATGGCGAAAAGTTCAGGCGCGTCAGCTCCGTCGACCGCGCCGACTGGAAGCGGGAGCTGAAGCTGCACGACGAGTTGCTGCAGCTCTTGGGCAGTCGCTTGCCGCCAGAGTTGAGCTCGCGCCGCTACGCGCTGGAACGTTCCCTAGACTGATTTCCGAGTTTCCTGGTGAACGATACGGGAGGCGGCTTGTTTCTTTGAGTTTTTCCCTGGACGTTGTCGTGTCCTGCTCGCTGACCAGTGACAGCAGCGGAATCCAGAAACAGTAAGCACATCCTAATCTGTCTCCCAGGGCCTGTGCACTAGTCGTCGACTTGGTGTGAGTAACCTGTGAACAGCCGGTGGGAATCCGGGAAATTGCAGGGGGAAAGACTGTGAATCTCTGGTGGAAAGCCTGTGGGTAGACCGATGTTTCACGTGAAACAAGCCAGAACTGTCGCAAGGCACGGTGTTTTTGCTGAGCCGCCCCGGGTTTCACGTGAAACCCTATTCCCTGAGAATAGCTTTAGAATTTTGGCTTGTTTCCGCTGAGTTTCGCATCTGAAAGCCATGCACTTTTCGACTCAATTTGACGTCATCGTGGTCGGAGGCGGCCACGCCGGCACTGAGGCCGCGCTCGCCGCTGCGCGCGCCGGTTGCACGACGCTATTGCTCACGCACAATATTGAAACCTTGGGCCAGATGTCGTGCAATCCGTCTATCGGGGGCATCGGCAAAGGGCACCTCGTCAAAGAAGTCGACGCGCTGGGCGGGGCCATGGCCATTGCCGCCGACGAAGCCGGCATCCAGTTCCGCATCCTCAATTCCTCAAAGGGCCCTGCGGTCCGCGCGACGCGCGCCCAAGCCGACCGCCTCCTGTACAAGCGTGCGATTCGCTCGCGGCTTGAGAACCAACCCAACCTCGCTTTGTTCCAACAGGCGGTGGAGGACCTCATGCTGGAGGGCGACCGCATTACCGGAGTCGCGACCCAGCTCGGAGTTAACTTCTCCGGCCGCGCGGTGGTGCTGACGACAGGGACGTTCCTTTCGGGGCTCGTCCACATTGGGCTATCCAAGCAGCAAGCCGGCCGGGCAGGCGATCCGCCCTCGATCGGCCTCGCGGCGAGGCTACGCGAGCTGAAGCTTCCGGTGGGGCGCCTCAAGACAGGAACGCCTCCCCGCATTGATGGCCGCACCATAGACTTCTCGGCAATGCGCAGGCAACCTGGTGACGAGCCGGTCCCGGCGTTTTCGTTTCTTGGAACACCTGAAATGCATCCGCGGCAGGTGCCCTGTTGGATCACCGATACCAATCCGCGTACGCACGAAATAATCCGCGGCGGACTGGATCGCTCGCCCATGTACACCGGGGTGATCGAGGGAATCGGCCCGCGCTACTGCCCGTCGATCGAGGACAAGATCCATCGCTTTGCGGGCAAGCAGAGCCATCAGATTTTTCTGGAGCCGGAGGGACTCACCACTAACGAGTTTTATCCCAATGGGATTTCAACCAGTCTTCCGTTTGACGTTCAGATCGAGCTAGTGCGTAGCATTCGTGGTCTGGAGAACGCGCACATCCTGCGGCCCGGCTACGCCATCGAATACGATTACTACGATCCGCGCAACCTGAAATCTTCATTGGAAACGAAGTCGATCGCGGGACTTTTTTTTGCGGGTCAGATTAATGGTACTACGGGATACGAGGAAGCGGCGGCGCAGGGCTTGCTCGCCGGGCTTAACGCTGCGCTATTCGTCAAGGGGAAAGACCCGTGGTGCCCGCGGCGCGACCAGGCCTATTTAGGAGTTCTGGTCGACGACCTCATCACTCGGGGCGTCTCGGAGCCGTACCGCATGTTCACCAGCCGCGCCGAGTATCGACTCATGCTGCGCGAAGATAACGCGGACCTGCGGCTCACGCAGACCGGCCGCAAGCTCGGCGTCGTGGAGGATGCCCGCTGGGACGCGTTCAACCGAAAGCGCGACGCCATTACCTACGAGCAGGAGCGGCTCAAAGCCACCTGGGTAAGCCCCAACTCTCTTCGCGCGGAGCTCGCCGACCGGGTGCTCGGCAAGCCGATCGAGCGCGAGTACTCGCTGATGAATCTGCTCAAACGTCCTGGTGTGACCCACGCCTCGCTCGCAAACCTCGCGGCGACCGGCGCATCCCCGATCGATACTGCTGTCGCGGAGCAGGTTGAGATCCAGGCGAAATACCAGGGCTACATCGCGCGCCAGCAAAACGAAGTCGCGCGCGCGGTGCAGCACGAGACCTTGGCTCTGCCGGGTGATCTCGACTACCGCACCGTTCGCGGCCTGTCGATCGAGGTTCAGCAGAGGCTCAACCAACACCGACCGGAAACACTCGGGCAGGCCTCGCGTATGTCAGGGATTACACCTGCGGCTATTTCGTTGCTTTTGGTTCACCTGAAGCGCGGCATCGGCGCCGCGCGAAGGTCGGCTGCATGACGACCGCTGTGGCTCGGCCGGCGCAGCACGGACTCGAAGGGCGCCTTGAAGAAGGGCTCGAGGAACTAGGCGTTCCCTTGGGTCGGGATGCGATGAGCAGGCTCATCGAGTACCTCGCCCTGCTGGAAAAGTGGAACCGGGTATATAACCTGACCGCCATACGAGAAGCGGAGAAGATGGTTAGTGGCCACTTACTTGACTGTCTCGCCCTGGTTCCACACATCAGTGACGGGCGCGTGCTTGACGTAGGGAGTGGCGCGGGGCTTCCTGGAATTCCCCTTGCGATTGCGAAGCCCGGTATCCACGTATCGTTACTCGATAGCAGTCACAAGAAGGCGGCGTTCCTAAAGCAGGCAGTGGCTGAACTTCGGCTGAGGAACGCGGAGGTTGTCTGCGCGCGCGTCGAGTCCTGGCACCCCGTGGAAAAATTTAATTGGATCATTTCCCGGGCGCTTGCCGAACTCGCCGAGTTCGCCGCGTTGACCGAACATCTGTTGGCCCCGGGCGGTGTGCTCGCCGCCATGAAGGGGGTCTACCCTTTCGAGGAGATCGAGCGGCTGCCAACCAATTTCCGCGCCAGTCGAGTGCACAGGCTCGCGGTTCCCGGGCTTGGGTCTGAGCGGCATCTCGTGTTGATCGAGCGCGCATGACCCGGATACTTGCCGTCACGAATCAGAAGGGCGGGGTCGGAAAGACCACGACCAGTGTCAATCTCGCGGCGGGCCTCGCGCAGGCTGCGAAGCGCGTGCTGCTGGTGGACCTCGATCCACAGGGCAACGCCACCATGGGGAGCGGCATCGACAAGCGCACCCTTAAGACTTCGATCTACCAGGTGCTCCTCGGACTGGCCACCGCCGAATCGGCGCGGCAGAAATCGGAATCGGGAGGATACGATCTGATTCCCGCGAATCGCGACCTCGCGGGTGCAGAAGTCGAGCTGGTCGACCTTGAGCACCGCGAGTCGCGATTGAAAGGCGCCCTCGAACCGATCGCCAACCAGTACGATTTTATTTTGCTCGATTGCCCTCCTGCGCTCAACATGCTTACGGTGAACGGATTGGTCGCCGCCGATGCGGTAATGATTCCGATGCAATGCGAGTATTTCGCTCTCGAGGGGCTCTCCGATCTCGTCAACACAATCAAGAAGGTGCGCCAGCGTCTGAACCCGAAGCTCGACATCGAAGGGCTGCTTCGGACCATGTACGACCCGCGCAATACGCTCGCGGAGCAGGTATCGACGCAGCTGCAGGAACACTTCGGCAAGAAGGTGTACCAGACCGTGATTCCGCGCAACGTACGTCTTGCCGAGGCGCCGAGCTTTGGCGCCCCCGCGGTCAAGCTCGATCGCGAATGCAAAGGCTCGCAGGCCTATATTGCGCTCGCAGGTGAGGTCCTCTCGCGCAACGGCCCCGTCGCCGTATGAAGGTAGAAGGCCGATGAAGCTCAAGGGACTTGGCCGGGGCCTCGACGCGCTCCTCGACAAGGACGGCCAAGACGGTCCGATTCCCGAGCAGCAAGCCACGCTTCGGCTCGAGCAACTGCAACGAGGCCGTTACCAGCCGCGCACTAAGATGGACGAAAGCTCGCTGCAAGAGCTCGCGGCCTCGATCAAGAAGCAAGGCCTGATGCAACCCATCCTAGTGCGGCCGATCGAACGCGGGCACTACGAAATCATCGCCGGCGAGCGCCGCTGGCGGGCGGCGAGAATTGCCGGCCTCGCGGAAATCCCAGTGCTTGTGCGCGACGTGCCGGACTCGGCGGCGCTAGCCATGGCGCTCATCGAGAACATCCAGCGGGAAGACCTCAACCCGCTCGAGGAAGCGGGTGGTGTGCAGCGGCTGGTGACCGAATTCAAGCTCACGCACCAGGAAGCGGCAGATGCCATAGGCCGCTCCCGCACGGCGACTACGAACTTGCTCCGGCTTCTGAATTTGCAAAAACCGGTCCAGGAGCTGGTCTTTGACGGCAAGTTGGAAATGGGTCACGCGCGCGCGCTCCTCGCTCTTGAAGGGCGACAACAGGAAAGCGTTGCAAAGCGAGTCTCGGATGGGGCGCTTTCGGTGCGCCAGACGGAGCAGCTCGTCAACGCCATCCTGCATCCCAAGGAAAAAGCCAAACGCAGGCTCAAGGCCAACCGCGATATCGCGCGCCTCGAAGAAGAACTGTCGGAGGAGCTGGGGACCTCAGTCGAGATCAGACCGGGAAAGAAGAGCACCGGAAAACTGGTCATCAGCTATTCGAATCCCGACCACCTGGACGATCTTCTGTCCAGGTTCCGCCGAAAACGGGCTAGTGCTTAGAGAAGACGTGTCGGTGGGTGCGCACCAGGAATGGCCCAAGGAAGGCATTGCGCGAATTCCCTACTGGATGTATTCCGACCGGGAGATCTACGCCCGCGAGCAGGAGCGTATTTTCTGCGGGCCGAGTTGGAGTTACGTTGCACTTGAGGCGGAGCTGCCTCAGCCCGGCGACTTCAAGCGAACCGGCATCGGCGAGAAGCCCGTCGTCGTGGTGCGCGACAAGGATGGCTCGATCAATGTCGTCGAGAACCGGTGCGCACACCGCGGGATGGGGGGCGGGACTGGAAGGACGAGGATCACATGGTGACGGAGTCGGTAGTCCGTGCCTTCTACGATCATTATCGGCACGTGATGCAGATATAGAACGTTGTTTTATAGAGTATAACAATTGTATGCGAACGTTCGTGCGTTTTCTTCTCTTAGTCCCTGAAAGGAGGGCGTGCTCGAGGTGCGCGCCAACTATGCGGCCCTGGAAACACTGCAAGATGAATTCACGCGCGTTTTCAACACGGGCCAGTACCGCGACAAGCTCGTTGTGGAGGAGGGCAAGCTAAAGTTCAGCGAAAAACTCTGCATATTCGACAGCCTCCTTATTTCCAACAGCCTGATCTATCCCCTCTGATATGAGCGATAACTGGATTAAAGTCGCGAATGTCGCGGATGTCCCCGAAGACGGAACGCTGCTCGTTCATTTCGACGCCGAGCCCGTGTGCCTCTACAACCTCTCGGGAAAATTTTTCGCCACGCACGACACCTGCACGCACGGGCAGGCGAGCCTCGCCGACGGCTTCATCGAGGGTGAGGAAATCGAGTGTCCGCTGCACCAGGGCAGGTTTCACATCGCGACCGGCAAAGCAGTCGGCGTGCCCTGCACCGAGGACATACGACGCTATGCCGTGAGAATCGAAGACGGCGCAGTGCTGATCAAGGAATAGCGAAGCCGTGAACAAGATCCCTCTGACCCTGGCGATCGGGGACTACGAGCACACGCGCGACCTGGCCACCGGCCAGGTGTCGGTGCAGGGTGTGGACCTCAACGTACTCTATCTGCCGCCTGAGGAAGCGTTCTTCCGGTTTACCTTCTTCCGCGAATGGGAAGTGTCGGAAATGTCCATGGGCAAGTACGTGTCGCTGCGCTCGCAGGAGGACAGCGGCATCGCTGCAATTCCGGTGTTTCCGTCGAGAGTGTTCCGTCAGTCGATGATCTATGTGCGCGAGGGAGGCAAGATCACTCGGGCCGAGCAACTGAAAGGAAAACGCATCGGGGTTCCGGAGTGGGCGCAGACCGCAGTCATCTACACGCGCGGCTATCTCGTGCACCAAGCCGACGTGTCGCTCGCCTCGGTCGAGTGGATTCAGGCAGGAGTAAACGAAGCGGGACGCGTCGAAAAAGTGAAGTTGAAACTGCCCGAGGGCGTTCGGCTCCGTCCCGAGCCCGAGCGTTCACTGAACGAAATGCTGCTTGCCGGGGACATCGACGCGGTGCTTTCGGCGCGGCCTCCACGCGGCTTCGGCAGAGGGATAGAGCGGCTCTTTCCGGACTACGAAGCGGTCGAGGAGGCGTACTTCAAGAAAACCGGGATCTTTCCTATCATGCACGTGATCGTCATCAAGACCGAAGTGCTGGACCGCCATCCATGGGTCGCAATGAGTCTTTACAAGGCTTTTGAGGAAGCCAAGCACCGGTCCATCGAGCGGCTGTCCGATATCACCGCCTCGCATGCGCCGATGGCGTGGCTTGCGCCCTACACGGACCGGATGAAGAGTCTGTTCGGCGAAGACTTCTGGCCTTACGGGCTGGAAAAGAACCGCATCACACTGCAGGCGTTCGTCGATTTTGCTTTCGAGCAGGGCGTGTGTCACCGGCGCCTCGAACTGGAAGAGCTGTTCCCGAAGCAAGTGTTGACCGCTTTCAAGGTCTAGCAATGACAGCCGACGCAATCTGGATCGCCGAGACCGAAGTCGTCGAGCTCATGGACCTTAGCGAAGCGATCACCGCTCTTGAAGCCGCGCTGCGCGAGGAAGCCCGAGGCGAGGCGCAGAACATGACGAAGACGCTGCTGCAGTATGGTACTACGGGGGAAAGGAAGGGGTCCCCCGCTCCTACGAGTAACTTGCACGCCATCGGGGGAAAACTCGGGGATCTGGTGGGCACGAAAACCTGGACCCACACGCAAGGCGGAACATGCCCGCTTCTGATTCTCTGGAGCGCAGTAGACGGGTCGCTGGTAGCGGTGATCGAGGCGTTCGCGCTCGGCAACCTGCGCACAGGAGGCATCTCGGGCGTGGCCGCCGCCTGGATGGCCCAAAAAGATGCGAAGGTAATGACCCTCATCGGCACGGGAAAACAGGCGCTCGCGCAGGTCGGGGCGATGCTCGCGGTGCGGCCGGTCGAGCTGCTGCAGATCTACAGTCCCCGCGTCGAGTCGCGGCAGGAGTTCGCCGCAAAAGCTCGCGCGGAATTCGGCATTGAAACCGACGTCTGCTCTTCCGCCGGCGAGGCCTGCAGGGGCGCCCAGATCGTTACTCTGGTGACCCGGGCGGCG
Organism: uncultured Enterobacteriaceae bacterium; assembly: GCA_964430565.1. Lineage (GTDB taxonomy): Bacteria > Pseudomonadota > Gammaproteobacteria > Burkholderiales > SG8-39 > VBDM01. Next base: position 97,138 of record CAYSFD010000027.1, read on the forward strand.
CAGCCTTTCCTTGCGGCGAGCATGCTTGAAAAAGGCGCGCACCTGAATGCGGTGGGCGCGATCGCGCCGGACAGAGAGGAATTCGCTCAGGACGTGTTCGCGCGAGCCACGCTGGTAGCCGTGGACAATCTTCCCGGCGTTCAGCGGCTCTCGCGCGAATTCATGACCCGATATCCGCCCTACGGGTGGGACGAAGTCATGCCGCTTTCCAAACTGATTGCCTCCGGCCGCGGGCGCACCGCGACGGACGATGTGTCGCTCTTCAAAGCGATGGGAATGGGCATCTCCGATCTTGCGCTCGGCGCGGAGCTGGTCAAGCGCACGCGAGAGCGCGGGGGGGGCCGCACGATTCCCCAACCGAAGAAGCAGAAACCGCGGTTCGCGGGAGCGCGGGCAAAGAGTCCAGTTTAAAGAGTAGGATTATTACTCGACCGAGGAGGCTGCAATGAACGAGTTCCGGAAAAATTTTCAATCCATGCGGGGACGTTTCCTCGACCACGCAGGACAAAGCGCTCGGGACGAAAACACCTACTGGGCGCCGATTGTCGTCACGAAAGAGGAGATCGACGCCGAAGCCGAGCGGCTGGCCGACCTGCCTCCACCGGCGAACGGCCGGCGCGAGTCGCTGATCGTGCACCCGCTCGCCTCCGCCAACGCCCCGGGCTTTGCGCCGGGCATCCAGGTGAAACTTTCGGTGCTCAAGCCGGACGAGAAAACCGCGGCGTTCCGGCACAACGCGACCGAAGTAAACTTCTGCATCGGTGGCTCGGGCCACACGCTAGTAGCGGGCAGGCGTATCGCCTTCGCCCAATACGACGTGTGGAATCACCCCTCCTATGCGATTTACCGCCACGTCAACGATGCAAAAGATCTCCAGGTCCGGCTCACGTACTCGAACGTCCCGCTCCTGCAGCACATGCAGGTCTATCTTCCCGAGGACGAGCCCGCGGTCGAGCTGCGTCCCGTGGACGACGCCGAGGAGAAAGCACATAGGAGCGATCCGCGGCGCAAGAGCCCCTTCGGAATGATCCCGCTCGGAAAAGAGGGCGGCATGCTGATGCCCTACGAAATTTTGATCAACCCTCAGACAGTCGAATCGAAGCCGCTGCATTTCCCGTGGAAGGACGTCAAGCGCGAGCTCGACAAACTGGAGGCGCTCGGCAAGGATTACGCCGGGCGGCGGCTCTACATGATGTACAACCCCATGACCGGCCGCACCAACGGCATCACGCCGAATTTCTTCGCTACGATCACCATCCGACCGCCCAAGATCGTGGATCGTCCGCACCGCCACGTTTCCGCGGCGATCAACTACTATTTCCATGGCAAGGGCTATTCCATGGTGGCGGGCAACCGCTACGAATGGGCGGCGGGAGACTTGATGCTCTCGGCTCCCGGCTGGGCCGTGCACAACCACGCCTCGTACGACGGCCATGTCTACGAGCTCACCATCCAGGACCAGCCGCTCAATATCTACATGGAGTCGCTGCTGTGGCAGGAAGACCTGAAGAAACCGGCGGCGCTGCTCGGGAGCGAGCCGGGTTTCGAAACTAACCGCAGCAAGGCGGCGTAAACAACACCTTCCCGAGACGGATCGTGGACCTACAAGACATCAAGCTCTACATCGACGACCGCCCCGAGCAAGGCGCGTTCCGCGTGAACCGCGACGTGTTCGCCGACCCTGAGCTCTTCGAGCTGGAGCAGAAGTACATTTTCGAGCGCACCTGGGCGTTCCTTGCTTTCGAGTCCCAGTTGGCGAAGCCGCACGACTTCATCGCGACCTATATCGGCCGGATACCGGTTATGGTCGCGCGCGACGGTGCGGGCAAGCTCGGCGCGTTTCTGAACGTATGCCGTCACAAGGGTACCGTGTTGTGCCGCACCGAATCGGGCAACCGCAAGTACCACGTTTGCAACTATCACGGCTGGGCTTACGACTCGGGCGGCAAGAACATCGACATCAAGGACCGGAAGGACGCCTGTTACGCCGAGGCCTTCGACGCCGAGGATCATGATCTGGTGCCGCTCGCGGGCTTCGGCAGCTACAAGGGCCTGCTCTTCGGCAGCCTGAGCCCGGAGGTGCCGCCGCTGGAAGACTACCTGGGCGAGCTGAAATTCTTTCTCGACCTCGCACTGGAGCAGGGCCCGCAGGGGATGGAATGCCTGCCGGGACGTATCACCTACACCTTCGACGCCAACTGGAAGCTGCAGATGGACAACGGCGTCGACCAATATCATCTGACTTCCACGCATACCAGCTTCATGGAGGTGGTGCGACGCCGCGAGAAGGCAAAGACCGGGAATCAGGTGGCGCGTGCGTTCGACTGGGACCAGCGCCTCAAACAGGAAGGTGGGATGTTTACCTTCGAGCATGGGCACACTGCAATCTGGCTCAATCAAGCACAGCCCGAGCGGCGGCCCGTCTACACGACCTTCGACGAGGTGAAAAAACGCGTCGGCGCGACCCGTGCCGAGTGGATGCTGAAGCTGCGCAACACCGTGGTGTTCCCCAATATGCAAATCGCCGATTCAACCTCGCTCCTCTTGCGCACGTTCCGGCCGCTTGCGGTGAACAAGACGGAGATGCGCGTCTACTGCATGGCGCCGGTCGGCGAGCCGGCCGCGGTGCGCGCCTGGCGCCTGCGGCAATTCGAGGATTTCTTCAACGTGAGCGGCTTCGCGACGCCCGACGACACGACGCTGTACGAGGACAGCCAGGCGGGATTCGCCGCGCCGATATCCTGGCTGCAGGGCTATCAGCGCGGCATCGGCGCGACCGAGCCCGGAGCGAGTGCGCTTGCGCGCGAAATCGGCATCAAGCCGGTGGCGAGCCTCAAGGGCTCGTACATGATCCAGACCGAAACTTGCTTTCACGCGCCCTACCGTGAGTGGGCGCGGCTGATGCAGGCCGGCGTCTCGGGCGAAAAACCCTACGGACGCTGACGTGGTCGATACTCTGGAAATGGGCCGCGAGGTACTGATTCGCGAGGCCGTCTATCTCGACGAGCGGCGCTGGGACGAATGGTTGGCGTTGTTCGCCGAAGACTGCGAATACTGGGTACCAACCTGGCGCACCGAAGGGGAGCTCACCTCGAATCCCCAGGCGGAAATCTCGCACATCTATTACGCCAACCGGGCGGGGCTCGAGGACCGCATCGTGCGCATCCGCTCGAACCGCTCGCCCGCGTCCATGCCCCTGCGGCGCACCGCGCATATCGTCGGCAATGTGCTGATCGAGGTCAATGAAGGCGATTCCATGCGGCTTCGATCGAGCTGGACCAGCCACGTGTTCGACCCGCGTCACAAGAAAACCGACGTGTTCTTCGGCCACGCTCACTATGAACTGCGGCGCGACGGCAAGACCTGGCTGATCGCGAAGAAAAAGACCGTTCTGCAGAACGACTATCTGCCCTCGATGGTGGATATCTACTGCATCTAGAAAAAAAGCAGCTCGACTGCGAGCCGGCGGGGATGAGCCAGCATACCGTATTCATCTGCCACGACTACATGCTGGTCGAAGTACTCGACGAGATTGCGTCGCGGCTCGAACAGCTCGGCACCGAGATCATCCGCGGCCCGCAGACCGCGCTGGGCACGAAGCTCGTCTACCCGAAGGAGCGCTACGCGGAGCTCTTCGGCCGGGCGGAAGTCATGATGTTCAGCTCGCGCTCGATCTGCTCGCGCGAGGTGATGCTTGCCGCGCCGCTGCTGCGCGGTATCGTCAATCCCACCATCGGGCTCGAGACGGTCGATCTCGAAGCCGCGAAAGAGTTGAGCGTCATCGTCGGGCACGGCGCGACACCCGAAAACTTTCTTGGCATGGCGGAGGCCACCGTCATGCTCATGCTGATGCTGATGTACGACCCCGGAGCCACCGAGGGCGTGCTGCGGGGCAAGCGGCCCCGTCCCAAACCCACCCCCGGAGCCATGTGGGCACGGATGCTCCTCGGCCGCACTGTGGGACTGATCGGCTTGGGACGAATCGCGCGGGGCGTAGTCGAGCGGCTCTCGGGTTTTGGCGTGGAGCTGCTCGCCTGCGATCCGCTCGTAAATGCAGCGCCTCCCGGCGTCAAGATGACCGATCTGGACGCGCTTCTCCGTTCGAGCGACCTCGTCAGCGTGCACGTCAGCATCACCCCCGCGTCGCGTGGCATGCTTGGCGAGCGCGAGTTCGCGTTGATGAAGCCAACGGCGTACCTCGTGAACACTTCGCGCGGCGAGGCGATCGACGAAGGGGCGCTCTATCGCGCGCTCAAGGAAAAACGGATTGCCGGAGCGGCGCTCGACACTTTTGAAGTCGAGCCGCTCCCGGGAAACAGTCCCTTGCGCGAGCTCGACAACGTCATCCTCACACCCCACATGGTGGGCCACACCCGGGATGTGATCGCCTCATTTCCGCCCGCGGCGGTGGAGAACATCACCCGCATCCTGCGAGGAGAGCCGCCGCTTTACTGCAAAAATCCCGAAGTCATACCGGCGTGGAATAGGCGGCTAGCCACAATGCCATTCCGGTAACTTGGCCAGGTTCATAAGACAGCCTGCGGAGGCTCCGCGTCTGGCCCGATGTTTGCCGAATCAGCTCGAAGAATTCCGCCCGAGCGCCGCGGTCACAAGCCCGGTTTAATGCCGGCGTCCTTGGTGATCTTCGCGTACTTCACCAGATCGGCTTTCATGATTTCCATGTAGCGCTCGGGCGTCGTGCCGACGGGCGACAGGCCGACGGGGTTGAGTCGGGTCTTCACAACCTGCGGATCCTGGAGGATGCGGTTTATCTCCGTGTTCACGCGGTCCACGATCGGGCGCGGCGTTCCCGCCGGTGCGAGTACGCCGAACCACACGTCGATCGCATAGCCGGGAAGCGGCCCTGCCTCGGCGATCGTCGGAACGTCGGGCAGCAGCGGTGTGCGGTTCTCGCTTGCGACGGCCAGTGCGCGCAGCTTTCCCGACTTGAAGTGGGGCACGAGCGAGCTGATCGAGGCGACAGAAAAAGTGACCTCGCCGGTGAGCAGCGCCGGAACGAGAAATGCGGCCCCCTTGTAGGGAACATGTGTAATCTCGATGCCGGCCATCGTGCGCAGCAACTCCGCGCCCAGGTGGTGCGGCGTGCCGATTCCAGCCGTGGCGTAGGTGGAGCCCGGGTGGGATCGCGCGTACGCGAGGAACTCCTTCACGTCGTGCACTGGAAGATTCGAGTTCACCGTCAACACGAAAGGAATGGTTGCCACCAGCGTGACCGGCTCGAAATCCCTTATCGGATCGTAGGGTAGCTTCGCAAAGAAGCTCACGTTCAGGACGTGGGTGTTGGAGGAAAGCAGCAGGGAGTAGCCGTCACCGGGCTGTTTGGCGACGAACTCGGTGCCGACGTTGCCGCCCGCGCCAGGCTTGTTCTCGACGACCACCGGCTGCCCGAGATTCGCCTGCAGGCGGTCGGCGAATACGCGCGCGAGCAGATCGTTCGCGCCTCCGGGCGGCAGCGGCACGGTGAATCGGATCGGCCGGTTCGGCCACCCGGCTTGCGCAGCGGCTTCACCGGCCGGCAACGTCAGTACGGCGCCCAAACCCAGAATAATCAAGACTCGCGCTGTAGACATTGTCCTCCTCCGTTTGTCTCTTCTTCGCTGCGCTTTCAGCGTTTCTGGCTCGCGCCCGAGCCGCTCACGCTGGTGTCGTATCCCGGAGCGACGCGCACGTCGACGACACACACCGCTCCTGCGCGCACAGCCTGGATGCCTTTTTCGATCGCGGAGCGCAGTTCCGCGACTTTGGTGACCGGGCCGATTCCCTCCGCGCCTTGCGCGCGAGCCATCATCGCAAGGTCGATGTCCGGGCTGCTGATACGCTGGCCGATCCAGCGGTTCTCGACCGGGCGCGAGCGCTCCCTGGCGACGCGCTCCTGGTGTAGCTCGTCGTTGAAAAAGGACCGGTTGTTGGCGATGAGAATCAGGCAGGGAATGCCGTAGTGCGTTGCGGTCCACAGCGCCGTATTGCTCATAAGGAAGTCGCCGTCACCCATGATCGCGACCGGAAGCCGCCCGCTGCCTTTAAGAGCGAGCGCGGCGCCAACCGTGATGCCAGGCCCGGCGCCTACTCCGCCTCCACCCTCCGAACCGATGTAGTCGAGAGGGTGTCGGAAATGACGATAGGCGCCGTTCCAGCCAAGCGGCAGCCGCGTGAGACAGATATCCATGCCCTTCGTCGCTTCGTTGAGCGTGTCGGCGAGCGTGCGGATCGATACGACGTCCGGCGCGGAATCTGGAAGCGACGCCGGTTTCAAGGCTACAGTTGCGGGACGAGCTCTTACGGCGTCGAGCAGAAGCGGCACGACTGCGTCCGGCTCGCACATCATATAGACGTCCGCTGCCGGCAATCCCTGGTAATCCATGCTCCAGCCCCGATGGACGTGCGCATCGGGGGAAACCCGGATGATCTTCGCCCCCACCGGCTCCGCCCCCCAAGCATGCTTGAGCACGCCCGCAAGATCGATCCAGTCAAGCGAGAGCACCACATCGGCCTCGCGCAGGAGCTTGGCCGCATCCGGAGAAGGAAAGGTCGCAGGCGGCGCGGCGTGAAGCGGATGATCGGTCGGGAACGCTGCGCCGAGCTTGATGTCGGTGAAGACGCGCGCCTGGAGCTTTTCGGCGAGCGCGACGCGCTGCTTCCAACCCGTTTCACTTCTCGATACCCGGCCTGCGAGGATCACCGGATGCTTGGCGCCGGAAAGAAGCTTCGCCGCGGTGTCGACGAGGTGCACAGCCGGCAGCACCGGATCGGGCGCCCGATGGCGCTTCGCGTCCGGTAGCGGCGGGAGCGCGCCGATCTTCGCTTCCTGCAGGCCCGCGTCGAGGTTGATGTAAGTCGGTCCTCGCGGCGCGGTGTTGGCGATCTGCGCTGCGCGCAGGATCGCCTCGTAAGCCGCCGGTACCGACGCGGGCTGGTTGTCCCACTTGGTGTAGTCGCGCACCAACGCGCCTTGATCGGACGCGGTATGGATCCAATCGATCCAGGGACGGCGTTTGGAAGCGTCCCAGGGGCCGGTCGCGCCCAGGATCAGCATCGGCATGCGGTCACACCAGGCGTTGAAGATCGCCATGCTCGCGTGCATGAGGCCGACGTTCGAATGCACCACCGCGCCCATCATCCTGTCGGACGCCTTTGCGTAGCCCTGTGCGATCGCCACGGCGGACTCCTCGTGCAGGCACAGCAGCATCTGCGGGCGGGTATTGCCCAGGTAGTTGACGATGCTGTCGTGCAATCCGCGGTAGCTCGCCCCCGGATTGAGCGCGAGATAAGGAATTTCGAGCGCGCGCAATATCGCTGCGACGGCGTCGCTGCCCCAGATTTCCTTTTGCTCGGGGCCCGCGACCGGCGACTCGGCGAGCACGTTCGGGGCCAAACTTTCCTTGGCGTTCATGAGCGATCCGTTGTGTGTAGTTTGAGAGCGAAACCGATCATAGCTTGCCTAAGATTGATCGCGCAAACGACAAGCGGGTGCCGGCGGCGGCACGGCCGAGCAGCGGCTTCGCATCCCCGCGGCGTCGGCGGGCGAATCACGCGCTCGTCGCGGCGAGCGTTCCGACCGCGGCGAAGAGCGCCTCGACCGATTCGCGCGAGAGGTTCCGTGTGATGAACACGATTCGCGAGCGCCGGTCCTCGCCCGACCAGGCTTCGAGCGTCACGGGAGGATGGAACACGTGCTGTGCGCCCTGCACCACCACCGGGCCGGGTTCTCCGGCGACGTTGACGAGGCCTTTGACGCGCAGCAGATCGGGACCGCGCAGCGAGGTCAGCACCTGCACAGCGGCGGAAAACGTATCCCAGGTGAAGGGCTTGTCGAACCACAGGCAGAACGAGCGGATCGAAGCGTCGTGCGCTCCGGCGCGGACGCGCTCGCCGAGGTAGGCCCCTTCGGCGGGACGCCCCTCCCCGGAAGGAGTGAGCCAGCGATCGAGGTCGCGCGGAGTAGCGCGCGTGCTCCTCGGTCCGACGTCGCGAAGGAACGCCACGTCCACTTCGCCGTTGATCGCAACGGTGCACGCGGCGTAAGGATTCATCTGAGCAAGCCTTGCTTCGAGCGCGGCGACGGCTGCCGGGGGCGCGATGTCGCTCTTGGTGATGACGATGCGATCGGCCACCGCGGCCTGCTTCGCCGCTTCGGGCGCGTTGTCGAGGTTGAGCGAACCGTTCACCGCATCGACGAGCGTGACCACGCAGTCGAGGCGGTACTGCGCGCCGAGCATGCCGTCGGTCTGCAGCGTATGCAGCACCGGCACCGGATCGGCGAGCCCCGTGGTCTCGATGAAGACGCGGTCGAAGTCGATCACTTCACCGGCGCGGCGCTTGATGAAAAGCTCGCGGAGGGTCTCCTGCAGATCGGTGCGCACCGTACAGCACAGGCAGCCGTTCGAGAGCAGCGTCATGCTCTCCGAAGAAGCTGCGACCAGCTCGTGGTCGATGCCGACTTCGCCGAACTCGTTGATGATCACCGCCGCCCGATTCATACCGGGATCGCGCAAGAGGTGCTTTAACAGCGTGGTCTTGCCGCTGCCGAGAAATCCGGTGATCAGGCTGACCGGGAGCTTTCCCGCAAGCAGATCGCGCGTCGGCGCCGGGCCTGGCATCAAATTGTCATCTCGAGGACGTACAAGCCGCCCGCGAATCGATCGACGGTATAGACCAGGCGCCGGTCATCGACGTACACGTCGTTCAACTGGATCGACCCCACCCGCGAGAGCTTCGGGGCGGGAGGCACGAAGTAGGCGATCTCCTGCGGCTGGTAGGGATTGCTCACGTCGAAAGCGCGTACGCCGCCGCCGAAGAAGGTGCCGACGATGATGCTCTCGGAGCGCCACGACCCCGGCACGGGAAGGTTCTCGTGCAGGTTGTGCGCACCGAAGCGCCCCCCGTTCTTCGCAAATGTTTCGACAGGCGGCATCGGAAAGGTGCTGATCGGAACCGGATTGCTCTCCACGCGCGCGTCTACGACCCAGACGAGCTTCGGCCAGTCTTTCCCATCGCTCTGGACGCATTCGTCGCTGACGATGAGAAGCTCCTTCTGGAAGAGCGGCAGCACCGTATGGGTAAAGCCCGTATACGGAGGCGAGTAACGCCAGTGCGCCACGAGCTTCGGGCGCGATTTGTCGGAGATATCGAGGATGACGGCGCCGCCGGAGATGTAGCCGACATAGGCGCGGTCGGGCCGCTCGGGAAAGACATTCGTATTGTGCGCGCGAAAGCCCGAATCGAACTTCGGATGGCGAGCGAGCGGTGGTACGGAGTCCCCCACGCGTGTGCCTGGCAGCCACCAGCGTCCGACCTCCGCGGGCTTGGAGGGATTGCGAACGTCGACGATGCGGTAGAACTGGTCATCGGCGGGATTGTGGGGCTGGAAGTCGGGAGCACCGCCCGCCAGATGAACGAACTCGCCGTCCACAAACCACACGGCATGCACGCCGCGCGAATGCGGACCTGAGGCGTCGAAGTGCGATATCAGCTTCGGATTCTCAGGGGTGCTGATGTCGAACAGATCGAATCCTGCAGGCTTGGTGTTCAAGGCGCTGGTCTGGTAGGCGACCGCCATGGTGTCGCCGACCACGTCGAGCGAATTGGAGCGCACCTTCGCGTGCGGAAGTTCGGTCTGCACTACGACGCGGGGGGTTCTCGGATCGGTGACGTCCACCGCGGTGAAATTCTTCGGCGCGGACTCGTGCGCCAGCCACAGGATCCGCCGTCCATCGCGTGCGAGCTGCATGGCCATGCCCTCGCCGATGCCACCGAAGCCCTGCAACTCGTGGTGCGAGAGGAGCTTCATGTTGAGCGCGAGCGCCTGATCGGGTCGGGCGCCTATTCCTGGAAGCGTAGAAGCCATTGGGATTCCTGTGGTTTTTTGGACAATCGGGTAAGCGGCAAGGCGTAATAGTAACCCTCGCGTACGTCGCTGACACGCGAGTTCGGGTACACTTTCGCCGCGTCTCATCGCTCGATAAGGAGGAAATCATGCAGAGGTTGCTCGTCACCGCCCTCGGTTTCGGCGCGGCCCTTCTCGCCGCCGGGGCAGTCGCCCAGTCCTATCCCACCAAGCCGGTGAAACTGATCGTCACCTATCCCCCCGGCGGAAGCTCGGATCTGATGGCGCGCGTCTTCGGCCACAAGCTCGGTGAAGTCTGGGGACAGACCGTGATCATCGAAAGCAAACCTGGCGCCGCGGGCTCGATCGGCATGGATTTCGCGGCCAAACAGGCACCCGACGGCTACAGCTTCGTAGTCGGCAACCTCGGGCCCGCTGCGGTCAATCCGTTGTTGTCGAAAGTGCCTTACGACATCCAGCGGGATTTCATCGCGATATCGCTCATTTCGACCGGCCCCAACATCCTCATCGTCAACCCGGATGTGCCGGCCAAATCGCTGCGCGAGCTGACCGAGCACGCGAAAGCGAGCGCCGGCAAACTCAACTACGGTACGAGCGGCCCCGGGAGCGTATCGCACCTCACCGGCGCGATGTACCTCAATATCACCGGGATCAAGGCAACAGAGGTTCCCTACAAGGGCGGCGGTCTCGCCATGCCGGACGTTGTTGCCGGGCACATCCATTACATCTTCTCCGATTCGCTGCCGGCGATGGGATTCATCAAGTCAGGCAGGGTAAGGGCGCTATGCGTGACTGGGCCCGAGCGCAGCCCGATCCTGCCCGAGGTCCCGCCGTGTGCGGAATCGGTGCCGGGCCTGGTGGCGGTGAACTGGTGGGGTGTGTTCATGCCGGCGGGAACCCCGAAGGCGATCACCACAAAGTTCCACACGGATCTCGTCAAGGTCATGCAGGATGGGCATGTGAAAGCCGAGTTCGCCAAGCTGGGCGTGGAGGCAGTCCACAACACGCCCGAGCAGTTCGTGGCGTTCATGAAGTCGGAGTCGGCGAAATACGCGAAGCTGATCAAGGAGGCGGGGATCAAAGGGAACTAGAGGTGGACCGCTAAAGACCTTCGTCGTCCCCGCGCAAGCGGGGACCCAGTAAAAAACATCGCTGGATTCCCGCTTGCGCGGGAATGACGAACCCGAACTTCAGCGCCGCGCGCGTTTCTTCCGGGCGCGCGGATTCCCCGCCATGTCTTCGAGCACCGCGCAAACCGCGCCGGTGTCCTCCCCGCCAAACCCCATCGCCATCGCGGCGTTGTAGATCGGGGCGCTCGCGGCAAATAGCGGGGTCGGGCAGTCGAGTTCCCGCGCGAAATCGGCGATGATGGTCATGTCTTTCTGCCACACCTCGTTCTTCATCGTAGCCTCGGAATAGTCGCCTTTCACCATCATCGGTCCGCGCACTTGGAACATGCGCGAGCCGCCGGCGCCGCCGGCGACGACCTTCAGAACCAGCGCGGGATCGAGCCCCGCCTTCATTCCCAGCACCATCGCCTCGGCGGCGGCGACGTTGTGGATAGCGACGAGCAGATTGGCGACGAATTTCATCTTCGATCCGCTTCCGAAGGCCCCGACGTAGTAGTTCGCGCTGGTGAAGCCCGCGAGCACCGGCACGATCCTGCGGTACGCAGCGCGGTCGCCGCTGGCGTAGATGAGCAGATCCTTGACCCGAGCCTGCGCGCCAGTGCCGCTCAAGGGGCAGTCGAGCAGGATGGCGCCGCGCCTGGCGAGAGCGTCGCGCGCGGCTGCCTTTACCGCGATCGGCAGCGTGCTCGTCTCGATGACGATGGTGCCGCGCTTGGCGGACGCAGCGAGCTCGGCAGCGACTTCGGTCAACGCGCGGGCTGACGGAAGCGAAGTGACGATAATGTCGGTTCGTCTTGCGACATCGCGCAGGCTTCGCGCGGCGACTCCGCCGGAGCGCGCGTGCTCGGCGCGCCGCCGCGGCACAACGTCGTAGCCGACGACGCGGAATCCCACGCGGCCGAGGTTGAACGACATCGCCGAGCCCATGATGCCGAGCCCGACCATTCCCACGACTTGCTGCGCCATTTCCGGTTCCTCCTCGTCCCGCATTCTAGCTACGCCCGGCATCGTACAGGCAGGTAGCCAGGGGGGATGTTGGTCTTGCTCTCGCCCTTGATTGTCATCTTCTCCGGCGCAGTGGCGTAACCGCACACCCAGGTCACGGGAACAATGGGCGCGTCTTCCACGACGGCCGGGCGGAGGGTGAGGACTTTGCCGCGGATGGCGCCATTCGCACGGTTGCCGAAAGTAATGTGAATGGCGCCACCCTGGATCGCCACTGAGCTGATGGTGTTGTTGACGATCTTATCGGCGACGGGCAACCCGGCTGCGGCGTTGTCGGCGGGAAAACTCTGCAGAAAGGCCCACGAAGCGGCTACCGGCGGCTTCGCGATGTCGGCGAGCGGCAGGGCCTCGGCGATCTGATCCCGAATGAACTTGTCCTGGTAGGTGGGAATCGCCAGGAGCGCCAGAATGGCCAGGATCCCAACGACGACCATCAACTCGAGCAGGGTAAAGCCGCGATCGCACATGGCCTGCGCGAGTCAGCGCGCGCCGGATCGCGTAAGCATGAGCATGATGCTTCCTGTACGCACGGATCTGTGAATGCTCCCTGGGATTGAGCCAATTCGCGACGACCACCCGCCGCGTAGTCTACAACAAGGGTGTGACTCTGCTCATTCGGACTCACCTGCGGGCTCAGACTGACGCCTTCGAATCGATCGCTTTCCGGTCTTCCACGCTGCGAGGGACCAAAAATACGCTACCATCCCGCCCTCAATCCAGCGGGGTTCGATGTGGTGGGTTTTCTCGTCGGCGTCGACATCGGCGGCACCTTCACCGACTGTGTGGTGCTCGGACGCGGCGGCAGCATCACCGCAACCAAAGCGCCCTCCACGCCGGGGAATTTCGCCGAAGGCATGATCGCGGCGATGCGCGTCGCGGCGGATGAGCTCGGGCTTTCGTTCGAGGATTTTTGCGCGCGAATTAAGGTTCTTACTCACGGCACCACGGTCGGCACCAACGCGCTCATCCAGAGAAAGGGCGCGAAAGTCGGTCTCATCACGACCAAGGGTCACGAGGACGCGATTCACATTATGCGCGGCTCGCGCGGCGTCACCTCCCGCGACCTGCGCAAGGTGGTCCATTTTCCCGAGAGCCAGAAACCCGATCCGATCGTTCCCAAGCGCCTCATTGAAGGCGTGTCGGAACGCGTCGATTGCTTCGGCGAGGCGATCGTGTCGCTCAACGAAGCGCAAGCCGAGGCGGCAATCCGAAACCTGGTCGCGCAAGGCGTGGAGGCGATCGCGGTATGTTTTCTGTGGTCGTTCCTGCGCCCCGAGCACGAGCTGCGCGTGAAGGAAATGATCCGCCGCATCGCACCGGGGGTGTTCGTCTCCTGCTCGGTCGATATCGCGCCCAAATGGGGCGAGTACGAGCGCACGACCGCCGCCGTGCTCAACGCCTATATCGGGCCGGTGATGGCGAAATACCTCGGCAACCTCGACGCTCGGCTGAAAAGCGCCGGCTACCGCCATCCGTTGCAGATCGCGCAATGCGCCGGCGGCTCGGTGTCGGTTGACAAGGCAGTCAACTCACCTTTGCTTACGCTTGATTCCGGCCCCGTTTCCGGCGTCGCGGGCTCGGTGTACCTCGGCAAGCTCATGGGCATCGAGCACATCATTACCACCGACATGGGCGGTACGTCCTTTGACGTGGGCATCGTCTACGAGGGGCGCCCTCAGTATTCGTTCGTTTCGAATGTCGCGCAGTACGAGTACTTCCTCCCCAAAGTGGACATTCAGGCGATCGGTTCGGGCGGAGGATCGCTTGCTCGCGTCGATACGGGGACGAAGACGCTTCAGGTGGGGCCCGAATCGGCGGGGGCCGACCCCGGCCCCGCGTGCTACGGCAGGGGAAACATGACTCCGACCGTAACGGACGCCGACGTCGTGCTCGGCACGATCAACCCGGATAACTTCCTTGGCGGGCGCATCAAGCTCGATCGCGCCAAGGCGGTCGAAGCCGTGCAGCGGGTTGCCGATGCGCTCGGGCTTTCGCTTCTTGAGACCGCGAGCGGCATCGCGCGCGTCGCCGAGTTCAAGATGGCCGACCTCATCCGCAAGATGACCGTGGAAAAGGGCTTCGACCCGCGCGACTTCACGCTATTTGCCTTCGGCGGCGCCGGCCCGGCGCACGCCGGCGTGTTTGGCGCCGAGTTGGGTGTCAAGAAAGTCATCGTTCCTCAGAAACAGGTCGCCTCGACCTGGTGCGCGTTCGGCGCGGCCTCGGCCGATATGCTGCACGTCTACGAACGGGCCGACATTCAGGCGAGCCCTTTCGACCCCGCGCGCGTGAATCGGACGCTGGAAGCGCTCGAAGCGCGCGCCCACGAACAGATGGAACGCGACGGCATTGCGCGCGCGCGCCGGCGACTGCAGTTTTCGCTCGACATGCGCCACAAAGGCCAGATCAACGAAGTCGAGGTGATGCTGCCCGAGGCGCGGTTGAATGAGAGATTTCTCGAGAAGCTGCGCGAGCGCTTCTACGGGCGCTACGAGCAGCTTTTCGGCAAGGGTTCGTCCTACCGGGATGCGGGAATCGAAATCGTGACCTCGCGGCTGCGCGCAAGCGCGCCGACGCCGCGACCGAAGTTGAGGCGCGCACGCACGCTCACCAAGCGCATCGCGCCGCAGGCCGCACGCGGCAAGCGCGAGATCTGGTGGCCGGAGCTGAAGCGCAAGGTGAGCACCCCGATCTACGACGGCGCATTGCTCGTTCCCGGCAACCGCATCAAGGGGCCAACGGTGGTCGAGACAAGCGACACGACGATTGTCGTGCACCCGGGGCGGACGCTAGGAGTGGATGTGTTCGCGAATTTCGAGATTGAGTTTCAGCCGTGACGACGGCTTCGGGAGGAGCGGCGGCGCGCGTGCTCTGCGCCACCACAGAGTCCGAACTGGATTCCCGCTTTTCGCGGGGATGACATCTTCAGAGGTTAGCTTAGATGTTGCTCGAGGCGGTGCGGCATTTCGCGATGTCCATGTCGGACATCACCGGCTTGATGACGCACTCGCGCTGGAGCTCTTCCTGGCGGCGCTTGTTTTCGGACTCGCGCTGGGCCAGGCGGACTTTTTCCTCGCTCTTTTTGCGTTCGGCCTCTGCGGCGGCCGCCTTTTTCGCGTCGGCTTGCGCCTTGCGCGCGTCGGTTTCCTGCTCGAAGCGCTTCTGCAGCGCGGCGAGCTCTTCGCTTCTCTTGCGATCTCCCGCGCTCGGTTCGGTGTTGCCTGCGGCCGGCTGAGACAGCGCAGCCACGGCCATACCTGTCGCCGCGCCTGCGGCAACGGCCGAAGCATTCGTCGGCTGCTGTTGCTGCTGTTGCTGGACTTGAGAACGCGTACGGCTGCCCAGATCGACATTAATTCCGCGATCGCTGCGGGCCTGCTCGCTGTCTCGGCGCTTTTTCGCTTCCTGTTCCTTCGCTTCGTCGTCTTTCTTTTTTCTGGCCTCTTCTTCGTGCTTCTTTGCCGGGGTGGAATTCGACGGCTTCGAGCTGCTCGAAGAACTCGAACGGCCCTTCTTTGCGTGAGCGTCGGCAGCGACGGCTGCGAAGCATACTGACAGGACTGTGAGCGCAAGGCTCTTGGTGAGGGTTTGCATTGCTTCCTCCCTGCGGGGCTGCGGCCGGGATTCCGGCGCGACGAGACGTAATTCTAGGCCCCCGGTCTTGCTCTCGCGATGATAGATGTCACGCTGGCGAGCACTCTCCTCGTCCGAGCGTGACAAATTTACTACCGGCGAGAAAGATTCTTGGCTATAAGCGCGCCCGCGCTCAGTCCAGCAGCCCCTGGGCACGGTCACTCGACGAGGGTCGCAGGGTCGATCTTGTCGAGTAGCGGCGGCAAGGGGCAGTCGAGCACCGCGCCCGCCAGACGCAGGAGCTCCGCCTCGATGATGCGGATCGAGCCGTCGTAGGTCGCGGTCGCGAACAGCCCTTTGATGAGGAGCGCCTGCGCGAGCGGCGCGAGCCCGCGCAGTTCCTCAAGCGATCGGGCGATCGCCTCGAGCTTCAGAGCGCCGCGCGCAAGCGCCGAGGCGTTGGCAAACCCTGCTTCGCGCGCCCCGACCGCGAAAGCCGCGCCGGACTCCTTTTCGAGCTCTGCGGCGGTGTTGCCTCGCGCACCTGCTTGCGCGACGAGCGATAGCAGCACGATTGCATGCTCCCGCGCGGCGGAAAGTGCTGCGTATTTCGGCGCGCGCGCGCGCGCGCGGGCCGCGAGCTGCGCGCGCACGAGCGTCAGCACGATGAACTGGTGCACCGACATGCGCCGATCGGCGTGGATCACGGCTTCGAATCCGGCGATCAAATCGCGTTTCGCGTCCGCGGTGGCCGATTTTATGGCCGGCAGTGCGAGGTCGACGACGGCGAGGTGAAACGCCGGGCTGAGCGCGCGCGTGAGCGGTGCAATGTCGAGCGCCGCGGCGGCAAGGGCGTTCAATCCCTTGGCCTTGAGTGCATCGAGCTGCGCACGCATGAGGTCGGCCTTATGGGCGAGAAGCAGCGAGATCACCGCTCCCCGCGCGCCCTCGGGTTCGCGGACGCGTTTGCGAAGCGCCTCGGGCAATGCGCTGAGCAGGCGCGCAGCGTAGTCCATCTTCCCGGCGTCGAGCTGCCCGACGAGCGCTGCGCTCTCCGCAGGCGAGCGCTCCCACGAACCCCTCCGGTCGCCGCTGCGGCGCTCATCGGGCGAGGGGAGGGTCGCCGCCGCTGTAAGCACGCCGAGCGCCGCTTCGCGGCGATCCGGGGCCTCTTCCTGCTCCGGTTGTGGGCGCGCGGCGCGGTAGCGGGCCGGGGCGAAGCCCGGTCGTACGCGCGCGATACGCTCTTCCAGAGGCGGGTGCGTGTCGAAAAGACCTCCGAACCAGACACCGATCGCCTGGCCGAAATACATGTGCGCCATCTCCTCCGCGTAGCGGTTCGAGATCCGGGCGCCCTCCGGGGCAAGGCCGATCTGGTCGAGGGCCCCGGCCAGCCCGTCGGGATTGCGCGTGAACTGCACGCTCAATGCGTCGGCGAGGAATTCCCGCTGCCGCGACACCGCCGCCTTGATGAGGCGCGCGAAGAACAGCCCTACGTAGCCGATGATAAAAAGCGCGAGGCCGACGACGAAGATCCCGCCCGAAGCGCTATCCTTGCGCCCGCGGCTCTGCGAAACGCTGCGCATGACGAAAGCGCCGATCGCGCTGAGGAAGACTATTCCTTCGAGGACACCCAGCATGCGCACGTTGAGCCGCATGTCGCCGTTGAGGATATGGCTGAACTCGTGGCCGATCACCCCCTGCAGCTCGTCGCGGCCGAGCGTGTCCAGCGTGCCACGCGTCACCGCGACGACCGCGTTCGAGACGTCATACCCGGCGGCGAAGGCGTTGATGCCCGCCTCCTCGTCCATGACGTAGACCTTGGGCACGCGCACGCCGGAGGCGATCGCCATCTCCTCGACGACGTTGAGCAGCCTGCGCTCCAGCGGATCGTCGGCGTTCGGCGAGACCGGCCGGGCGCCGATCATCTCGGCGATCTTCTCGCCGCCGCCCCCGAGCTTGACGATGCTCCACAGGCTTACCGCGAGGATCAGGCCCGCCGTGCCGAGCGCGGTGGCGGCGAGCAATCCGGGCGGAACGAGCTTCAGCCAACCGCCTGCCGCGCGCGCGGCAGGCGCTGCGCGGGCGAAGTCGTCGAAGCGCACCTGGAGGTAGACTGCGGAGGCGAGGGTCACGACCGCGAGCACCACTGCCGCGACTGCGAGCAGATAAAGAAGCACGAGGACGTGGGTCGCGCGGCGCGCCGCTGCCTGCTGCTCGAAAAAGCTGGCCGCCACGGCGGCCACCCTTACTTGAAGGAAACCTTGGGCGCCTTGCGTTCTTCCGCCGACTCGGTGGCCTGGAGGAGTTCCGCCTCCTTGAAGCTGAACATTCCCGCGAAGATGCTGTCCGGGAACGATTCGCGCCGGGTGTTGTACTCCATCACCGCGTCGTTATACGCCTGACGCGCGAAGCCGACCTTGTTCTCGGTGCTCGTCAGTTCCTCCTGGACCTGCAGGACGTTCTGGTTCGCCTTCAGGTCGGGATACGCCTCGAAGACCGCGAGCAGCCGCCCGAGCGCGCCGCCGAGCACGCCCTCGGCCTGCGCAAGTCCCTGCATCGCCCCCGGATCGCCGGGCGCCGCCGCCGCGCGCTGCGACGCCGTGAGCGCCGCGCCGCGCGCCGCGATTACCGCCTCGAGAGTCTGCCGCTCGTGGGCGAGATAGCCCTTCGCCGCCTCGACCAGGTTGGGGATGAGATCGTAACGTCGCTTCAGTTGCACGTCGATTTGCGCGAATCCGTTCTTGTAGCGGTTGCGCAGCGCCACCAGGCGGTTGTAGATCACGACCGCGAAAAACACGATCGCGACGACGAGGCCCAGGAAAGTCCATCCTCCGTTGCTCATGCGTCCTCCTGCGAGTTGGCGCTTCAGCGGCTAATATACCAGCATGCTCCGTTGCTGCCGAGCGCAGATCCGCCGCGCCGAGCGCCGAGCTGCAGAACGCAAGGAGAGAATCCCATGCCGAGAATCAGCGAAATGAAAGACGCCGTCTTCGACGGCCGCGCCATGGGCTACGTGCCGCCGAAGAAGCTCGCAATCTCCGGGAAAGTGAAGCTCCACACCCGGCGCGCAAAGAAGATCGATCCGATCACTTACGAAGTCGTACGCCACAGTCTCTGGCACGTGAACGAGGAGCACGGCGCGACGATACAGCGGCTGTCGGGGTCGCCGGTGGCGATGTACGCGCTCGATCTCAACCCCTCGATCCTCACCGAGGACGGCGAATTCGTCTATTTCGGGCCGTACATGCAGTACATGTCCGGCGTTACCGACACGCAGGTGAAATGGATCCTCGAATACCGCAGCGACAATCCCGGCATTCGTGAGGGGGACATGTTCCTCGCCAACGACCCCTGGGTGGGCGCCGCGCACCAGCAGGACGTGATGCTCATTTGCCCGGTGTTCTGGAAGGGAGAACTCTTCTGCTGGGTCACCAACTGCCTGCACCAATACGACATCGGCGGGATCACGCCGTCCTCGTTTTGCGGCACGGCCGAGAGCGCCTTCGAGGAGGGGATCTGCATCCCGCCGGTCAAGATCGTGGAGGGCAACCAGATCCGGCGCGACATCGAGGAACTTTACCTGCGCTCCTCGCGCAAGCCCGAGACGGTGGCGCTCGACTTTCGCGCGCAGCTCGCCGGCGACATCACCGCGCGCGATCGCATCCTGTCCCTCATCCGCCGCTACGGGCCGGAGGTCGTAAAGGGCGTGATGAAGAAGATCATCGACAACGGCGAAGCCGCGTTTCTGGCGAAGTTGAAGCGCCTGCCCGACGGCGTGTGGCGCGAGCGCACCTACGTCGAGTGCTGCCGGCCGGGCGACCGCCGCACCCATCGCGTCTGCCTCGCGCTCACCAAGAAAGGCGACAAACTCGTCTTCGACAACGACGGCACCGCGCCCCAGGACGGCGCGATGAACGCCACCTACTCGGGCTGGCGCGGTTCGATCATGGTGGCGCTGAACCAGCTGCTGTGCTGGGACCAGTACTTCTGCATCGCGGGGGCGCTTCGCCACGTCGAGTTCGATCCCACGCCCGGGACCTTCAACTGCGCTAACTTCCCGGCCTCGGTGTCGACCGCGCCGGTGCAGGCGATGGAGATCTCGCTCTACCCGGCGTACAACGTGCTCTCGAAAATGATCCACACCGATGCGGAGATGAGGAAGGACATCATGTGCATCGGCGGCACGAGCCAGTGGCCGGCAACGCTTTTTCGCGGAACCGATCAGTGGGGAGAAAGTTTCGGCTACATCCTCGTCGATCCGATAGGCGGCGCGATCGGAGCGTTTTCCACCGGTGATGGGATCAACACCGGCGGCCAGTCGCGCACGCCGATCTGCAAGCTGCCGAACGTCGAGCACACCGAGCAGTCTTTTCCGGTGTTGTATCTCTACCGCAAGGAAGTGATCGATTCCGGCGGCGCGGGCAAATGGCGCGGCGGGATGTCGGCCGAATCCTGCTTCATTCCGCACCGCACCGGGCAGATCACGCATGACACCTTGTCTTCCGGCAACGCAACGCCGACCTCGCCCGGCATGATGGGCGGCTACCCCGGTAGCGTGAACGTTTACAAATTCCTGCGCGCGACCGACGTGAAAGAGCGCTTCGCAAAGAGCGACATTCCGCAGGATATCGCCGAGCTGCGCGGCCGCGAGGAGGTCTTGCAGCTGCGGCAGAGTAATTTCCTCCAGAACCCCGCGGACGCCTACGCGGTGATCTGGTCGGCGGCGGGCGGATATGGCGACCCCTTCGAGCGCGACCCTGAGCGCGTGCGCCATGACGTGGTCGAGGGGCGCGCGGTTTCACGCGAAGCGGCACGAGAGATCTACGGCGTCATCGTGCGCGAGGACGGCAGCCTGGATGCAGATGAAACCAAACGCGAGCGCGCCGGGCGGCGAGCGGCAAGGGTGCGCAAGGACGGCTCGGTGAAAACGCTCGCGGGAGAGGTAATTGCGCGTGCCACCGAGAATCTCGATGTTCGCAAGGAGAACGGCTCGCTGCACTGCGCCTGCGTCAAATGCGGCGCCGACCTCGGAACCATCCGCGACAACTACAAGGAGCACTGCGTGATGGAGGAACGCGACATCACCGCCGCCAATCCCAACATCGGGGACTGGAAGCGCTATATCGACGACAGGCCGGTGTTTCGTCAGTTCACCTGTCCGGGATGCGGCGCGCTCGTCGAAAACGAGATCGCGCGCGCCGACGATTCGGTGCTGCGCGATATCGAGCTTCATTTGTGCTAGCAAGTTGCAGGTGCGCTCGCCGATTCTTCGTTGACACGATGAGGCGTGCTTGATAGATTGCCCGGCCTCGCTGTAGAGGAGCGAAGTTCCGCATGACGGAACACGCGGCGAACTGCAGCACGGCATGCGGCTGGAGCACGCGCACCCACGAGGAGACACGACGATGCAGGCGGCGGGCTATCCCGCGATAACGGCTGCGGCCCCGGCGCCGCTGTGGCGCTCGTTCGACCTGAAGTGGGTCGTCATCGGGGTGTGCGTGGCCGTCACGGTGTACATCGCGGTAATCCCGCTCGCGTTTCTCCTGTGGCAGAGCTTCTTTACGCCGCACACCGCGGCGAAGGCGGCGCAGTTCACGCTCAACAACTACGCTCAGGCCTACGGCAGCACCGAAACCCTGCGGCTGTTCTGGAACTCGGTCCAGTTCTCGACGGGGACAGCGATCCTCGCCTTCGTCCTGGGAACGGGGCTCGCGTGGATGAACGAGCGCACCAACACGCCTTTCAAGGCGCTGTTCTTCGCCTTGTCGATCATCCCGCTCATCATCCCGGGAATCCTTTTCACCGTTGCGTGGATCCTGCTCGGCAGCCCGAAGATCGGGATCATCAACCTCGCGCTGCAACACTGGTTCGGGCTGGAACAACCCCTGTTCAACGTCTATTCGCTGTGGGGAATGATCTGGGTGGACGGCCTGCACTATTCGCCCATGGCGTTCCTGCTCATGACCGCGGCGTTCCGAGCGATGGACCCCGCGCTGGAGGAATCCGCCACGATGAGCGGGGCAAACATCTTTCAAGTCGCCTGGCGCGTGACCCTGAAGCTCACCTGGCCGGCGATCCTCGCGACGCTGCTGATCCTCTTCGTGCGCGCGATCGAATCCTTCGAAGTGCCGGCGCTCCTCGGGCTGCCGGTTGGAATCCACGTGTTCACGTCTTCGATCTACCAGGCCGTGCACCGCTATCCCAGCCAGATCGGCCTGGCCTCGGCGTATGCGATGACGTTGCTCGCAATCACGACTATCGGCGTGTACTTCGTTTCGCGCCTCTCCAGCCGCGGCAACAAGTACGCGACCATGACGGGCAAGGGTTTCAGGCCGCGGCCCATCGACCTCGGGCCCTGGCGCTGGGTCGCCGCCGCGATCTTCATCGTCTATTTCCTCCTGATCGTGGTGTTGCCCTTTTTGGTGCTGTTGTGGTCTTCCTTCCAGAAGTTCTATTCGGTGCCTTCGTGGCAGGCGCTGCAGAACCTCACCCTCGATCCGTACCGCTTCATCTTCACCTACCCGAACCTGGCGCGCTCGGTGTGGAATACGTTGATTCTCTCCCTGGGCAGCGCGACGGTGATCATGCTGGTGACCTCGGTGATCTGCTGGATCGTGGTCAAGACCAAGCTCCCAGGACGCTGGCTCTTGGACAACGTCGCTTCGCTCCCCATGGTTTTCCCGGGGCTGGTACTCGGCCTTTCGATCATGATCTTCTATCTGAATTTCGACATCGGCGTGTACGGCACGATATGGATCATGTTCATCGCCTACATCACCCGTTTCATGCCCTACGGGCTGCGCTACAACACGACCTCGATGCTGCAGATTCACAAAGAGCTGGAGGAATCGGCGGCGATGAGCGGCGCCTCGTGGGCGACGACCTTCAGGCGCGTAATTCTCCCCTTGCTCAAGCCCGGCCTCGTGGCCGGATGGATCTACGTGATGATCGTCTCGGTGCGAGAGCTCTCGAGCTCGATCCTGCTCTACAGCCCCGGCACCGAGGTGTTGTCGATCACCATCTGGGAGCTGTGGGAAAACGGCCAGTACGTGGAACTCTCGGCGCTGGGCGTGCTTTTCATTCTGGCGCTTTTCGTTATGGTGATGGTCGCCCAGTGGCTGGGCAAGAAATTCGGCATCAAGGAATGATGCGGAGACGCGCGTGCTCAAGGTAGAGGGAATTTTCACCGAGTACCCCAACGAGCGCGGTCAGATCGTCAAGGCCGCGCAGGATGTCAGCTTCGAGGTGCCCCAGGGACAATTCTTCACGCTGCTGGGGCCGAGCGGCTGCGGCAAGACGACCACGCTGCGCTCGATCGCGGGGCTCGAACGCCCGCGCGCCGGCGAGATCAGCGTCAACGACCGCGTGGTGTACTCCGCGGCCAAGAACATATTCATCGCGCCCAACCGGCGCGGCTTCGGCATGGTGTTCCAGTCTTATGCCATCTGGCCGCACATGAATGTCTTCCAGAACGCGGCCTTCCCTTTGGAGGTCGGCGATCGCAGACTGTCGAGAAAGGAAATTCGCGACAAGGTCGAGCGGGTGCTGACGGCGGTGCAGCTCGAGAGCTTCGCCGACCGCGAGGCGACCAAGCTCTCGGGGGGGCAGCAGCAGCGCCTGGCGCTCGCGCGAGCGCTCGTCATGGAGCCGCAACTTCTCCTGCTCGACGAGCCGCTTTCCAACCTCGATGCGAAGCTGCGGGAGCTGATGCGCTTCGAGCTGAAGCGGCTGCAGCGGGAGCTTCGCATCACCACGGTCTATGTCACCCACGACCAGAGCGAGGCGCTCGCGCTGTCGCATTCGATCGCCGTGATGAGCGAGGGCCACATACAGCAGATCGGCACGCCGCGGGAAATCTACGAGCGGCCGCGCAGCCAGTTCGTCGCCGACTTCGTGGGGACGACGAATTTTCTCGACGGCACGGTTCTCGGGCGCGGCGCCGCGCCCGGGCATTTCCGCGTGCGCACCGAGTTCGGCGAGGTCGAAGTCCTTTCGGACGACGATTTGCGCGGCGACGACCGGGTGGTGCTCTCGGTGCGGCCCGAGGACGTCGAGCTCGACGAGGCCCGGCCGGACGGAGACAACGTCTTTGAGGCTCGCGTCGATCAAAAAGTGTTTCTCGGCGAGTTCCTCGACTTCCAGGTGAAGCTCGGCAGCCGCATCCTGCTCGCGCGAACCCATCCCTCTCTCCGAACCCCCATCGGAGAGGCCATCTACGTGAAGCTCCATCCCGAAAAATGCGTGGCCTTCAAGGCTGCCTGACCTCATGCCCAACAAAACATCCGCCACGAGCAAGCCCACAGCGCTCCCAACGAAAGATCGCTGGGCATCCGATGTCATCGTCGATCTGCTGCACGCCTACGACCTGCCGCACGCCGCGCTCAATCCCGGAGCGAGCTACCGGGGTCTGCACGATTCGATCGTGAACTACGGCGGTGACCGCCCGACGATGATGCTCTGCCAGCACGAGGAGACGGCCGTGCAGATCGCGCATGGCTACGCCAAGGCGAGCGGAAATCCCATGGTTGCGATCCTGCACAACCTCGTCGGCCTGCTGCACGCCAACATGGCGATCTACTACGCCTACATCGACCGTGCGCCGATATTCATCATCGGGGCGACCGGGCCGATGGACGAAACCAAGCGCCGCCCGCGCATCGACTGGATCCACACCGCGCAAGGGCAGGGCGAGGCGGTGCGGGCCTACACCAAGTGGGACTACCAGCCGCACACCATTGACGGCGCGCCCGAGGCATTCGCGCGCGCCTACTCGGTGATGATGACCGAGCCGAGAGGCCCGATTTACATGTGTTACGACGCCTGGCTGCAGGAGCAGAAACTCGACCGCGAAATACCGCTGCCGCCGCCGCACGCGGCGAAAGTGCCGAGCAGGCTCGCGCCGGAACCCAAGGTGCTGGAGCAGGCCGCGAACCTGATCGCCGCCGCGAGGAAGCCCGTAATCATCGCGGAGTTCGTCGGCCGGGAGCCCGAGGGTTTCCACGCGCTCGTCGAGCTCGCCGAGACGGGCGGCATCCCTGTATACGATGTCGACAGCCGGCTCAACTTCCCGACGCGGCACCCGCTCAACATGAGCATGGAAAAGGAAGTGTTCCGCGACGCCGACCTCGTGCTTTGCCTGGATGCGCGCGACTGGGAGCGGCCGACCACGGAGCTCGTCAGCGCTACGCGCGAGCTGACCTCGATCGTGCCGCCCGGGGCGAAATGGATCGACATCGGCTTCGGCGACCTGGAGCTCTCCAGCTGGGCGCTCGATTACCAACGCCTGCACCACGCCGACCTGCGCATTCTCGCCGACACCTCGATTGCGATGCCGATGCTGACCGGGCTGCTGCGCAGCCGGCTGAAAAGCGACGCACAGCTCGGGCAGCGGGTAAAGGCGCGCGCGGCCGATATCGCCAGGCAAAGCAACGCCAAGCGCGAGCGTTGGGCCAGGGAGGCCCGCGAGCACTGGGACGCGAGCCCGATTGCTTTGCCCAGGCTCGCCTCCGAAGTGTGGGAGGCGATCAAGAGCGAGGACTGGGTCCTCACCGCCGGCACGCTCGACGAATGGGCGCGCATGCTCTGGGATTTCGACAAACCCTACCGGCATCCCGGAAGGTCGCTGGGCACCGCGACGCAATTCGGCATCTCGCTTGGCGTGGCGCTCGCGCACCGCGACAAGAAGCGCCTGGTCGTGGACCTGCAGCCCGACGGCGATCTCATGTTCGACGCCGGCGCGATGTGGGTCGCAGCCAAGCACAAGATCCCGCTTCTCGTGGTCATGTACAACAACCGCGCCTACTACAACGACTGGGAGCACCAGATCCGCATGGCGAAACTGCGCGGCACGCCGGTCGAGCGCGCGCACATCGGCATGGACATGGACAATCCCGCGCCGGATTTCGCGAGCATGGCGCGTTCCATGGGGTGGTACGCCGAAGGTCCGATCGAGGATCCGCGCGAAGTCGCCGCAGCTCTCATGCGCGCCATCGCCGAGGTGAAGGCCGGCCGGCCGGCGCTGCTCGACACGATCACGCAGAAGCGCTGAAAACCGGGGACAGACCACGTTTTTCGCAGTGCCGTCAGATGTGAATAATCGGGAAGCGTGGTCTGTCCCCGGTTTTCTCTAGGGAGTTGAGAATGAGTAAGTCCCCGGTTCCGCGCGAACTGAAAACCATCGGCGTCGTAGGCGCAGGGCGTATGGGCACGCCCATCATCGGGCACCTCGTGCGCAGGGGATTTGCGACGCGGGTCTGCGACCTCAACGCGGCGAGGGCTAGCGCGGTGAAAGAGAGCGGCGCCCAGTGGGCCGCGGATCCGGAATCTCTCGCCGCCGGGTGCGACGCAATTCTCGTCTGCGTGGGTTTCGACCGCGAGGTGCAGGCACTCCTTGCCGAAGGTGGGCCGCTGCGCAAAGCGAGGCCGGGCGCGGTGATCGCGATCCTGAGCACGATTCATCCCAAGACCGTACAGAGTCTCGCCAGGGAATGTGAAGGTGCCGGGCTCCACGTCGTCGATTCCACGGTATGCCGCGGTGGCGAAGCCGCGGACAAGGGCACGCTGCTTTCTTTCGTCGGCGGCGATGCCGATGTCGTCGAGCGCCTGACGCCGGTGCTGCGCGCTTACTCGTCGGACGTTGTGCACACCGGCGGGGTTGGCACCGCGCAGGTGGCGAAGGCCGTCAACAACCTGATCCTGTGGGCGTGCCTGGTCGCCGACCATGAGGGGCTCGCGCTCGCGCAGCATTACGGCGCGGACATCGAAGCTTTGCGCCGCGCGCTGCTTATTTCGAGCTGCGCCAACGGCCCGCTCGAGAAGTGGGGCAGCCAGACCATGGCCTGGGCCGAGGACGACATGGCGATTGTCGCTGAAATGGCGGCCGACGCGGGTATTGCACTGCCGCAAGCGGGCGTGAACCGCGAAATCTGCCGGGCGCTGAAGCCTCGGCGCTACAAACTGGACTCCTATGGGCGCTGAGCGCCCGTTATCGCGCGTCGCAGCTTGACACTGGAGATGGGACTTGTTAGGTTCCTAAAACTTTGTTGTGGAGCCGGATTTCAATTCCGCATAGAGAAACGAATCAGGCGCCAAAGCGGGGTGCCGACCGGATTCAGGCAGATTCGTCGAGCGAATAACAATACTGAGGAGAGGAGAATCCACATGCATCGAAAGAAAATACTCGTGGTGGCGGTTGCAGGTGCGCTGGGCATGGCTTCCGCAGGCGTCGCGGTGGCGGCGGCCGGAGCCGAGGCGAACTACACCATCTACGGGAAGCTGTACCCTGAGTTGACCTCTGCCGACTTCAGCGGTGCCACGCCGGCCACCCAACCGGTGAGCGAGCGGAGCACCCTCAGCGCGGCTCCAGGCGGGTTGCAAACCCACAAGCGTCCGTCGGTCGACGCTTCCAACTCCCGACTCGGAATCCGGGGCAATGAAAGCCTTGGCGGTGGCCTTAGCGCGATATTTCAGATCGAGAGTAGGGTTCGCATCGACAGCGGCACCAACGCCTTCTGGGCCAACCGCGATTCCTTTGTCGGCCTTGCGGGTGGGTTCGGCACCGTCAAGCTCGGTTTCATGGACACGGCCTACAAGCAGGTCGGCGACCAGTTGAGCTTCCTGGGGATCAGCAGCGGCAACTTCGTGTCGAACAGCAACGTGCTCTCCAGGCTGGGATTTGGCGCCGGCGGCACCGGCTTCGATTTTCACCTGCGCCAGCCTAACTCGCTCGTGTACGAGTCGCCCCGGATGGCCGGCGTGCAGGTTCTCGTCACGTATTCCCCGGATGAAGCGAAGGATAACCCCGGTACCACCAAAAACGCCCAGCTGTGGGCCGTGGGCGTGAAATACGAGGCCGGCCCGCTGTACCTTGCGCTGGGCCACGAGGATCACAAGGACTATTTCGGCGGGTCGAACAACGTACCGGCGGCGATCGCGAGCCTCCCGACGAACGGTCTCAACGGAGTTCACTCCAAGGACACTGCCACCCGCGCCACCGTCATGTTGAAATTCGGCAACACAACGGGTTCTTTGGATGTCGCGCAGATGGAATGGAAAGAAACGGGAGTGGCGCCAGGGCTGGTGCGGTTCGAGAACTACAAGAACACGCGCGTGGCCTTGGGCGTCGAGCAAAAATTCGGCAATATCACCGGCGCGTTTTCCATCGTGAATTCGCCTGAGGGAAGCTGCTCGCTTACCGGCGGGGGTACATGCACCACCACCGGCCTCGAAGCGAGGCAGATGAATCTAGGCGGGTCCTATTCCTTTTCGAAACGCACCTTGGTGTTCGCGATCTATTCCAAGCTGGACAACGGGACCTCGGCAAGCTACAACAATACGGCGAACGCCACGCCGAGCGTGGGAGAAGATATCACCCAGTTCGCAGTTGGCGTCAGCCACAGCTTCTGACGGCGCCTACCTAAAACCGACCCCGCCCCGTGCGAGATGGCTGCACGCGGCGGGGTCGATTGTTTCCAGCATCGCTGCATACAACGGTTCCTGAATGAAATGGTTTCGCGGAAGAGCTCCCGAAGGCAAAATATGGGAAAGGCCGGCTCTCGGATATAGGGGACTCGGCGGTGCCATCCTGCTCGCCGGCCTTCTCGTTTCTCCAGGCGCGCTGCTCGCGCAAGTCAAGCCCGGCCCGGCGGAGATCTACAAGTACCAGGGCGCCGACCGCGACAAGCGCCTGCTGGAAGGCGCGCGCCGGGAAGGCAGCGTCGTCGTCTATACCTCGCTCAATCTCAAGGACTCCGTGCCCATCATCGGCGCGTTCGAGAAGAAATACGGAGTCAAAGTCTCTCTGTGGCGCGCGAGCAGCGAGAAGGTTGTCCAGCGCTCCTTAACCGAGGCCCACGCCGGCCGCTTCGCTGCGGACGTGTTCGAAACCAACGGGCCGGAAATGGAGGCGCTTTACCGCGAGCAGCTGCTCGACGAGTTTTTCAGCCCCCATTTCAAGGACCTGCCCGCTTCCGGGTTTCCGAAGCACCGGCACTACGTCGCCGACCGCTTCAATTTTTTCACCATTGCCTATAACACCAACCTGGTGAAGCCGGAGGAGGTCCCAAACACGTATGAGGACCTGGTGCATCCGCGCTTCGTGGGCAAAGTGGGCATCGAGGCGAGCGATGTGGATTGGTTCGCCGCCCTGGTGCAATCGATGGGCGAGCAAAAGGGCCTCGCGTTTTTCCGCAAGCTCGCCGATTCCAAGCCTCAGTTGCGCACCGGCCACACGCTCATTGCCGAGCTCGTGGCCTCGGGCGAGATTCCCATCGCGGCGACTATCTACAATCACAACGCGGAGCGTCTCGTGGTGAGGGGCGCCCCGATCAAGTGGAAGGCCCTCACGCCGACCTTCGGCCGGCCGAACGCGATCGGCGTGGCGAAGCGCGCCCCGCACCCGCATGCGGCGCTGCTGTTCACCGATTTCATGCTCTCGCACGAGGGACAGACGCTGATCAAGGAGCGCAACCGCGTGCCCGCGAGCCTTGCCGTGGACACGCATCTGAACAAGTTTCCCTTCGAGATGATCGATCCGGTGCTCACGCTCGATCAGGCCGAGAAGTGGGAAAAACTCTGGTCGGAGCTCTTCTTGAAAGGCCGGAAGGTCGAGAAGGAAGCCGATTGACCTCGCATGGGGCGATAAAGGAGTCTCAGCCATGAACCAACGGAAGTTCGCGCTAGTTGCATGCCTGTTCGCCGTAGGGATCGAACTTCCCGCGGCCGTCTTCGCACAGATCAAACCGAACGCCACGTCCGCGGACGTGGGCCTGTATGCGGGCCCCGACCGCCTGCAGAAACTGATCGAAGGCGCGAAGAAGGAAAAGGAACTCAACCTCTACACCTCGGCGCAGTCTGACGACATGGGGGCGCTCACCGGCGCCTACGAGAAGAAGTACGGCGTCAAGGTGAACATCTGGCGCGCGAGCTCGGAGAAAGTGCTGCAGCGGGCGGTAGCCGAGGCGCGGGCCAACCGCAACACCGTCGATCTCGTCGAGACCAACGGCCCGGAGCTCGAGTCGTTGCACCGGGAGAACATCCTGCAGAAAATCCAGTCGCCGCATCACGCCGATCTCATCGCGCCGGCGCTGCGCCCGCACGGCGAATGGGTCGGCACGCGACTGAACGTGTTCGTGCAAGCGTACAACACCAAGGCGGTGAAAAAAGAGGAGCTGCCCAAGAGCTGGGAGGATCTCCTCGATCCCCGGTGGAAGGGCAGGCTCGGCATCGAGGCGGAGGACTCCGACTGGCTCGCCGGCCTGTTCGCCGATCTTGGCGAGGCGAAAGGCACCAAGCTCTTCAAGGAAATGGCGGCGAAGAACGGCATCTCGGTGCGCAAGGGACATACCCTGCTCACCCAACTCGTCGTGTCGGGCGAAGTGCCGTTTGCCCTCACCGTATACAACTACAAGGCCGAGCAGTTAAAGCGTCAGGGGGCGCCGATCGACTGGTTTTCGATCGGCACCGCGATCGCGCGGCCGAACGGCGCGGGCGTGGCGCGCCGGGCGCCGCATCCGCATGCCGCGGTGCTGTTCTACGACTTTGAGATCAGCGAGGAAGGCCAGAAGATCCTCGCCGGGCGCGACTTCGTGCCCACCAATAAGAAAGTGGACACGCCGCTCAACAAGCTGCCTCTCAAGTTTGTCGATGCACGCGTCACCCTCGACGAGTACGACAAATGGGTCAAGCTCTACGAGGAGATCTTCGGCATCAAATCGCGTTAGCGCGGTACTGCATAACAACGGAGCAGAACCATGGGCAAGGAATCGCATTACAGCAGCAAGAAGGACCGCGTCTTCGTGCGCGGCATCCAGGGGCAGTACAGCCTCAAGGGCGAGCTGGCGCGCCTGCGCGGCCTGCCGCGCGTGATCAAGGGCAAGGATCTCCTCTTTAACGACGGGCCGCAGTCCTTCAGCAAGCACTTCATCGAGCCGGTGGACGGCATGACGCAGACGCTGCACGTGCACCTCGAGGAGTACGGCCCCGGGGGCCGGACGCAAAAGCACGGTCACGTGAACGAGGCGGCGTTCTACATCCTCGACGGCAAGGGCTACGAAATCCACGACGGCGTGCGCCATGACTGGTCGGCCGGGGACGTCGCGATCGTGCACATGAACTGCGTGCACCAGCACTTCAACGCCGACCCGGTGAAACCGGCGCGCGCGCTTGTCTTGAAGCCCAAGCCGATGGTCCTGTTCATGAACCTGATGTTTCAGCAGACGGTCATTCCGCGGCCCAAGGAACCCACGCCCGAGGGCGCCGGATTCGTGCCGCGGCACTTCGAAGAGAACTACAACCAGTAGCCGCGCGCGGATGGAGTCGCGTGTGATATGAGAAAAGGAGTCGCGAATGGCCTGGGGTGAATCGAAAGCCTGGATGCGCGGCAGCGCGCACCAGAAGCTGTATCAGAGCCTGCTCGATAACGCGATGCAGGCCCCGGCGAGAAACGCCAAGCGCAGGAAGATCGTGCATCCGGAGGACATGCCCTGG